>NZ_JAOWFU010000038.1:94947-334800 GCF_030333525.1 Citrobacter sp. CK188
AAACTGGTGGGTCGTGCAGGATTCGAACCTGCGACCAATTGATTAAAAGTCAACTGCTCTACCAACTGAGCTAACGACCCGAGTGGTGGGTGATGACGGGATCGAACCGCCGACCCCCTCCTTGTAAGGGAGGTGCTCTCCCAGCTGAGCTAATCACCCGATACTACGCTGGTAAGATGTTTCCATCTTTAAAGTGGTGGGTCGTGCAGGATTCGAACCTGCGACCAATTGATTAAAAGTCAACTGCTCTACCAACTGAGCTAACGACCCACTTTTGCGCTGCTTTCGGTTTGTTTGAGATCCCCTGGCAACGGCGGCATATATTACTGATTTCAGATTTCAGCGCAACAAAAATTTCGATGTAGATCACTCAACTGCTTAGGAATCGCACGACGAGACCAGAAATAACGCGATTTCTGGTCGCGTGGTGTGCATTACATCGCGTTAAGACGTTTTTGCGCTTGTTTTGCGCCATCAGTGCCAGGGTATTTACTGATAACCTGCTGATAAACCGCTTTGGCTTTTGCCGCGTCGCCTTTGTCCTGCATGATGACGCCGACTTTGTACATCGCGTCAGCCGCTTTTGGTGACTTCGGATAGTTTTTGACTACCGAGGCAAAATAAAATGCGGCATCATCTTTTTTACCTTTGTTGTAATTCAACTGGCCAAGCCAGTAATTGGCATTCGGCTGATAAGTTGAGTCCGGGTATTTTTTGATGAAGTTCTGAAACGCCACAATCGCATCATCCTGGCGGGACTTATCCTGCACCAGAGCAATTGCCGCATTGTAATCGGTATTGGCGTCGCCGCTTTGTACCGGCGCGCCTGACGTCGCCGCGCCCGCGCCAGGCGCAGGTGTTGCGGTTGCCGCCCCGCTTTGCTCGCCGCCCGCCGATGGCGTCGCTGCGCTACCGCTGCTCAGACTGTCCATCTGTAGCAGGATCTGCTTCTGCCGTTCAACAACCTGATTCAGCTGATACTGGCTTTCCTGGATTTGACCACGCAGGGAATCAATATCGGACTGATTATCAGAGAGTTGTTGCTGGAGTTGGGTTAAAAGCTGGCTGTGAGCATTCGAAATACGCTCGAGTTGAGTGACGCGGTCTTCGACCGAGCCTGAGCCGACACTACTGATTGGCGCCTGAGCAAAAGCGGCCCAGGGGGCCGCTATGCCAACCAGTAACGACAGACTCAACAGGTGATGTCTGAAGTTACTGCTCATGCAATTCTCTTAGTAAACCAGTACGGCGCGACGGTTTTTAGCGTAAGCCGCTTCGTCGTGACCCAGTACTGCGGGTTTTTCTTTACCGTAAGAAACGATGGAGATCTGGTCAGCAGAAACGCCTTTACCCTGCAAGTACATCTTAACAGCGTTAGCACGGCGTTCGCCCAGGGAGATGTTGTACTCAGGAGTACCACGTTCGTCCGCATGACCTTCTACGGTGACTTTGTAAGACGGGTTGCTACGCAGGAAGTTAGCGTGCGCATCCAGCATTGCCGCGAAGTCAGAACGAATATCGTACTTGTCCAGATCGAAGTAAACGATGTTGTTCTGCTGCAATTGCTGCATCTGCAAACGCGCTTGCTCTTCAGAAGACATGTTGCCGCTGCCGTTCGCATCCATACCAGTGCCTGCACCCAGCATGCCTTCGCTGCCGTCATTGCTGGCGTTCTTGTTGGAAGAACATGCAGCAATTGCCATAACAGGCAGAGCGATCATCAGCCCTTTCAGCACTTTGTTCAGTTGCATTTCAATGATTCCTTTACTAATCAATTAATTATTATCACAGATACGGCGACCAGGCAGGGAATTTAACCTGACCATCGGTTGCCGGAAGACGCGCCTTGAAACGCCCATCTGTAGAAACCAAATTCAGCACGGATCCCATCCCCTGAGAAGAGCTGTAGATTACCATAGTGCCGTTAGGTGCCAGACTTGGCGTTTCATCCAGGAACGTTGACGACAGAACCTGTACGCCACCCGCTACCAGATCTTGTTTGGCAATGTGCTGCTGACCATTCGCCGAGCTTACCATTACCATAAATTTACCGTCGCTGCTCACATCCGCATCCTGGTTTTGCGAACCTTCCCAGGTGATACGCTGCGGAGCACCGCCGTTCACGTTAACTTTATACACCTGCGGACGACCGGCCTGGTCAGAGGTAAAGGCCAGGTTCTGGCTGTCCGGGAACCATGTTGGTTCGGTGTTGTTGCTGCGACCATCCGTCACCTGACGAATCTGACCAGAACCAATGTCCATCACATACAGGTTCAGGCTACCGGTTTTAGACAACGCAAACGCCAGTTTGCTGCCATCCGGCGAGAACGCAGGCGCGCCGTTGTGACGCGGGAACGACGCAACCTGACGCACAGCCCCGTTAGCCAGCGTCTGGATAACCAGCGCGGAACGACCGCTTTCGAAGGTTACGTAGGCCAGTTTAGAGCCGTCAGGAGACCACGCCGGAGACATCAGCGGCTGCGGAGAACGGTGAACCACGAACTGGTTGTAGCCATCGTAGTCAGACACGCGCAACTCATACGGGAACTGGCCGCCGTTAGTCTGCACAACGTAAGCGATACGGGTGCGGAATGCGCCCTTGATGCCGGTCAGCTTCTCAAACACTTCATCACTTGCAGTATGGCCAGCATAACGCAGCCACTGCTTGTTCACTTTGTAAGAGTTCTGCGCCAGTACAGTACCCGGTGCGCCGCCAGTGTCAACCAGCTGATAAGCAACATTGTAGGAACCGTCAGGATTCGGAGTCACCTGACCGACAACAACCGCATCAATACCCAGCGCAGACCATGCCGCCGGCTGAACTTCTTGCGCCGTACCCGGCTGCTGCGGCAGACGAGAACGATCCAACGGATTGAATTTACCGCTGTTGCGCAGGTCAGCGCCAACGATGCCGCCAATATCTTCAGGCGCAGCTCCCGGCCCTGCCCACTGGAATGGCACAACGCCAATTGGGCGCGCCGAGTCCACCCCCTGGGTGATCTCGATACGTACTTCTGCGTGCAGCACCGCTGCCCACAGCATTAAGAAACCAAATGCTACTCGTAATGCCTGCTTCATCATATCTCCCTTATCCGGGCGGAAAGCCCACGATAATTTAGCAGAATGTTAACAAACTCAAATACACAAAACTACCAGAACCCAGCGACTCTCGTTGCGTTTCTTTCCCCGCCGTGACGGGGAAAGTTTAGCTTACGGTTTAAAGTCCAGAGGTGCGTTTTTAAACACTTCGTATACCGCCTGGCTTGGTGGTTTTGGAATCTTCGCCTGTCGGGCCGCAGCAAGCGCTGCCTGACAAAGCGCGGGATCGCCACCTTCAGACTGAATATCCAGCAACAGGCCGTCTGGCGCCAGTTTTATACGCAGCGTACAGGTTTTACCTGCATAGGACGATGCGTCGTAAAACTTACTTTCAATGGCCGATTTAATCTGCCCGGCATAGTTGCTGATATCCGCGCCTGATGCGCCATTGTTTTTAGTATTACCACTCCCCGCAGGAGAAGCATTGCTTCCTGCCGCCCCGCCGCCGGTTTTCGGCGCATTCTTACCGGAGCTTAAATCGCCCAACAGGTCATCGACGCCAGATGCGGCAGCGGCTTTTTCGGCTGCGGCTTTCTTCGCAGCAGCCGCTTTATCTGCCGCAGCTTTCTTATCGGCAGCAGCCTTCTCAGCAGCAGCTTTTTTTGCTGCTGCCGCTTTCTCAGCGGCGGCTTTGTCGGCGGCAGCTTTCTTCTCTGCGGCCGCTTTTTCAGCAGCAGCCTTTTCTGCTGCGGCTTTCTTCGCGGCCTCTGCCTGAGCCTGCTTAGCCGCCTCCGCTTCCGCTTTTTTCTTCGCGTCGGCGGCGGCTTTTGCCGCTTCAGCTTCGGCTTTCTTCTTCGCATCAGCAGCCGCTTTTACCGCTTCAGCTTCCGCTTTCTTCTGCGCTTCCGCCGCTGCTTTAGCCTGCGCGTCCGCTTTCGCTTTCGCATCCGCTGCGGCTTTCGCCGCCGCTTCTTCAGCCTGTTTCTGCTGCTCCTGCGCTTTCTTCGCGGCCGCTTCCGCTTGTTTCTGCTGTTCCGCCTGCTCGCGCGCCTGTTCCTGCGCGGCTAAACGTTCTTTCTCAAGTTGCTTCAGTCGTTCCTGTTCAGCCGCCTGCTTCTCGCGAAGCTCTTCAGCTTGCTGCTGCGCCTGCTTTTCACGCTGTTCCGCCGCACGCTTCGCGCTCGCCTGTTGCTGCTGCTGACGATCGTACTGCTGAACAACTGCGCCGGGATCGACCATGACGGCGTCGATGGAAGAACCACCGCCGCCCCCGGCTGAAGCCTCTATATGCTCATCGAACGAACTCCAGATCAGCACTGCAAATAAGATGACATGCAGTACCGCTGAAATAATTATCGCCCGTTTGAGCTTGTCGTTTTGTTCGGTTGCCTTTGACACTCTCGGTTCCCAAAAACTGTGCGCCTGTTACTTGCTATCTTTACGTCCCGGAGACGCAGAAGATCAGATAGGCTGCGTCATCAAGCCAACCGATTTCACGCCCGCACTGTGTAACAAGTTCAGCGCTTTAATTATTTCATCGTAAGGCACGTCTTTCGCGCCACCGATTAAGAAGACCGTTTTCGGATTGGACTCCAGGCGACTTTTCGCTTCGGCAATAACCTGCTCTGGCGGCAACTGATCCATCCTGTCTTTCTCAACCACCACGCTGTATTGCCCAATACCGGAAACTTCAATAATGACCGGCGGATCGTCATTGGTGCTGACGGCCTGCGACTCGGTCGCGTCCGGCAGATCGACTTCCACACTCTGGGTAATGATCGGCGCCGTCGCCATGAAAATCAGCAGCAGCACCAACAGTACGTCGAGCAACGGTACAATGTTGATTTCGGACTTGAGATCGCGACGACCTCGTCCACGCGTTCTGGCCATGGCTTACCCCTTGTTGCTCTCGCTACTGGTAAACGCCTGACGGTGCAGAATGGCGGTGAACTCTTCCATAAAGTTGTCGTAATTCAGTTCCAGCTTGTTCACGCGCTGATTCAGACGGTTGTAGGCCATAACCGCTGGAATCGCCGCAAACAGACCGATAGCCGTTGCAATCAGCGCTTCCGCGATACCCGGCGCCACCATTTGCAGCGTCGCCTGTTTCACCGCACCGAGGGCGATAAACGCGTGCATAATCCCCCATACCGTACCAAACAGACCAATATACGGACTGATGGAACCCACGGTGCCGAGGAAAGGAATGTGCGTCTCTAATGTTTCCAGCTCACGGTTCATGGAGATACGCATCGCACGGGACGCCCCCTCAACAACCGCTTCCGGCGCATGGTTGTTTGCACGATGCAGACGCACAAACTCTTTGAACCCGCTATAGAAGATTTGTTCCGAACCCGCGAGGCTATCACGACGCCCCTGGCTCTCCTGATACAGGCGAGACAGTTCGATTCCAGACCAGAATTTATCTTCGAACGCTTCCGCTTCGCGCGCCGCAGCGTTAAGAATACGAGTCCGCTGGATGATGATAGCCCAGGATGCGATTGAAAAACCAATCAAAATCAACATGATAAGTTTAACCAGAAGGCTTGCCTTCAGGAACAAATCAAGGATATTCATGTCAGTCACTGCTTAAACTCCGCGACAATAGACTTGGGAAGCGCACGAGGCTTCATTTTGAGTGGATCAACGCAAACAATCAGAACTTCCGCTTCGTTGAGCACGTTGTTCTCTGCGTTGACAATGCGTTGCGTGAAAACCAAAGAGGTGCCACGCATTGACGTAATTTCAGTTTGGACTTCGAGCATATCGTCGAGTCGCGCAGGCGCATAATATTCCAGCGTCATTTTACGCACCACGAAGGCAACCCGTTCAGCCAACAGCACCTGCTGACTGAAGTGATGATGACGCAGCATCTCTGTGCGTGCTCTTTCATAAAAAGCGACGTAACTGGCGTGGTAAACCACACCACCGGCGTCGGTATCCTCATAATAGACACGAACCGGCCATCGAAATATATTCACTGTACATCCCGGTAATGCAAAAAAAGTTAACGCTTTTAAACGTTGCTACTATACGCGCGCGAATGAGGCTTGGGAATGGGGGGAAGTTAAGGGAGAGTAAAAATTTATGGGCTTATGAAAACCCATAAATTTTTAAGGATACTTCTTATTCAAAAGAAGAAAAAAATCAGACCAACAATAAGCACGATATCGGCGAGCAGCGGGCAAAAGATCCCTTGCCAGTGAACGGCGCGAGGACGAAATCCTACGCCATGAATCACGCCCGTACAAACGGCCCACATCAGCAGAAAACCATGCCAGATTTCCAGCTCGCTTGTTTTCGCCGCGAAACGCGTCGGGTCCCAGAAGATGCAGCCTGCCAACACTAACGCCAGCATAAAGGAAAGCGCCCGTAATGGGCGCTTATCCATTACCGCATACAACGTTGCGATAATACTGGTCATTAGCTGTCTTCTTGTCCGGCTTTACCTGATTCTACGTGCTCAAGCGCCAGCGCAGTGATTATCCCAAATGCACAGGCAAGAAGCGTTCCCAGAATCCATGCGAAATACCACATTTTTAGCTCCTTACTTAGTACAGAGAGTGGGTGTTGCTTTCAATATGTTCTTTAGTGATGCGGCCGAACATTTTCCAGTAACACCAGCTGGTGTAGATCAGAATGATCGGTACAAACACCAACGCAACCCAGGTCATCAGGTTCAGCGTTCTCTGGCTGGAGGTCGCATCCCACATGGTCAGGCTCGCATTCATCATGGTGCTGGAAGGCATCACAAACGGGAACATTGCGATACCGGCAGTCAGGATGATGCAGGCCAGAGTCAGAGAAGAGAACAGGAACGCCCATGCTCCTTTCTCCATACGGGAGGTCAGGATAGTCAGCAGCGGCAGAACCACGCCCAGCGCCGGAACCAGCCACAGGATCGGCGTACTGTTGAAGTTCACCATCCACGCACCGGC
Source organism: Citrobacter sp. CK188 (assembly GCF_030333525.1). Lineage (NCBI taxonomy): Bacteria > Pseudomonadati > Pseudomonadota > Gammaproteobacteria > Enterobacterales > Enterobacteriaceae > Citrobacter > Citrobacter sp. CK188. The sequence goes on from NZ_JAOWFU010000038.1 coordinate 101,925, forward strand.
TTCACGCGCGACTTCTTTGGTCAGCGGGTTAGATGCGGCGTGATGATCCATCGCGGAAGTCACGACATAACCATCAATACCGTAAACCACCCATACGCCCGCCAGCGCGAAGCACACCAGCGTAACCAGCGCGGCTACCTGTGCCGTCGTGCGGGAACGCAGGTGCAGCTCACCCACGGTACGCATTTGCAGATAGGTCGCGCCCTGGGTAATGATCATCCCTACGCTGACGATACCTGCCAGCAGGCCAAACGGGTTCAGCAACTGGAAGAAGTTACCGGTGTAGTACAGACGCAGATACTCGTCGATATGGAACGGTACGCCCTGTAACAGGTTGCCGAACGCCACGCCGATAACCAGCGGCGGCACAAAGCTCCCCACGAAGATGCCCCAGTCCCACATGTTGCGCCAGCGGGTGTCTTCAATCTTGGAACGGTAGTCAAAACCGACCGGACGGAAGAACAAGGACGCCAGCACGAGGATCATCGCCACATAGAAACCGGAAAACGCCGCAGCGTAAACCATCGGCCAGGCGGCGAACAGCGCGCCACCGGCGGTGATCAGCCACACCTGGTTACCGTCCCAGTGCGGGGCGATGGAGTTGATCATAATTCGACGCTCGGTGTCGTTACGACCGAGGAAACGGGTGAGCATGCCCACCCCCATGTCGAAGCCATCGGTAACCGCAAAACCGATCAGCAGAATGCCAACCAGCAGCCACCAGATAAAACGCAATACTTCATAATCGATCATTTGACGACTCCTGTCTTAGCGTGCCGGCTGAGAGGCCACATTGGGCTGCTCAAAGTGATAGCGACCGGTTTTCAGGCTGCTTGGGCCACGGCGTGCAAACTTGAACATTAAGTACAGCTCCGCCACCAGGAACAGGGTATACAGGCCGCAAATCAGGATCATGGAGAACAGCAGGTCACCGACCGTCAGTGACGAGTTCGCCACGGCGGTTGGCAGCACCTCACCGATCGCCCACGGCTGACGACCATATTCGGCAACGAACCAGCCTGCTTCTACAGCAATCCACGGCAGCGGGATGCCGTACAGCGCCGCACGCAGCAGCCATTTTTTCTCACCGATGCGGTTACGAATGACGCTCCAGAAGGAGAGCGCGATGATCGCCAGCAGCAGGAAGCCGCACGCAACCATGATACGGAACGCAAAGTACAGCGGCGCAACGCGTGGGATGGAGTCTTTGGTCGCCATCTCAATTTGCGCTTCGGTCGCGTCAGTGACGTTCGGCGTATAGCGTTTAAGCAGCAGACCGTAGCCCAGATCTTTCTTCACGTTATTGAACTGGTCGCGAACGGCCTGGTCGGTAGAACCGGCACGCAGTTCTTCCAGCAGCGCGTAGGCTTTCATCCCGCTACGGATACGTTCTTCATGCTGCACCATCAGGTCTTTCAGACCGATGACCGGCGTATCGACGGAGCGAGTCGCGATAATACCCAGCGCGTAAGGGATCTGGATAGCCAGTTTGTTTTCCTGCGTCTCCTGATCCGGGATACCGAACAGAGTGAAGGAAGCAGGCGCTGGCTGGGTTTCCCATTCCGCTTCAATCGCGGCGAGTTTAGTTTTCTGCACGTCGCCCATTTCGTAGCCGGATTCGTCACCCAGCACGATAACAGACAGCACAGCAGCCATCCCGAAGCTGGCGGCGATAGCAAAGGAGCGTTTAGCGAACGCGATGTCGCGGCCTTTCAGCAGGTAGTAAGCACTGATACCGAGGATGAACATTGCACCGGTTACATAGCCGGACGCCACAGTGTGAACGAATTTCACCTGCGCAACCGGGTTAAGCACCAGTTCGGAGAAGCTCACCATCTCCATACGCATGGTTTCGAAGTTGAAATCCGATGCGATAGGGTTCTGCATCCAGCCGTTCGCCACAAGTATCCACAGCGCAGACAGGTTGGAACCCAGCGCCACCAGCCAGGTGACACACATATGCTGGACTTTGCCCAGACGGTCCCAGCCAAAGAAGAACAGACCTACAAAGGTGGATTCGAGGAAGAAGGCCATCAAACCTTCGATTGCCAGCGGCGCACCGAAGATATCCCCTACATAGTGGGAATAGTAAGACCAGTTAGTCCCGAACTGGAACTCCATGGTCAGACCGGTAGCCACACCCAGAGCGAAGTTGATACCAAACAACTTGCCCCAGAACTTGGTCATATCTTTATAAATCTGTTTGCCGGAAAGGACGTATACCGTTTCCATAATGGCCAGCAGGAACGCCATACCGAGCGTCAGCGGCACAAACAGGAAGTGGTACATCGCGGTCAAGGCAAACTGTAAGCGCGACAGTTCGACTATATCTAACATCATGACTCCTTGCTCATCGCATGAAGACTCCGAGAGTGAACCCCGTTAGAAAGGGTCACACGCATGCCCCAATAAAATTTATTTGCTCCCCTTCACCGTTGCCGTTTCATCATCAGAGGAAACAGCAATGATAAAAAGTTACAAACATGTTAATAAAAAACCTAAATTGATCCCGCAAATATATTACGCCGTAAAATCCCTACAATAAACAGGTTTTTATTGAGTCAAATTTGCATTTTTCGACATTGATCAATTTATAGCTAATTTACCAGTTTCAGGCCAATTTGATCGGCGATCAATTTATCGTGTTTTGACATCTTTTTCCAAGCATTAAACATTGATTTAAATCAAAAACACCAAAATTCGTTAACGGTGTATACAATGCGTAAACACGGTGAAAACAATGTTGCACATATGTATCTCTGAGGGTGTTGGCGGTTATCTAATAGAAAGGTATATATAAAAAAACAGCATTTCATTTAACGTTATCATCGACGACATTCTTTTGCCGTCTGCAACTATTTAGCGTAGACGCTTCAGCGTAATTTTCCACAGGGTCAATTCGCCATGAAAATAATCACAAATATTTTACTTTTAAGCCCATTGAAATTAACACCGGATTGTTATTATTCCGTTAACAATAAAGCCACGCTAAGCGTGGCTTTAATCTGTTTGTCTGAGATTCAGGCAAGCGTGTAGCTAAACGTTCGGGACTGCCCCGGCAGAAAGAGGCCAGCCCCACTTGCGCCCTCTCCTTTCGCAGGGCACGCCTGTTCATCCATCATGGTCTCTGTACATGCGCTAACGGCTCTGCCGAAGGCAACGGTGGCATCACATGAGGTTGTTTCGGACGGATTGTACAGGCGCAGGATGACATCATCGCGATCCTCTGCTTTTTTCAGCGCGCTTAACAGGCAGCCCACCGGCGACATCGTTAACAGGCTGTAATGTTCCGGTACGCAAACATCGGCCTTGTTGAGTTTCATCGCATCCCAGGGAATTTTGTTATAGCACTGAACAGGCGTCAGCCACGCCTTCGCCTGTTGCGCGACACCGGCGCTAAAAGGCGTTCCGCTATAGCTGAACAGGCTAAACCGACTGCGTAGCATTCCGCGCATTTGTGAATCCGGCACCGCCATTTTGATGCCGGAAGGCCGCCCTGGCCGCAGCAGTAGATCCTCTTTCCCCAGCAGCCCCACCCCACGCAGGAGCGTTAAGGCGAACGTTTTCTTCCCTTCGCCGATAACTTCAAATTCACGTAATCCCTCCGTGAAAAGCGCGAGGCCATTTCTCTCTTCCTGAAGCGCCGCATAGTTCAGCATATTCCAGACCGGTACCGGCGCCTCTTTCCACCCCTCTTCCTGCCAGTTTTCCATCGCGCTGTCCTGTACCGGACGCGTCACTGCGCCAAACTGGGTGTCCGCCAGCACAACATCCGTCGTGAACGGCGTGGGGATTAACACCCGCACGCGGTGATCGTCAGCCTGATTATCCAGCGCCACCTCAACATCAATGCGTCTGCTGTTATGGCTCAGGGTAACGGCGATCTCCACGCCTAACGTTCCGTTGCGCTGCCGTGCGCTGCGTTCGGCAAGATTCGCCGGAACCGCCAGGGTATAGCGAATGACAACCCTGCTCTGCCATGCGTCATGAATCACTTCATATTCCGGTTTTGCCGTCGTCGAAGTAAGCAGCCACTCTTCTCTGGCGGGGGAGTAATCGTACTCATCGCCATCGTCTGACCCCTCTTCCAGCGCCAGTATGCGCTGATAACGCACGCCGCTGTCTTTATCGCGCAGGTTCAGCGTACCGTCATCATTCGCCGTAATCTGCCAGAACGCGTTCTCCAGCAGCGCGTCTGATGAAACCGTCGGGCTCACCACATTGCCCGCTGCGTTCGGTTCGATATAAAGCGTGCGATAGCCCATTGAAGGGATAATCTGCTGGATCTGGATATCAAATTCCATAAACGGCTCGTAGTTACCGTAATGCACAATCTGGCGGTCAATTAAACCGGGATCGATCTCCCGGGCATGGCGAATGCAATAAGGAATGGCGTTGCCCCGATCATCCCGCAGAGAGAACTGGCTGGCGCGCAGGCGTACCGTGGTGTTAATCACCTCTTCACGCGGCCACGGCATCAGGTTAAACAGCACCAGTTTGTCGGCATCGCTCTGCGGCATGTTGTCGGCGATTTTGCGCTGATAAAAACAGATCAGGTTGTCGGCCATATCCTCAGCCAGCTCGAAACGGGAGGCAATTTCGCGGTGTACTTTGTCACTGCAACAGCAGCCGATGCTGTCGTGGGCGTGATTCTTCAGAATCTCTTTCCACATTTTCTCCAGCAGGCCGTGGTGATACTCAAACCCCAGCGTCCAGGCCAGCGTCGCCAGCGGCTCAAGAATGTTGACGATTTTGTTCTCAATGCGCGCATGGGCGATTTTGATGTCCATCCGCGTCGAACCAATGGTGCGATGAACGCGCATATATTTGCCATCAATAAACTCGCCTTTCAGCGTGGCAAGCTGCTCGCGGCGGGCTTCTATGTGTTCAAACACCTCTTCAAAGCGGCTCATCACAAACTTACGCTGCGGGTAGATTTCGCGCAGTTTATCCATCACCGCAAAGATATTTTGCTGCAACGGCATCTGATCGTGGCCATTCGGCAGCAAAATTTCTTTGGTCAGCGACGCGCGCTCCAGCACATCGAAGTAGCTGTCGAGACGTTTACGCAGCCCGGCTTCGTCCTCCGGTAAGTACTTACCAATCGCGTAGCCCAGCGGCAGCACCTGCGCCGTCACTTCACTGCCATCCGCGCTTTGCCATAAAAATTCGGTTTTATCGGTGCCGTGGCGTTCCGAACAACCACGCCAGAACATGGCGCGGGTAATACCGAAACCGTTATAGATATGCGGAAGCTGCCCCGACATGCCGAACGAATCCGGCAGATAGCCAATTTTCATCGGTTCGCCAAACGCCAGGCAGTCGCGCATACCGTACATCAGATTACGCACGATCGACTCCCCGGATACCAGCGTGGTATCCGTTTGGGTATACCACGGGCCGATAATCAGTTTTCCGGCCTGCACCAGTTTTCTTACCCGCGCTTTATTTTCCGCTTTGACGGCGAAATAGTCCTCCAGCACCGCCGTCTGCCCGTCAAGGACATAGTATTTATACTCTGCATCCTGCTCCAGGCGGGTCAGGATCTCCTCCATATTGTTGACCAGCAAAATACGTGACGCTTCCGTGGTGAAATACCATTCACGATCCCAGTGCATGTGCGGCGTAATGTGAACGCGAGATACTGCTTTCATCTTCGTTTCCTGTTAGTTCGTTTATGGCAACACATTGTTAGTCAGATACTTGCCCTGCTTTACCGCATAACGACGCCAGAACAGCAGGATGGTGGTCGATATCGCTGTCCCCACTAACGCTGCGCCAAACCAGCCTGCGGCGGCGACGAAACCGCCGTATCCGGCGTCATGCAAAAGAAAGAGTGAGAAAATGCCTGCGCCCGGCGTCGAAAGACCAATATTCATCGCGCCAACAATCGCGCCCGTCACCATTGACCCCAGAACAAAAGAACCGATAACCCGCAGCGGATCTTCAATCGCCATCGGAATTGCCCCTTCCGTAATGCCCGCCAGCCCCAGTAGCCAGGTCGACTTTCCTGTTTCGATCTCAAACTCTTTGAACAACCTCGGCGCCAGCATCGTTGATGCCGTTACGGTGAAGGCAGACACCATTTTGACCGAGGCGAAAATGGCATACGGGCCGTAGACGCCGTTCGCCATCGCCCCAAGACAGAACGCGTAAGACGCTTTATTGACCGGCCCGCCCAAATCGAAAGAACACATAAAGCCAAGAATCGCGCCAAGCAGCAGCGCATTGGCGCCGCTCAGCCCATTAAGCCAGGCGGTCAGCGCGTTGTTGATCCACGCAACGGGCTCGCCCACCACAAACAGCATCAGGCTGCCCGCGCCTAAGGTGCCGATAACCGGATACAGATAGAAGGTCAGGAAGCCGTTGAATTTACTGCTCAGGCGAAGATGGTTTTTCACCCAGCGCATCAGATATCCGGCGATCAACCCCCCCGCGATCGCGCCGAGAAAGCCGGAGCCAATCATATTGGCGGCAAGGCCGGCGGCGAATCCGGGGGCCAGCGCGGGTTTATCCGCCAGCGAATAGGCGGTATAAGCGGCGAGCACCGGCACCATCAGGATGCCGAGCATCCCGCCGCCCAGCTTGCGGTACATCCACAGCCAGGAGTTCTCCTGATCGAAGAGATGCTGCAAGCCGAGCATTTGCGCCAGCAGCACCGACACGGCCAGTACGGTTCCCCCGGCGACAATCAGCGGCACGGCGAACGAGATGCCGCTCAACAGCGCCTGTTTTAACTCCGTTTTTAGACTCTTAGGCGCTGCCGTTTCCTGGTAAACCGCGCGATCGCCCTGCGCGGGTTCCAGCGCCAGCGCTTGTTGGATCAATGCTTCGGCGTGGCGGATAGGTTCGGCGACGGGCACCGACAGCGCAGGAATGCCCGCAAAGCGCTCACTCTCTTTTATCGCCACCTCTGCGGCGAAAATGCAGGCTTTTGCCGCGTTGAGCTGCTGCGCGGTAAGACGGCCTTCAATTCCGTTAGCGCCCTGCTTTTCCACATACACGTTCACGCCCAGTTTGCGTCCCGCTTTTTCCAGATACTCCGCCGCCATATAGGTGTGCGCAATTCCCGCCGGACACGCCGTTACGCAGACGATGGTCGGCGCATCCTGTAAGGGCTGAAAAGCGCTTTCCTGATATTGGTCGTCCAGCGCCGACAGTAGCTCATCCGCCGTGGTCGCAGCCAGAATCCTCGCGCGGGTGTCATCATCCGCCAGTCGCGTGGTGAGTGCGGTCAGCAACTGCATATGGGTGCTTCCCGCTTCGCCTGGCGGAATGGCGAGCAGAAAAATCAGCGTCACCGCTTCCGGCCCGTCAACCCCTTCCCACATCATGGGTTCGCGCAGGGTGGCCACGGCAAATGCCGCTTCTTTAACCGCCGACGTTTTACCATGCGGCACCGCCAGCCCTTCTCCCAACGCCGTTGGCCCCTGACTTTCACGCAAAAAGACTTCTTCAAGGTAAGCATCGGAATCTGAAATTTTCCCCAGTTGCACGAGCCGCTGGGTTAACGCGTGAATAGCCTCTTCACGACTGCCAAACCGGGCGTTCAGGCATAACGCATCGCGGTGGGTTAACGTCGTCAGGTTCATCATAGTCCTCACACTGTCATTGTATGTTTCAGAAATTGTGCCAGATGAAACAATACATTTATGTGATCATTTTCACTTAAGAAAAATAATTTGTATTTAATTTGTATTATTTACAAGAGATATTGATCGGGCATAATCAACGAAGTCGTATTAATTCATTCATACAAAAGTAAAAAGATGAGCCAAAAACCGTTATACCGACAGATTGCTGACCGAATCCGCGAGCAGATTGAACGTGGCGAACTGAAAGCAGGCGACGCGTTACCCACCGAGCAGGCATTGCAGCATGCGTTTGGCGTGAGCCGGGTCACGGTACGCCAGGCGCTCAAGCAACTGACCGAACAGCAGATCATCGAAAGCATTCAGGGCAGCGGGACCTATGTGAAAGAAGAGCGGGTCAATTACGATATTTACCAGTTAACCAGCTTTTACGAAAAACTCGCCGATCGCCATGTTGACACCCACAGTGACGTTTTGGTTTTTGAAGTGATCCCGGCGGACGACTTTCTGCGCAACCAGTTACAACTGGCGGAGAACAACCGGGTCTGGCACGTAAAACGCGTGCGTTACATTAAGCAAAAACCCGTCGCCCTCGAAGAGACATGGATGCCGCTGACGCTCTTTCCCGACCTGACCTGGCAGGTGATGGAAAATTCCAAGTATCACTTTATTGAAGAGGTGAAGCAGATGGTCATTGATCGCAGCGAGCAGGAGCTGATCCCAATCATGCCAACCGAAGAAATGAGCCGCACGCTGGCGATCAGCGCAAACAAACCGATCCTGGAGAAAGTCTCCCGCGGATTTTTGAAAGACGGTCAGGTATTTGAATATAGCCGTAATGCGTTTAATACCGATGATTATAAATTTACGTTGATCGCGCGCAGAAAACAGCGCTGATCATGTTTTCTGTTCACGGTATTGTGACAATATGCTACCGGGCTCACAAATAATCCGCCCGGTAAGAAAGAACAAATTATTATCATATTTATCCTTTCATTAACAATGAACCGTGTTCCTATAGAAACATCCATTTCTGTTCCGTTATTTAACTCACAGTTTTGCCTTTGTATTATATTTATCTCTCAATAACCGTTTGCAAAAATAAATAAGACCGCGATCACAAACACAGCATATTATTTATTAACCCCCTGTTCCAATTAAATTAACCAGAGCTGGACAATCAATAATAACTCATTGATAACAAACACCATTCCAATGATTAATTAAGAACATTAGTTTTAAGAAAGATATTTTGAAAATAGATCAATTGCATCCCTTCCCGCCTGCACAGACACTCCATGACTATTAAAAGGTTGCAGAAACCTGAGTGCGCAATATTAAACGAAGACTCTTACCTTTTGTTCATCAGCTCTACAGAGGATTACTCATGAAAAAATCAACACTTGTTATTGGCGTCATTGGTGCTGACTGCCATGCAGTAGGCAATAAAGTTTTGGATCGCGTTTTTACTGCCCATGATTTTCGCGTAATCAATCTGGGGGTCATGGTAAGCCAGGATGAATATATTGATGCCGCAATCGAAACCGGCGCCGATGCGATTGTCGTGTCATCCATTTACGGCCACGGCGATATCGACTGCCTCGGTTTACGTGAACGCTGCATCGAACGCGGTATTGGTGACATTCTGCTCTATGTCGGCGGCAATCTGGTGGTGGGTAAACATGACTTTGCCGACGTGGAAGCGAAGTTTAAAGAGATGGGCTTTAACCGCGTCTTTGCGCCAAGTCATGATCTGGAAGATGTGTGCCGGTTAATGGCCGGGGACATTAACCCGCGTCATGGTGTTGAACAGCGCTGCCTTGAAGAGGCCATCTGATGCAAATCGTCTCTGTCGATATCGGCTCGACATGGACCAAAGCCGCCCTCTTCGCCAGGGAGGGGGATGCGTTAACCCTGGTGAACCATGTCCTGACGCCAACCACCACATACCATCTGGCAGACGGTTTTTTTGCCAGTCTGAATCAGGTGCTGAATGTCGCCGATGCTCGTCCGTTGCTGAAAAGCGGCGAAGTGCAGTTGAAATACTCCTCATCGGCAAAAGGCGGGCTCGCCGTCGCCGCTATGGGGCTGGTGCCGTCTATCACGCTGGAATCCGCAAAAGTTACTGCCCACTCAGCGGGGGCGAAGATCGCGCAATATTACGCGTATAAGCTCAACCGCCATGACATCCAGGCGTTAGAAAACTCGCCGCCGGACATCCTGCTGTTTACCGGCGGTACGGATGGCGGCGAAGAAAGCTACGGCCTGGCGAATGCGCGCGCGCTGGCGAACTCAAATCTGGATTGCGCGATTATTTATGCCGGAAACCGTGACATTCAGGATGAGGTACAGGCCATTCTGGGGCACAAAGATCTGACCACGGTAGACAACATTCTGCCCGACCTCGATCACCCGAATCCGTATGCCGCCCGCCAGGCCATTTGCGATCTGTTCCTGTCCCGCATCGTGAAAGGCAAAGGGCTGGACGTGATTGTTGGCGAAACCGGCGAAGAGCCGATGCCAACGCCGTGGACCGTCTACGAGCTGGTTAAAGCCATCAGCGACATCGACAGCGCATGGAAAGAGTTCATGCTGATCGATATGGGCGGCGCCACCACCGACGTGTACTCCGCCTGCGCCAATATGCTCTCTCCCGATACCGTGCTGCATGGCGTGCCGGAACCGTTCGTCAAACGCACCGTTGAAGGCGATCTCGGGATGCGCGTCTCTGCCCTTGTAGTCGGAGAAAGCACCCAGGAGATGGTAAACGTCGTGTTTGCCCAACAGCCTGAGCGTCAGGAGGCGTTTTACGGCTATCTGCGCCACCTGGTGTCCCACCCCGATTACCTTCCCCGCAGCGACGAAGAGAAATTCTTCGACGCCCTGCTGGCAGGGCTGTGCGTGGGTTATGCCAGCGAACGTCACGCGGGCACCAAAAAGCAGGTCTGCACCTGCGTGGGCAACGTCGACTTACAGATGGGGCGCGACCTCACCACCGTTCGCAAAGTTGTCGGTTCCGGCGGATGGCTCTCCCGCGCCAGTCAGTTCGACATCCATCGCTGGTTGAAATACCGCGAGCTGGACGATGACGGCAGACGCATTCTCTTACCCGGGCAGTTTGACTATTACCGCGATTCAAAAGGCTTGCTTCCTCTGCTGGCGAACGTCGCCAGGCTGTACCCGCAGCTCGCCGCTCGCACCAGTATTCAATGTTTAACCCTATAAAACCTAAGGCAGCTACGAATGGAACTCCGAAATAAAAAGTTAACCCATGACGAATTCATGACCGAGCGGCATCAGGTATTGCAAACCTGGCATACCGGCAAGGACGTCGAGAATTTTGAAGATGGCGTGAAGTATCAGCAAACCATTCCAGAGAAAAAACGCTTTTCTCACGCCCTGTTAAAAGCCGATCAGGAAGGCAAAACGCTCAGCCAGCCGCGCGCGGGCGTGGCGCTGATGGATGAACACATCGCGCTGCTCAAAACGTTGCAGGAAGAGTGCGATCTGCTTCCCAGCACCATCGATGCCTATACCCGTCTGAACCGTTACGAAGAAGCGGCGATCGGTATTCAAAAATCCATCGAAGCAGGCACCTCTAAGCTGAACGGCCTGCCGGTTGTCAACCACGGCGTTGCTGCCTGCCGCCGGATGACGGAAGCGCTGGAAAAACCCATTCAGGTTCGTCACGGTACGCCGGATGCGCGACTGCTGGCGGAAATCGCGATGGCCAGCGGCTTCACCAGCTATGAAGGCGGCGGCATCTCCTACAACATTCCTTACGCCAAGCGCGTCACGCTGGAAAAATCAATCCGCGACTGGCAGTACTGCGACCGTCTGATGGGAATGTATGAAGAGCACGGCATCCGTATTAACCGCGAGCCGTTCGGCCCGCTGACCGGCACGCTGATCCCGCCGTTTATGTCCCACGCGGTCGCCATCATCGAAGGTCTGCTGGCGCTGGAACAGGGCGTGAAGTCGATTACCGTCGGCTATGGTCAGGTGGGCAGCCTGACGCAGGATATCGCCGCCATTCAGTCGCTGCGCGAACTGTCCCACGAATATTTCCAGAACTACGGCTTTGATGATTACGAACTGAGCACCGTCTTCCACCAGTGGATGGGCGGCTTCCCGGAAGATGAATCCAAAGCGTTCGCCATTATCTCCTGGGGCGCGGCGGTGGCGGGTATGTCCGGCGCGACCAAAGTGATCACCAAGAGTCCGCACGAAGCCTTCGGTATCCCAACGGCCGCCGCAAACGCCCAGGGGCTTAAAGCCTCTCGCCAGATGCTCAATATGGTCAGCGACCAGAAGTTCCCGCCGTGCGCGGCCGTGGAACAGGAAGTCGAACTGATTAAGTGCGAAGTCCGTGCGGTGCTGAAAAAAGTCTTTGAGCTGGGTAACGGCGATGTGGCGCGCGGCACGGTGCTGGCTTTTGAAGCTGGCGTGCTGGACGTACCTTTCGCCCCGGCCTCCTGTAACGCAGGCAAAATCCTGCCGGTTCGCGATAACTCCGGCGCCATTCGCATCCTTGAAGCCGGTGCGGTTCCGCTGCCGAAAGATATCCTCGCCCTGCACCACGATTACGTCGCTGAGCGCGCCCATTTTGAAGGACGCAAGCCCTCATTCCAGATGGTTGTTGATGACATCAACGCGGTATCCCACAGTCAATTAATAGGAAGACCATAATGAAAATTAAACAGGCCCTTTTCACCGCTGGCTACTCCTCATTCTATTTCGACGATCAGCAGGCGATTAAAAACGGCGCGGGTCATGATGGATTCATTTATACCGGCGCGCCGGTCACGCCCGGCTTTACCTCTGTGCGTCAGGCGGGCGAGTGCATCTCGGTACAGCTGATTCTGGAAAATGGCGCGGTAGCGGTCGGTGACTGCGCCGCCGTGCAGTATTCCGGCGCTGGCGGTCGTGACCCGCTGTTCCTGGCGGAGCACTTTATTCCGTTCCTGAACGATCACATTAAACCGCTGCTGGAAGGTCGTGATGTCGATGCGTTCCTGCCGAACGCCCGCTTCTTCGACAAGCTGCGCATTGACGGCAATCTGCTGCACACCGCCGTGCGTTACGGCCTGTCGCAGGCGCTGCTCGACGCCACCGCGCTGGCGTCCGGTCGTCTGAAAGCAGAAGTGGTTTGCGATGAATGGCAGTTGCCGTGCGTCCCGGAAGCGATTCCGTTATTTGGTCAGAGCGGCGACGATCGCTATATCGCCGTCGATAAGATGATCCTCAAAGGCGTTGACGTGCTGCCGCATGCGCTGATCAACAACGTGGAAGAGAAACTGGGCTTTCAGGGCGAGAAACTGCGTGAGTATGTACGCTGGCTGTCCGATCGCATCCTGAGCCTGCGCACCAGCCCACGCTATCACCCGACGCTGCATATTGATGTCTACGGCACCATCGGCCTGATTTTCGATATGGACCCGGTACGCTGCGCGGAGTACATCGCCAGCCTGGAGAAAGAAGCGCAGGGTCTGCCGTTGTACATTGAAGGCCCGGTGGATGCCGGTAACAAACCGGATCAGATCCGTCTGCTGACCGCGATCACCAAAGAGCTGACCCGCCTCGGTTCCGGCGTGAAAATTGTCGCTGACGAATGGTGTAACACCTATCAGGACATCGTCGATTTCACTGACGCGGGCAGTTGCCACATGGTGCAGATCAAAACCCCGGATCTCGGCGGCATTCACAACATCGTCGACGCCGTGCTCTATTGCAACAAACACGGGATGGAAGCCTATCAGGGCGGCACCTGTAACGAAACCGAGATCAGCGCCCGCACCTGCGTACATGTCGCGCTGGCCGCGCGCCCGATGCGGATGCTGGTGAAACCGGGTATGGGCTTCGATGAAGGTCTCAACATCGTGTTTAACGAGATGAACCGTACCATCGCGCTGTTGCAGACAAAGGATTGAGAAATGGCACGCACATTTAAGATCTTATCGCCGACGGCCATTCTGGGTTATGGCTTCCCGGAAGAGAGCTTTCGCAAAGCGATGGAGGAGTCGCCGGATCTGATCGCCGTTGACGCCGGTTCCTCCGATCCTGGCCCCCACTACCTGGGGGCAGGGAAACCCTTTACCGACAGGGCGGGAGTGAAACGCGATCTGCGCTATATGATCACCGCAGGCGTAAAAAACGACATCCCGGTGGTGATCGGCACTGCCGGAGGCTCCGGCGCGGCGCCGCATCTGGAGTGGTGTCGCCAGATAATCCTTGAGATTGCTCAGGAAGAGAAACTGTCGTTCTCGATGGCGCTTATCCCGTCAGATGTTGATAAAGCGATCGTTCACCAGGCGCTGGATAACGGCAAAATCACCGCGCTGGATTTCGTCCCGGAACTGACCCACGACGCGATCGACCAAAGCACCTATATCGTCGCGCAAATGGGCATCGAACCTTTCCAGCGGGCGCTGAAAGCCGGTGCGCAGGTGGTGCTGGGCGGGCGCGCTTACGATCCGGCCTGCTTCGCGGCGCTGCCGATCATGCAGGGCTTTGATGAAGGTCTGGCGCTGCACTGCGGCAAGATCCTTGAGTGCGCGGCCATCGCCGCGACGCCGGGTTCCGGTTCCGACTGCGCGATGGGGATCATTGACGATAACGGCTTTACGCTCAAAACGTTCAATCCAAAGCGCAAGTTCACCGAAACCTCTGCGGCGGCGCACACCCTGTATGAGAAATCCGATCCGTACTACCTGCCGGGGCCGGGCGGCGTGCTGAATCTGAAAGGGTGCAGCTTCAAAGCGGTCAACGAGGGCGAGGTCTACGTCAGCGGTTCCCGTCACGAAGAGACGCCGTACGCGCTGAAGCTGGAAGGCGCGCGTCAGGTGGGCTTCCGCTGTCTGACCATCGCCGGGACCCGCGACCCGATCATGATTGCCAGCATTGACACCATTCTCGAAGAGGTGAAGACCAGCGTGGCGCGTAACCTCTCGCTGAATGATGACAGCATCCGCATGACATTCCACCTGTACGGTAAGAACGGGGTGATGGGCAATCATGAACCGATGCAGAGCGCCGGGCACGAACTGGGCATATTGCTTGACGTGGTCGCGCCGACGCAGGATATCGCCAACAGCGTCTGTTCGCTGGTGCGTTCCACCCTCCTGCACTACGGCTATGAAAACCGGATTGCAACGGCGGGCAACCTCGCCTTCCCGTTCTCGCCTTCCGATATTCAAAGCGGGCCAGTGTATGAGTTTTCAATCTATCACCTGATTGAAGCGAGCGACGCGCTGCAATTTGATTTCCACCTCGAACAGGTGACGCCGGAAGGAGTTCAGGCATGAAACACTCTATTTGCTCACTGGCGCAGGTGATTCGTTCCAAAAACGCCGGACCGTACGAACTGGTTTTAGATATTTTGTTTAAAACCCGGGAAGACTATCAGCGGGTAAAAGCATCGGAACAATTAACGCCGCAGCTTATTGCCCGTTTATATAACGTCGAGCCTGATTTTATTCATCGCATTGTCTGGTTTGATCCGGCAAATGCGGTAAAAATTGTCATGCCGCGCGATATTATTTCCGGCAACGTTGGTGACAATGATGTTTATGGCGCGCAGCAACACGCGCCGCTATTAAGTATTACCTTCGACTTGTAGTCATAACAATACAACAACAGCCATCAGGATACAGGATTTTGCTGTATCACTGTTTTCCTGATTATTCATGCGGTTGGTCATAACAGGCGCGTACCTGAGCGGTTGTCTTCGTTCGGGTATGCGCTGCCCTACACATTATTCTCCAACCATTATCCGATGGAGCAAACATGAAAAAAATAAGTTTAACCAAAATGATCATATTAGGCCTGATACTCGGCATGATTGCCGGGGTGGCCATTAATAATATGGCATCGGCTGAAACAGCAAAATCGTACGCCCAGGACATCTCTATTTTTACCACCATATTTTTACGCATGGTAAAAATGATTATTGCCCCCCTGGTTATTTCAACATTAGTGGTGGGGATCGCCAAAATGGGCGATGCCAAAACGCTGGGGCGTATATTCTCTAAAACCTTTTTCCTGTTTATTTGCGCCTCATTATTGTCTATTGCGTTGGGTCTGGTCATCGTCAATATGTTCCAGCCAGGCGCAGGCATTAACTTTGTGGCACACGACGCAGGCGCGGTTGCCGCCGTGCAGTCTGAACCCTTCACGCTGAAAGTCTTTATCTCGCACGCCGTGCCCACCAGCATTATCGATGCGATGGCGCGCAACGAGATCCTGCAAATTGTGGTGTTCTCCATTTTCCTCGGTTGCAGCCTGGCCGCTGTTGGTGAAAAAGGCGCCGCCATCGTTAAAGTGCTCGACTCGCTGGTGCACGTCATGCTGAAGCTGACAGGTTACGTGATGCTGTTTGCGCCGCTGACCGTCTTTGCCGCCATCTCCGGTTTGATTGCTGAACGCGGTCTGGGCGTGATGGTCAGCGCCGGGATCTTCATGGGCGAGTTCTACCTGACGCTGGGGATGCTGTGGGCGATCCTGATTGGCCTGTCAACAATGATTGTCGGGCCGTGCATCAGTCGTCTGACCAAAGCAATCTTCGAACCCGCGCTGCTGGCCTTTACCACGTCCAGCTCGGAAGCGGCTTTCCCCGGTACGCTGGACAAACTGGAGAAGTTTGGCGTCTCTTCCAAGATTGCCAGCTTCGTACTGCCTATCGGTTACTCCTTTAACCTCGTCGGCTCAATGGCCTACTGCTCGTTTGCCACCGTGTTTATCGCCCAGGCGTGCAACATTGAACTGAGCATGGGCGAGCAGATCACCATGCTGCTGATTCTGATGCTGACCTCCAAAGGAATGGCAGGCGTGCCGCGTGCGTCAATGGTGGTTATCGCCGCTACCCTCAACCAGTTCAACATTCCAGAAGCCGGTCTGATCCTGCTGATGGGCGTCGATCCGTTCCTCGATATGGGCCGTTCTGCCACCAACGTGATGAGTAATGCGATGGGGGCGGCGATTGTCGGTCGTTGGGAAGGCGAGCACTTCGGCGCAGGCTGCCGTGGCAAAGCACCGGTCAAAACCCCGGAACAGGAGCGCCCGGCAACCGAACACTCAGAAGTGGCGATGTCCTGATACCACAGCGATGCCGGATGGCGCTAACGCTTATCCGGCCTACGGTTTGCGCATTGTTGTAGGCCGGACAGCCGTCCGGCAAAAATAACTTAAAGGTGAGAAGTTAATATGTCTAAACCATTTGTCTGGCAGGAACCGTTTGTTCAAAGCAAAGATACGACGGAATATGAATTACTCAGCGACAAGCACATTACGGTAACGGAGTTAGACGGTGAAGAGGTTATCAAAGTCGCGCCTGAAGCGCTGACTCTGCTGGCCCAACAGGCATTTTATGAAGCCTCGTTTTTCCTGCGCACCGCGCATCTGAAGCAGATTGCCAGCATCCTGCACGATCCGCAGGCCAGCAGTAATGATAAGTACGTCGCGCTGCAACTGTTACGCAATGCCGAAGTCTCGGCGAAAGGCGTACTGCCAAACTGCCAGGACACGGGAACGGCAACCATTGTGGCGAGCAAAGGTCAGCACGTCTGGACAGGCGGCAACGATGCCGAAGCCCTGAGCAAAGGCGTGTACATCACTTTCCAGGAAAATAACTTACGCTACTCCCAGAACGCCCCGCTGGACATGTACACCGAGGTAAATACCCAAACCAACCTGCCCGCCCAGATTGATATCAGCGCGACGCCGGGTGACGAATACCGGTTTCTCTTCGTCAATAAAGGCGGCGGTTCCGCCAACAAAGCGGCGCTGTTTCAGGAAACCAAATCTATTCTGCAACCCGAAAAACTCACCGCTTTCCTGATCGAAAAAATGCGTTCGCTGGGAACAGCAGCCTGCCCGCCTTACCATATCGCTTTTGTGGTTGGCGGATTGTCTGCCGACCAGGCGCTGAAAGTGGCGAAGCTGGCCTCAACCAAATATTACGACACCCTGCCGACCAGCGGAAACGAGCTGGGCCAGGCGTTTCGCGACACGGCGCTGGAAACAACCCTGCTCAATGCCAGCCGCGAATTTGGCATCGGAGCACAGTTTGGCGGCAAATATTTCGCTCATGATATCCGCGTTATCCGCCTGCCGCGTCACGGCGGTTCCTGCCCCATCGCAATGGCGCTCTCCTGCTCTGCCGACCGCAATATTAAAGCGAAGATCAACAAACGCGGCATCTGGCTGGAAAAACTCGAACACAATCCGGGAAAATTTATTCCTGAATCCCTGCGCGTGGAAAACAGCGCCCAGACCGTACAGCTCGATCTCAACCGTCCGCTGCGCGAGATCCTGCATAACCTTTCCACGCTGCCTGTCGGCACCCGACTGTCGCTGAACGGCCCGATTGTCGTCGCCCGCGATATCGCGCACGCCAAAATTAAAGAGCGTCTGGATAACGGCGAACCGATGCCGGACTACATGAAAAATCACATTGTTTATTACGCGGGGCCAGCCAAAACGCCGGAAAAACAGGCCTGCGGCTCGCTCGGCCCGACCACCGGCGGACGCATGGACGGCTATGTTGACGCCTTCCAGGCGGCGGGCGGCAGTTTGATCATGCTTTCGAAAGGCAACCGCAGTCAGCAAGTAACCGAGGCCTGCCACAAGCATGGCGGCTTCAATCTTGGCAGCATTGGCGGCGCCGCCGCGCTTCTGGCGCAGCAGTACGTTAAAAGCTTACGCTGCCTTGAGTATCCCGAACTGGGGATGGAAGCCGTGTGGATGATGGAGGTCAAAAACCTGCCCGCCTTTGTGCTGGTGGATGATAAAGGCAATAACTTCTTCAGCCAGTTTGAGCAGCAACATCGCTGCGCGACCTGTCCGGCAGGACATTAAGGAGCATTTATGGAAGCGCGAGCCAATACTGACAGGCACCGCCAGCGGCAGCAAAAACTGAAAGAACAGGTGGACACCCGTGTGGCAGCGGCCACGGAACAGAAAGGAGTCCTGATTGTTTTCACCGGGAACGGTAAAGGAAAATCGACGGCGGCCTTTGGCACCGCGACCCGCGCGGTCGGTCACGGCAAAACCGTTGGCGTCGCGCAATTTATTAAAGGTCAGTGGGATAACGGTGAATACAACACGCTGCAACCGCTTGGCGTTGAGTTTCACATTATGGGCACCGGTTTTACCTGGGAGACGCAGGACCGGGAAGCGGATATACAGGCGGCGGAAGCCGTCTGGCAGGAAGGCAGGCGTATGCTCGCCGACCCGCGTTACGATCTGGTGGTGCTGGATGAACTGACATACATGCTGGCTTATCACTACCTGGACACCCAGGACGTGATCGCCGCGATTGTGAATCGTCCCGAACAGCAGAGCGTGATCGTTACCGGTCGCGGGTGTCATACGCAGTTACTGGAACTCGCCGATACGGTCAGCGAAGTCCGCCCGGTGAAGCATGCATTCGATAGCGGCATTCAGGCGCAGGCCGGGATAGACTGGTAGCCGCGCCTTTGCCTGATGGCGCTGCGCTTATCAGGCCTACAGTCCTCACCGCCTGTAGGCCGGATAAGGCCATTGGCCGCAGCCCTCACCGCTTATAGGCCGGATAAGGCCACCGGCCGCCATCCGGCATCAGTTCTCACCGTTTGTAGGCCGGATAAGGCCACTGGCCGGCATCCGGCGTCAGCGCTCCACCGCTGAGATTACCGATTTTTGCAGCAGCCAGTCACGGAAGATCTGTAAATACCGGGATTCCGCTTTTTCTTCACGCCACGTCATAATAAACCGGTTCCCTGTACGCATCGGCACATCGCAGGGAATCACCATCTCACCGTTATCCAGATCGTGCTGGATCGCAAACCGGGGCAATAGCGCCACGCCCAGATTAGAACGCACGGCGGCAATCAGCATCGACAATAAATCAAAGCGCGGGCCTTTATTCACCAGCGGACTGTTGATATCCGACAGCGCGAACCATTCCTGCCAGCCTTTGATGCGCGTACTTTGATGCAAAAGGGGAAATTCATTGAGCAACTCTTCTACGGTCAGTTTTTGATTCGGCTGAGGTAAAAGGCTGCCACTGCATACGGGTAAAATTTCCTCTTCAAATAAATACTCCACCTCTGACCAGGGCGAGCAAAAATCTTCCCGCATAATGGCGGCGTCATACTCACGGTTAAGAAAATCGCCAATATTCGCCAGCGAATGAATATTAACGATAATGTCAGGATTTATTTTATTAAATTCACGTAAATTCGGAATCAGCCAGTGGGTACTGAACGTTGGGTTCACCGCCAGCTCAATGACCTGAACGGTGGGTTGCCAGGTCATTATCGTATTGGTATCGCGTTCAAGTTTGTTAAGTGTTTCTTTAACAATGCTCAGATAATGCTTACCGGCTGCATTTAAAAAAATTCGCTTTTTGGCATGGTTAAATAACGAGGTATGTAAAAAATCCTCCAGCGCATTCACCTGCCGGAACACGGCACTCTGAGTCAACGCCAACTCTTCTGCTGCCCGGGTATAGCTTTCGTGACGCGCCACCACTTCAAAAGTCACCAGTAATTCGGTCTTGGGTATCTTTCCTCTCATAACGTCTTCCATATGCAGCGTACAAAAATAGTTTAATTTATAAAAAATTAATGCAACCCCTCCAGATTATCCCCGAGAGTTATATTTTATTTTCTCCGCTAATGTCATTGATCCACTCCATGATTTACGCACACTGCCAGTGTTTAAATATTAAGCAATAATACTCAACCCCGACAATAAACACAATTTAAACGCGGTTAATTACAGGCAAATAGTGCTAATAAGTTCTTAATAATTTTTCATGTTAACTTGTTTTATGGAGAAAAAATGTTGCGAGGTGAATCAATATTATTTGTGGTTTATTTAAGGAGGATTTAACACGCGGCATAACAGAAAGCGACTGTTTATGTGTCTGATAATTTTCTGTTCGTTACCTGCTGGCAGGATGATATTAATAACAATAAGCGCGGGTAAACGTTTACCGCAGCAAGATGCTTATTTTCAACACGGTTAAGCGGCAAAACAGGCAAAAAAAAGGTCACCAGAAGGTGACCAACCATGTCGAAAACGGACCAGCCCTGCATCCTTCGCGCTTCAGGTATTCCCCTGTCGCACGAAGGAGTCGGGCCTTATTGCTGCTTTTTGAGAATTACTTCATTACGGCTTTCAGCGCTTCGCCGATATCCGCCAGGCTACGAACGGTTTTCACGCCTGCGGCTTCCAGCGCGGCGAATTTCTCATCCGCCGTACCTTTACCACCCGCGATAATCGCGCCCGCGTGACCCATACGCTTGCCTTTCGGCGCGGTAACGCCCGCGATGTAACCAACAACCGGCTTGGTTACGTGTTCTTTGATGTATGCCGCCGCCTCTTCTTCCGCACTGCCGCCGATCTCACCGATCATCACGATCGCTTCAGTCTGCGGATCTTCCTGGAACAGTTTCAGGATATCGATGAAGTTAGAGCCCGGGATCGGGTCGCCGCCGATGCCCACACAGGTGGACTGGCCGAAACCGTAGTCAGTGGTCTGCTTAACCGCTTCATAGGTCAGCGTACCGGAGCGGGACACGATGCCCACTTTGCCCGGCTTGTGGATGTGGCCCGGCATGATGCCGATTTTGCACTCGCCAGGGGTGATCACGCCCGGGCAGTTCGGGCCGATCATGCGCACGCCCGCTTCGTCAAGCGCGACTTTCACGGTCAGCATATCCAGCGTCGGGATGCCTTCAGTGATGGTGATAATCAGTTTGATGCCCGCGTCGACAGCCTCCAGAATGGAGTCTTTGCAGAACGGCGCCGGAACGTAGATAACCGTTGCGGTGGCGCCAGTGGCTTCTACCGCTTCACGCACGGTATTGAACACCGGCAGACCCAGATGCGTGGTGCCGCCTTTGCCTGGCGTTACGCCGCCCACCATCTGCGTGCCGTAAGCAATCGCCTGTTCAGAGTGGAAAGTCCCCTGGCTACCGGTAAAGCCCTGGCAGATAACCTTGGTGTTTTTATCGATTAAAACAGACATTATTTCCCCTCCACTGCGGCAACAACCTGCTGAGCTGCATCCGTCAGACTTTTCGCTGCAATAATATTCAGGCCGCTGTCAGCCAGTTTTTTCGCGCCGAGTTCGGCGTTGTTGCCTTCCAGACGTACAACAACCGGTACGCTAACACCCACTTCTTCTACCGCGCCGATGATACCGTCGGCAATCAGGTCGCAACGGACGATGCCGCCGAAGATGTTAACCAGAACCGCTTTCACGTTGTCGTCAGAGAGGATGATTTTGAACGCTTCGGTTACGCGCTCTTTGGTCGCGCCGCCGCCTACGTCGAGGAAGTTAGCCGGTTCGCCGCCGTGCAGTTTAACGATGTCCATCGTGCCCATCGCCAGACCTGCGCCGTTAACCATGCAGCCGATGTTGCCGTCCAGCGCCACGTAGTTCAGTTCCCACTGCGCCGCCTGTGCTTCACGCGGGTCTTCCTGAGACTGGTCGCGCATTTCACGCAGATCCGGCTGGCGGAACAGCGCGTTGCCGTCAGCGCCCAGTTTGCCGTCGAGACAGATCAGATCGCCTTGCTTAGTGATCACCAGCGGGTTGATTTCGATCAGCGCCAGATCGCGCTCAAGGAAAATGGTCGCCAGACCCATAAAGATCTTCGTAAATTGCTGAACCTGCTTACCTTCCAGACCCAGTTTGAACGCCAGTTCGCGGCCCTGATACGGCATTGGGCCCGCCAGCGGATCGAGGGCGATTTTGTGGATCAGGTGCGGGGTCTCTTCCGCCACTTTTTCGATTTCCACGCCGCCTTCGGTGGAGGCCATAAAGACCACGCGGCGAGAACTACGGTCAACAACCGCGCCAAGATACAGCTCTTTATCGATATCGGTCGCCGCTTCAACCAGAATCTGGTTGACCGGTTGACCGTTAGCGTCTGTCTGGTAGGTCACGAGGCGTTTACCCAGCCAGTGTTCCGCAAACGCGCGAATCTCTTCTTTGCTGTTAACAACCTTCACACCGCCCGCTTTGCCACGGCCGCCTGCGTGAACCTGACATTTTACTACCCACGGACCCGCGCCGATTTTTGAAGCGGCTTCTTCTGCTTCACGCGGAGTAGTACAGGCATAACCCACCGGCGCCGGTAAGCCATAGCGGGCAAAAAGTTGTTTTGCCTGATATTCATGTAAGTTCATGTGTTCTGTCCATCCTTCAGGTAATCGTTATCTTTAAACCTGTAGGCCCGATAAGACGCGGCTGCGTCGCCATCAGGCATCTCACCAGCGCCTTATCCGGCCTACAGGGCAGGTGACACTAAAAAGTGACTACACGTCCAGCAGCAGACGCGTCGGATCTTCCAGCAGCTCTTTAATGGCGACCAGGAAGCCCACTGATTCACGACCATCGATCAGACGGTGATCGTAAGACAGCGCCAGGTACATCATCGGCAGGATCTCAACCTTGCCATCTACCGCCATCGGACGATCTTTGATCGCATGCATGCCGAGGATTGCGCTCTGCGGCGGGTTGATGATCGGGGTAGACATCAGCGAGCCGAACACGCCACCGTTGGTGATGGTGAAATTACCGCCGGTCAGATCGTCCACCGTCAGCTTACCGTCACGCCCTTTCACGGCCAGTTCTTTGATTTTCTTCTCGATATCCGCCATGCCGAGGGTATCGACATCACGCAGTACCGGCGTTACCAGACCACGCGGCGTGGAAACCGCCATGCTGACGTCGAAGTAGTTGTGATACACCACGTCGTCGCCATCAATGGAGGCGTTCACTTCCGGGTAGCGTTTCAGCGCTTCAACCACCGCTTTCACGTAGAAGGACATGAAGCCCAGACGAATGCCGTGACGTTTTTCAAACGCGTCGCCGTACTGCTTACGCAGATCCATGATTGGCTTCATGTTGACTTCGTTGAACGTGGTCAGCATCGCGGTGGAGTTTTTCGCTTCCAGCAGACGCTCGGCTACGCGCTTGCGCAGACGGGTCATCGGGACGCGTTTTTCACTGCGAGCGCCAAGCGCAAGCTGTGCGGCAGGCGCGGCTTCCGGCGCTTTGGCTTCCGCTTTCGCCGGTGCCTTCGCCAGATGTTTTTCCACATCTTCGCGCGTGATGCGACCGCCTACGCCCGTGCCTTTGATGGCGCTGGCGTCGAGGTTGTGTTCACCCAACAGACGGCGGATCGCCGGGCTGAGGGCATCGTTGTTCTGCTCGGATAGCGACGCCTGCTGGCGCTGCGCCGGTGTAGACGCTTTCTCTTCAGATTTGGCGCTGGTCTCTTTACCGGAGCTGTTGCCTTCACGCAGGCGCCCCAGGATCTGGCGAGACGTTACCGTCGTACCTTCATCTTCCAGAACCGCATCCAGAATGCCGTCAGCCGATGCCGGTACTTCCAGTACCACTTTGTCAGTTTCGATTTCTACCAGCACTTCATCACGCTGGA
The DNA here is from genome assembly GCF_030333525.1 of Citrobacter sp. CK188. Classification (NCBI taxonomy): domain Bacteria; kingdom Pseudomonadati; phylum Pseudomonadota; class Gammaproteobacteria; order Enterobacterales; family Enterobacteriaceae; genus Citrobacter; species Citrobacter sp. CK188. The sequence goes on from NZ_JAOWFU010000038.1 coordinate 125,956, forward strand.
CACTATCGCCCGGTTTTTTGTGCCAGGTCGCAACGGTTGCGTCCGCTACGGACTCAGGCAGGTCGGGAACAAGAATATCTACGCTACTCATTATTTATCCTTTAATTAATCGACGTTCAGCGCGTCATTAACCAGATCTTGTTGCTGTTTCTGGTGAACGGACAGATACCCTACCGCCGGAGAGGCGGAGGCCGGGCGACCTGCGTAACGCAGAGCAGACCCAAATGGAATCACTTCACGGAAATGATGCTGACTACAGTACCATGCGCCCTGGTTGAGCGGCTCTTCCTGGCACCAGACAAAATCATGTACGTGGGCGTACGGTTTCAGCGCTTCCTGAACCGCTTTGTGCGGGAACGGGTAGAGCTGTTCAATGCGCACAATGGCGACATCTTTCTGATCGTTTTTACGACGTTGTTCCAGCAGGTCGTAATAAACCTTACCAGAACACATCACCACGCGCTTCACGCCTTGCGGATCGAGCTCATCAACCTCGCCAATCGCTGGCTGGAAGGCGCCGTTGGCCAGTTCGTCCAGGCTGGAGACCGCCAGCGGATGACGCAGCAGCGACTTCGGCGACATAACAACCAGCGGACGGCGCATACCGCGCAGCGCCTGACGACGCAGCATGTGGTAAACCTGCGCCGGGGTGGACGGGACGCAAACCTGCATGTTCTGCTCAGCGCAAAGTTGCAGATAACGTTCCAGACGCGCGGAGGAGTGCTCCGGCCCCTGCCCTTCGTAGCCGTGCGGCAGCAGCATCACCAGACCGCACATCCGCCCCCATTTCTGCTCGCCGGAGGAGATGAACTGATCGATCACCACCTGCGCGCCGTTGGCGAAGTCGCCGAACTGCGCTTCCCAGATGGTCAGGGTGCGCGGTTCAGCGGTCGCATAGCCGTATTCGAACGCCAGCACCGCTTCTTCAGACAGGACGGAGTCCCAGACGCGGAAGGTGCCCTGACCGTTATGAATGTGCTGCAACGGCGTATACGTGGAACCATTTGCCTGGTTATGAATCACCGCATGACGGTGGAAGAAGGTGCCACGACCGGAGTCCTCACCGGACAGACGCACCGGAATCCCCTCATCAACCAGCGTGGCGTAGGCCAGCGTTTCCGCGCCGCCCCAGTCGAACAGCTTCTCGCCAGCGGCCATCGACTGACGATCGCCGTAAATTTTGGCGACGCGCGACTGCATTTCTACCGCTTCCGGCACCGTGCTGATGCGTTTAGCCAGTTCCTGCAAACGCTTCATTTCCACCTTATTCGGGTAGCTCTCATCCCATTCATGGTTGAGGTACGGCGACCAGGTAAAGGAGTGCATGTTCATCGGACGCCACTCTTTCACCACGCATTCGCCTGCATCCAGCGCATCGCGGTAGAGGTTGACCATTTCAGTGGCGTCTTCCAGCGTAGCGACCTTGTCCGCTTCCAGCTTGTCGGCGTAGAGTTTACGCGGCGTCGGATGCTTTTTGATTTTCTGGTACATCAGCGGCTGGGTTGCGCTCGGCTCGTCGGCTTCGTTATGGCCGTGACGGCGGTAGCACACCAGATCGATGAAGACATCGCGTTTAAAGGTGTTACGGAAGTCCAGCGCCAGACGGGTAACGAAAGCCACCGCTTCCGGGTCATCCGCGTTAACGTGGAAAATCGGCGCCTGAACCATCTTGCCGATGTCGGTGCAGTATGGGGTGGAACGCGCATCCAGCGGGTTGGAGGTGGTAAAGCCCACCTGGTTGTTGATGACGATACGCACCGTACCGCCCACTTCGTAACCACGCGCTTTGGACATGTTCAGGGTTTCCTGAACCACGCCCTGGCCCGTCACTGCGGCGTCGCCGTGAATGGTGATTGGCAGCACTTTATTGCTGCTCGGCTCATCCAGACGATCCAGACGGGCGCGCACGGAACCGATCACTACCGGGCTGACGATTTCCAGGTGCGACGGGTTAAACGCCAGCGCCAGGTGAACCAGACCGCCTTCGGTTTCGATATCAGACGAGAAGCCCATGTGGTACTTCACGTCGCCGGTGCCGAGGTGTTCTTTATGTTTGCCCGCAAATTCGTCGAACAGATCCTGCGGTTTTTTACCCAGCACGTTGACCAGCACGTTCAGACGACCACGGTGCGCCATACCCAGCACCACTTCGCGGGTGCCGCTGTTGCCCGCATGACGGATCATCTCTTTGAGCATCGGGATTAACGCATCGCCGCCTTCCAGCGAGAAGCGTTTCGCCCCCGGGAATTTCGCCCCCAGATAACGCTCCAGCCCTTCGGCGGCGGTCAGTTCGTTGAGGAAGCGTTTTTTCTCTTCCGCGCTGAAGGCGGCGCGGCCGGATTCGATACGCTGCTGAATCCAGCGTTTCTCCTCGGTGCTGGTGATGTGCATATACTCGGCGCCAATCGGGCCGCAGTATGTTTGTTTGAGCGCGGAAATAAGTTCGCCCAGCTTCATCGTCTCTTTGCCAATCGCAAAAGAACCTACGTTAAAGCTTTCCTGGAAATCGGCCTCTGTCAGATCGTGGAAAGAGGGGTCCAGATCCGCCACGTTTTCTTGCTCCCACAGTCCCAGCGGATCGAGATTCGCATGCTGGTGACCACGGAAACGATAAGCGTTGATAAGTTGCAGGACTTTGACCTGCTTCGTATTGGTGTCAGGGTCGGAAATCGAAGAAGAGTAACGTGAGGCATCCTTCGCCAGACGACGGAAATAATCACGCGTTTTTGAATGGAATTGATCCGGTTTGACTCCGGTGCCAGGTAACTGCTGGAACGTCGAACGCCAGTTAGCGTCTACCGAGTCAGGATCGGTTAAGAAGTCTTCATAGAGCTGTTCTATCCAGCTCTGGTTTGCGCCAGAGAGGTAAGAAGAGTCCAACCAGGCTTTCAAAGCGCTGTTCTGCATCGTGATCCCTTAAGCATTCTGTATGCTTACTTCGCCGTGGATACTACCACGCACATTGCTGTGCGTGCCGGGGTTCACTTGCGAGCTCTTCTCTGTGTAGCGGCTCGCGAAGGAACCTTTAGAAACTGTCTAACCATCAGGGCAGTTTTTAAAGGTTTCCTGCATTTCAAACCGGTGGTGGCCCCGTAGACCTGATAAGCGTAGCGCCATCGGGCAATATATGCCGGATGGCGACGCCAACGCCTTATCCGGCCTACGGGACTGTCATTTACTGCGCTTACCGGCGTTATTATTTACGCACTGCGTTGCAACAACATCGACTTAATATGGCCGATGGCGCGCGTCGGGTTCAGTCCCTTAGGACATACACTGACGCAGTTCATGATGCTATGACAGCGGAATACGCTGAATGCATCGCTCAGGCCTTCCAGGCGGCTGTCGGTCTCGGTATCACGGCTATCGATCAGGAAACGATACGCCGCTAACAGGCCTGCCGGGCCGATAAACTTATCCGGGTTCCACCAGAACGACGGGCACGACGTTGAACAGCACGCACAAAGAATACACTCATACAGCCCATCGAGTTTTTCACGCTGCTCGGGCATCTGTAAATGCTCACGAGCGGGTGGATTTTGCCCATTATTCAATAAGTAAGGCTTAATCTTCTCATATTGTGCGTAGAATTGCCCCATGTCTACCACCAAATCGCGGATAACCGGTAAACCAGGCAGCGGACGGATAACAATCTTCTTACCCGGCTGGTGTAGCGCCGAAACCGGCGTAATACACGCCAGGCCGTTTTTGCCGTTCATGTTCAGGCCATCTGAACCGCACACGCCTTCACGGCATGAGCGACGGAAAGAGAGGCTGGGATCTTTCTCTTTCAGCTGCATCAGCGCATCCAGCAGCATCATGTCACGCCCTTCTTCGCCTTCCAGGGTGTAATCCTGCATGCGCGGAGCGTCATCAACATCCGGGTTATAGCGATAAATCGAAAACTCGAGTTTCATTTTCCTGTCTCCGCATTAGTAAGTACGAATCTTCGGCGGGAATGCCGGGCGCAGTTTCGGTTCCATATTGACGCTACGACGCGTCATGGATTCCGTCTCTGGCAGATACAGGGAATGGCACAGCCAGTTTTCATCATCACGATCCGGGAAGTCGAAGCGGCTATGCGCGCCACGGCTTTCGGTACGGAAGTTGGCGGATACCGCAGTTGCGTAAGCCGTTTCCATCAGGTTGTCCAGCTCCAGACACTCGACGCGCTGGGTGTTGAACTCGCTAGAGGTGTCATCCAGACGGGCGTTTTTCAGACGCTCGCGGATCACCTTCAGTTGCTCAAGCCCTTTCGCCATCGCGTCACCTTCACGGAATACCGAGAAGTTGTGCTGCATACATTCCTGCAACGCTTTACGGATAACCACCGGATCTTCGCCGTCACGGTTGTTGTTCCAGCGGTTGAGACGTTCCAGAGAGGCCTCAATGTCAGACTCGCTGGCGTCACGCAGCGCGCCCTGCTCGGCAATGGACTCCTGCAAATGCAGACCGGCCGCACGTCCGAAGACCACCAGGTCAAGCAGCGAGTTGCCGCCCAGACGGTTAGCGCCGTGTACGGATACGCAGGCGATCTCACCCACCGCGAACAGGCCAGGAATCACCACGTCTTCACCCTGCTCGTTCACGGTCAGCGCCTGACCGGTCACTTTGGTCGGGATACCGCCCATCATGTAGTGACAGGTTGGGATAACCGGGATCGGCTCTTTAACCGGGTCAACGTGCGCAAAGGTACGGGACAATTCGAGGATACCCGGCAGACGGGATTCGAGCACTTCTTTACCCAAATGGTCGAGCTTCAGTTTCGCGTGCGGCCCCCACGGGCCGTCGCAGCCGCGACCTTCACGGATTTCGATCATAATAGAACGCGCGACCACGTCACGACCGGCCAGGTCCTTCGCGTTCGGGGCATAGCGCTCCATAAAGCGCTCGCCATGTTTATTCAGCAGATAACCGCCTTCACCACGGCAGCCTTCTGTCACCAGCACGCCCGCGCCCGCAATACCGGTCGGATGGAACTGCCACATTTCCATATCCTGCACCGGAACACCGGCACGCAGCGCCATACCCACGCCGTCGCCGGTGTTGATATGAGCGTTAGTGGTGGACTGGTAAATACGGCCTGCGCCGCCGGTCGCCAGCACGGTTGCGCGCGCTTTGAAGTAGACCACTTCGCCGGTTTCGATACACAGCGCAGTACACCCCACTACCGCGCCATCCTGGTTTTTCACCAGATCCAGCGCATACCATTCAGAAAAAATGGTGGTGTGGTTTTTCAGGTTCTGCTGGTACAGCGTGTGCAACAGCGCGTGACCGGTACGGTCAGCCGCTGCTGCGGTACGCGCCGCCTGTTCGCCGCCGAAGTTTTTCGACTGGCCGCCGAACGGACGCTGATAGATACGGCCATCGTCAAGACGGGAGAAAGGCAGCCCCATGTGCTCCAGTTCCAGAATCGCTTCCGGGCCGGTTTTGCACATATATTAAATCGCGTCCTGGTCGCCGATGTAGTCCGACCCTTTTACGGTATCGTACATGTGCCATTCCCAGTTATCTTCATGGGTATTACCGAGCGCCACGGTGATGCCACCTTGCGCGGATACGGTATGGGAACGGGTTGGGAAGACTTTGGAGAGCAGCGCACAGGTCTGGCCGCTCTGGGAAATTTGCAGCGCTGCGCGCATACCTGCGCCGCCTGCGCCAATAACAACAGCATCAAATTCTCTGACTGGCAGTTTCATTACACACCCCACACCACAACAAATCCATAAATGACGTAAACCACCAGCGCAACAACGATTGCCAGCTGTAGCACAAGGCGCAGGGCCAGAGGTTTAACGTAGTCGGTCAACACCTGCCACATGCCAATCCAGGCATGAATCAAGATGGAGAAAAGTGCCAGCAGGGTGAAGACTTTGGTGAATGCCGATGAGAAGAAACCGCTCCAGACATCAAAGGTCAGCTCGCCGCTTATTGCGAAAAAGCCCACCATATAAACGATGTAGAGGGTCAGAACGATAGCGGTAGCACGGACCAGGATGAAGTCATGTACGCCATTGCGTCCTAATGCGGAGGCGTTGCTTACCATACGAGGACTCCTGCGAGAAGTGAAAGCACGACAGTAATAACAAAAGAGATTTTGGCTGAGCGTTTACCCGCTTCGAATGTTTCTTCCAGATAGCCAAAATCCATCATCATGTGACGAATACCGACCACGACGTGATACGCCAGCGCGGTGAGGATGCCCCACATAATAAATTTAACAAAGAAGCTCCCCATGATGGCGGATGCCTGCTGGAATCCTTCAGGGGAAGAGAGGCTGGTGCCCAATAACCACAACAGAATCCCGACCGCCACGAAGGTGATCACTCCAGAAACGCGATGGAGAATGGACGCTATCGCCGTGATTGGGAACCGGATCGTTGTCAGATCCAGATTGACAGGTCTTTGTTTTTTCACATTTCTTATCATGAATAACGCCCACATGCTGTTCTTATTATTCCCTTTGGACTTCGGGTACAGAGGGTGAATCTACCTGTAGCCAGAAAGACGACGGGATTTCCTTCCTCCGGTCTGCTTGCGGGTCAGACAGCGTCCTTTCTATAACTGCGCGTCATGTAAAACACTGCTTCCAGTTGCTAAAACGACACGTTACAACGCTGGGTGGCTCGGGATTGCAGGGTATTCCGGAGACCTGGCGGCAGTATAGGACGTTCACAAAATCATTACAATTAACCTACATATAGTTTGTCGGGTTTTATCCCGAACAGTGACATAGGTCACGATAACAACATTTATTTAATTTTTAATCATCTGATTTGACAAACATTAAACAAAGTTGTTACAAACAACACCAGAAAAGGCATATAATGCGCAAAAGTTATGGGGTCACTCTTTCACCTGCTAATAAGTTATGTAACAGTGTGGCGGTATTGACCAATTTATTCAGGACAGTTATTAGTGATAGTCAGGTTTAATAATTCGGATTGCTAAGTTGTTGATTTGTTGCTAATTCGCCATAAGTTAACTGTTTTTACCTGCAAGCGCCCATTGCTCTGTACCCTGGTTTTCTCCTCTTTCGCAGAGCGGCGAGCCAAATAACAAACTGGTAACGGTTGATTTATGTAACGAAGCAAATCTCACTGAGTAGTCTTAAGCAATAAGGCGCTAAGGAGACCGTAAATGGCTGATACAAAAGCAAAACTCACCCTAAATGGTGACTCTGCTATTGAACTGGATGTGCTAAAGGGCACACTCGGTCAAGACGTTATTGATATTCGTAGTCTCGGCTCAAAGGGGATGTTCACTTTTGATCCAGGTTTCACCTCTACCGCATCCTGCGAATCCAAAATCACCTTCATCGACGGCGACGAAGGCATTCTGTTACATCGCGGCTTCCCGATTGACCAACTGGCTACCGAGTCTAACTATCTGGAAGTATGTTACATCCTGCTGTACGGCGAGAAACCGACCCAGGCAGAGTACGACGAGTTCAAAACCACCGTCACACGCCATACCATGATCCATGAGCAGATTACCCGTCTGTTCCACGGTTTTCGCCGCGACTCGCATCCGATGGCCGTTATGTGCGGCGTCACCGGCGCGCTGGCTGCGTTCTACCACGACTCGATGGATGTGAATAATCCGCGTCATCGTGAAATCGCCGCGTTCCGCCTGCTGTCCAAAATGCCGACAATGGCGGCAATGTGTTACAAGTATTCTATCGGTCAACCGTTCGTCTACCCGCGCAACGACCTCTCCTATTCCGGCAACTTCCTGAACATGATGTTCTCCACACCGTGCGAAAACTATGAAGTTAACCCAGTGCTGGAACGCGCAATGGACAGGATTCTGATTCTTCACGCCGATCACGAACAGAACGCATCGACGTCAACCGTCCGTACCGCAGGCTCCTCCGGCGCGAACCCGTTCGCCTGCATCGCGGCGGGCATTGCCTCCCTGTGGGGACCGGCGCATGGCGGCGCGAACGAAGCGGCGCTGAAAATGCTGGTAGAAATCAGCTCTGTTAAACACATCCCGGAATTTATTCGCCGGGCAAAAGACAAGAATGATTCTTTCCGCCTGATGGGCTTCGGTCACCGTGTTTACAAAAACTATGACCCGCGCGCTACCGTCATGCGTGAAACCTGTCACGAAGTTCTGAAAGAGCTGGGCACCAAAGATGACCTGCTGGAAGTCGCGATGGAGCTGGAACACATCGCGCTGAACGACCCGTACTTTATCGAGAAGAAACTCTACCCGAACGTAGACTTCTACTCCGGCATCATTCTGAAAGCGATGGGCATTCCGTCCTCCATGTTCACCGTGATCTTCGCGATGGCGCGTACCGTGGGCTGGATTGCACACTGGAACGAAATGCACAGCGAAGGCATGAAAATCGCCCGTCCGCGTCAGCTGTACACCGGCTACGAAAAGCGCGATTTCAAGTCTGATATTAAGCGTTAATCATCCTGGCCATCGGGTAACACCGGTGGCCTTTATTATTTACTGAAACTCTGGCAACAATATTCATCTTGCCAATATAACCTTTATTACTCCAGTCACTCCCAATATATTACCGCCGAAAAAATAGCTATTTCCTTTCACATAGCATCAATAGCTAATGCATTATTTGACCTTTAAAACCATTAGATATTTAATCCAGCGCAATTGGATGCAGGTAAAGGCTAAATGGAATGGGCGATATTATTTACCTGAGAATCACAGGTGAAGAACAAGGAAACATTTCGGCGGGATGTGGAACATATTCGTCAACAGGTAATCGCTGGCAAAAAGGGCATGAAGACGAGATCTTCGTATTTTCGCTATTCAGCGCATTGAGTAATACAGGAAGAGGTATTAACCTTCAGGGACTCAGATTCAGCAAATTAATCGATAAAAGCACCCCGCTATTTTGTAATGCAATCACTAATAATGAAAAGCTGTTCATTGAAATTGATTTCTGGCGAATAAACAGAACGGGCCGATGGGAACGCTATTATTATATTCAACTAAGAAATGCTTCTGTAAGAAGTATTCAAACGCATGTGGCCCTTAATGAGCTGGATACCGAAGAGATTGCGGTATCATATGATTATATTCTTTGCAAACACCTCATTGCCAATACCGAATTTGACTACCTGGCATTTCCCGCTGAATATAACCACTTGTTTATGCCGCAGCGCCCTCAACCGGTGAATCCCCCCAGACCAGCGGCAATAAAAATCACGCCCCCCAGCCAACATCCCCCAAAAATCACACCGGTCTATGCTAAATCCTGCCTGAAAGCGAAAGGATGTACGGACGCCGGGAACACAGAAGAACCGGCAGAAAACTTCGGCCAGATGGCGATCTTTGCACAATCTTCAGTCGATGATTGTTGCGGATATACGCAGCCCACAGAAGCCTCAGCCATACCGCTGGCTCTGGGCGGACTGGCGCAGGTGTGGGGGGAGTGGCCGCTTAGCGGTACGCTCAGTGCGACAAGAGCGATACCTTATGTAGGAGCACTGGCTTCCGCTCTGTATATATCATCCGCTGGCGAAGGCAGCGCGCGCGTTCCCGGGCGTGATGAATACTGGTACGAAGAGACCCTCAGACAGAAAGCGCTAGCCGGAAGTACCGCTACCACCCGGGTACGCTTTTTCTGGGGTGCCGACACTCACGGCGCACCTCAGGTCTATGGCGTACATACAGGGGAAGGTACCCCTTATGAAAACGTCCGCGTCGCGAACATGGTGTGGAATGATGAACATCATCGCTATGAATTTACGCCTGCTCACGACATAGACGGGCCGTTAATTACCTGGACACCGGAAAACCCCGTGACTGGTGATTTACCTAATCACACCGGAAGCAATGTTCCACCGCTTGATCAGCCAACCATTCTGGTGACACCAATCCCGGATGGCAAAAATGAGTACACCACGCCACCGTTCCCGGTGCCGGATGTCGCCGATTTTAACGATTATATTCTGGTCTTTCCGGCCGATTCAGGCATTCAGCCGATATATGTTTATCTTCGTGAAGATCCGCGCAAACAACCCGGCACGGCAACCGGTTACGGCGAAATTTTACCCGAAAATAGTCGTTGGCTTGAGGCCGCCAGTTCAGGGCTGGGAGCGCCGATACCTGCACAGGTCGCAGATAAGCTGCGAGGAAGAACGTTTCGCAACTTTGACCATTTCAGAAAAGAGTTCTGGCTTGCGGTGTCGGAATGCCCTGAACTGATGTCACAGTTTAGTAAATCGAATCAAACCAGAATTCTTAGTGGCAACGCACCATTTAGCATTCCTTCTGAACAGGTAGGAGGCAGACCATGGTTTGAAATTCACCATCTTGATTTTATTATTAATGGTGGTGCAGTCTTTGATATGGATAATATGCGCGTTAACACTGTAAAAAATCACATTAAAAATCACTCAAATAAGTAGAGAGGATACACATGGAACTAAAACAACGTCTTGAAGACTACACTGAATCCGAATTCATAGAATTCCTGAATGAATTTTTTGAAAACCCTGGCAATCTGAAAGGAAGAGAATTTGAATCTCACTCTAATAGGCTAGTCAAACACTTCGATAAAATCGTGGATCATCCTGAAGGTAATGGTTTGATTTTTTATCCCCCGGATGACAGGGAGGACAGTCCACAAGGCATCATTGAAGAAATTAAAAGATGGCGAAAATCTCAGGGACGCCCATCATTCAAAGACTCTGAGTAAATACGAGGCCCTGTATTTAACAACACATTAGAAAAGTGAACATATGATTCATTTTAAACAAAAACTCGAAGACTACACTGAATCCGAATTCTTAGACTTCCTAAATGAATTCTCCGCAAACCCGCGCTACCAGGGAGAAATGGACCGTGAATCTTACATCGACTCATTAGTCGATCATTTCGATAAAATCGTGGATCATCCTGAAGGCAATGGTTTGATTTTTTATCCCCCGGATGACAGGGAGGACAGTCCACAAGGCATCATTGGAGAAATTAAAAGATGGCGTAAATCCCAGGGACTTCCCCCGTTCAATCACAGAAAAAACTCAGATACAAACCTAAGGAAATTCAAATGACAATACTGGTTACGGTTCAGGCTCAGCTCATTGTGGGTGAAGCGCAGGTGATAGAGAGTCTGGCCCCCGAAGGTTCATTTGCAGCAGTGTTTGAAGACGATGGAAAAACGGGATATTTCTATGCCCTTGATGAGTCTGTTGATGGTAATCCTATCAGAGATGCTCTACATATCTACAATACAGAAGACGTTTCAGACGGGCATATCCCGTCTGATGTGAAGATCGGTTGGTCAGAAGACAGCAGGAAATGCGTGCTTTTAATTAATAATTATCCGCATGGTGTATTTGATTTTGAATCTAAAAATGGATACTGCCGAAGTGGCTTCCCACCCCCAATCAATCAGGAATGGTCTGTTTCAGGTCACAACTGGAATGATACCGTTGATGATTTTTTCAGATGATTTGTGAATAACCCACAGGTGTCAGGCATATCAATACTGTCGAGGTAAAATTAAAGTATCCTCCTGTCAGTATAAAACAGTACCAGACACCTGTTATTCAGTTCTGGTTTAGCCCGCTTTTATTGACGCCTGATATTTTTTTCAGCGTACTTTTTCTCTATGCTGTATCGATACACTTGATTGGATATCGCCAGGGAGCACAGGATGCCGGTTTTGCAGTGGGGTTTGTTGTTCCTGCTATCACTCCTTCTTTCGCTGGCTTTTCTCTGCATCCACCTTCCGGCGGCGCTGCTGCTCGGCCCGATGATTGCCGGTATCGCATTCAGTCTGAAAGGCATTACGCTGCGACTCCCCCGCTCCACTTTTCTCGCAGCGCAGGCCATTCTCGGCTGCATGATTGCGCAAAACCTTACTGGTTCGATTCTCACCACGCTGGCGGTGAACTGGCCGGTGGTGTTAGCCATTCTGCTGGTGACGCTGCTCTCCAGCGCGGTGGTCGGCTGGCTGCTGGTGCGCTACAGCTCACTGCCAGGCAATACCGGCGCATGGGGTTCCTCCCCCGGCGGCGCGGCGGCAATGGTGGCGATGGCGCAGGACTACGGCGCGGATATCCGCCTGGTGGCGTTTATGCAGTACCTGCGGGTACTGTTTGTCGCAGGCGCCGCCGTGCTGGTCACGCGGCTGATCCTCGGCGACAGCGCAGAAGCGGTCAGCCAGCAGATTGAGTGGTTCCCGCCGCTGAGCGGCAATCTGTGGAGCACGCTGCTGCTGGCTGCGGTTGCAGGTTTCACCGGGCGCATATTGCGCATTCCTTCCGGTACGATGCTGGCACCGATGATCGTCGGCGCATGGCTTCATGCAGGCGGCATGATCGTGATTGAACTGCCGGAATGGCTGCTGGCGATTGCGTATATGGCCATTGGCTGGCGCATCGGATTAGGGTTCGACAGGCAGGTCTTCTTTATGGCGCTGCGTCCGCTGCCGCAGATTCTGGCCTCCATCTTTGCCCTGATGGCGATTTGCGCGGCGATGGCCTGGGGACTCGCCCACTACATGCAGATTGATTTTATCACCGCCTGGCTTGCCACCAGCCCCGGCGGGCTGGATACCGTGGCGGTGATCGCCGCCGGTAGCAACGCCGACATGGCGCTAATTATGGCGATGCAAACCCTGCGGCTGTTCAGCATTTTGTTGACCGGGCCTGCGGTTGCTCGTTTTATTTCAACCTATGCGCCGAAACAGCCGCAGGCATAAAAATGTTTAATTTAAATTATACTTAAACCCAACCCTGATCTGGTATTCATTTTTGGTGTCATCGCCATCTTTATATTCATCCAGATAACCTAATTCAAAGAAGGGATAAAAACGCGGCGTTGCATGGAAGTTAAAAACAAAATTATGTTGCAGCGTATGGTTTTTACCATTCGCATATTCAAATTTATCACCATGCGTTTTACTGTAATATGTTGGATTATATTGTACCCAAAAATCTGGCGTAAAATATTTGGTCAGATAAATATCAACGCGATGTTCCGAAGAGTCATCCCAGTCGCCCTGTAGCGTCTGGCTGTCGTGATTTTGATGATTATAGCGATAGCGTAAAACGGCACCCAGCGTTGGGTCAAAGTGATAACCAATGCCGAGGTAAGGATCGATACGCGAACCGGCGGACTCCCAATGGAAGACAACCCCAGGCTCAAGCCAGAAGTCGCTCTCGCCCAGCGGGAACGGCTTGTTAAACTCCGCTTCTTCGTAACTACTCTTCCACTGCTCCATATTTTTACCGAGATCGGAGTCCGTCTCAAAACTCCAGTACATTCGGGCGAAAATACTGTTCGGGTCCTGCACCACGCCTGTCAGCATCAGTCGTTGTAAAAAACGCTCGCTGGCCGTACGATATTGTGTGCGTGGCGCAAAATAAACCGTCGTAAACGGTTTTTCTTTTGCCTGTGGCGCCGTCGTTGAATGACTGTTATTGTCCGCAAAAACGCTGGCGGAAGGCATGACCAGTGCAGCCGCTAATAGGGCTGTATTCATATTCTTACTTTTCATTATATTTTCCTTGCAGAAACAGAGATAAAATCTCCCCCTGCTAACTGAATAGCATTATTATTTAACAGGAGGAGTGGGATATTACCAGTAACTATTCCAGCATGACGTTGCGCGGGTAATGGCCTCCATCAGGAAATAATCACCCCAGGCACAGCATTCATTCACGCCGACGTTACCTTTAAAATAATAAACAGAATGTTTTAATAATCCTTCGCCTTCTTTGTGCTCCAGATTGAGATAGCCGTCGAGCATCCGCTCAATCATTCGCAATGCCAGCGCCTCATAACTTTCGCGATCGGGATGAGTCGCCGGAAGCTGTTTTACCAGCTCCAGCAAGGCGCAGGCGAGAATCGCGCTGGCAGAACTGTCTTTTTCGCTGTTGGGATCGGTCAGCGCCAGATCCCAGTAACAGACCAGGTCTTCCGGCAAACGGTTAATAAAATAGTTTGCCAGCGTCTGGCTCAATTCCAGCAGTTTCTCATCCCCGGTATAGAGGTAGTTCAGCAGAAAACCATACACGCCCCATGCCTGCCCACGCGACCAGCAGGAATCGTCGGAGAACCCCTGATGGGTATTGCCAAAACGTGGCTCACCGGTGTGAACATCCATATAGTACGTGTGAAACGTCGAGCCGTCCTCGCGCACAATATAGCGTCGCGCCTGCTCAATATGGCTTTTCGCCGCCTGTGCATAGCGCGGGTCGCCCGTTGTCGCACTGGCCTGATACAACAACGGCAGATTCATATTGCAGTCAATGATCATCCTCCCCTGCTGTTCCGGGTTATCCAGCTCGCCCCACGCCTGAATAATGCCGCACTTGTCGTGATAGCGCTCCATCAACACTTCTGCCGCCTGCTGGGCGATATATATTGCCTCCCGGTTATCGGTCAATTTGCTGGCAGCCACGCAGGAAAGGCTGTACAGAAACCCGAGGTCGTGGTGGTTAGTGTGGTCGCGCTTTGCGATACGTTCGCCAAAGGAGCGAACATGCTGCTCGGCTAACGCGCGATATGCGGCATTCCCTGTCCACTCCCATGCCAGCCACAGTTGCCCGTTCCAGAAACTGGTCGTCCACTCCTGATTATCGATAATCGGATAGATACCGTTTTTACATGCCGCGTCGGGAAAACGCTGGCCGAAATAAGCGCTGTTACGATCAACAGCCTTTAAAATCACCGGCAACGCATGACGAATTTTCTGCGCGATAGCAGCGCGCTCGCCGCGCTGTAGCGCAACAGGGACAATCGTTTCTTTACGGATAGTTGCAGACATAATTCTCTCGTTTTCTTTACTTTAATGAATGGCTTCTTGCCCGTGGGCAGGGATGGCGGCGTTTTTTTTATGCTGATAGCAGGGAGATAGCGTGATGGCGGAGATCCCGGTAAATATCAGCGCTATGACGCCCATAATCAGATAGGTGTGTTCAAAACCGATCTTCTGGTAGGCATACCCGGCAGGCGGCGCCACCACGATAGAGCCGACGTAAATCATGGCCTGATAACCCAGCAGATACATCGTGGCGTTGACGCGCTTGTCGAAGTGTTCGGCGATATATTTGAAAACCGAGACCAAAATCAGCGCAATTTCAATTCCATACAGCGGTTTCACCAGGCAGATAATCAGCGGATCGTTGGTTAACCCGGAGATAATCAAACGCAGGCTGATCACCAGCCCTGTCAGGAGCATCCCCTGCTTGGCGCCGATGCGGTTAATGATGGCGGGCACCAGCATCATGCCGAAGAACTCGGCGGCGGACTGCGCGGTGCTCATATAGCCAAACATGGCGTTTCCTTCCTCTTTGGTACTGAAGAAGGTGACGAAATAGCGAGAGAATTGCTGCTCGGCAATAAACATCATCCATGCCACACCCGCGATATACAGGGAGAAGGTCCAGAACTTTTTATTGCGCAGCAGCTGGAACACATCGCCAATGACAATCTTCTCTTTCGACAGAACGTTGTTTTCTTCCTGACCAAAGTGATCGACCTTCAGCGTCAGCAGCACCGCGAACATGCACAGCGCGGAAACGGTACTGATAACAAAGTTGATTTTGGGGGAGATATTGTAGAGATAGCCGGAAAACGACGACGCCGTCGCCCAGCCCAGCGCCGCCCACATGCGGATGCGGCCAAACTCCATGTCATACAGACGGCTGAAACGGTCAACATACGACTCTTCCGCCGCCACGCCCGCATACCAGCCGAGGCTGAAAAACAGCGCGCCGACAATCATTCCGCTGACAAAATGGGTTTGCAGCAGCGGCAGATAGCACCAGATGTAAAACGGCGCCATCAGTGCCGAAACAATACAGACAAAATAGAGCAGGTGTTTTTTCATGCCCATTTTGTCCATGATGTAGCCGTAAACGGGTTTGATAATCACCGCAAAAACGCCGTTAACGGCAAACACCGTGCCGATTTCCACGCCATCCAGCCCGGCTTTATCCCCCAGCCAGATAGCATACAGGCCAAAACTGGCCGCCCAGGTAAAGGTAAACAGAAATACAAACAGACTCAGCTTAATGTAAGCCGAACGTGTCGACTGAACAGGGTTCATCATTATTTTCTCCGCATCAGCGTCAATTATTTTATTTCCAGCGTTTTCGAGTTCAGCGTCAGCACCTGATTGACACGATCGAATGCCATGACCACCGGCGGCGGCAGCGTCGGAGACATCGTGGCGTTAACGCTACAGGCCAGCCAGTGAGTGCCCGGCGTGAGCGTCGTGCCGAGACAGGGGATCTCTCCAGGAGAGGCATACAGAATGTTGCTGTTCGGCGGGGTGGTGACGACCAGCGGCTGGCGTTCAGCCAGCAAATCCTCGATCTGACACACGCCGGAGGTGGTACAGAGAGTCAGCCCGTTTTTTGCCATTCGGGTCGTCGTCAGATGATGGCGATTCAGTGCGAATCCGCCTTCCACGCAGTCGAGCGTGCGTGGGGTTACAACGCGATGCAGCCGGAGATGCCCCTGCTCATGCGGGATAAGCCAGGTGGTGACGCTGACATCCGGCCAGGGGCGCCAGACGCTTCGAAGCCACGCTGGCGTCATCTCCACCGCATCGCACTCGCGCCGCCCGCGCCAGTAGCCGTCCTGCTCGCTGAACATCAGCGTTGAATCACAGGCGGCATGGTTCAGACCATACACGCCGCGTTCAAGGGTGAAACCAAAGTGGCTGGAATAGGCGAACTTGCAGTATTTGGCGTCGAAATTGACGAAGTTATTGCGATCGTACTGCCCGGACATCAGCATCCAGACGTGATGGTTATCCTCCGCATGAACAATAAACTGCCCGGCTTCCGCTATCGGGTGAACCGTCTCCAGCGCGGGCAATGGCGCGGGTTCCGCCTGCCAGAACGCACTCTCTTGCGGCAGCGCCAGAATCAGCAATGCCTTACATGCCCAGTACGGCGAACCGGGGCTGTTGTAATCTTCGGTCATCACCAGATTCGGGTATGTGTACCCCAGCGTGAACAAACCATCCGGGCCGATAAACGGTTGGCTCAGCCACCAGTCGATTTGCCGCAGGATCAGCCCTTTGATAACCGGTACGCTAAACACATCCAGCCCGGTATATGCCACCGCGCTCCAGAATGCGACCTGCACGAAGCGATAAGTCAGGCTACGGCCAAAGGGGATCGCATTGCCGTCACCGGTAAAGTAATGGATATAATCTTTCGCGAACTGACGCGCGCGCTGACGATAGCGCAGGCAACGTTCGGGATCAGCATCCTGCATAAAGTGGCTGTACAGCAGGCTGTAAAAGTGAAACCCGCTGGAGATGTAGTAGTCGCGCGGCTTACCGGCGCCATCGGCGTACCAGCCGTTGCCAAGCCAGAACGGTTCAATGGCATTCAGATGCTTATCAATCACCATCATGTCGTAATGCCGCCCGACGCACTTAAGCCCCACCTGCACCAGCACCGGGAAGAAATGCCAGTTGTTATCGGGGATCTGAATGTCGGCGCTCTGGCGTAACCAGCGCTCCAGATTGTTTTGCTCGTCGATGGAGAGCGCTGACCAAAGCCCCGTTCCCGGTAACGCCAGCGCCAGGCCAAACGCCGCCATTTCGACGCATCGCTGATCGTTATCCGTCAGGGAGCCCCAGTAATCAGGATGTTCGGGATCGCAGCCGTGACGAATACCGTCGATAAACGTCTCGCGAAAATCATCGGCTTCGCCACCGCTCAGTAACGGCGCCAGCAGCCACAGCAGACGAGAGAAACCTTCCATTCCGGCGACATCCGCCGGATAGTGTGCGGACGTTTCTCCGGCGTCCAGACGCGTGTTTCCTCGCCTCAAATGGGGGACGGCTGACGCCAGCCATTGTTGCGCCAGTCCGACATATTCTTGCCTTATTCGCATAATGAAACCTCGTTTCATTTGATAAATGTTGGACGCATAATAAGGATTCAGACGGACAGACAAATGTGATAATTGTCGTATTTTCGGACAACGTCGGTGATGAATAACAACATTCATCCTCTTTTAGCGACAAAAATTCGATTAGAGTGATAAAAGTTTAAGTTTATTCACATTGCGGGAGGGGCGGGCAGAAATGCAGCGAATGGAAGACAGCAGTTATCTTGAGAATATCAACCTCAACGATAAGTCGATTTACTTTAACCGCATGAAGAATATGCCTGCCAACTACTACCACTGGCATCAGTGTGTGGAGATCCTGTCAGTTTCTCAGGGAGTTGGCATCGCGCTAATGGAGCACCAGCAGTACACCGTTAAACCGGGGCGCATTTTTATTTTTCCGCCGGGAAAGCTGCATAAGGTGTTTGTCGAGCAGGACGATCGTAATGTTTATCACCGTACAACGCTGCATTTTAATGGCTCAATTATTGAGCAGTACCTGCGGGATTTTCCGCGTCAGCAAATGTTGCTGCGTCAGCTCTGTGGTCGGGGAGAAAAGGCGCGGGTATTTGATGTCGGCGACGTACAGCCGGTGATTGAAACGCTGCTGAGCCGTTTTGAAACGCTGGTAAAAAGCAAAACGTTCAGCGTCAGCGACAGCGCATTTCTGGTGATGCAGATTATCAGCCTGCTGCCGCATCAGGAGCAGGCGACGGGATACAATACCTTTTCGGTCAGCATTATCCGTTGGATAGAAACCCATTTTCACCAGCGCTGCTCGCTGGACGATATCGCCCGCGAGATGGGCTGCTCGCGCGGACATGCCTCACGCCGCTTTCACGAGGAAACGGGCGGCACCATTCAGGAGTATCTGATGATGCGCCGTATCCGTCAGGCATGTGAATTGCTGCTGCACACCAACAGCTCAGTGCGTGAGATTGCCGAACAGGTCGGTTTCTCCGAGTACGCCTGGTTTATTACCTGTTTTCGCAAGAATATGGGTAAAACGCCGTTGCAATATCGCAAAACGTATTCCCCCGCCTAGTTCCCGCGCTGGATGATCTGGCCTGTAGGTCGGATAAGGCGTTTACGCCGCCATCCGGCACGTTGACGGATTACGTCTGGCAGTGTGGACACCAGTAGAACGGGCGCGAGGAGAGCGTCGTTTTCTCAATAATGCCGCCGCAGCGCTCGCAGGCTTCGCCGTCCCGATGGAACACCTTAAAGCGAAACAGCGCGCCGTGATGCGTGTTCTCATCCGCCTGACCGCGCGTGGTATAAGAAAGGCGCGGGATATCGAGCAGCGCATGAGATAACGCCTCCAGCTGTTGGTCGCTGAGATCTTTCGCCTTATGCTGCCCCGTCAGCCCTACCTGCCAGAGAATTTCCACACGCAGATAGTTACCCAGCCCGGCGAGAAACGCCTGATCCAGCAACAGCCCGGAAAACTGACGATTACGAAAACGCGCAGAGAGCAGACGCGCTTTTACATCATCGGGCGTCAGCCGCGGGTCCAGCACGTCCGGCCCGACGCGTTGCAGAAACGGGTGGGTGGCGAGCTGTTCCGGCGTCAACATTTCAATGTCGGACGCGCTGTAAAGCAGAATGGTTTTATCCGCCGTTTGCAGGTTAACGCGTAATACCCGGGTGGTTGCCGGGATGTTCCCCGTCTCCACTACTCGCCATACGCCATACAACTGGTTATGGCTGTAGAGCGTCAGCCCCTGCGAAAAGTGGGTCAGCAACGCTTTCCCCCGTGTTTCGATATGGGTGACCGTCTGCCCAATCAGCGGCGATTCATACGGTTTTAACTGCGAAAAGGCAAACCAGACGTCCGTCAACGGTTTGCCTTTTATCGCCGCCTCCAGGTTATCCGCCGCACGACGGATCTCCGGGCCTTCAGGCATAGTTCTGTCCTTTGTTAGTGAGTTGCTCCGCCTGTTACTGCAATGTCAGTTTCCACATGAAGCGCTGTGACAATGGCGATTTCCAACGCCTGACGCACCGTTTCCGCCGCCATGCTGGGCGCACCAGGATGTGCCGCCGCCTGTTCCGGCAGATAAGGAATATGGATAAATCCACCCTTCACGTCCTGAATATCGCGCAATTTATGCAACAGTCCATACATTACGTGGTTGCAGACAAAAGTGCCTGCGGTCTGAGAGACCGATGCCGGAATCCCCGCTTCGCGCATCGCCGAGACCATCGCTTTGATCGGCAGCGTGCTAAACCAGGCTGCCGGGCCTTCCGCCACGATGGGCTCATCAACTGGCTGCCTGCCGCGATTATCGGGGATACGCGCATCGTCAATATTAATCGCCACGCGCTCCACGGTAATATCCGTACGCCCTCCGGCCTGCCCTATCGCCAGCACCAGCACCGGGGATAACGCGTCAATCGCCGCATTCAGCACGGTGAGAGAGTCGCCAAAGACGCAAGGGAGCTGGCGGGCCACCACGCGACACCCTGCGATGATAGCATTGTCGAGACGCGAGACCACTTCCCAGGAAGGGTTAACCTGCTCGCCGCCGAAGGGTTCAAACCCGGTGATTAATACCGTCTTCATCCTTCCTCCTTACAGAAACATCAGGAAATACATCAGAAACACGTTAACCAACAGCAGCACAATACCGGTCGGCACCTGCGCTTTGATCACCGCATTTTTATCCGGCAGTTCCAGCAGCGCCGCAGGCACGATATTAAAGTTTGCCGCCATCGGCGTCATCAGCGTTCCGCAGTAGCCGGAGAACATGCCGATTGCCGCCATCACCGCCGGGTTCCCGCCATGTTGCAGCACCAGGATTGGAATCCCAATCCCCGCCGTCACAATCGGGAATGCGGCAAAGGCGTTCCCCATCACCATCGTCAGTAGCGCCATACCGATGGTGTAGACCGCCACGGCGATAAAACGGCTATCGACGGCAAGATATTCCTGGGTGAGATACGAAATTCCACTGCCGACGCCTGCCGCGGTAAATAACAGCCCTAACGTGGCGAGGATCTGCGGTAAAATGAACGCCCAACCGATGGAATCCAGCAGACGACGCGCTTCCTGAATCGGCTGGTGCACCTTCTCATGCGTCATCTTTATCGCCATCCCCAGACCAATCAATGACCCCGCAGTCATGGAAAACAGCGTCACCAGCGTGGCGTGATTGCCCGGCCCGAACAGCGTCTCCTGCAATCCGGGAACATGGTTGAACATAAGCACGCCGATCACCGTGACCACCGGGATCGCCAGCGCCGGATAAAACAAGCGGTTGCCCAGACGACTGGCGCTTTCCTCACGCTGTTCGCGAGTTCGCTGGTGATAGCTTCCGAGCTTCACGCCGCCGAAACCGGCAATCAGCGCCATCACCACCACCGCCCCACCGACGGCGATGTTAACCATGCGTTTGTCGCCCACCAGCTGATAAGTCCAGTCGCCGAGCAGGAACAGTACGCCATAAACGCCCCAGAATAACCCCGTCGTCAGGCGACGCGGGTTGGCTTTGTCCTGCCACGACATGACGGCGACAATCAACAGCACCACACCGGCCAGCCAATAGAGATAGCTTTGTTGAAAATTCATTTCGCCTCTCCTTTGCTCATCGCCGCGCTGACTTTCGCCACTTCACGTTGCAGATAATTGTCCAGACGCCACAGGCGCGCGCCGTGAATCAGAAAAGCGCAGATCGCCGTCGGGATCCCCCACAGCGCAATATGCAGCGGCTCGGTCTGAATCCCGCCGGACTCCAGCATGAAGTTGTGCATAAAGATGATGGCGCCAAAAGCCACGAAAATGTCTTCGCCAAAAAACAGCCCGACGTTATCGGTGGCTGCTGACATTGCCCGCAGCCGGTAGCGAACCGTGCCTGGCAGTTCCCCGTGTATTTTCTCTGCCGCCCCTTCCGCCATCGGCGCCAGCAACGGACGCACCATTTGCGGATGGCCGCCGAGACTGGTCAGCCCCAGCGCTGCCGTCGCTTCGCGGACAAACAGATAGACAATCAGCAGACGTCCTGCCGTGGCGCTGCGGATTTTCGCGATCCACGCCTGCGCGCGCTCTTTGAGCCCGTGACGTTCCAGCAGACCGATAACCGCCAGCGGAATCAGCAGAATAAAGGGCAGGTTACGGGTATTGAGGAACCCTTCACCCAGTTTTTCGAGGATCGTGGCGATCGGCATCTGCGCCGCCAGTCCCGTAACGATCCCGGCAATAATGACCACTAATACCGGGTTAAAGCGTAAAAGAAATCCAGCCACAATGACGGCGATACCCATCAGTGGCCAGAGAGAAATTGCGTCTCCCATGATCCGTTCCTGTCAGTCGTGTTGCGTTGTTTTTATTTGCACAGCGCCTCTTCGGGCACTGTGTCAGCCTGGTTATTGGTTATGCCATAATCCTGATACTGCGTTCTTCAAACGCCGCGCGCAAACGACGGGCAAAAGCAAGTGCGTGCTCGCCGTCGCCGTGAATACATACCGTTTGCGCCACAACGTTCGCCCATTCACCGGTAATGCTTTTCACTCTACCGGATTCCACCATGCCCAGCGTTTGCGCCAACGCGTGTTCTTCGTCTTCTACCAGCGCGCCCGGCTGGGTTCGCGGCACCAGGCTGCCGTCAGCCTGATACCCCCGATCGGCAAAAACTTCCTGACGCGTCGTCAGGCCATAATGCTCGCCTGCGCGAATCAGTTCGCTGCCCGCCAGCCCGACCAGAATCAGCGACGGATCGCAGGCATGTACCGCTCTGGCGATGGCATCCGCCAGCTGTGGATCTTTCGCCGCCTGGTTGTACAACATACCGTGCAGTTTGACATGACGCATAACGCCGCCTTCCGCGCGGGCTATCGCCGCCAGCGCGCCGATCTGGTACAGCGTCTGGGCGTAGACGGTTTCCGGCGGTAACGTCATGGCGGTGCGGCCAAAGTTTTCCCGGTCAGGGAAACTGGGATGCGCGCCAATCGCCACGCCGTTTTTCAGCGCTTCGCGCACGCTCGCCAGCATGGTTTGCGCATCGCCCGCGTGAAATCCGCAGGCGATGTTGGCGGATGACACCAGTTGCAGTAACGCCGCATCGCTGGCGCACCCTTCGCCTAAGTCTGCGTTAAGATCAATGTTCATCGTTGAGTCGCCATGTTAACTGTTCCAGATAACGCTGCTGGTCGTGACGCGCCTTAAGCGCCTCCTCCAGCGTACACTGAACAAAATGGATCGGTTGCCCGAGAGGGATCTGCGCCAGATGATACATATCCGCCTCAATGATGCAGGCGATACGCGGGTAGCCGCCGGTGGTCTGGGCATCGTTCATCAGCACGATCGGCTGACCATTATGCGGCACCTGAATAACGCCCGGCAGCAGCCCGTGCGACAGTAACTCACGTTCGGTGGTACGTTTCAGCGGTTGCCCCTGCAAACGATAGCCCATACGGTTACTTTGCGGGCTAAGCTGCCACGGCGAGCGCCAGAACGCCTCCTGCGAGGCCGCTTCAAACTCCTGGTATTCCGGGCCAGGCAACGCGCGAATCCGGTTCCCCCACAGCAGCTGTTTAACGCCCTGCGGGCCGCTGAACTGGCGTTCTGACCTTCCTGTCGCCAGCCGATCGCCATCTTTTAACAAACGCCCTTCCAGCCCGCCAATGCCGACTTTCAGGTCGGTGCTACATGACCCCATCACTTCAGGCACGTCAATGCCGCCCGCCACGGCCAGATAGCTGCGCATTCCGTGGAGCGGGCGCTTCAGCGCCAGACGCTGCCCCGCTTTCACCGGCAGCCGCCAGCCGGTCCAGACCGGTTGGTCGTCCAGACGAGCCTCACACCCGGCGCCGGTCAATGCAAACCAGCCGTCGGATTCAAATTCCACCACCAGTTGGCCGAGCGTAATCTCCAGCGCCGGAGCACTGGCGTCATTCCCCACCAGCAGGTTCGCGATATGCAGCGCCGGTTTGTCCAGCGCGCCGCAATGTCTAATACCGGACTGACGATAGCCGTGTCGTCCCCCATCCTGCACTGAGGTGTACATACCCGCGCGAATAATGTTCAGCATACCCCCTCCTTCTGCGGGACAAAGCGTATGGTGTCGCCCGGACGTAACAGGATGGGCTCATCCCGCTGTGGGTCGAACAGCTTCAGCGGCGTATGGCCGATTAGTTGCCAGCCACCCGGCGTCGGCAGAGGGTAAATCCCGGTTTGCGGGCCGCCAATCCCCACGGAACCCGCCGGAACAATCAGGCGCGGTTCTGCCCGTCTTGGCGTGTGCAATTGTTCCGGTAAGCCCCCGAGATACGGGAAGCCCGGCTGAAAACCTAAAAACCAGACGACGTACTCCACTGAAGCGTGCAGTTCAACCACCTGCTTTTCGCTTAATCCGCTGTGTCGCGCCACCGCCGCCAGATCCGGGCCGCCCTCGCCGCCGTAGGTCACGGGAATTTCGATAAAGCGTGAATCAGGCTCCAGCGCCTCGCTCTCTTCCCACCAGCGCTGCAAACGTTCAATCGCATCCAGCGCCAGCGTCTGCGGCTCGTGCAGGATCACCGTGATATTGTTCATACCCGGAATCGCTTCAACAACATTCGGCATATCGACCAGACGCTGCGCCAGTCGCCAGATGCGTTTCTGGGATGCCAGCGTGACCGGCGGTTCAAGCTCCAGCACCACCGCCGTTTCACCTAACAGATAACAACGCGCTCGTTGCACTTTCGTCCCTCTCGTGTTTTATGCGTTATGCCGGATTAGGAATATCAATAAAGGTCACATCCAGACTCGTATTTTCAGTCAGCCATTCGCTTAACGCGCGAATACCGCCGCGCTCGGTGGCGTGGTGTCCGGCGGCATAGAAATGCAGCCCCTGTTCGCGGGCGGAGTGAATCGTCTGTTCAGAGACCTCGCCGGTAATAAACGCATCCACGCCAAAGCGCGCGGCGCTGTCGATAAAACTTTGCCCGCCACCGGTACACCAGGCCACACGCTGCACTTTTTCCGGCCCGGTATCGCCGCACCATAACGGTTTACGCCCCAGGCGCGCTTCAATCCACGAGGCCAGTTCCAGCCCCGGCACCGGCATTGATAACTCTCCCCACGGCACCAGCGGCTCGATTTCCCCCATCACGGTAATGCCAAGCAGCGCCGCCAGCTGCACGTTGTTTCCCAGTTCCGGGTGCGCATCCAACGGCAGATGCCAGCCATAGAGGTTAATGTCATTCGCCAGCAGCGTTTTCAGCCGGTTGCGTTTCATACCGCGAATGACCGGAGATTCCCCTTTCCAGAAGTAACCATGATGAACGATGACCGCATCAGCCTGCTGGCGTACCGCTTCGTCCAGTAAGGCCTGGCTTGCCGTCACGCCGGTCACGATTTTTTGCACCGTCTCTTTGCCTTCAACCTGTAAGCCATTCGGCGCGTAATCGCTGATGGCCGCGCTGTTCAGCTTTTCATTGATCAGTTGTTCCAGTTCGGTGTTTTTCATCATCGCTCCCTTCTTCATATGTGCACTACGTTAAAATAGCGTTCTCCCGTCACTTCGTCGATAGCCATTTCTTCGACACATTGAGAAACAATCACGCCGTTTTAAGACGCAAAATGCTTACCCTTACTCGATCTGATTCATGTATATTTATGCAATCAGACAGCATATTGCAAAAATAATCAGATCTGTATCGAAGTTATAACTTTAAGGAAACACACTCACGCCGCGGATTTCTTTTGCGGTGTGACATCCATCCCGGAATCACAATGAATAAACCATCTTCTCAACCGCGCGCCATTTATTACGTCGTCGCACTGCAAATTTGGGAATACTTCAGCTTTTACGGCATGCGCGCCCTGCTGATTCTCTACCTCACCAACCAGCTAAAATACGACGATAACCATGCGTATGCGCTGTTCAGCGCTTACTGTTCGCTGGTCTATGTCACCCCGATTCTCGGCGGGTATCTGGCGGATAAAGTGCTTGGTAATCGCATGGCGGTCATGCTGGGAGCATTTTTGATGGCCGTTGGGCATCTGGTGCTGGGGGCAAGTGAAATCGCGCCGACCTTCCTTTATTTGTCGCTGGCGATCATCGTCTGCGGTTACGGTCTGTTCAAATCCAACATCAGTTGCCTGTTGGGTGAGCTGTATAAACCGGAAGATCCACGCCGCGACGGGGGATTCTCACTGCTATATGCCGCCGGCAATATCGGCTCGATCGTTGCCCCTATCGCCTGTGGTTATGTTCAGGAAGAGTACAGCTGGGCGATGGGTTTTGCGCTGGCGGCTATCGGCATGATCGCCGGGTTAATTATCTTCCTGTGCGGCAATCGCCATTTCGCCCACACCACTGGGGTGAATAAAGCCGTGCTGCACGCCAGAACGTTTGTTCTGCCCAACTGGTGTTGGCTGCTGGTGCTGTTGGTCGCCGCGCCGCTGCTGATCACGGTGCTGTTCTGGAAAGAATGGTCGGTCTATGCGCTGATTGTCGCCACCGTCATTGGTCTTGCGGTGCTGACAAAAATCTACCGTCAGGCACAGACGCAAAAACAGCGTAAAGAGCTGGGGCTGATTGTGGTTCTCACCTTCTTCAGCATGTTGTTCTGGGCGTTCGCCCAACAGGGCGGCAGCTCCATCAGTTTGTACATCGACCGATTTGTGAACCGTACGATTCTGGGTTACGAAGTACCGACGGCAATGTTCCAGTCAGTGAATGCCTTCGCGGTCATGCTGTGCGGCGTGGTGCTGGCCTGGCTGATTAAGGAGAGTATGGGCGGCAACCGTACCGTGCGGATCTGGGGGAAATTCGCCCTGGGTCTCGGTTTAATGAGCGCCGGATTCTGCATTCTGACCGTAAGCGCCCGGTTATCTGCCGCCTACGGTCACTCTTCTATGCCACTGATGATCTTAGGGTTGGCGGTAATGGGTTTTGCCGAGTTGTTCATCGACCCGGTCGCAATGTCGCAGATTACACGTATTGAGATCCCTGGCGTGACGGGCGTTCTGACCGGCATCTATATGTTGCTCTCCGGCGCAATCGCCAACTATCTGGCTGGCGTCATTGCCGATCAGACCTCGCAGAGCGCGTTTGATGCAAGCGGCGCGATCAACTACGCCATCAATGCCTATATCGATGTGTTCGACCAGATAACCTGGGGAGCGCTGGCCTGCGTGGCGCTGGTACTGCTGATTTGGCTGTATCAGTCACTCAAATTCAGAAACCGCCCGCTGGCGGTTGAGTCCTGAATGACATTACGCCCGGTGGCGCAGCGCTTACCGGGCCTACAGCGTGGCACTATCTGTAGGCCGGATAAGGCATCGCCGCCATCCGGCATAACGTATAAAAAAACCGCCACATTTCTGTTGGCGGTTTTCTCGGACGATGCTGTATATCAGTAGAAATCGCAGGTCACTTTTTCTGCCTGCTCCATCCACACCGGTTTATCGCTGGTTTTCGACCAGACGCGATGCAGATAGCTGTAAAAACGAGCACGGTCTTTCCAGAACAACATGACCGGCAGCGCCAGAACCCCAGCCACAACGGCGAGAGTGCGGCGTAACAAAACAACATGAGCTGGATATTCTTTATAGAGTTCCATACTTTTCTCCCCTTTATCTGGCCGGTAATCATCACCGGTAAAGTCAAATTGGTTATCTGCTGAAAATAGTACCGCTTTGCGTGTAATTTTACTACTCATCCGACCACTTATTTTTGTCTATTTAAGCTTTATTTACATTCGCCCTGTAATTAAGTTACATAAAAGTTAAATTAATACTAATCATTAGTTAAATGATGGTCTTTTTCATTTTTATACTTTTTTTACACCCTACGCGCCGATTTTTGCGAAATCTTTGCAGGCAAAAAATTACCCTCCGCATATCAGAAGAAAAACCACTGGAGGTGCACCGTGAGTGCAGGCGTAATCATCGGCATCGTGCTGATTTTCTTACTTTTGGGTTACCTGGTGTATGCCCTGATTAATGCGGAGGCATTCTGATGGCGGCCCAGGGATTTTTACTGACAGCCAGTTTTTTACTGATCCTGTTCGTGCTCGCCCGCCCTTTAGGCGTGGGTCTGGCGCGACTTATCAACGACATTCCCCTGCCAGGCACCGCCAGCGCAGAGCGTCTGCTATGGCGCGGGTTGGGGATACCGACGCAGGAAATGGACTGGAAACAGTATCTGCTGGCCATTCTTACCCTGAATCTGTTGGGTCTGGCAGTGCTGTTTCTGATGCTGCTGGGGCAAAACCTGCTGCCGCTGAACCCGCAGCAGTTGCCTGGCCTTTCCTGGCATCTGGCGCTCAATACGGCCATCAGTTTTGTCACCAATACCAACTGGCAGTCCTACGGCGGGGAAACCACCTTAAGCTACTTCAGCCAGATGGCGGGACTGACCGTACAGAACTTCCTGTCGGCGGCTACCGGTATCGCAGTGATCTTCGCCCTGATCCGCGCCTTTACGCGCCAGAGCATGGATACGCTGGGCAACGCCTGGATGGATTTGGTGCGCATTACGCTGTGGATCTTATTGCCGCTCGCCCTGTTAATCGCCCTGCTTTTCATCCAGCAGGGCGCACTGCAAAACCTGCTGCCCTATCAACCGTTCACCAGCGTTGAAGGTGTGAAACAGCTTTTGCCGATGGGGCCGGTAGCTTCACAGGAAGCCATAAAGATGCTCGGCACCAACGGCGGCGGGTTCTTCAACGCCAACTCATCGCATCCGTTTGAAAACCCGAGCGCATTAACCAACATGGTACAGATGCTGGCGATCTTTTTGATTCCCGCCGCGCTTTGCTTTGCCTTTGGCGATGCGTCAGGCGATCGCCGTCAGGGACAGATGCTGCTGTGGGCGATGTCGATCATTTTCGTGGTCTGCGTCGCCGTGGTGATGTCGGCGGAAGTCCAGGGCAATCCTCATCTGCTGAAGTTTGGCGCCGACAGCAGCCTCAATATGGAAGGCAAAGAGAGTCGCTTTGGCGTGCTGGTCAGCAGCCTGTTTGCCGTCGTGACCACGGCGGCCTCCTGCGGGGCGGTTATCGCTATGCATGACTCCTTTACCGCGCTGGGCGGCATGGTGCCAATGTGGCTGATGCAAATCGGCGAAGTGGTTTTTGGCGGCGTCGGTTCGGGTTTGTACGGCATGCTGTTGTTCGTATTGTTAGCCGTATTTATCGCCGGGCTGATGATTGGCCGCACGCCAGAATATCTGGGTAAAAAAATCGACGTGCGCGAAATGAAAATGACCGCCCTGGCGATTCTGATTACCCCGACGCTGGTATTGCTCGGTACGGCGCTGGCGATGATGACCGAAATCGGCCGCAGCGGAATGCTCAACCCCGGCCCACACGGTTTTAGCGAAGTGCTGTACGCCGTCTCTTCGGCGGCCAACAACAACGGCAGCGCCTTTGCCGGTCTGAACGCCAGCACGCCCTTCTGGAACTGCCTGCTGGCCTTCTGCATGTTTGTCGGTCGCTTCGGGGTGATTATCCCGGTCATGGCAATTGCCGGATCGCTGGTCGGTAAAAAGCGCCAGCCGGCCAGCCCCGGCACACTGCCGACGCACGGCGCGCTGTTTGTCGGCCTGCTGATCGGTACGGTGTTGCTGGTGGGCGCACTGACCTTTATTCCTGCGCTGGCGCTTGGGCCGGTTGCTGAACACCTCTCTTTATATTGAGCGAAGCGGAGTACATGGTGATGAGTCGCAAACAACTGGCGCTGTTCGAGCCCTCCCTGGTCGCTCAGGCGCTGATCGAGGCCGTGAAAAAATTAAGCCCACATACCCAGTGGCGCAATCCGGTCATGTTTATTGTCTGGATCGGCAGTCTGCTGACGACCCTTATCACGGTGGCGATGGCAACCGGGCAGATGCCAGGGAATCCCCGGTTTACTGGCGCGATAAGCCTCTGGCTATGGGTTACCGTCCTGTTCGCTAACGTTGCCGAAGCGCTGGCGGAAGGTCGCAGCAAAGCACAGGCCAGCAGTCTGAAAGGGGTGAAGAAAACGGCATTTGCCCGCAAACTGCGTGAACCAAAGTATGGCGCGCAGGCGGATCGCCTCCCTGCCGATGAGCTGCGTAAAGGGGATATCGTCCTGGTTGAAGCGGGCGATATTATTCCCTGCGACGGCGAGGTCATTGAAGGCGGCGCATCGGTGGACGAAAGCGCCATTACCGGTGAGTCCGCGCCGGTGATTCGTGAATCCGGCGGCGACTTTGCCTCAGTGACCGGCGGAACACGTATTCTCTCCGACTGGCTGGTCATCGAATGCAGCGTGAATCCCGGCGAAACCTTCCTTGACCGGATGATCGCGATGGTGGAAGGCGCGCAGCGCCGTAAAACGCCAAACGAAATCGCGCTGACCATTCTGCTGATTGCCCTGACTATTGTCTTTTTACTGGCAACCGCCACGCTCTGGCCCTTTTCCGCCTGGGGCGGCCATGCCGTCAGCGTGACGGTGCTGGTCGCCCTGCTGGTTTGCCTGATCCCTACCACTATCGGCGGATTACTTTCGGCGATCGGCGTCGCCGGGATGAGTCGAATGCTGGGAGCAAACGTCATCGCCACCAGCGGGCGGGCGGTGGAAGCCGCAGGCGACGTGGACGTGCTGCTGCTGGATAAAACCGGCACCATCACTCTCGGCAACCGTCAGGCCTCAGACTTTCTGCCCGCTCAGGGCGTGGATGAAAAGACGCTGGCCGACGCGGCGCAACTCTCTTCGCTGGCCGACGAGACGCCGGAAGGCCGCAGCATCGTCATTCTCGCCAAACAGCGTTTTAATCTGCGCGAGCGCGATGTGCAGTCGCGCCATGCCACCTTTGTTCCCTTTACCGCGCAAAGCCGGATGAGCGGCATCAACATTGATAACCGAATGATCCGTAAAGGTTCCGTGGATGCCATTCGCCGCCACGTTGAAGCCAGCGGTGGTCACTTCCCTGCTGACGTGGAGCAAAAAGTGGATAGCGTCGCCCGTCTTGGCGCCACGCCGCTGGTGGTGGTGGAAGGTTCCCGCGTGCTGGGCGTTATCGCGCTGAAAGATATTGTCAAAGGCGGGATTAAGGAACGTTTTGCCCAGTTGCGCAAAATGGGCATCAAAACGGTGATGATCACCGGCGACAACCGCCTGACGGCAGCGGCGATTGCCGCAGAAGCCGGTGTGGATGATTTCCTGGCGGAAGCCACACCAGAAGCCAAGCTGGCGTTGATCCGCCAGTACCAGGCTGAAGGTCGTCTGGTGGCGATGACCGGCGACGGAACCAACGATGCACCGGCGCTGGCGCAGGCTGATGTGGCGGTGGCGATGAACTCCGGTACTCAGGCAGCGAAAGAAGCCGGTAACATGGTGGATCTGGATTCCAACCCGACCAAGCTGATCGAAGTGGTGCATATCGGTAAACAGATGCTGATGACGCGCGGTTCGCTCACCACGTTCAGTATCGCCAATGACATGGCGAAATATTTCGCCATCATTCCGGCGGCGTTTGCCGCGACGTACCCGCAGTTGAATACGCTGAACATTATGCGTCTGCATTCGCCGGATTCCGCAATCCTCAGCGCGGTGATCTTCAATGCGTTGATTATCGTTTTTCTGATCCCGCTGGCATTGAAAGGGGTGAGCTATAAGCCGCTTTCGGCCTCTGCCATGCTGCGCCGTAATCTGTGGATCTACGGCCTGGGTGGTCTGGTTGTGCCGTTTATCGGCATTAAAGTGATTGATTTACTGCTGACTCTGCTGGGTCTGGTGTGAGGTTTATAATGAGTGGATTACGTCCTGCATTATCAACGCTGGTGTTTCTGACGCTGCTAACCGGCGGCATTTACCCGCTGCTTACCACCGCGCTGGGGCAATGGTGGTTCCCGTATCAGGCTAACGGTTCACTGATTGTTGATGGCAGTCTCGTGCGCGGCTCTGCGCTTATCGGGCAGAATTTTACCGCCGACGGCTATTTTCAGGGACGCCCGTCAGCAACAGCGGAAATGCCCTATAATCCCATGGCTTCCGGCGGCAGTAATCTGGCGGTCAGCAACCCGGAGCTGGATAAACAGTTGCAGCAGCGGGTGAAGGCGCTGCGGGCCGCTAACCCGGACGCCAGCACGACGATTCCGGTGGAACTGCTCACCGCCTCCGCCAGCGGGCTGGACAATAACCTGACGCCAGCAGCGGCGGCGTGGCAGATCCCGCGCGTCGCCAAAGCGCGAAATCTCAGCGTTGAAGCCGTGACGCAGTTGGTCGCAGAATATACGCAAAAGCCGCTGGTCAGTTTTATCGGCCAGCCAGTGGTCAATATCGTGGAACTCAATTTAGCGCTGGATAAGCTCTGATGGTTAATGAAGAACCGCTACGCCCTGACCCCGATCGCCTGCTGGAACAGACCGCCGCACCACACCGGGGAAAACTGAAAATCTTCTTCGGCGCCTGCGCAGGCGTTGGGAAAACCTGGGCGATGCTGGCTGAGGCGCAGCGACTGCGGGCGCAAGGGCTGGATATTTTGACGGGTGTCGTGGAAACCCACGGGCGTAAAGAGACCGCCGCGCTGCTGGACGGCCTCAGCATCCTGCCGCTAAAACGGCAGACGCGTCACGGACGCCATCTCAGCGAGTTCGATCTCGACGCGGCGCTGGCCCGTCGCCCGGCGCTTATTCTCATGGACGAACTGGCGCACAGTAATGCGCCAGGCTCGCGCCACCCTAAACGCTGGCAGGATATAGAAGAACTGCTGGAAGCGGGTATTGACGTCTTTACCACCGTCAACGTCCAGCACCTGGAAAGCCTCAACGATGTGGTCAGCGGCGTGACCGGCATTCAGGTTCGAGAAACCGTACCAGACCCCTTCTTCGATGCCGCCGACGAGGTGGTTCTGGTCGACCTGCCGCCTGACGATCTGCGAGCGCGTCTGAAGGAGGGCAAGGTGTACATTGCCGGTCAGGCTGAACGCGCCATTGAGCACTTC
Organism: Citrobacter sp. CK188; assembly: GCF_030333525.1. NCBI lineage: Bacteria > Pseudomonadati > Pseudomonadota > Gammaproteobacteria > Enterobacterales > Enterobacteriaceae > Citrobacter > Citrobacter sp. CK188. The sequence continues at coordinate 158,706 of NZ_JAOWFU010000038.1, forward strand.
TTTCGCAAAGGCAATTTGATCGCCCTGCGTGAACTGGCGCTGCGCCGCACGGCCGACCGGGTGGACGATCAAATGCGCGCCTGGCGGAGCCACCCGGGCGAAGAGAAAGTGTGGCATACCCGCGACGCCATTCTGCTGTGCATCGGGCACAACACCGGCAGTGAAAAACTGGTGCGTGCCGCCGCGCGGCTGGCTGCCCGCCTCGGCAGCGTCTGGCACGCGGTGTATGTCGAAACCCCGGCGCTGCATCGCCTGCCGGAAAATCAGCGGCGCGCCATCTTGAGCGCCCTGCGTCTGGCGCAGGAGCTGGGCGCAGAGACCGCCACGCTTTCCGATCCCGCCGAAGAAAAAGCGGTTGTGCGTTACGCCCGGGAACATAACCTCGGCAAAATTGTGCTGGGGCGTCCGGCAACGCGACGCTGGTGGCGCAGAGATTCGTTTGCCGATCGCCTGGCGAAACAGGCGCCGGATCTCGATCAGGTGGTTGTCGCCCTTGATGATCCCCCGACTCGCCCGTTGAATCAGACACCGGATACCCGTGCCTTCAAAGATAAGTGGCGGGTGCAGATACAGGGCTGCCTGGTCGCGATCGCCCTTTGCGCAGTGACCACCGTCATCGCCGTACAGTGGATGGTCGCCTTTGACGCCGCTAACCTGGTGATGCTGTATCTGCTGGGCGTGGTGATTATCGCTCTGTTTTATGGGCGCTGGCCCTCGGTAGTGGCAACCTTTATTAACGTCGCCAGCTTCGATCTCTTTTTTATTGCTCCTCGCGGCACGCTTGCCGTTTCCGATGTGCAGTATCTGTTGACCTTCGCCGTGATGCTGACGGTGGGGCTGGTGATTGGTAACCTGACGGCGGGCGTGCGCTATCAGGCGCGGGTTGCCCGCTATCGGGAACAGCGCACGCGCCATCTGTACGAGATGTCCAAAGCGCTGGCAGTGGGGCGAAGCAGGCAGGATATCGCCGCCACCAGCGAACAGTTTATCGCCTCCACGTTTCAGGCCCGCAGCCAGGTGTTATTGCCGGATGAAAACGGCACGCTGACGCCGCTGACCCACCAGCAGGGCATAACGCCGTGGGATGACGCCATCGCCCGGTGGAGCTTTGACAAAGGCCAGCCGGCCGGGGCGGGCACGGATACCCTGCCCGGCGTGCCGTATCAAATTTTACCGTTAAAAAGCGCCGATAAAACGCATGGACTGGTGGTGGTCGAGCCGGGGAATCTTCGTCAGTTGATGATCCCGGAGCAACAGCGGCTACTGGAAACATTCACCTTGCTGGTCGCCAGCGCGCTGGAGCGTCTGACGCTTACCGCCAGTGAAGAGCTGGCCCGACTCGCCAGCGAGCGCGAAAGCATTCGCAATGCCCTGCTCGCCGCCCTCTCCCATGACTTGCGCACGCCGCTGACGGTGCTGTTTGGTCAGGCGGAGATTTTAACCCTGGATTTGGCAAGTGAAGGATCGCCACATGCGCGCCAGGCCAGCGAAATCCGCCAGCACATTCTCAACACCACCCGACTGGTGAATAACCTGCTGGATATGGCGCGCATTCAGTCCGGTGGATTTAATCTTAAAAAAGAGTGGCTGACGCTGGAAGAGGTTGTCGGCAGCGCCCTGCAAATGCTGGAGCCGGGGCTACCCCACCCCATTAACCTGTCGCTGCCAGCGCCGCTGACGCTGGTACACGTTGACGGCCCGCTGTTTGAACGGGTACTGATCAACCTTCTGGAAAACGCCGTCAAATACGCCGGTTCGCAGGCGGAGATCGGCATTGATGCCCATGTTGAAGACGAACATCTTCAGCTTGACGTCTGGGATAATGGCCCCGGCATTCCTGACGGGCAGGAGAAAAGCATCTTCGACAAATTTGCCCGGGGAAATAAAGAGTCTGCCGTACCGGGCGTTGGGCTGGGGCTGGCTATTTGCCAGGCGATTGTTGAAGTGCACGGTGGAACGATTTCCGCCCACAATCGCCCGCAGGGCGGAGCCTGTTTCCGTGTTACACTCCCGCAGGAAACTGCACCTGAACTTGAAGATTTTCATGAGGATATGTGACCAACGTTCTGATTGTTGAAGACGAACAGGCTATTCGTCGCTTTCTGCGCAGCGCGCTGGAAAGCGACGGGCTGCGCGTGTACGAAGCAGAGACGCTAAGCCGTGGGTTGCTGGAAGCCGCCACGCGGAAACCCGATCTCATCATTCTTGATCTTGGCCTGCCTGACGGCGACGGCATCGATTTTATTCGCGACCTGCGACAATGGAGCGCAATTCCGGTGATTGTGCTTTCTGCTCGCAGCGAGGAGAGCGATAAAATCACTGCGCTGGATGCGGGCGCCGATGACTATCTGAGTAAACCCTTCGGCATTGGCGAACTACAGGCGCGCTTACGCGTGGCGCTGCGCCGTCACGCCAGCGGCCCTTCTCCTGATCCCATCGTGCAGTTTTCCAGCATAAAAGTGGACTTAGCAGCACACCTTGTCCACCGTGATGAAGAAGAAATTCACCTGACGCCGATTGAGTTTCGCCTACTGGCCGTGTTGCTGAATAATGCGGGCAAAGTGCTCACCCAGCGGCAGCTGTTGAACCAGGTCTGGGGCCCGAACGCCGTCGAGCACAGTCACTATTTGCGTATTTATATGGGGCACCTGCGACAGAAACTGGAGAAGGATCCCGCCCGCCCCCGCCATTTCATTACCGAAACCGGAATCGGTTATCGTTTTATGCCATGAATGGTTATTCATTTTTTTTAATTAATTCCTAAATATCATTTTTATCATTAACCACACTGCAAATAATGTATTTTGCAGTGTAATCTCATTCCTTAAAAAATATAAAAATACAAACCCATAACATATAAACAACAATACGATATCTTATCGTGTGATATGCATAAACAACGACTAAATATTTTAGAAATGATCGTTTTTTATTGATCTTCTTCACAGATCAGGCTCATTTCCTGGATAAAATACCCTCACCTTCCACTTATCCAGTAAAGGTAACCAAAATGGAAAATAATAGCCGTACAATGCCCCATATAAGGCGGACAACTCATATTATGATGTTTGCTCACCGTAACAGCTTCGACTTTCATTTCTTTAATGCCCGTTAGTCTTTCGACTAAGGGCACTCCAGCATACAGGTCTTCCTGACCCCTTGTATCGCAGGCTAACGCCTGTATCTCGTGGTGCTCACACTGCATAACCCTGTTTTACCTGTGACCGGAAAGGTTAGGGTTTATTGCATCTTCTAAAAAGCAATTTACTGATTTATTTGTCAGTGGCGTCGTATTGCTTTTTTTCCGGAGCTATCAGTTTCTCATTCGAGAAATTGAGGACCTGCTATTACCTGAAAATAAAGAGATGAAAATGTCTGAATTAAAAATTGCCGTCAGTCGTTCCTGCCCTGATTGTTTTTCTACACAGCGCAGTATCGTTAATGTTGATGAAAGTAATTTCATTGATGTTGCCGCCATCGTGTTATCCATCAATGATATTGAACGAGGTAAACTCGATGAGATTGATGCGACGGGCTACGGTATTCCCGTGTTTATCGCGACACAAAATGAAGAGCGCGTTCCGGCGGAATATCTGCCGCGGATCTCGGGCGTATTCGAACATAATGAAGCCCGTAACGCCTTCTATGGCCGCCAACTGGAGACCGCTGCCAGCCACTATGAAACGCAACTGCGCCCGCCGTTCTTCCGGGCGCTGGTGGACTACGTAAACCAGGGCAACAGCGCATTTGACTGTCCGGGGCATCAGGGCGGTGAATTCTTCCGCCGTCACCCCGCAGGGAACCAGTTCGTTGAGTACTTTGGCGAAACGCTTTTCCGCTCTGATTTGTGTAATGCCGACGTGGCGATGGGCGATCTGCTTATCCATGAAGGCGCGCCGTGCATCGCGCAACAACACGCCGCGAAAGTGTTCAACGCCGATAAAACCTACTTTGTGCTGAACGGCACCTCATCGTCAAACAAAGTGGTACTTAACGCGCTGCTGACCCCAGGCGATCTGGTGCTGTTCGATCGTAATAACCACAAATCGAACCACCACGGCGCGCTGTTGCAGGCGGGCGCGACGCCGGTTTATCTGGAAACCGCACGCAACCCGTACGGCTTCATCGGCGGGATCGACGCCCACTGCTTTGAAGAAGACTATCTGCGTGAACTGGTCAGCGAAGTGGCGCCGCAACGCGCGCAAGACGCCCGTCCGTTCCGCCTGGCAGTGATCCAGTTAGGCACCTACGACGGCACCATCTACAACGCCCGTCAGGTGGTGGATAAGATTGGTCATCTGTGCGACTACATCCTGTTTGACTCCGCATGGGTCGGCTACGAGCAGTTTATTCCGATGATGGCCGATTGCTCGCCGTTGTTGCTGGACCTGAACGAGAACGATCCGGGTATCCTGGTCACGCAGTCTGTTCACAAACAGCAGGCCGGTTTCTCCCAGACCTCGCAGATCCACAAGAAAGACAGCCATATCAAAGGTCAGTCTCGCTATGTGCCGCATAAACGTATGAATAACGCGTTCATGATGCACGCCTCCACCAGCCCGTTCTACCCGCTGTTCGCCGCCCTGGACATCAACGCCAAAATGCACGAAGGCGTCGGTGGCCGTAACATGTGGATGGACTGCGTAGCGAACGGCATCAATGCACGCAAGCTGATCCTTGATAACTGCCATCACATCCGTCCGTTCGTGCCGGAACTGATCGACGGTAAACCGTGGCAGTCTTACCCCACGGCGGAGATCGCAAACGACCTGCGCTTCTTCCACTTTGTGCCGGGCGAACACTGGCATGCCTTCGAAGGCTACGCCGAACACCAGTACTTTGTTGATCCGTGCAAACTGCTGCTCACGACGCCGGGCATCAATGCGCGCAACGGCGAATACGACACCTTTGGCGTTCCGGCGACCATCCTTGCCAACTTCCTGCGTGAAAACGGCGTGGTACCGGAAAAATGCGATCTCAACTCGATCCTGTTCCTGCTGACGCCAGCGGAAGACATGGCGAAATTGCAGCAACTCGTCGCCCTGCTGGTGCGCTTTGAGAAACTGCTGGAAGCCGATGCGCCGCTGGCTGACGTTCTGCCGTCAATTTATAAGCAGCATGAAGCGCGTTATGCCGGCTACACCCTGCGTCAGCTGTGCCAGGAGATGCACGATCTGTACGCACGCCATAACGTGAAACAGCTGCAAAAAGAGATGTTCCGTAAATCCCATTTCCCACGCGTCAGCATGAACCCGCAGGACGCCAACTACGCCTATCTGCGCGGTGAAGTCGAACTGGTTCGCCTGCCGGACGCGGAAGGACGGATCGCGGCAGAAGGCGCGCTTCCGTATCCGCCAGGGGTTTTGTGCGTTGTTCCGGGTGAAATCTGGGGCGGTGCGGTGCTGCGTTATTTCAGCGCGCTGGAAGAAGGGATCAACCTGCTGCCGGGCTTTGCGCCTGAACTACAGGGCGTTTACATCGAAGAACACGACGGCCGTAAACAGGTGTGGTGCTACGTCATTAAACCGCGCGAAGCACAGAACACCCTGCTGAAAGGGGAAAAATTATGAGTAAAGCCAAATCCAATAAAATGGGCGTCGTTCAGCTCACCATCCTGACAATGGTCAATATGATGGGCTCCGGGATTATCATGCTGCCCACCAAACTTGCGGAGGTCGGCACCATCTCGATCATCTCGTGGCTGGTGACTGCCGTTGGTTCAATGGCGCTGGCATGGGCTTTCGCCAAATGCGGGATGTTTAGCCGTAAATCCGGCGGCATGGGCGGCTACGCGGAGTATGCCTTTGGTAAATCCGGCAACTTTATGGCGAACTACACCTATGGCGTTTCGCTGCTGATTGCCAACGTCGCTATCGCCATCTCCGCCGTCGGCTACGGCACCGAGCTGTTCGGCGCCACGCTGTCACCGGTGCAGATCGGTCTGGCGACCATCGGCGTGCTGTGGCTGTGCACCGTCGCCAACTTCGGCGGCGCGCGCATTACCGGGCAAATCAGCAGTATCACCGTCTGGGGCGTGATTATTCCGGTTGTCGGTTTGTGCATCATCGGCTGGTTCTGGTTTAGCCCGACGCTGTACGTCAACTCCTGGAACCCGCATCACGTACCGTTCTTCACCGCCGTCGGTTCTTCTATTGCGATGACGCTGTGGGCCTTCCTCGGTCTGGAATCTGCCTGCGCCAACGCCGAAGTGGTGGAAAACCCGGAGCGTAACGTACCGATTGCGGTATTAGGCGGTACGCTGGGCGCGGCGGTGATTTACATCATCTCCACCAACGTGATTGCCGGGATCGTACCAAACATGGATCTGGCCAACTCCACCGCGCCGTTCGGTCTGGCGTTCGCACAGATGTTTACCCCGGAAGTCGGTAAAGTGATCATGGCGTTGATGGTGATGTCCTGCTGCGGTTCGCTGCTGGGCTGGCAGTTCACTATCGCCCAGGTCTTCAAATCCTCGGCGGATGAAGGTTATTTCCCGAAAATCTTCTCTCGCGTAACGAAAGTAGATGCGCCGGTTCAGGGGATGCTGACCATCGTGATTATCCAGAGCGGATTATCGCTGATGACCATCAGCCCATCGCTGAACAGCCAGTTCAACGTGCTGGTTAACCTGGCGGTGGTAACAAACATTATCCCGTACATTCTGTCGATGGCCGCGCTGGTGATCATTCAGAAAGTGGCAAATGTTCCGTCGTCAAAAGCCAAAACGGCGAACTTCGTGGCATTCATCGGCGCGCTGTACAGCTTCTATGCGCTGTATTCCTCCGGTGAAGAAGCGATGCTGTACGGCTCCATCGTGACCTTCCTCGGCTGGACGCTGTATGGACTGGTATCGCCGCGCTTTGAGCTGAAAAACAAACACGGCTAAAAAAAAGCCCGGTGGCGCTAACGCTTACCGGGCCTACGATCGTTGTTGTAGCCGGGCAAATGCAGTACCGCCCGGCACACAAACCGCACTTACGCGTTTTTCAGCACTTCGCTGACAATCTCAACCGCTTCTTTTTCGATCTGCTTGCGGTGTTCCTCGCCGAGGAAGCTTTCGCAATAAATCTTATAAGCGTCTTCCGTACCAGAAGGCCGCGCGGCGAACCAGCCGTTGTCGGTCATCACTTTCAGGCCGCCAATCGACGCGCCGTTACCCGGCGCCGCCGTCAGACGCGCGGTGATCGGATCGCCCGCCAGCGTGCTGGCGCTCACCATTTCTGGAGAGAGCTTAGACAATGCAGCTTTCTGCGCAGACGTTGCGCTTGCCTGCAAACGGTTATAGCTCGGCGCGCCAAAGCGGGCCGCCAGCTCGTTGTAGTGCTCCTGCGGGTTTTTCCCGGTGACGGCCGTGATTTCCGCCGCCAGCAGGCACATGATGATGCCGTCTTTATCGGTAGACCACGGCGTGCCGTCGAAACGCAGGAAAGACGCCCCGGCGCTCTCTTCGCCGCCGAAGCCGAAGCTGCCGTCGAACAGACCGTCAACGAACCATTTAAAGCCGACCGGCACTTCCACCAGTTTACGCCCCAAATCGTTCACCACGCGGTCGATCATCGCAGAAGAGACCAGCGTTTTACCGACCGCCACCTCTTTGCCCCACTGCGGGCGGTGCTGGAACAGATAGTTGATCGCTACCGCCAGATAGTGGTTCGGGTTCATCAGCCCTGCCGGAGTCACGATGCCGTGGCGGTCATAGTCCGGGTCGTTGGCGAACGCCAGATCGAACTTATCACGCAGCGCCAGCAGACCCGCCATCGCGCACTCGGAGGAACAGTCCATACGGATTGCGCCGTCTTTGTCGAGATGCATAAAGCGGAACGTCTGATCAACGTGATCGTTAACGATAGTCAGGTTCAGGTTGTAGTGCTTAGCAATACGCTTCCAGTATTCGATACCGGAACCACCCAGCGGATCGACGCCCAGCGTCAGGCCCGCTTTCTGAATCGCCGCCATATCGACGATATCCGCCAGCCCTTCAACGAACGGCTGCACCAGATCCTGCTCTTTAACGTGGCCTGAGGCCATCGCCGCATCCAGAGAGATACGCTTCACGCCCTTCAGACCGTCAGCCAACAGCGCGTTGGCCCTGTCTTCCACCACTTTGGTGACGTTGGTATCCGCCGGGCCGCCGTTTGGCGGGTTGTACTTAATTCCGCCGTCTTCCGGTGGATTGTGAGATGGCGTGATCACGATGCCATCAGCCAGCGGGCCGCCTTTTTTATTGTGAACCAGGATAGCGTTGGAAACGGCAGGCGTTGGCGTGAAGCCATTGTTTTCCTGCACGATGACATCAACACCGTTCGCCGCCAGCACTTCCAGTACAGAGATAAATGCCGGTTCAGACAGCGCGTGGGTATCTTTGCCCACATAACAAGGACCAGTGATACCGTTTTTTGCACGCTCTTCCGCAATCGCCTGGGCGATCGCCAGGATGTGCGGCTCGTTAAAACTATGACGACCTGCGCTACCGCGATGCCCGGACGTACCGAACTTCACGGCGTGCTCTGCATTCCCTGCTTCGGGTTTCAGTACATAGTACTGTGCCGTCAGTTGGGCGACGTTAATCAAATCACTCTGTTGCGCAGGTTGACCTGCACGGTTGTGGATTGCCATTGCCTGGTCCTTTTAATGCAAGGATTAAATTGTTCCGCAAACCTTCTCAATCAATTCCGCCGGGAATTGCATTGACTGCATGATGTGTTCAACCATGCTGCATTTACGGCCGGTGTTGGTGTTGGTAATCACCCAATACGGCGTGCCGGGCACATGTTTCGGTTTGGTTTGATTACCATTTTTCAGCAGCGTTTGTTCATCAGCCGCAAAATAGACGCGCGTACGGCCATGCAACGACTCCGTTGCTTCGGCAAACGCGCGATTATCCAGTGAGTAGAGTGTAGACAGCACCAGCATGAAGCGGTTTACCGCTTTCTTCTGCTCCGCGTACTCGTCGGAAAGCAGCAGTTCACGCATGGCGCGGACTTTATCTTTTACGGGGTTGACGGGCTTCGCTTCCACGATAGCAGGTTGCGCGACGCGAACCTCTTTCGCCGCCGGAGTGACAGGCTGTGATACGGCGGAAAACTTCAACATGCGCCGTAAAATGTCGGATGCGCTCTCGCCAATATGCTTGGTGTGGCTGGCAATATAGCTATAGAGTTCATCATCAACTTCAATCGTTTTCATCTTAATCCAGTGCGGTGTCTTATCTGAATACAAGTCGTTGGGATTACCTGCACGTAGTGTAAAGGCAAATTCCAACAGCGGATAGCGTCAAACCTGGCTGACGGAAAAACTCGGAGTAAACCGTAGTTGTTGCAGCCCTGTGGCAGAATAGTCAACATAATACCCTAACCCGACAGAGCGAAAAAAAGAACTTTGCCATGAAATTGAATATCCGAGCGCAAACTGCACAAAACCTGCACAATAATTCTCCCATCGTCCTCGTTCACGGTTTGTTTGGCAGCCTGGACAACCTCGGCGTGCTGGCGCGCGACCTGGTGACCGATCACGATATCATTCAGGTTGATATGCGCAACCACGGTCTCTCCCCTCGCGATCCGGTGATGGACTACCCGGCAATGGCGCAAGACTTACTGGATACCATTGATGCCGAAGGCATTGAGAAAGCCACCTTTATCGGCCACTCCATGGGCGGTAAAGCGGTAATGGCGCTCACCGCGCTGGCGCCGGAGCGTATTGACCAGTTGGTCGCGATAGACATCGCGCCGGTCGATTACCACGTTCGCCGCCACGATGAAATCTTCGCCGCCATCAATGCCGTCACCGACGCGGGCGCCGAAACCCGTCAACAGGCCGCCACCGTTATGCGTCAACATCTGCAAGAAGAAGGCGTCATCCAGTTTCTGCTGAAATCGTTTATCGACGGCGAATGGCGCTTTAACGTACCGGTGTTGTGGGAACAGTATCCACATATTGTGGGCTGGGAGACCATTCCAGCCTGGGATCGCCCGGCGTTGTTTATCCCCGGCGGCAACTCCCCTTATGTGACCGAAGCATATCGTCACGATCTGCTGGCGCAGTTCCCTCAGGCGCGAGCGCACGTCATCGCCGGAGCGGGCCACTGGGTTCACGCGGAAAAACCCGATGCGGTACTGCGCGCCATTCGTCGCTATCTGGCAGATAAGGCCAACTGATTAAAAACTCAGCGTCCGCGCGCGATTACGTCCGCGAGCGTTGGCGTGTCTGCCTTGCTGATGTATGATGGCGCGCTATCCATCCGGGCAGACGCCTGGCTGATTGTTTCCCCGAAGTCACCAAAATCATGGCCAAAGAACAAACGGACCGTACGACATTAGATCTGTTCGCACACGAGCGTCGCCCGGGACGACCCAAAACCAATCCGCTTTCGCGTGATGAACAGCTGCGCATTAATAAGCGTAACCAGCTAAAACGCGACAAAGTACGTGGCCTTAAGCGTGTCGAACTGAAACTCAACGCTGAGGCTGTCGATGCGCTGAACGAGCTGGCCGAATCCCGCAATATGAGCCGTAGCGAACTCATCGAAGAGATGCTGATGACTCAACTGGCAGCGCTGCGCGGCCAGGGCGTAGTCTGAAAAACTGCTCAATATCATAAATCATGTAGCACAGAGTGCAGTCCCGCGTGATTGCTGTTTCCGCATGCCTGACTGTTCTGCTATGATTGCCCTTATCTGCGGGCAATACGCCACCACCATTTCAATAAGTTTCAAGAGGTTATTTTACTCATGGCAATCACTGGCATCTTTTTCGGCAGCGACACCGGTAATACCGAAAATATCGCAAAAATGATTCAAAAACAGCTTGGTAAAGACGTTGCCGATGTGCATGACATTGCGAAAAGCAGCAAAGAGGACCTGGAAGGGTACGACATCCTGCTGCTGGGCATCCCGACCTGGTACTACGGTGAAGCGCAATGTGACTGGGATGACTTCTTCCCGACTCTCGAAGAGATTGATTTTAACGGTAAACTGGTGGCGCTGTTCGGCTGCGGCGACCAGGAAGATTACGCAGAATATTTCTGCGACGCGTTAGGCACCATCCGCGACATCATTGAGCCGCGCGGCGCGACCATCGTCGGTCACTGGCCAACGGCGGGCTACCATTTTGAAGCGTCCAAAGGTCTGGCTGACGACGATCACTTTGTTGGTCTGGCTATCGACGAAGACCGTCAGCCTGAACTGACCGCAGAGCGCGTTGAAAAATGGGTTAAACAGATTTCCGGCGAACTGCACCTCGACGAAATCATTAACGCCTGATTTTGTGCGGCGCAGAAAAGCATCTGCGTCGCATCAATAGATAAAACCAATTAAAATAATTGCTACAAATTTGTAACTTTCTTGCCTGACCCTGTACAATGTCCGGGTGTTATTCTGGTATTGCACAGTGTGTTTGTTGGCGATACCTCGTTTTTATTAACAATATTTGCCGGAGGCTTGCAGTTTTCATTTAGGCGTGGCAGTTCTATAATGAAACGCATTATCTCAAGTGCAATTTCTGTCACTTCTTTGTTTGAAGTGAATCGTTTAGCAACAGGACAGATTCCGCATGACTGACAACAATACCGCATTAAAGAAGGCTGGCCTGAAAGTAACGCTTCCTCGTTTAAAAATTCTGGAAGTTCTTCAGGAACCGGATAACCATCACGTCAGTGCGGAAGATTTATATAAACGTCTGATCGACATGGGTGAAGAGATTGGGCTGGCGACCGTGTACCGCGTGCTGAACCAGTTTGATGACGCCGGTATCGTAACCCGCCACAACTTTGAAGGCGGTAAATCCGTTTTTGAGCTGACCCAACAGCATCATCACGATCACCTTATTTGCCTCGATTGTGGCAAAGTGATCGAATTCAGTGATGATTCTATCGAAGCGCGCCAGCGTGAGATTGCGGCTAAGCATGGCATTCGTTTGACGAACCACAGCCTCTATCTCTACGGCCACTGCGCTGAAGGCGATTGCCGGGAAGACGAGCACGCGCACGACGCGAAGTAATGTGAAACCTGCTAAAAAGCCAACCGACCGGTTGGCTTTTTTTATGCCTCCGACCCGGTAGCGGCCTTAAAAAACGCAAACGGGCGGAGAGTTCTCTCCGCCCGCCATTAACCCGCCCTGCTTTTATTTGGCGCTATTTTTACTGCGAATTTCCTGCCAGATTTTGTCGCAATCGGCGGTCACCGCCTGATCGTTCCCCGTACGCGTAGCCTGAATGCACTGCTGATAATCCAGCACGCGCACGCTCTCTTCTGTAGCAAACTGCTTGTGCTGGTCATCTTTCTTCAGCACGTTCAGTACGCTCTGACAGGCCTCGATTTTCTCTGGCGAACCTTGCGCCGTATTGATGCAGGCGCTGTACGCCTCTTTTAACTGACTGTCTTCTTTGGGCGCGGTTGGCTGCGCGCAGGCCACCAGTCCCGATGCCATCATGGCGATGAGTAACAGTTTTTTCATATCAGTGTCCTCAACGTTGCGGCAGACAAATCGCCTGCGCAACGGGCATCAGAAAATAGTGAACGGAGCGATAACCATGAACTTCACGTCACGTTCATCCTGGAAGATGTTGCCGTAACCGCCGCCCCAGCTTGGGATGTTGGAGTGGTTGTCATATTCCGTGAAGTGCAGTTTAAACATGGTGCCTTTGGCACGGCCTTCCTGTAGGGTGTAGACCGCATCAAGGCTGTAAGAAGACTCTTCAATGGTACGGTTTTTGTCATAGTACGCATCCGGGGTAATCTGCCAGGTTGATGGCTTCGCGTCCCAGGCGTAAACGTATGACGCCCCCACTGCCCAGCCCGGCAGGTTCCAGTTTTTCAGATCGTACATCGCACCGAAGAAGACAGCTTTTTCGCCGTTGGCGTTAAAGTCTGAACGGTTATCCCACCAGATATCCAGACGACCGTTTGAGGATGCGTAAGTCGGCGTCATACGTTGCAGGAAGTAACCTTGTTGACCGTCCGCCTTAACCCAGGTCCCTTCCAGGCGCAAATCGACGACTTCGGCCACTTTGTAACCGAAAGTCAGCGCCTGCAACCAAGCGGTGCCGTCATAAATATCGTTTACGCTGCGATCATCAACTTTGTCGCGCGCACCATAGAACTGATAGCTGGTGGTGAACGGGTTGCCGCCCAAATCAAATTTGTAGCTGGCTTTGGCAAAATACTGGTCGACATACCCTTCTGACTGACCAAATGCCGCTTCCAGCACGAGGTCATTTTTGAAATCGTATTTAGCGCCGATAGAGTGGAGGTAATCCACTTTGGTCTTTTTATCGGCCTGATAGAATTTATCAACATCGGTGTGCCACGGCGCTTTATATTGGTTGGCCCACATATAGGAGAAACTCAGCGCGCCCGCATCACCGTAGTCAAAATTCGCTCCGGCTTCCGCGCCCTGATAAGTACCCGGCATAAAGCTCCAGTGCGGCGCTAACAGCGTCTGACCGGTCGGCTGGATATACCCCGCACGCGCCCAGGTTGGCCCGTACTTAAATTTTGCCGCGGCTTTATAAAGGCTGATCCCGCTCTTATCGCCAGAATAATCTTCATCGTAACCTTTATTCTTTTTCGAGAAGGCGATTTCGTTGGGGTGTCCGCTGTCGCCGTTTTCCGCCATTTCTATCGCGGTAAATGCCGCGATATCCAGACCGAACATATCAGCCGCATAACCAGACTGGAAATCCAGGTTGGCGTTCCAGGTCGCGTGTGAAAGGTTGGTTTTATATTTGTCATCGTCGGTGACATCTTTACGGTCACGCTCACGCTGCCAGTAATAGATGCCGCCTGTTAACGTGGAATCGTCAATAAAGCCTTCGGCCTGAGCCTGTGGAACGACGACCAAACCTGACATTGCTGTGATACCGGCGATAGCCAGCGCCAGCGTACTACGTTTGCCACTAAACGTACGCATGTGTTAATCCTCTTTGACGTATAAAATGCTGCCGAACAAAAGCGGACAGCGAAAAATAAAAATGTAAAAGTAGCGTTGAGAAAAACCTCGCAGACTACAGTGAATAGACTATTTTTCGCGACGCGAATTATCAATCTCTTTCTGTAACGAGAATGTAAGAGTATGAGCAACCGCACATATTTCATTGCTTTCTGTTACATTTTCATCAGGCGCTAAAAAAGATGAACAAAAGTTAAAATTGTCTTGTTTTCCATGCACATGAAATCGGTTTCACATGAAATGATATTCATTCCATAAATTCACTACGCCAAAACTATTTTGTTGCGAAATTATTTTCCCGACGGCATTAATTCGCTCTGCAAACAGAGAGCGGGATGACAAAATGGAAAGGATAAAAAAACGCCGCAAAATGCGGCGTTGGAAGGTGATGTGATGCGGTGGCTTTACTCGCCCGCTTTAGCCCACGTATCGCGCAGACCTACGGTACGGTTAAACACGCGTTTATCCGCCGTTGTGTAGCGGCTGTCCAGGCAGAAGTAGCCTTCACGCTCAAACTGATACGCTTTACCCGCTACGGCGTTCTGCAACGACGGTTCCGCGTAACCCTGCTTAATTACCAGCGATTCAGGGTTGATCACGGACAGGAAGTCCTCTGCGGCGCCCGGGTTCGGCACGCTGAACAGACGATCGTACAGACGAATTTCAACCGGCAGCGCGTGTGCCGCGCTTACCCAGTGAATGACGCCCTTCACTTTACGGCCATCGGCCGGATCTTTGCTCAGGGTGTCCGCATCATAGGTACAGAAGATGGTGGTGATATTGCCTTCCGCATCCTTCTCCACGCGCTCAGCTTTCACCACATAGGCGTTACGCAGACGCACTTCTTTCCCCATCACCAGACGCTTGTACTGCTTGTTCGCTTCTTCGCGGAAGTCAGCACGATCGATCCAAATCTCACCGCTAAACGGTACTTCACGGCTGCCCATTTCCGGTTTGTTCGGATGGTTCGGCATGGTGACCATTTCGCTTTCGCCCTGCGGGTAGTTTTCGATAACCAGTTTCACCGGATCGATAACCGCCATCGCGCGCGGAGCGTTTTCATTCAGATCTTCACGAATGCAGGACTCCAGCGACGCCATCTCAATGGTGTTGTCCTGCTTGGTAACGCCGATGCGTTTGCAGAATTCACGGATGGAGGCCGCGGTATAGCCACGACGACGCAGGCCAGAAATGGTCGGCATACGCGGATCGTCCCAGCCTTCAACGTGTTTGTCCGTCACCAGCAGGTTCAGCTTACGCTTGGACATCACGGTGTATTCCAGATTCAGGCGTGAGAATTCGTACTGACGCGGGTGAACCGGGATGGTGATGTTGTCCAGCACCCAGTCGTACAGACGACGGTTGTCCTGGAATTCCAGCGTACACAGAGAGTGCGTAATGCCTTCCAGCGCATCGCTGATGCAGTGGGTAAAGTCGTACATCGGGTAGATGCACCACTTGTTGCCGGTCTGGTGGTGTTCGGCAAATTTAATGCGGTACAGCACCGGATCGCGCATCACGATAAACGGCGACGCCATATCAATTTTGGCGCGCAGGCACGCTTTACCTTCTTCAAAACCACCGGTACGCATTTTTTCAAACAGCGCCAGGTTCTCTTCCACGCTGCGATCGCGGAACGGGCTGTTTTTACCCGGCTCTTTCAGCGTACCGCGATATTCGCGGATCTGATCCGGCGTCAGCTCATCGACGTACGCCAGACCTTTGGTGATCAGCTCAACCGCATACGCATGCAGCTGATCGAAGTAATCTGAGGAGTAGCAAACGTTGCCAGCCCAGTGAAAACCTAACCACTCGACGTCGTTTTTGATCGAATCAACGTACTCGATATCTTCTTTTACCGGGTTGGTATCATCGAAACGCAGGTTGCACAGGCCCTGATAATCTTGCGCGATACCAAAGTTCAGACAGATGGATTTCGCGTGGCCGATGTGCAGATAGCCATTCGGCTCCGGCGGAAAACGGGTGTGGATTGTGGTGTGCTTACCACTGGCCAGATCTTCATCGATGATCTGACGAATAAAGTTAGTCGGGCGGGCTTCAGCCTCACTCATCGTGGATTCCTCAAAGCGTAAACAACGTATAACGGCATATGATCTTATAAGCCGGACAGACTGACAACCTTTAGTTACTTAAAAAGTGGCTTTGAAGAAAATATGGGGGCTGATTGCTGTAAAAAAAAGCGACGGCGCTTTGCCGGATGACGGCTACGCCTCATCCGGCCTACAAACTGCTACAAACTGCGTCGAACCGTAGGCCTGATAAGCGCAGCGCCATCAGGCGCATTTGCCGGATAGCAGCTATACCTTATCCGGCCTACAAACTGTGTCGAACCGTAGGCCTGATGAGCGCAGCGCCATCAGGCGCATTTGCCGGATAGCGGCTATACCTTATCCGGCCTACAGGCTGCAAAAAAAAAGCGGCGGAGGTTTCCCCCCGCCGCTCAGGCACAAACTCTACTCAGGAGCGATTATTTGCCTTTAATCTCATACAGTGGCGTTTGACCCGCAACCACCTGACCTTCAGCTTTAATCACCAGACCGCTGAAGTCGTCGATGTTGCTGCAAACCACCGGGCTAATCATCGAGCGCGCATTGGCGTTCAGGAACTCCAGATCCATTTCCAGGATCGGCTGACCGGCAACCACTTCGGTACCCTCTTCCACCAGGCGTTTGAAGCCCTGACCGTTCAGCGCAACGGTATCGATCCCCATGTGGACAACGATTTCCGCGCCTTTTTCAGTTTCCAGGCAGAACGCATGATTGGTGTTGAAGATTTTCACAATGGTGCCTGCCGCCGGGGAAACAACGGTTTTATCCGTTGGTTTCACCGCCACGCCGTCGCCAACCGCTTTGCTGGCGAACGCTTCGTCAGGAACCTGTTCCAGCGCAACCACGTCACCCGTGACTGGAGAAACCAGCGTCGCGATAGTCACCGCATTAGGAACCGCCTGCGGTTTTACCGCCGGCGCCGCAGTCACTGGCGCGCTGTCAGCAGACGCTGCCGCAACCGGGCCACGCGCCACCACTTTCTTCATTTCGTCGCCGATAGATTCCGCTTTCGCGCCGACGATAACCTGGATGGTCTGTTTGTTCAGTTTCACCACGCCAGACGCACCAAGACGTTTACACATCGCATCGCTCACGCGAGCCGCGTCGGCAACGGTCAGACGCAAACGGGTGATGCAGGCATCGATCGCTTTCAGGTTATCCGTACCGCCAACCGCAGCAATGTAGTTGGTCGCCAGTTGGGTCATACCTTCTTCAGTGTTGCTGTTCGCTTCGTCAGTCACGATATCGTCGTCTTTATCTTCACGACCTGGCGTTTTCAGGTTGAACACGCGAATTACCGCGCTGAACAGCAGGAAGTAGATGACGAAGAATACCGCGCCCATCACCAGCAGCATCCAGACGTTTTTGCTGGCCGCAGGCAGGCTATACATCAACACGTAGTCAATTGCGCCTGCGGAGAAGGAGAAGCCCGCATGAATACCCAGCAGCGTCGCGATGAACAGGCTGATACCGGTCAATATTGCGTGCAGGAGGTACAGCAACGGCGCCAGGAACATGAACAGGAATTCCAGCGGCTCAGTAACACCGGTCAGGAACGCGGTGATCGCAACGGACAGCAGCATACCGCCAACCATTGGACGACGCGCTTTCGGCGCAGCGAAGTACATCGCCAGCGCCGCACCCGGCAGACCGAACATCATGATCGGGAAGAAGCCGGACATGAACATCCCCGCCGTGCCGTCACCCGCGTAGAAGCGGTTGATGTCGCCGTGGAATACCGTACCTGCCGTGTTAGTGAACTCGCCAATCTGGAACCAAGCGATGGTGTTCAGCACCTGATGCAGACCTGTCGGGATCAACAGACGGTTGATGAAACCGAAGATACCGGAGCCCAGCGCGCCCGCGCCGACAATCCATTCACCGCCCGCATGAATAGCGTGCTGAACCGGAGGCCAGACGTAACCGAAAATCGCCGCCAGCACCAGACAGAAGAAGCCCGTGGCGATCGGCACAAAACGTTTGCCGCCAAAGAAGCTCAGGAAATCAGGAAGTTTGATACCGGACCAACGGTTATAAACGGCGCCGCCCACCAGACCGGTAATGATACCCGCCAGGACGCCCATGTTGATTTCCGGGTTAATCGTCACCATCGCTTTGGTCAGGACGAAGTACCCGACCGCACCCGCCAGCGCTGCTGCACCCGCGCTGTCCTTAGACCAGCTGGATGCCACACCGATGGCGAAGATCAGTGCGAGGTTATCGAAGATCGCCCCGCCCGCCTGCGCGATAAAGGCGACATTCAGTAAATCTGGTTGACCGAATCGCAGCAACAGTGCCGCCACCGGCAGCACTGCGATAGGGAGCTGTAACGCCCTACCCAGTCGCTGGAAAAAACCTAAAATATTCATCTTATTCCCCCTACGAGACCCCGATTAGGCTTCTGGAAGCCATTTTTTTATTGTGCGACAAATCGTTAAAGCGTGATGTTTGGCAACAACGGTATGAATTATTCATCTACGCTCAGAGTGTGTGAAAAATTAATTCGTATCGCAAATTAAACGCGTGTTTTTTGTGATTTGAATCACCAAATATCGTTATTCACCCTCCCTTATACTGGCTAACTGCGAAAACTTATTTTATCATTCAAAAAATCAACACGGATTAGCGCCTGTCCATACGAATCCAGGTTACGCTTACTAACGTACAGATGCTCAATCCGCCAATTTATTACTTTTACTTTTGAGGTGAAGAATGAGACTGATCCCCCTGACGTCCGCAGAACAGGTCGGCAAATGGGCTGCTCGCCATATCGTTAACCGTATTAACGCCTTCAAACCTACCGCCGATCGCCCGTTCGTCCTGGGCCTGCCGACCGGCGGCACGCCGCTGACGGCGTATAAAGCATTAGTCGAAATGCACAAAGCGGGCCAGGTCAGCTTTAAGCATGTGGTGACATTCAACATGGACGAATATGTTGGCCTTCCGAAAGAACACCCGGAAAGCTACCACAGCTTCATGCACCGCAATTTCTTCGATCACGTTGATATTCCGGCAGAAAATATTAACCTGCTCAACGGTAACGCGCCGGATATCGATGCGGAATGCCGTAATTATGAAGAAAAAATCCGTTCTTACGGTAAAATTCACCTGTTTATGGGCGGCGTAGGTAACGACGGCCATATCGCGTTTAACGAACCGGCTTCTTCCCTGGCTTCCCGTACGCGTATCAAAACGCTGACCCATGACACCCGCGTGGCAAACTCCCGCTTCTTTGACGGCGACGTCAATCAGGTGCCGAAATATGCGCTGACCGTAGGCGTGGGTACGCTGCTGGACGCAGAAGAAGTGATGATTCTGGTGCTGGGCCATCAGAAAGCGCAGGCGCTACAGGCGGCTGTCGAAGGCAACGTCAACCACATGTGGACCATTAGCTGTCTGCAACTGCATCCGAAAGCAGTCGTGGTGTGCGACGAACCTTCCACTATGGAACTGAAAGTTAAGACACTGAAATATTTCAACGAGTTAGAAGCCGAAAATATTAAAGGTCTGTAATGTTATCTCCGCCCTGTACGCAGACGCAGGGCGGCATTTTTTGAAATCGGGGGTCGGAATGTATGCTTTAACCCAGGGCCGGATTTTTACCGGTCACGAAATTCTTGATGACCATGCGATTGTTGTCGCCAATGGCCTGATTGATCGCATCTGTCCAGTGGCGGAACTGCCGCCAGAGATAGAACAACGCGCGTTGAATGGGGCCATTCTCTCCCCCGGTTTTATTGATGTGCAATTAAACGGCTGCGGCGGCGTCCAGTTCAACGATACCGCTGACGCGGTGACTGTCGAAACGCTGGAAATCATGCAGAAAGCCAATGAGAAATCAGGCTGCACCAGCTACCTGCCGACGCTGATTACCACCAGCGACGATCTGATGAAACAGGGCATTCGCGTCATGCGTGAATACCTGGCGAAATACCCGAATCAGGCATTAGGTCTTCATCTTGAAGGTCCGTGGCTGAACCTGGTCAAAAAAGGCACCCATAATCCAAGTTTTGTCCGCCAACCTGACGCTGCGCTGGTGGACTTCCTGTGCGATAATGCCGATGTGATCACCAAAGTCACGCTGGCGCCGGAAATGGTGCCGGCAGAAGTGATCGCTAAGCTGGCGGCGGCGGGCATTGTGGTTTCAGCCGGTCACTCCAACGCGACGTTAAAAGAGGCGAAAGCCGGTTTCCGCGCAGGGATCACCTTTGCCACCCACCTGTTCAACGCGATGCCGTATATTACGGGCCGTGAACCGGGTCTGGCGGGCGCCATTCTTGACGATGCCGATATTTATTGCGGCATCATCGCGGATGGTCTGCATGTTGATTACGTCAACATTCGTAACGCTAAACGTCTGAAAGGTGACAAACTTTGCCTGGTGACCGATGCAACCGCCCCGGCGGGTGCAAACATTGAACAGTTCATTTTTGCTGGTAAAACAATATACTACCGTAATGGACTGTGTGTGGATGAGAACGGTACGCTGAGCGGATCATCATTAACCATGATCGAAGGCGTGCGTAATCTGGTTGAACATTGCGGTATTGCGCTGGATGAAGTGCTGCGTATGGCAACGCTCTACCCTGCGCGCGCGATTGGCGTCGATAAGCAGCTCGGCAGCCTCGCGCCGGGTAAAGTTGCGAACCTGACCGCCTTCACCCACGACTTTAAAATCATCAAGACCATCGTTAATGGTAACGAGGTCGTTACTGAGTAAGAGAAAGTATGACACCAGGCGGACAAGCTCAAATAGGTAATGTTGATCTCGTAAAACAGCTTAACAGCGCGGCCGTTTACCGCCTGATTGACCAGCACGGGCCAATCTCGCGTATTCAGATTGCCGAGCAAAGCCAGCTTGCTCCCGCCAGCGTAACCAAAATTACGCGTCAACTCATTGAACGCGGGCTGATCAAAGAAGTTGATCAGCAGGCCTCCACCGGAGGCCGCCGCGCCATCTCCATCGTTACCGAAACCCGTAATTTCCATGCCATTGGCGTGCGGTTGGGTCGTCATGACGCAACCATTACCCTGTTTGACCTGAGCAGTAAAGTGCTGGCTGAAGAGCACTACCCGCTGCCAGAACGCACTCAGGAGACGCTGGAACATGCCCTGCTCAATGCCATCACCACATTCGTCGACAGTAATCAGCGTAAACTTCGCGAGTTAATCGCGATTTCCGTGATCCTGCCGGGTCTTGTCGATCCCGAAAGCGGCGTGATCCGCTATATGCCGCATATTCAGGTTGAAAACTGGGGATTAGTTGAAGCGCTGGAAAAACGTTTTCACGTAACCTGTTTTGTCGGTCACGATATCCGCAGTCTGGCGCTGGCCGAGCACTATTTCGGTGCAAGCCAGGATTGCGAAGATTCCATTCTGGTGCGCGTACACCGGGGGACTGGCGCCGGGATTATCTCAAATGGCCGCATTTTTATTGGTCGCAACGGCAACGTCGGAGAGATCGGCCATATTCAGGTCGAGCCGCTGGGCGAGCGCTGTCACTGCGGCAATTTTGGCTGTCTGGAAACCATCGCCGCCAACGCGGCCATTGAACAACGCGTACAGCACTTACTCAAGCAGGGCTACCAAAGTCGCGTTACGCTGGACGACTGCACGATTAAAACCATCTGCAAGGCAGCTAATAAAGGTGACAGCTTAGCGGCAGAGGTGATTGAACACGTTGGTCGTCATCTGGGCAAAACCATCGCTATCGCTATCAACCTGTTTAATCCGCAAAAAATCGTGATTGCCGGTGAAATTACCGAAGCGGATAAAGTGCTGCTGCCGGCGATTGAAAGCTGCATCAACACACAGGCGCTGAAAGCGTTTCGCAAAAATTTGCCGGTTGTCCGTTCCACGCTGGATCACCGCTCCGCCATCGGCGCATTTGCGCTGGTGAAACGCGCCATGCTCAACGGCATTTTGTTGCAACATTTGCTGGAAAATTAATGAGCTTTTATAGTGGCGCATTATGACTAAATCCTTTGGGTAGTTCATGACCATCAAGAATGTAATTTGTGATATTGACGGCGTGCTGATGCACGACAATGTTGCCGTACCCGGTGCGGCAGAATTTCTGACGGATGTAATGGAAAAAGGTCTGCCGCTGGTGCTGCTGACCAATTACCCTTCGCAGACCGGCCAGGATCTGGCGAACCGCTTTGCTACCGCAGGGGTTAACGTACCGGACAGCGTTTTTTATACTTCCGCGATGGCCACCGCCGATTTTCTGCGTCGTCAGGAAGGCAAGAAAGCCTATGTGGTCGGTGAAGGTGCACTAATTCACGAATTGTATAAAGCAGGTTTTACCATTACCGACGTCAATCCCGATTTTGTGATTGTCGGCGAGACCCGCTCCTATAACTGGGACATGATGCATAAAGCGGCCTTCTTCGTCGCCAACGGCGCCCGTTTCATCGCCACTAACCCCGATACCCACGGTCGTGGTTTCTATCCGGCCTGCGGCGCGCTCTGTGCAGGTATTGAAAAAATTTCTGGCCGTAAGCCTTTTTACGTCGGTAAACCCAGCCCGTGGATTATCCGCGCCGCGTTAAACAAAATGCAGGCGCACTCGGAAGAGACCGTTATCGTCGGCGACAATCTGCGCACCGATATTCTGGCGGGATTCCAGGCCGGTCTGGAAACCATTCTGGTGCTCTCTGGCGTCTCAACGCTCAACGATATCGACGACATGCCGTTCAGACCAAGCTGGATTTATCCTTCCGTCGCCGAAATCGACGTTATCTGAAAACGTCCCCCTGCCTGATGGCGCTACGCTTATCAGGCCTACAATATTGTTCTGTTCGAATCGTAGGCCTGATAAAAAACATCGTTTAATAAAATCGCCATAAAATTATCGATTCATCAATAAACACGCTCATTACGTAATCTTTTTTCATCATTCAACAACTGCCATTGCATTTTTTGCTTTCATCACGCCAAATCTCTTGCGAACCCTGCGGCTTTGCGGCATTTTCATAAACAAGCAAACACAAAAAAGCACCACGCAACGGGTTAATGGAGAAGGTTATGTGTTCTATTTTTGGCGTATTCGATATCAAAACAGACGCGGTTGAGCTGCGTAAAAAAGCCCTTGAGCTGTCACGTTTGATGCGCCATCGCGGCCCTGACTGGTCCGGTATTTACGCCTGCGATAACGCGATTCTGGCACACGAGCGTCTGTCTATTGTCGACGTCAACGCCGGTGCGCAGCCGCTGTACAACGAAAAGAAAACACATGTGCTGGCCGTTAACGGTGAAATTTATAACCACCAGGCATTACGCGCGGAATATGGCGACCGCTATCAGTTCCAGACCGGGTCTGACTGTGAAGTGATCCTCGCGCTGTACCAGGAAAAAGGGGTGGAATTTCTCGACGACTTACAGGGTATGTTCGCCTTTGCGCTGTACGACAGCGAACAGGATGCCTGGCTGATTGGTCGCGACCACATCGGGATCATCCCGCTTTATATGGGTCATGACGAGCACGGCAACTTTTATGTCGCCTCTGAAATGAAGGCGCTGGTGCCGGTCTGCCGCACGATTAAAGAGTTCCCGGCAGGCAGCTACCTGTGGAGCAAAGACGGTGAGATTCGTCAGTACTACCAGCGCGACTGGTTCGAGTTCGACGCGGTAAAAGACAACGAAACGGACAAAAACGTGTTGCGCCAGGCGCTGGAAGAGTCCGTCAAAAGCCACCTGATGTCAGACGTGCCATACGGCGTATTGCTCTCGGGCGGCCTGGATTCCTCCATCATTTCCGCCATCACCAAGAAATTCGCCGCACGCCGCGTTGAAGATCAGGAACGTTCGGAAGCCTGGTGGCCTCAGTTGCACTCCTTTGCTGTCGGTCTGGAAGGCTCCCCGGATCTGAAAGCCGCGCAGGAAGTGGCAAACCATCTCGGCACCGTGCATCACGAAATTCACTTCACCGTGCAGGAAGGTCTGGATGCGATTCGCGACGTGATTTACCACATCGAAACTTACGATGTCACCACCATTCGCGCCTCGACGCCGATGTATTTAATGTCGCGTAAAATCAAAGCGATGGGAATCAAAATGGTGCTGTCCGGCGAAGGTTCCGATGAAGTGTTCGGCGGCTACCTCTACTTCCATAAAGCGCCAAACGCCAAAGAACTGCACGAAGAGACCGTGCGTAAACTACAGGCGCTGCATATGTTTGACTGCGCTCGCGCCAACAAAGCGATGTCTGCCTGGGGCGTCGAAGCCCGCGTCCCGTTCCTGGATAAGAAATTCCTCGATGTGGCGATGCGCATCAACCCGGAAGACAAAATGTGCGGCAACGGCAAAATGGAGAAACATATCCTGCGTGAATGTTTTGAATCCTACCTGCCCGCAAGCGTGGCATGGCGTCAAAAAGAGCAGTTCTCTGACGGCGTCGGCTACAGCTGGATCGACACGCTGAAAGAGGTCGCGGCGGAGCAAATTTCCGACCAGCAACTGGAAACCGCCCGCTTCCGTTTCCCGTA
This sequence comes from Citrobacter sp. CK188, assembly GCF_030333525.1. Lineage (NCBI taxonomy): Bacteria > Pseudomonadati > Pseudomonadota > Gammaproteobacteria > Enterobacterales > Enterobacteriaceae > Citrobacter > Citrobacter sp. CK188. Next base: position 183,210 of record NZ_JAOWFU010000038.1, read on the forward strand.
CAACACGCCATCTTCTAAAGAAGCGTACCTGTACCGTGAAATCTTCGAAGAGTTGTTCCCGGTACCCAGCGCAGCAGAATGTGTGCCAGGCGGCCCGTCCGTCGCCTGTTCTTCTGCGAAGGCCATCGAATGGGATGAGGCGTTCAAAACGATGGACGATCCATCAGGCCGCGCCGTCGGCGTACACCAGTCCGCTTATAAATAAGTTATCGTGTTAAAAAGAGTCCTGCGGGGCTCTTTTTTTACGCCGTTTTTTCACCGCAAAAAACGATTAATAACCAATAATTGCCGAATATTGCGTCACGCTGTTCGCAACCTAACCAAACAGTCACATTCCGGCCATTTTCAATGAAAAAGAGGTTGACGCTTCAAGGCTCAATACGCATAATGCGCCCCGCAACGCCGATAAGGTAACGCGAAAAAAGATGGCTACGTAGCTCAGTTGGTTAGAGCACATCACTCATAATGATGGGGTCACAGGTTCGAATCCCGTCGTAGCCACCATCTTTTTTGCGGGAGTGGCGAAATTGGTAGACGCACCAGATTTAGGTTCTGGCGCCGCAAGGTGTGCGAGTTCAAGTCTCGCCTCCCGCACCATTCACCAGTACGCGTTGCACGGATGGGGTATCGCCAAGCGGTAAGGCACCGGTTTTTGATACCGGCATTCCCTGGTTCGAATCCAGGTACCCCAGCCATATTTCTTCGAGTTTGCGGATTGCCGCGACGGTCATTGGGGTATCGCCAAGCGGTAAGGCACCGGTTTTTGATACCGGCATTCCCTGGTTCGAATCCAGGTACCCCAGCCATCGAAGAAAACAATCTGGCTACGTAGCTCAGTTGGTTAGAGCACATCACTCATAATGATGGGGTCACAGGTTCGAATCCCGTCGTAGCCACCAAATTCTTGGGGTATCGCCAAGCGGTAAGGCACCGGATTCTGATTCCGGCATTCCGAGGTTCGAATCCTCGTACCCCAGCCAAATTTGAAAGACGTTCGGATGACGAACGCAAAAACCCAATCATTGGGGTATCGCCAAGCGGTAAGGCACCGGATTCTGATTCCGGCATTCCGAGGTTCGAATCCTCGTACCCCAGCCACATTAAAAAAGCTCGCTTCGGCGAGCTTTTTGCTTTTCTGCCCGGCACTCCGGGCGGTGTAGGCCTGATAAGCGCAACGCTATCAGGCACAGAACATCCTACAACCCTAACGCATACTTCAGAGCCTGACGTTTCAACACGCCTGCGCGCTCTGCCGCCATCAATCCAATATTACGCATAATGCGCAGCGGCTGAAGATTATTGCTGAAACCGGCATAGAACAGATCCATCCCGCTTTGCATAATGAAGTTATCCGCCATGCGGCGCGTCTGATAGCGTTTCAGCACCTGGTGACTGGCCCAGACTTCGCCATGACTGCGGGCGCTGATCAACACATCCAGCAGCGCATCCACATCACGATACCCCAGGTTTACCCCCTGCCCGGCTAATGGATGAATGGTATGCGCCGCATCCCCCACCAGCGCCAGGCCAGGCTGTACGTATTGCAACGCATGGCGGCGCGTCAGCGGAAAAGCACCTGCCGCAACCGGTGTGACCTCCCCCAGACGCGACGGAAAATGTTGCATAATTTCCGCCTGCAACTGCGGCATACTCAGGTTCTGCAACTGGCGAATACGCGCTGGTGAGTCATACCACACCAGCGATGCCCAGTTGTCGAACAACGGTAAAAAGGCCCGTGGGCCGTCCGGCGTAAATTGCTGCCAGGTGCTGTCACCGGGATCGTTCTCACACTGTACGGTAATCAGCATACAGGACTGAGCATACTGCCAGGCATGAATGCCAATCCCCGCCAGCTGTCGTACCTGCGAGTTCGCACCGTCAGCGCCGATCACCAGTTTTGCGGTAAGACGCTCACCATCCGCCAGCTCCAGCTCATGTCGATCATTGTGGCGATGCAACGCAATCAGTGAAGCAGGCGCGCGCAGCGTCACTTTCGGGTGCGCGTCCAGCGCCTGCCACAGCGCCTGTTGCAGCACGATATTCTCAACCATATAGCCAAGCAGCGGTAACTTAAGCTCAGCGGCGTCAAACACCACATGGGCGTTTTCCCACTCCCAGGTCTCCAGACGACGGTACGGATGGCTGCGCATCCCCTGCACCGCATCCCAGACGCCCAGGCCTTTAAGCAGCGACACCGACGCCGCGCTGATCGCTGAAATACGCACATCAGGCTGGCTGTCGGCCACAAACGGCGCAGGCTCAGCATGTTCAATCACCGTGACGGTAAATCCATGCTGCGCCAGTCCCAGCGCCAGCGCGCCACCGACCATCCCCCCGCCAACAATGGCAATTTCCGTTGGTTGATTTGTCATGGTCACTCATCCTGTTACGTTGATAAGACAAGTTTACAGGATTTTTTACCTCTAAGGGCTGATAAGCGTCATACTGGTCACAACCGCGCCAAAGCATTACACTATGCGCCCTGCAATTCAGCCACTATTTCGCAAGAGCAAGTCGATGACCAAAAAACTCCATATTAAAACCTGGGGCTGTCAGATGAACGAGTACGATTCATCGAAGATGGCCGATCTGCTGGATGCTACCCACGGGTATCAACTGACCGAGGTCGCGGAAGAAGCGGATGTGCTGCTGCTGAATACCTGCTCAATCCGCGAGAAAGCTCAGGAAAAAGTCTTCCATCAATTAGGCCGCTGGAAGCTCTTAAAAGAGAAGAACCCGGACCTGATTATCGGCGTCGGCGGTTGCGTGGCCTCCCAGGAAGGCGACCACATCCGTCAACGTGCGCACTATGTCGATATTATTTTTGGCCCGCAAACGCTGCACCGCTTACCGGAAATGATCAACTCCGTTCGTGGCGACCGCAGCCCGGTGGTGGACATCAGCTTCCCGGAAATCGAGAAGTTCGACCGCCTGCCGGAACCGCGTGCGGAAGGCCCGACCGCGTTTGTCTCCATCATGGAAGGGTGTAATAAATACTGCACGTACTGTGTGGTGCCGTATACCCGTGGTGAAGAGGTCAGCCGTCCGTCTGACGACATCCTGTTTGAGATCGCCCAGCTTGCCGCTCAGGGCGTGCGTGAAGTCAACCTGCTCGGTCAGAACGTTAACGCCTGGCGCGGTGAAAACTACGACGGCACCACCGGCTCCTTTGCCGACCTGCTGCGTCTGGTTGCCGCCATCGACGGGATCGATCGCATCCGCTTCACCACCAGCCACCCGATCGAGTTCACCGATGACATCATCGAAGTTTACCGTGATACGCCGGAACTGGTGAGCTTCCTGCACCTGCCGGTACAGAGCGGCGCGGATCGCGTACTGAATCTGATGGGGCGTACCCACACGGCGCTGGAGTACAAAGCGATCATCCGTAAACTGCGCGCGGCGCGCCCGGATATTCAAATCAGCTCGGACTTCATCGTTGGCTTCCCTGGCGAAACGACTCAGGACTTCGAACAGACCATGAAGCTGATTGCCGACGTCAATTTCGACATGAGCTACAGCTTTATCTTCTCGGCGCGTCCGGGAACACCGGCGGCCGATATGGTTGACGATGTGCCGGAAGAAGAGAAAAAGCAGCGTCTGTATATTCTACAGGAGCGTATTAACCAGCAGGCGATGGCCTGGAGCCGTCGGATGCTCGGCACCGTCCAGCGTATTCTGGTGGAAGGCACCTCGCGTAAGAGCATTATGGAACTGTCAGGCCGTACCGAAAATAACCGCGTGGTGAACTTTGAAGGCACCCCGGAGATGATCGGTAAGTTTGTGGATGTGGAAATCACCGATGTCTACACCAACTCTCTGCGCGGCAAGGTTGTACGTACCGAAGATGAGATGGGGCTACGCGTGGCTGAAACGCCGGAGTCAGTCATTGCCCGTACCCGTAAAGAAAACGAGATTGGCGTCGGTTTTTACCAGCCTTAATCCTGCTGAAAAGCGAAAAAATGCCCGATGGCGCTGCACTTATCGGGCCTACGGCACAATATGGTTCGTAGGCCGGATAAGGCACCTGTGCCGCCATCCGGCAAATAACAGGCAGACCTTGTAATTCCCCCCTACGCCCCCATCTTCATTGCAATGCTTGCGCCTTTATCCTGTGGCGTGAATAATTTCCTTATCTGCCGGTGAATTTTCATTTTCCGGCGACTCAGGCATAAGAGGAACAGTTTGAACATAGACACTCGCGAAATTACCCTTGAGCCCGCAGACAACGCCCGTCTGTTGAGCCTTTGCGGCCCGTTTGACGACAACATCAAACAACTGGAACGCCGTCTCGGCATCGAGATCAACCGTCGTGACAATCACTTTAAGCTGACCGGTCGCCCGATTTGCGTCACCGCCGCGGTAGATATCCTGCGCAGCCTGTACGTCGATACCGCCCCGATGCGCGGTCAGATTCAGGACATCGAGCCGGAACAAATCCACCTTGCGATTAAAGAAGCGCGCGTGCTGGAACAAAGCGCGGAGAGCGTTCCTGACTATGGCAAGGCGATAAATATTAAAACCAAGCGTGGCGTGATTAAGCCGCGCACGCCGAATCAGGCGCAGTACATCGCCAACATTCTCGATCACGACATTACTTTCGGCGTTGGCCCTGCCGGTACGGGGAAAACCTACCTCGCCGTTGCCGCCGCCGTGGACGCTCTTGAGCGTCAGGAAATTCGTCGTATTCTGCTGACCCGTCCGGCAGTGGAAGCCGGGGAAAAACTGGGCTTTCTGCCAGGCGACCTGAGCCAGAAGGTCGACCCGTATCTTCGCCCGCTGTACGACGCGCTGTTTGAGATGCTCGGCTTCGAGAAAGTAGAAAAGCTGATTGAGCGCAACGTCATTGAAGTCGCGCCGCTGGCCTATATGCGCGGTCGTACGCTGAACGACGCCTTTATTATTCTCGATGAGAGCCAGAACACCACCATCGAACAGATGAAGATGTTCCTGACGCGTATCGGCTTTAATTCGAAAGCGGTTATTACCGGCGACGTCACGCAGATTGACCTGCCGCGCAACACGAAGTCTGGCCTGCGCCATGCGATAGAAGTGCTGGCGGAAGTCGAAGAGATCAGCTTTAACTTTTTCCACAGCGAAGACGTGGTGCGCCATCCGGTGGTTGCCCGTATCGTTAACGCCTATGAAGCCTGGGAAGAAGCGGAGCAAAAACGCAAGGCAGCGCTGGCGGCAGAACGCAAGCGTGAAGCGCAGGAGCAGGAACAAAAATGAGTCAGGTGATCCTCGATTTACAACTGGCATGTGAAGACCATTCCGGCCTGCCGGAAGAGAGCCAGTTTCAGACGTGGCTGAATGCGGTGATCCCACAGTTTCAGGAAGAATCAGAAGTGACGATTCGCCTGGTGGATGAAGCCGAAAGCCACGATCTTAACCTGACCTACCGCGGGAAAGATAAGCCAACCAACGTGCTCTCTTTCCCGTTTGAAGCGCCGCCAGGTATGGAGATGCCGCTGCTGGGTGATCTGATCATCTGCCGCCAGGTGGTGGAGCAAGAAGCGAAAGAACAAGATAAGCCGCTGGAGGCCCACTGGGCGCATATGGTCGTGCACGGCAGCCTGCATTTGCTGGGCTACGACCATATCGAAGACGACGAAGCGGAAGAGATGGAAGCCCTCGAAACAGAGATTATGCTTGCTCTGGGCTATGAGGACCCGTACATTTCCGAGAAAGACTAAGTACGATGAACAAACATGCCGTCAGCCGTTAAGTATATGCATGACGAGCGACCTATTAACCAACATGAGAACCCATACGACGCCATGAGCGACGACAATTCACACAGTAGTGACACGTTAAACAGCAAAAAGGGATTTTTTTCCCTGTTACTGAGCCAACTTTTCCACGGTGAACCCAAAAACCGTGACGAACTGCTGGCGCTGATCCGTGATTCCGGGCAGAACGACCTTATCGATGAAGATACGCGCGATATGCTCGAAGGGGTGATGGACATTGCGGACCAGCGCGTTCGCGACATCATGATCCCCCGCTCCCAGATGATTACCCTGAAACGCAACCAGACGCTGGATGAGTGCCTTGATGTCATCATTGAGTCAGCACACTCGCGTTTCCCGGTCATCAGCGAAGACAAAGATCACATTGAAGGGATTCTGATGGCGAAGGATCTGCTGCCGTTTATGCGCAGCGATGCCGAAGCCTTCAGCATGGAAAAAGTGTTACGCCAGGCCGTTGTTGTCCCGGAGAGTAAGCGCGTTGACCGCATGCTCAAAGAGTTCCGTTCCCAGCGTTACCATATGGCGATCGTTATCGACGAGTTTGGCGGGGTGTCGGGTCTGGTGACCATTGAAGACATTCTCGAACTGATCGTGGGTGAAATTGAAGACGAGTATGATGAAGAAGATGATATCGACTTCCGTCAGCTCAGTCGCCACACCTGGACCATTCGCGCTCTCGCACCGATTGAAGACTTCAACGAAGCCTTCGGCACCAGCTTCAGCGATGAAGAGGTCGATACCATTGGCGGTCTGGTGATGCAGGCGTTCGGTCATTTGCCTGCGCGCGGTGAGACCATTGACATTGATGGTTACCAGTTCAAAGTCGCTATGGCCGACAGCCGTCGTATTATTCAGGTTCATGTCAGAATACCGGATGACTCGCCCCAGCCTAAACTGGACGAATAAAACCAAAAGTGGACTAAAGACTAAATGGCATTTGCCTCACTGATTGAACGCCAGCGCATTCGCCTGCTGCTGGCGTTATTATTCGGCGCCTGCGGAACGCTGGCTTTTTCTCCGTATGACGTCTGGCCCGCCGCGCTTATCTCGCTTATGGGCCTACAGGCGTTAACCTTACACCGCCGCCCGCTCCAGTCGGCTGCTATCGGCTACTTCTGGGGGCTGGGACTCTTTGGCTCCGGCATCAACTGGGTCTACGTCAGTATCGCGCAGTTCGGCGGTATGCCCGGCCCGATAAACGTCTTCCTTGTGGTGCTGCTTGCCGCATACCTTTCCCTCTACACGGGCCTGTTCGCCGGTATTCTGTCGCGTCTGTGGCCGAAAACCACCTGGCTGCGCGTGGCGATCGCCGCCCCCGTAGTCTGGCAAATCACCGAGTTTCTGCGTGGCTGGGTACTGACCGGCTTCCCGTGGCTACAGTTCGGCTATAGCCAGATTGACGGCCCGCTAAAAGGGCTGGCGCCGGTGATGGGCGTTGAGGCCATCAACTTCCTGCTGATGATGGTCAGCGGCCTGCTGGTGCTGGCGGCAGTTACCCGCAACTGGCGTCCTCTGGTCGTCGCGCTGGTGTTATTTGCCCTGCCCTTCCCGCTGCGTTACATCCAGTGGTATACGCTGGAGCCGGAAAAAACCACGCAGGTCTCGCTGGTTCAGGGCGACATTCCCCAATCGCTGAAGTGGGATGAGAGTCAGCTTATCAATACGCTGAAAATCTATCTCGACGCCACCCAGCCGGAAATGGGTAAATCGCAACTGATTATCTGGCCAGAGTCCGCCATTCCCGATCTGGAGATTAATCAGCAGCGTTTTCTGGGCATGATGGACGATCTGCTGAAATCCAAAAACAGCACGTTGATTACCGGCATCGTCGATGCGCGTCTGAACAAGCAGAACCGCTACGACACCTACAACACGATTATCACGCTGGGTAAAGACAGCCCGTACAGCTACGATTCCAGCAATCGCTACAACAAAAACCACCTGGTGCCGTTTGGCGAGTTCGTGCCGCTGGAGTCGATTCTGCGCCCGTTAGCGCCGTTCTTTGACCTGCCGATGTCCTCATTCAGCCGTGGGCCGTACATACAGCCACAGCTGCATGCGCATGGCTTTAAACTGACGGCGGCGATTTGCTACGAAATCATTCTGGGTGAACAGGTTCGGGACAATTTCCGCCCGGACACTGACTATCTGCTGACCATCTCTAACGACGCCTGGTTCGGAAAATCTATCGGCCCGTGGCAGCACTTCCAGATGGCGAGAATGCGTTCTCTGGAGCTGGCGCGCCCGCTGTTGCGCAGCACCAACAACGGCATTACGGCAGTCATTGGCCCGCAGGGTGAAATTCAGGCGATGATCCCGCAGTTTACCCGCGACGTGTTGACCACCCACGTTACGCCAACCCGTGGTTTAACGCCTTATGCCCGTACCGGCAACTGGCCGTTATGGTTGCTCACCGCGCTGATGGGCTTTGGCGCCGTGGTGATGAGCCTGCGTCAGCGTCGTAAATAATCTCCCTTATTACCGGGTAAGACGCGATGCGTCTTACCCGGCCTGGCTATATCCCTCCATTCTGGCACGCCTATTGCTTTGTTAAACAAGGTAAACCTTGTTTTGGCTATATGTGCAACCTGGTCGCACCAATATCGATCATCGGTAGCACCCAAACAGTGCAATGAAAGATTTTTGCCTCTAAACGGTGCGGCGCACTTCGCAAAAATAAACAATAAAGCAGCAAAATCTTTACATTCAGCCAAACTAAATGTTAACAAACACGCATAACACTGCACGCTCAAGTTGCAGACGATAACAACACAAACACTCACAATGGGTATCAATGCGTCGATGGCGCAGACGATAAAGGAGTTGGATATGCAATTACGTAAGCTAGCCACAGCAATGCTGGTCATGGGAATGTCTGCCGGTCTGGCACACGCGGAAGACGCCGCGCCGGCGGCGGGCAGTACGCTGGATAAAATCGCGAAGAATGGCATTATCGTCGTCGGCCACCGCGAGTCCTCCGTGCCGTTCTCTTACTACGACAACCAGCAAAAAGTGGTCGGTTATTCACAGGACTACTCCAACGCCATCGTTGAAGCCGTGAAGAAAAAGCTTAACAAACCTGACCTGCAGGTGAAGTTGATCCCAATTACCTCCCAGAACCGTATTCCGCTGTTGCAGAACGGAACCTTCGACTTTGAATGTGGCTCCACCACCAACAACGTCGAACGCCAGAAACAGGCCGCGTTCTCTGACACCATTTTCATCGTCGGTACGCGTCTGCTGGCGAAAAAAGACGGCGATATTAAAGACTTCCCGGACCTGAAAGGGAAAGCAGTCGTGGTCACCTCCGGTACCACCTCTGAAATTCTGCTGCACAAGCTGAATGAAGAACAAAAAATGAATATGCGCATTATCAGCGCGAAAGACCACGGTGACTCCTTCCGTACGCTGGAAAGCGGTCGCGCCGTCGCCTTTATGATGGATGATGCCCTGCTGGCGGGTGAACGCGCGAAAGCCAAAAAACCAGACAACTGGGAGATCGTCGGTAAGCCGCAATCTCAGGAAGCCTACGGCTGTATGCTGCGTAAAAACGATCCTGAGTTTAAAACGCTGGTAGATGACACGATTGCCCAGGTGCAGACCTCAGGCGAAGCGGAAAAATGGTTTGATAAGTGGTTTAAAAACCCAATCCCGCCGAAAAACCTGAACATGAATTTCGAACTGTCCGACGAGATGAAGGCGCTGTTCAAAGAACCGAATGACAAAGCACTTAACTAACTAAAATAAATGGGGCGGGATCTCCTTGCCCTCTCGATTGTCATTCAGCACGGACAGACTATAAGCCTGATGGTCGTTCCCCATCAGGCCTGAAAACCGCAAAACGCTGGATAACAATCTTCGAGGGTAGCGCTGCTACCCTTTTTTTTCTGGAGTAGATTTATGTCAATAGACTGGAACTGGGGGATTTTTTTACAACAAGCCCCGTTCGGCAACACCACGTATCTCGGCTGGCTCTGGAGCGGCTTCCAGGTCACCGTCGCGTTATCCATCACCGCCTGGATTATTGCTTTCCTCGTCGGCTCGTTATTCGGCATTTTACGTACTGTACCTAACCGCTTCCTCTCGGGAATGGGGACGCTTTACGTGGAACTGTTTCGTAACGTCCCGCTGATTGTTCAGTTCTTTACCTGGTATCTGGTCGTGCCTGAGCTGTTGCCGGAAAATATCGGCATGTGGTTCAAGGCGGAACTGGACCCGAACATTCAATTTTTCCTCTCATCAATGATCTGTCTGGGGCTGTTTACCGCTGCGCGCGTCTGCGAGCAGGTACGCGCCGCGATTCAGTCGCTGCCTCGCGGGCAGAAAAACGCTGCGCTGGCGATGGGGCTGACGCTGCCTCAGGCTTATCGCTATGTTCTGCTACCGAACGCCTATCGGGTGATTGTCCCGCCGATGACCTCGGAAATGATGAACCTGGTGAAAAACTCCGCCATCGCATCGACCATTGGTCTGGTGGATATGGCGGCGCAGGCGGGCAAGCTGCTGGATTACTCCGCCCACGCCTGGGAGTCGTTCACCGCGATTACGCTGGCCTACGTGCTGATTAATGCCGTCATTATGCTGGTGATGAATCTGGTGGAACGTAAAGTCCGCCTGCCTGGCAATATGGGAGGCAAATAATGTACGAGTTTGACTGGAGTTCGATCGTTCCTTCCATGCCGTATTTGCTGGCCGGGCTGGTGATCACCCTGAAAATTACCGTCACCGCCGTGGTGATCGGGATTCTCTGGGGCACTATTCTGGCGGTAATGCGTCTCTCAAGTTTCGCCCCTGTCGCCTGGTTTGCGAAAGCTTACGTCAACGTTTTCCGCTCCATCCCGCTGGTGATGGTGCTGCTATGGTTCTACCTGATTGTGCCGGGGCTGTTGCAGGACGTACTGGGTATTTCGCCCAAAACGGATATTCGCCTGATTTCAGCGATGGTCGCGTTTTCCATGTTTGAGGCGGCGTATTACTCGGAGATTATCCGTGCGGGTATTCAGAGCATTTCACGCGGGCAGTCCAGCGCTGCGCTGGCGCTGGGGATGACCCACTGGCAGTCGATGAAGCTCATCATCCTGCCGCAGGCGTTCCGTGCGATGGTGCCGCTGCTGCTTACCCAGGGTATCGTACTGTTCCAGGATACCTCCCTGGTTTACGTGTTAAGCCTCGCGGATTTCTTCCGCACCGCCACCACCATTGGCGAGCGTGATGGTACGCAGGTCGAAATGATCCTGTTTGCCGGTGCCGTCTACTTTGTTATCAGCCTGAGCGCGTCGTTGTTGGTCAGCTATTTGAAGAAAAGGACAGTTTAATGATTACCCTGAAAAATGTTTCTAAATGGTATGGTCACTTTCAGGTGCTGACCGACTGCTCCACGGAAGTGAAAAAAGGTGAAGTGGTGGTAGTCTGCGGCCCGTCGGGTTCCGGTAAATCGACCCTGATCAAAACGGTGAACGGACTGGAACCGGTGCAACAGGGTGAAATCACCGTTGACGGCACCAAAGTGAATGACAAAAAAACGGATCTGGCGAAGCTCCGCTCGCGGGTCGGAATGGTGTTCCAGCACTTTGAACTGTTCCCGCATCTGTCGATCATTGAAAACCTGACGCTGGCGCAGGTGAAAGTGCTCAAACGCGGCAAAGCGCCCGCCCGTGAAAAAGCGCAGAAGTTGCTTGAGCGCGTAGGACTTTCGGCCCATGCCAATAAGTTCCCGGCGCAGCTTTCCGGCGGGCAGCAACAGCGTGTGGCAATCGCGCGCGCGCTGTGCATGGACCCTATCGCTATGCTGTTTGATGAACCGACATCCGCACTCGATCCTGAAATGATCAACGAAGTGCTGGACGTTATGGTCGAGCTGGCAAACGAAGGGATGACCATGATGGTCGTCACCCACGAAATGGGCTTTGCCCGTAAGGTGGCCAATCGGGTGATCTTTATGGACGAGGGGAAAATTGTCGAAGACTCACCGAAAGAGGAGTTCTTCGCCAACCCGAAATCGGACCGCGCCAAAGACTTCCTGGCGAAAATCCTGCATTAATCCTCCCGGCGCGCACGACAGAGTGCGCGCCATATCACGCTTTATCTCTTCATATCTCGAATCGCACTCATCCCGGCGTTACCCTTGTCACAAAGTACCACTTACAAGGAGCAACAATGGCACTTCCAGTCCTTTTTGATTGCGATCCAGGTCATGACGACGCCATCGCAATTGTTCTCGCCCTCGCATCGCCTGAACTGGATGTGAAAGCGATCACCTCTTCCGCCGGTAACCAGACGCCTGACAAAACGCTGCGTAACGTATTGCGTATGCTGACGCTACTGGGGCGTACCGATATTCCTGTCGCGGGCGGCGCGATAAAACCGCTGATGCGCGATCTGATCATCGCCGATAACGTACACGGCGAAAGCGGACTGGACGGCCCGGCGCTACCGGAGCCGTCATTTGCGCCGCAGACCTGCACCGCCGTTGAGCTGATGGCGAAAACCCTGCGCGAAAGCCCGGAACCGGTAACCATCGTCGCCACCGGGCCGCAAACCAACGTCGCCTTGCTGCTGAACAGCTATCCAGAATTGCACCGTAAAATCGCCCGTATAGTGATCATGGGCGGCGCGATGGGATTAGGTAACTGGACGCCAGCGGCAGAATTCAATATTTACGTTGACCCCGAGGCGGCAGAGATTGTTTTCCAGTCAGGGATTCCCATGGTGATGGCCGGGCTGGACGTAACGCACAAAGCGCAGATTCACGCTGAAGATACCGAGCGTTTCCGGGCGACAGGCAATCCTGTTTCCACGATCGTGGCGGAGCTGCTGGATTTCTTCCTCGAATATCACAAAGACGAAAAGTGGGGCTTTACCGGCGCGCCGTTGCATGACCCTTGCACCATCGCCTGGCTGCTAAAACCCGAGCTTTTCACCACCGTTGAACGTTGGGTCGGCGTGGAGACTCAGGGGAAATACACCCAGGGAATGACGGTCGTGGATTACTATTTTCTGACCGGCAATAAACCGAATGCGACGGTGATGGTCGATATCGACCGGCAGGGCTTTGTGGATTTGCTGGCGGAGAGGCTGGCGTTCTACGCATCATAACCAGCCGGATGGCGCTAACGCTTATCCGGCCTACATCAGCGTACAATTTGTAGGCCGGATAAGACGCTTCGCGTCGCCATCCGGCACTGCCGATTACGGCTCAAACGGTCTGCGCTGGAACTGGTCGTGGCCACATTTCGGGCACAGCGGCAGTACATCCGGCGTATACACCGCTAAATGGTAATGACACTTCTCGCACACAAGGTTGCCCAAGCCGACCACCTCGCCGCTGTGGTAGACCCCGTGGTGATTGAGATCCTGGAACACTTCGCGCCACTCCAGTTGCGTTTTGTCGGTGATGTCCGCCAGCTCCTGCCAGAGGCTCTCTTTAATCACCCGCATAAAGACGCTGTCGCTCTCCTCTTCCTGGCTCTCCTCGTAGCTCATGGCGAACTCTTCCAGGTCACGTCTGACGGCGCGCGTCAGTTCGTCCACCTCGATTCGCGTTAACTCCCCTGCTTTCATTACGCTCTGACGCGCCTGTTCCACCAGCGCGTCAATATCGCGTTCGCCATTACGCAGGCGTTCGCTTAATGACGTCACCAGTTCACGGTAATATTGAGCAACCTTGTTCATCGCTTCGCCTCCTGGGTCGTTAACTGTCTATAATAATAGACGTTATTTACGCCGCGCTTTGCAAGACCGCCCACAGAGTGTGTAAATTCATGCAAGGATTAGCATGGCGAGAATTCAATGCAGAATGCGCGAAAGGCTGTTTTGGCGCGGGCGTTTGGGCTATGCTATGCGGATCTGAAACACCACATCTAACGCTACGTTTGTAGCCGTAATGAAAACAGGACCACTGGCTGCCATGCAAGAGCAATACCGCCCGGAAGAGATAGAATCAAAAGTCCAGCAACACTGGGACGAGAAGCGCACCTTTGAAGTAACCGAAGACGAGAGCAAAGAGAAGTATTACTGCCTGTCGATGCTTCCCTATCCTTCTGGTCGACTACACATGGGCCATGTGCGTAACTACACCATCGGTGATGTGATTGCCCGCTACCAGCGCATGCTGGGTAAAAACGTTCTACAGCCCATCGGCTGGGATGCATTCGGTCTGCCTGCTGAAGGCGCGGCGGTGAAAAACAACACGGCGCCGGCGCCGTGGACCTATGACAACATCGCCTACATGAAAAACCAGCTCAAAATGCTGGGCTTCGGCTATGACTGGAGCCGCGAGCTGGCGACCTGCACCCCGGAATACTACCGCTGGGAGCAGAAATTCTTCACCGAGCTGTATAAAAAAGGCCTGGTGTACAAAAAGACCTCTGCGGTGAACTGGTGCCCGAACGACCAGACCGTACTGGCGAACGAGCAGGTTATCGACGGCTGCTGCTGGCGCTGCGACACCAAAGTTGAGCGTAAAGAGATCCCGCAGTGGTTCATTAAGATCACCGCCTACGCTGACGAACTGCTGAACGATCTGGATAAACTGGATCACTGGCCAGACACCGTTAAAACCATGCAGCGCAACTGGATCGGCCGTTCTGAAGGCGTCGAGATCACTTTTGACGTGAACGGCTACGACAATACGCTGACGGTGTACACCACGCGTCCAGACACGTTCATGGGCGCCACTTACCTGGCGGTTGCCGCAGGTCACCCGCTGGCGCAGAAAGCGGCTGCCAACAACCCGGAACTGGCTGCCTTTATCGACGAATGCCGCAACACCAAAGTGGCGGAAGCCGATATGGCGACGATGGAGAAAAAAGGCGTCGACACCGGTTTTAAAGCCATTCACCCGCTGACCGGCGAAGCGATCCCGGTATGGGCCGCCAACTTCGTGCTGATGGAGTACGGTACTGGTGCGGTCATGGCCGTTCCGGGCCACGATCAGCGCGACTACGAATTTGCCACCAAATATGGCCTGACCATCAAGCCGGTTATCCTGGCGGCTGACGGCTCTGAACCGGATCTGTCCGAGCAGGCGCTGACCGAGAAAGGCGTACTGTTTAACTCCGGCGAATTTAACGGTCTGGGCTTTGAAGACGCCTTCAACGCGATTGCCGATAAACTGGCGGCAAAAGGCGTCGGCGAGCGTAAAGTCAACTACCGTCTGCGCGACTGGGGCGTTTCCCGTCAGCGTTACTGGGGCGCGCCGATTCCGATGGTGACTCTGGAAGACGGCACCGTTCTGCCGACCCCGGAAGATCAACTGCCGGTCATCCTGCCGGAAGATGTCGTCATGGACGGCATCACCAGCCCGATCAAAGCCGATCCTGAGTGGGCGAAAACCACCGTTAACGGTCAGCCTGCGCTGCGTGAAACCGACACCTTTGACACCTTTATGGAGTCCTCCTGGTACTACGCGCGCTACACCTGCCCGCAGTACAACGAAGGGATGCTGGACCCGGAAGCAGCAAACTACTGGCTGCCGGTCGATATCTACATCGGCGGTATTGAACACGCGATCATGCACCTGCTCTACTTCCGCTTCTTCCACAAGCTGATGCGCGACGCGGGCATGGTGAACTCTGACGAACCGGCGAAACAGCTGCTGTGCCAGGGTATGGTGCTGGCAGACGCGTTCTACTATGTAGGCGAAAACGGCGAGCGTAACTGGGTCTCCCCGGTTGATGCCATCGTTGAGCGCGACGAGAAAGGCCGCATCGTTAAGGCGAAAGATGCGGCGGGCCATGAGCTGGTGTACACCGGCATGAGCAAGATGTCCAAGTCCAAAAACAACGGCATCGACCCGCAGGTAATGGTTGAGCGTTACGGCGCGGACACCGTGCGTCTGTTCATGATGTTTGCTTCCCCGGCCGATATGACGCTGGAATGGCAGGAATCTGGCGTGGAAGGGGCAAACCGCTTCCTGAAACGCGTCTGGAAACTGGTCTATGAACACACCGCGAAAGGCGAGGTTGCGGCACTGAACGTTGATGCGCTGAGCGAAGATCAGAAAGCGCTGCGTCGCGACGTCCACAAAACCATCGCGAAAGTGACCGATGATATCGGCCGCCGTCAGACCTTCAACACCGCGATTGCCGCAATTATGGAGCTGATGAACAAACTGGCGAAAGCGCCGCAGGAAGGCGAGCAGGATCGCGCCCTGATGCAGGAAGCGCTGCTGGCTGTCGTGCGTATGCTCAACCCGTTCACCCCACATGCCTGCTTCACGCTGTGGGAAGCGCTGAAAGGCGAAGGCGATATCGATAACGCACCGTGGCCGGTCGCTGACGACAAAGCAATGGTAGAAGACTCTACGTTGGTTGTGGTTCAGGTGAACGGTAAAGTCCGTGGCAAAATCACCGTACCGGTGAACGCCACTGAAGAACAGGTTCGTGAACGTGCTGGCCAGGAACATTTGGTCGCAAAATATCTTGATGGCGTTACCGTGCGTAAAGTGATTTACGTTCCGGGTAAACTCCTCAATTTGGTCGTTGGCTAAGCGCGGGAGGAAGCGTGCGACATCTGACAACATTGTTGTTATCCCTGGCGGTGCTGGTCACCGCCGGGTGCGGCTGGCACCTGCGTAGCACTACGCAGGTGCCCAGCACGATGAAAACTATGATTCTTGATACAAGCGATCCGAATGGACCATTAAGCCGGGCGGTACGTAACCAACTGCGTCTTAACAATATTGAATTGCTTGAAAAAGATACAACGCGCCAGGATGTTCCGTCACTGCGCCTTGGCCGGACCAGTATCTCTAAAGATACCGCCTCCGTGTTCCAGGATGGCCGTACGGCGGAATACCAGATGGTCATGAGCGTCAGTGCAAGCGTTCTGATCCCGGGTCATGATATTTATCCGATCAGCACGAAAGTGTACCGTTCATTCTTTGATAACCCGCAAACCGCGCTGGCGAAGGATAATGAACAGGATATGATCATCAAAGAGATGTATGACAAAGCGGCCGAACAGTTGATTCGCAAGCTGCCGAGTATCCATGTCGCTGATGCTCAGTCATCCCAGGAAAACGCGGACGCCGCTGAAAACACCACGGCGACGCCAGCATCTTCCCCGGCACGCGTGTCCACCACGCTGGGTAACTGATGATCCGGTTGTACCCTGAACAACTCCGCGCACAGCTCAATGAAGGGCTGCGCGCGGCGTATTTGCTCCTGGGCAACGACCCTCTCTTGTTGCAGGAAAGCCAGGACGCTATTCGTCTGACGGCCGCTGCGCAAGGGTTCGAAGAACACCACGCCTTTACGATCGACACCAGCACCGACTGGGGAACTCTGTTCTCACAGTGTCAGGCAATGAGCCTGTTTGCCAGCCGTCAAACGCTGCTGTTGTTGCTACCGGAAAATGGCCCGAATGCGGCGATCAATGAACAGCTCGCAACGCTCAGCGGTTTGCTGCATGACGACCTGCTGCTGATCGTGCGCGGAAATAAGCTCACTAAAGCCCAGGAAAACGCCGCCTGGTATACCTCGCTGGCGGGCACTGGCGTGCAGGTAAGCTGTCAGACGCCGGAGCAGGCGCAGCTACCGCGCTGGGTTGCCGCCAGAGCAAAGCAGAATAATTTGCAACTGGATGACGCCGCGAATCAGCTGCTGTGTTATTGCTACGAAGGCAACCTGCTGGCGCTGGCGCAGGCGCTGGAGCGGCTTTCACTCCTCTGGCCTGACGGTAAGCTCACGCTTCCACGCGTAGAGCAGGCCGTCAACGACGCGGCGCACTTTACGCCATACCATTGGGTGGATGCGTTATTGATGGGCAAAAGCAAACGCGCCCTGCACATTTTGCAGCAACTGCGCCTTGAAGGCAGTGAGCCCGTGATCCTGCTGCGCACCCTGCAACGCGAATTACTGATGCTGGTTAACCTTAAACGGCAATCCGCCCATACGCCTCTGCGCACGCTGTTTGATAAACATCGGGTATGGCAAAACCGTCGCGGCATGATTGGCGATGCGTTGAATCGGCTCCAGCAGACCCAGCTTCGCCAGGCAGTGCAACTGTTGACGCGGACGGAAATTACGCTAAAACAAGATTATGGACAGTCAGTGTGGGCTGAGCTGGAGGGGCTTTCTCTCCTTCTCTGCCACAAAGCGCTGGCAGATGTTTTTATTGATGGTTGATATGAAATCGTTACAGGCTCTGTTCGGCGGCACCTTTGATCCCGTGCATTATGGTCATCTCAAGCCCGTGGAAACACTGGCCAATCTGATTGGCCTGTCGCGGGTGATTGTCATGCCCAATAACGTACCGCCTCATCGTCCACAGCCTGAAGCGTCCAGCGCACAGCGTAAATATATGCTTGAGCTGGCTATCGCCGACAAACCGCTGTTTATCCTGGATGAGCGCGAACTCAAACGCGATACCGCCTCTTACACCGCGCAAACGCTGAAAGAGTGGCGGGAAGAGCAAGGCCCGGACGCGCCGCTGGCGTTTATCATCGGCCAGGACTCCTTACTGACGTTCCCGACCTGGCACGACTATGAAACCATTCTGGACAATACTCACCTGATCGTTTGCCGACGCCCCGGCTACCCGCTTGAGATGGTGAAAGAGCAACATCAGCAGTGGCTGGAGCGCCATTTAACCCATACGCCGGACGATCTGCACGCGCTCCCGGCGGGTAAAATTTATCTGGCTGAAACGCCCTGGTTCAATATCTCCGCCACCCTTATCCGCGAGCGACTGGAGAAAGGCGAACCGTGCGACGATCTCATGCCGGAATCCGTCCTGAACTACATCAACCAGCAAGGGTTGTATCGGTAAAGACTTCCGCAAGCGCCGTCAGCAGACGGCTGTTCTCTTCCTGACTGCGAATCGCCACCCGGTAATAACGCGCGTCAAGCCCCGGATAGTTAGCACAGCTGCGGATCAGAATGTGCTTCTCCAGCAAGGCGCGTTGCAAATCCAGACCTTCCCGCTCACAGCGCAATAAAAGATAATTCGCCCGACCGGGATAAACCGTTAGCTCAGGAAACGCATGTAACCACTGACGGAAGCGTTGCCCCTCCTCCGCCAGCCACTGCCTGGTCGCCTGGTGATAGGCGGCATCCTGCAAGATAACCTCTCCGGCCAGCGCCGCAAACGCGTTGATTGACCAGGGCATCTGTTGCGCTCTCATTTGCGCGACCGCCTGCTCGTCGCTGTTCACCAGATAGCCCAGCCGCAGCCCCGGAATGGCGTAAAATTTGGTGAGCGAACGCAGCACCCAGATATGCGGGTTGCCCTGCAACAGCGGAATAAAGCCCTCTTCACCCGGAATAAAATCGATAAACGCCTCATCCAGGATCAGCGCGATCCCCTGCGTCTTACAGCGATCCGCAATAGCCAGTAACAGTTCGCGGGCAGGCAGGAGTCCGGTTGGATTATTTGGCGTACAGAGAAACAGGCAGTCCAGTTCCGGGGTCAGCGCATTCAGAATGGCGTCCGTGAGTTGCCAGCCATCGGCTTCGCGAAGCGCAAATTCATGTATCTCACACGCGCCCCACTGTAGCGCACGGCGATACTCGGCAAAGCCCGGCGTGACGATCATGGCATGACGCGGCTTCAGCCCGTGAACCAGCGTGAAGATGGATTCCGTCTCGCCATTTCCGGCCAGGAGCCATGACGCGGGGATCTGATGGTGCTGCGCCAGCGCCTGGTGCAGATGCTGATAATCCACATCAGGATACCGCTCCGCGCAGGTAAGATTGTCGATAAGCGCGCGTTTTAAGCGCCCTGGCATACCCAGAGGATTAATATTTGCGCTAAAATCCAGCAACTGTTCAGGCGAGATGCCCAACAATGCGGCGGCTTCCCGGGTGTTACCGCCATGCGCACTCTTCAGTAAAGGCATCTTGCCTCCGATAAAAAGTCTATTTTAGTGAAAAAGCGCTGCGCAATCAGGGTGAATATCATATTTTGCGCGAATACGTATCACGAGGAAAAACATGCGACTCTGGTTAGTTCGTCATGGGGAAACCGAAGCCAATGTAGCCAGATTATACAGCGGCCACGCCCCCACTCCGCTGACAGAAAAAGGGATAGCCCAGGCGCAAACGCTGAATAACCTGCTGCGCAATGTCCCCTTTGACAACGTATTCTGTAGCGAACTGGAACGCGCCCGCCACACGGCGCGGCTGGTGCTTCACGACCGCGACGTACCGCAGCGCCTGTTCCCGGAGCTTAACGAGATGTTTTTTGGCGACTGGGAGATGCGTCATCACCGCGATCTGAGCCGCGAAGACGCGGCAAGCTACACGGCCTGGTGCACCGACTGGCAGAACGCCGTCCCGACCAATGGGGAAGGCTTCCAGGCGTTCTCACAACGCGTAGAGCGTTTTATTGCACAACTTGCTGATTATAAAGATAATAAAAACCTGCTGGTCGTGAGCCACCAGGGGGTTCTGAGTCTCATGATCGCGCGATTATTGTCCATGCCCGCCGCCTCATTATGGCATTTCAGGGTTGAGCAAGGATGCTGGAGCGCCATTGATTTTTGTGAAGATTTCGCCACGCTGAAGGTGTTAAACAGTCGGGCTGTCTGGCATCACGGCGAGTGATATTTCTGTTTTTTCTCCTCGGGGGCGTTTCGGCCATTGACACCCCCTGACAGGCTGCTATCCTCCGCGCCAGACTTCTCCCGCCCTTCAGAGCTTTGCAGAAATTGTTTTACAAAAATGGCGATGCAATCTGTTGTGCGGGATGGGATGATAACCCACTTTTAAACGCCCGTTGATGACATTAGTCCCGACATCGCCTCGGGTTCAGGTATACTGACAGGCTTATTTATATTCATCCGTAATACCCAGGGGGAAAACTTGCAGGGTAAAGCACTCCAGGATTTTGTAATCGACAAAATTGATGACCTGAAAGGTCAGGACATCATCACCTTAGATGTTCAGGGTAAATCCAGTATCACCGACTGCATGATTATCTGCACCGGTACATCCAGCCGTCACGTTATGTCTATTGCTGACCACGTTGTACAGGAATCTCGCGCGGCGGGCATGTTGCCGCTTGGCGTTGAAGGTGAAAGCGTAGCCGACTGGATTGTCGTTGACCTGGGTGATGTGATTGTCCATGTCATGCAGGAAGAGAGCCGTCGCCTGTATGAACTGGAAAAACTCTGGAGTTAATGCGTGAAGCTTCAACTTGTCGCTGTCGGTACGAAAATGCCCGACTGGGTACAAACCGGTTTTACGGAGTATCTCCGGCGTTTTCCGAAAGACATGTCGTTTGAGCTGATCGAAATTCCAGCGGGCAAACGCGGCAAGAACGCGGATATTAAACGTATTCTCGACAAAGAGGGTGAGCAGATGCTGGCGGCCGCAGGCAAAAACCGTATCGTCACCCTTGATATCCCAGGGAAACCCTGGGACACGCCGCAGCTGGCGACTGAGCTGGAGCGCTGGAAGCTGGATGGTCGCGACGTCAGTCTCCTGATTGGCGGCCCTGAGGGGTTGTCTCCGACCTGTAAAGCGGCGGCGGAACAAAGCTGGTCACTTTCTGCGTTAACCCTCCCCCACCCGCTGGTTCGGGTGCTGGTGGCAGAGAGTCTGTACCGGGCGTGGAGTATTACCACCAACCACCCTTATCACCGTGAGTGATTATTAAGCCTTGAGTAGATTAAGCAGCGGATGAAACTACAGAATTCTTTTCGCGACTATACGGCTGAGTCCGCGCTGTTCGTGCGCCGGGCGCTGGTCGCTTTTTTGGGTATTTTGCTGCTGACCGGCGTGCTCATCGCCAACCTTTATAATCTGCAAATCGTGCGTTTTACCGATTACCAGACCCGCTCGAACGAAAACCGCATCAAACTGGTTCCTATCGCCCCCAGCCGTGGGATCATCTATGACCGTAACGGCATCCCCCTCGCCCTCAACCGCACTATTTATCAGATAGAAATGATGCCGGAGAAGGTCGATAACGTTCAGCAAACGCTGGATGCGTTACGCAGCGTGGTCGATTTGAACGACGATGACATTGCCGCGTTCAAGAAAGAGCGCGCACGTTCACACCGTTTTACCTCTATTCCCGTCAAAACGAACCTGACCGAAGTGCAGGTCGCGCGTTTTGCCGTCAACCAGTACCGTTTTCCTGGCGTGGAAGTGAAAGGCTACAAGCGCCGCTACTATCCTTACAACTCCGCGCTGACCCACGTCATCGGCTACGTTTCGAAGATTAACGATAAAGACGTCGAACGCCTTGATAAAGACGGTAAGCTGGCCAACTACGCCGCCACGCACGATATAGGCAAGCTGGGGATTGAGCGCTATTACGAAGAGGTGCTGCACGGCCAGACGGGTTATGAAGAGGTTGAAGTTAACAACCGTGGCCGCGTCATCCGTCAGCTTAAAGAGGTGCCGCCGCAGGCCGGGCATGACATCCATCTCACAATTGACCTGAAACTCCAGCAATATATTGAAACGCTGCTGGCGGGCAGCCGCGCCGCCGTGATCGTAACCGACCCACGGACAGGCGGCGTACTGGCGCTGGTTTCCATGCCGAGCTACGACCCGAACCTGTTTGTGGATGGCATCTCCAGCAAAGATTACTCAGGGTTGCTCAACGACCCGAATACGCCGCTGGTTAACCGGGCGACGCAAGGTGTTTACCCGCCGGCCTCAACGGTCAAACCGTATGTCGCGGTGTCCGCTTTAAGCGCTGGGGTGATCACCCGTAATACCAGCCTGTTCGACCCCGGATGGTGGCAGTTGCCGGGTTCTGAGAAGCGTTACCGCGACTGGAAAAAATGGGGTCACGGTCATCTGAACATCACCAAATCCCTTGAAGAGTCAGCGGATACCTTCTTCTACCAGGTGGCCTATGACATGGGGATAGACCGACTCTCCGAGTGGATGAGCAAATTTGGATACGGGGAATATACCGGCATCGATCTGGCTGAAGAGCGTTCCGGCAATATGCCAACCCGTGAATGGAAGCAAAAACGCTTTAAAAAGCCGTGGTATCAGGGCGATACCATCCCGGTGGGCATCGGCCAGGGTTACTGGACGGCAACCCCGATCCAGATGAGCAAGGCGCTGATGATCCTGATTAACGACGGGGTGGTAAAAGTGCCGCATCTGCTGATGAGCACGGCAGAGAATGGCAAACAGGTGCCGTGGGTACAGCCGCACGAACCGCCTGTCGGCGATATTCACTCCGGTTACTGGGAAATCGCCAAAGACGGCATGTACGGCGTCGCAAACCGCGCGAACGGCACTGCGCATAAATATTTCGCCAGCGCGCCGTATAAAATCGCCGCGAAGTCTGGTACGGCGCAGGTCTTTGGCCTGAAAGCCAACGAAACCTACAACGCGCACAAAATTGCTGAACGACTACGCGACCATAAACTGATGACGGCATTCGCGCCGTATAACAATCCCCAGGTTGCTGTCGCCATAATCCTGGAAAACGGCGGCGCGGGCCCGGCTGTCGGTACAATCATGCGTCAGATTCTTGACCACATCATGTTGGGCGACAACAACACCAATTTGCCTGCGGAAAACCCGGCGGTTGCAGCGGCGGAGGACCAATAATCGTGACGGATAATCCGAACAAAAAAACATTCTGGGATAAAATCCATATCGATCCCACGATGTTACTGATTCTGCTGGCGCTGCTGGTTTACAGTTCATTAGTCATCTGGAGCGCCAGCGGCCAGGATATTGGCATGATGGAGCGAAAAATCGGTCAGATCGCGATGGGTCTGGTCATTATGGTGGTGATGGCGCAAATCCCGCCTCGTGTCTACGAAGGATGGGCGCCCTATCTCTATATTTTCTGCATCATCCTGCTGGTGGCGGTAGACGCCTTCGGGGCGATATCCAAAGGAGCGCAACGCTGGCTGGATCTGGGGATCGTCCGTTTTCAGCCTTCTGAAATCGCCAAGATCGCCGTCCCCCTGATGGTGGCGCGCTTTATCAACCGTGATGTCTGCCCGCCGTCGCTGAAAAACACGGCTATCGCGCTGGTATTGATTTTTATGCCGACGCTGCTGGTTGCCGCGCAGCCTGACCTGGGCACCTCGATTCTGGTCGCCCTTTCCGGCCTGTTCGTGCTGTTTTTGTCTGGCTTGAGCTGGCGTTTAATCGGCATTGCGGTGGTGCTGATTGCCGCGTTTATCCCGATCATGTGGTTCTTCCTGATGCATGATTATCAGCGCCAGCGCGTCATGATGCTTCTCGACCCGGAGACCGACCCTTTAGGCGCGGGTTATCATATCATCCAGTCTAAAATTGCGATTGGCTCCGGCGGCCTGCGCGGTAAAGGCTGGCTGCACGGCACTCAGTCGCAGCTTGAGTTTTTACCCGAACGCCACACCGACTTTATCTTCGCCGTACTGGCGGAAGAGTTAGGCCTGGTGGGAATATTAATCCTGCTGGCGCTCTACATTCTGCTGATTATGCGCGGACTGTGGATCGCTGCCCGCGCGCAAACCACCTTTGGTCGCGTGATGGCCGGTGGTTTAATGTTGATATTATTCGTTTATGTCTTCGTAAATATTGGTATGGTGAGCGGTATTCTGCCCGTTGTAGGGGTTCCACTCCCGCTGGTCAGTTACGGAGGCTCCGCACTGATAGTGCTGATGGCCGGGTTCGGGATTGTTATGTCGATCCACACCCACAGAAAAATGTTGTCGAAAAGCGTGTAAGGGGTGCGCAATGCGTAAGCAGTTGCCAGGAGTCTGCGTCGCGGCAGGAATAATGTTACTCGCGGCGTGTTCGAGTGATGATGGTCAGCAGCAGGTTGCCGTCGCGCCGCAGCCTGCGGTGTGTAACGGGCCGATTGTTGAAATCGGCGGGGCGGAGCCACGTTATGAACCTCTGAGCCCGACAGCAAATCAGGATTATCAACGAGACGGTAGAAGTTACAAAATTGTCCAGGACCCGTCTCGCTTTAGCCAGGCCGGGCTTGCCGCTATTTATGATGCGGAACCCGGCAGCAATTTGACCGCATCAGGCGAAGCGTTTGACCCGATGCAGCTCACCGCTGCGCATCCAACGCTGCCGATCCCGAGCTATGCGCGAATCACGAATCTGGCGAATGGCCGGATGATCGTGGTACGCATTAACGATCGCGGCCCTTACGGTAACGATCGGGTGATTTCACTCTCCCGCGCGGCGGCCGATCGTCTGAATACATCGAATAACACCAAAGTCCGCGTTGATCCCATTATCGTTGCGCAGGATGGTTCACTGTCAGGGCCAGGCATGGCCTGCACGACAGTGGCGAAACAGACCTACGCCCTGCCCGCGCGCCCTGATTTAAGCGGCGGCATGGGCAGCGTCTCTTCCGCGCCGGAATCGGTACAGCCGCAAGGCGATGTCCGGGCGATAAGCAATTCGACGCTGAAAAGCGATGACCCGAGCGGCGCACCGGTCAACAGCAGCGGCTTCCTTGGCGCGCCGACCACGCTCGCCTCCGGGGTGCTCGAAGGCAGCGAAGCAACGCCCGTGCCACAGCCCGCCGCAGCGACACCCGCCGCGCCGGTAACAGCTCCTGGTTCGACTCAGGGCGCAGTCGCTGCCCCGACGCCGGCTCCAGCTCCGGCCGCCGCAAGCAGCGGTTTCGTGGTTCAAGTTGGCGCGGTCAGCGATCAAACGCGCGCGCAGCAGTACCAGCAGCGTTTAAGCCAGCAGTTTGGCGTACCGGGCCGTGTGATGCAAAACGGCGCAGTCTGGCGCATTCAGCTTGGACCATTCGCCAGCAAAACTGAAGCCAGCGCGTTGCAGCAGCGTCTGCAATCTGAAGCCCAGTTACAGTCCTTTATCGCCAGCGCGCAGTAGCCTGCAAAGGGCATCTGAATTGTCAATTTCTGTAAATGACATTAACAAAGTCACGCGGAAAGTCAGATGCCTGCCGGTTATGCTTTTGCTATAGTAGGGCACTTTTTTTAATTCCATCACGGACGTCGTAGTTCAGACCATGAAGACCACTTTTTCCGCTCGTTTCATGCAGCGCATGGCGCTCACCACGGCTCTTTGCGCCGCCTTTATCACAAGCGCGCATGCCGATGACCTGAATATCAAAACCATGATCCCAGGCGTTCCGCAGATCGATGCGGAGTCGTATATCCTGATCGACTACAACTCCGGCAAAGTGCTGGCGGAACAGAATGCGGATACGCGCCGCGATCCCGCCAGCCTGACCAAAATGATGACCAGCTATGTCATCGGCCAGGCGATGAAAGCAGGGAAATTTAAAGAAACCGATCTGGTGACGATCGGCAACGACGCCTGGGCTACCGGCAACCCGGTATTTAAAGGCTCATCCCTGATGTTCCTGAAACCGGGTATGCAAGTTCCTGTTTCCCAGTTAATCCGTGGTATTAACCTGCAATCCGGCAACGACGCCTGCGTGGCGATGGCCGACTTTGCCGCCGGCAGCCAGGATGCCTTCGTCGGGCTGATGAACAGCTATGTGAATGCCCTGGGTCTGAAAAACACCCACTTCCAGACCGTTCATGGCCTGGATGCTGATGGACAATACAGCTCTGCGCGCGACATGGCGCTGATCGGCCAGGCATTAATCCGTGATGTGCCAAACGAATACTCCATCTACAAAGAAAAAGAGTTCACCTTCAACGGGATTCGCCAGTTAAACCGCAATGGTCTGCTGTGGGACAACAGCCTGAACGTTGACGGGATCAAAACCGGCCACACGGATAAAGCAGGCTACAACCTCGTGGCGTCGGCAACTGAAGGCCAGATGCGCCTGATCTCTGCGGTGATGGGTGGACGTACCTACAAAGGTCGTGAAACAGAAAGCAAAAAACTGCTGACCTGGGGCTTCCGCTTCTTTGAAACCGTGAACCCGCTGAAAGTCGGGAAAGAGTTTGCCTCTGAACCGGCCTGGTTTGGCGATACCGATCGCGCCTCGCTGGGTGTGGATAAAGACGTCTATCTGACTATCCCTCGCGGCCGCATGAAAGATCTGAAAGCCAGCTACGTGCTGAACACGGCGGAACTGCATGCCCCGTTGCAGAAAAACCAGGTCGTCGGCACAATCAACTTCCAATTGGATGGCAAAACCATTGAGCAGCGCCCGCTGGTGGTACTACAGGAAATTCCTGAAGGTAACTTCTTCGGCAAAATCATTGATTACATTAAATTAATGTTCCATCACTGGTTTGGTTAAAAATTAAGCACTTGAAAGTGTGATTTCCATCCCCATATACTGAGTATCCTGATAACTCCCACACGCTGTGGGAGTTATTATTTTTTGATGTAATGCCGGAGCTGACATGAAAACCAAACTTAACGAACTGCTTGAATTCCCTACGCCATTTACTTACAAAGTAATGGGGCAGGCGTTGCCTGAGCTGGTTGATCAGGTGGTTGAAGTGGTACAGCGCCATGCGCCAGGTGATTACTCCCCGACGGTAAAACCGAGCAGCAAAGGTAACTACCACTCGGTCTCTATCACCATCAACGCAACCCATATCGAGCAGGTTGAAACACTGTACGAAGAACTGGGTAATATCGATATCGTTCGTATGGTGCTGTAATACATCCGTTCGTTACCCGGCGTTGCCCGGGTAACATCCTCCCCCGCTGTGATATACTTTTCTCCCTCTTTTGTTCATTCTCTACGGAGATGCCGTTTTGTATCAGGATAAAATTCTTGTCCGCCAGCTCGGTCTTCAGCCCTACGAACCCGTTTCCCAGGCCATGCACGAATTCACCGATACCCGCGATGAAAACACGCCCGATGAGATCTGGTTAGTTGAGCACTTTCCTGTTTTCACCCAGGGTCAGGCCGGTAAAGCGGAGCATGTATTAATGCCCGGCGATATTCCGGTGATCCAGAGCGATCGTGGCGGGCAAGTCACCTATCACGGCCCCGGCCAGCAGGTAATGTATGTTCTGCTGAATCTTAAACGCCGTAAGCTGGGCGTGCGAGAGCTGGTAACGCTGCTGGAACAAACCGTCGTCAATACGCTTGCCGAACTGGGTATTGATGCGCATCCGCGAGCCGATGCGCCCGGAGTTTATGTGGGAGAAAAAAAGATCTGCTCACTGGGTTTACGAATCCGTCGCGGCTGCTCTTTTCATGGTCTGGCATTAAACGTCAATATGGATCTCTCTCCGTTCTTACGCATCAATCCTTGCGGTTATGCCGGGATGGAAATGGCGAAAATATCGCAATGGGATAATAACGCAACGACGGATAATATTGCCCCTCGCCTGTTGGCCAATATTTTAGCCCTGCTAAACAATCCACCTCATGAATATATTCCTGCTTAATCAATAAAATATAATGACCCACGCAATTCATGGGTCATTAACTATATATTGCTTGAATGCTTTACTTCTCCGCCCGGTTTCTATATTTTCGTTATGCCTAAGCTAAAACCGTCAATGACGCAACCTCATCAGCCATCAGAATGAGGGGATTCGCCGTGGCTAAAATCCGAATGTACTGTTTGTTACCCTGTTGAAATTGTTACTGATATTGACATTCAGGCGATATTTAAGCCAAATCAAAAATGCAATAAATATAAACCCTACTATTATTTATAACGTGAATAAATTCGGAGCGAGAGCGTGAATGATAATAATCTGCCGGGACGACGTCTAATCGAGCAACGGCCAGAAGACAAACCTCAAATTTTCAGAACGCTGAGAAATATTGACCTTAATCTCTTGACTATTTTTGAAGCGGTATACGTTCATAAAGGCATCGTCAATGCTGCGAAAATTCTTAATTTAACGCCATCCGCTATTAGCCAGTCTATTCAAAAATTACGCGCTATATTTCCCGACCCGCTATTTATCCGTAAAGGCCAGGGCGTGACCCCGACGGCCTATGCCACCCACCTGCATGAGTATATTAGCCAGGGGCTGGAATCTATTCTGGGCGCGCTGGATCTGACCGGCAGCTACGACAAACAACGCACCATCACGATAGGCACGCCCCCCTCTATCGGGGCGTTAGTCATGCCAACCATCTATCAGGCGATCAAATCCCGGTATCCGCAGCTTCTGTTACGCAACATTCCGGTAAGCGACGCCGAATGCCAGCTCAGCCAGTTTCAGACCGATTTGGTCATCGATACCCATATCTACAGTAGTCGGGCCATTCATCACCATGTGCTGTTTGCCGATACTGTTGAGCTGGTTTGTCGCCAGGATCACCCTTCACTTTCCGCCCCGCTAACCGAAGAGAAGCTGAAAGCGGTCGACCATACTCTGCTGATGCTCGAAGGGCAGAATTTCAGCCTGGTGCGTCAGCGTATCCAGGACCTCTTCCCTGAACGACAAATCAACTTTAGCAGCTACAACATCTTCACCATTGCCTCACTCATCGCCAGCAGCGACCTGCTGGGGATGATGCCCACCCGGTTCTACACCTTATTTAGCCGTTGCTGGCCGCTCAAGCGCATTCCCTATGCGCCACTGAGCGATGAGAGAATCGACTTTTCGCTGCATTACAACAAATTAAGCTTGCGTGACCCGGTGCTGGAGAATGTTATTGATGTAATACGCGATGCGTTTCGAACCGGAGATGTTGCTGCTTAGTCACAGGAGATGTTGGGCAAATGGCACAAAACAACAACTATTTTACATTTTGCCGACCACTCAGGCTGCTTTATGGCCCGTTTCAATGATATACTGCCTGTAGTTAATTCAAAAATAGTTGATAAATACAACATTCCCTTGAATTGAAACGCTTTCCTTCGTTATTCGCAACTGGAACACGCACGCTATGAGTAAACCCATTGTGATGGAACGCGGTGTCAAATACCGCGATGCCGATAAGATGGCCCTTATCCCGGTTAAAAATGTGGCAACAGAGCGCGAAGCCCTGCTGCGTAAACCGGAATGGATGAAAATAAAGCTTCCAGCGGACTCCACTCGTATCCAGGGCATCAAAGCGGCAATGCGCAAAAATGGCCTGCATTCTGTCTGCGAGGAAGCCTCTTGCCCTAACCTGGCGGAATGTTTCAATCACGGAACCGCCACCTTTATGATTCTCGGCGCGATTTGTACCCGCCGTTGCCCGTTCTGTGACGTTGCCCACGGTCGCCCTGTCGCCCCGGATACCAACGAACCATTAAAACTGGCTCAGACGATTGCGGATATGGCGTTACGCTATGTGGTTATCACCTCCGTTGACCGCGATGATCTGCGCGATGGCGGCGCTCAGCACTTTGCTGACTGCATTACCGCGATTCGTGAAAAAAGCCCGGCAATTAAAATTGAAACGCTGGTGCCTGACTTCCGTGGCCGTATGGATCGCGCACTGGAGATCCTTAACGCTACCCCGCCAGATGTCTTCAACCATAACCTTGAAAACGTACCGCGTGTCTATCGTCAGGTACGCCCAGGCGCCGATTACAACTGGTCGCTGAAGCTGCTGGAGCGTTTCAAAGAGGCCCACCCGGAAATCCCAACCAAATCGGGTCTGATGGTCGGTCTGGGAGAAACCAACGCTGAAATCATTGAGGTTATGCGCGACTTGCGCCGTCATGGCGTCACCATGCTGACGCTGGGCCAGTATTTACAGCCAAGCCGCCATCACCTGCCGGTACAGCGTTATGTTAGCCCGGAAGAGTTCGATGAGATGAAAGCCGAAGCCATGGCGATGGGCTTTACCCATGCCGCTTGCGGGCCGTTTGTTCGTTCTTCTTACCATGCAGACATGCAGGCGAAAGGACTGGAAGTGAAGTGATCGAGTAATACTCGCTTACATTTAACGCATAAAAAACCCGCTTAAACGCGGGTTTTTTCTCTTCAGAGTCAGATGAAGGAGCATCCTGCTCGCGTCATGATCACTCTTTATGAGAGAGTTTCTCAGCCTGAATATCGCCGCCCGCTTCTTTTTTCGCGCCAGCGTCTTCATCATTCATCGCCTTTTTGAAACCTTTAATTGCCGTGCCCAGGTCTCCGCCCAGCGTACGTAACTTCCTGGTACCAAACAGCAGAACGACCAGTGCGGCAACCACCAGCAGTTTGGTAATACTAATCTCACCCATAGATACCTTCTTGACTTAAAATCAGGCGGCTTAACGCGCCATATTAACCTGAGAATATTAACGGTCATTCGACGCGCGCACACAATAGCAATCTGTAACAAGGTGAATCAAGCTTAGTTTAAAAAAACATCATAATAATTGCGGTGGCGCAAAACGACGGTTACGTAAAACGGGAAGTTGCGCCCGAACTTGCCTGACGCGCTCGGCGGAGACCTCGGCCATAATCAGCGCCGGAGTCTCTGCCGCAGCGGCTACTGTGACGCCAAACGGATCGACGATTCGGCTTTGACCGATATTTTTGTTGCCGCACTCCCCTGCGGCAACGATATAGCAGGTTGAATCCAGCGCTCTTGCCGCCAGTAAGGTCGCCCAGTGATGCTCTTTCAGCGCCCCTCTTACCCAGGCGGCAGGCAGCACCAGAATGTCAGCCCCCTGCAAAGCCAGCGCCAGTGCCAGCTCCGGGAAGCGCAGGTCATAGCAGGTCATTAACCCGACTTTGATCCCCTCAACATCCAGCAGCGGGGCAATGGTGTCGCCGGCATCAACGCTGCGGGACTCCTGAATCGAAAAGGCATCGTACAAATGCAGCTTGGCGTAATGCGCAACAATCTTTCCCCCGCACAACGCAACCTGCATGTTGAATGCCCGCCCCGGCGTTGAAGGAACATGAATCGTCAGGATTGTCGTCATCGTATTGTGCGCGCTCTCACGCAGTAAGCAGAGCAAAAATCCGCCCTCCAGTAGCTGCGCGGACTTAACCGACAGATCGGGATCGCGATCGTCGCGAGCCAGCAGCGCCTCAGGCAACACCAGTAAGGAAACGCCATTTTCTGCCGCCTGAGACATTAACGAAACGCATGTTTCGGCGTTCTTTTCCCAGACCGACGCCACGGCAAATTGTCCTGCTGCAACGAGCATACTCCCCTCCGACCAGATTCGTTAAACTCGCCAAAGATGTTTATTCGGCGTTACACTCATCCCATATACAATCAAATAGCAGGAATATTCAGTGTTACAACTCCTTTTAGCAGTTTTTATTGGCGGTGGTACAGGAAGCGTAGCGAGATGGATGTTGAGTATGCGGTTTAATCCGCTTCATCAGTCCATTCCGTTCGGCACCCTGACGGCGAATTTGATCGGCGCCTTCATCATCGGTATGGGCTTCGCCTTATTTAGTCGCATGACGAATATTGATCCGATGTGGAAGGTGTTGATTACCACCGGTTTTTGCGGCGGCCTGACCACGTTTTCCACCTTCTCAGCGGAAGTTGTTTTTTTGCTCCAGGATGGGCGTTTTGGCTGGGCGATGGTGAATATACTGGTCAACCTGCTCGGGTCATTTGCCATGACCGCGCTTGCGTTTTGGCTGTTTTCAGCATCCACCGCGCATTAAGGGCATAAAAAAACCCGCCAGTTGGCGGGTTTTGGAATTCTTGCTGTCGTATGCTTACAGAGCGATTACGTTAGCAGCAGAAGGGCCTTTGGCACCGTTAGTGATTTCGAACTCTACGCGCTGACCTTCAGCCAGAGTTTTAAAACCATTAGTCTGGATTGCAGAGAAGTGTACGAACACGTCTTTGCTGCCATCTTCCGGAGTAATGAAACCGAATCCTTTGGATTCATTAAACCACTTAACGTTACCTTTAATCTTAGACATCAAAATTACCTTTACATGAAAAATAGACACAAATGCTGTGTCGGGTACCAGTACATCAATTGTGGTGCATTTTGTCCAGTCCAACTTTGCCAAAAAGTGATAAATATCGCGTTATTTTTTAGATTTTTTGTATTACCTATTGTTTTATAACGCTATTTTATATACCACTAACAAGGCATATCACTCATCAAAACTGGAAACGCATCCAGGCAAAGTAGACGTTACCGTTGTTATACGTACCGGGGATGTAGGTCATCTGGAACGTTGCCGGACCGTAGCCTATCGAGGCTAACGGCAACAGAACCGGCACCGGAATGTACTTCCAGTTATCACGCGCCGTTGCGCCAGCGGTAAATCCCAGCCCCATGTGGAAGTTTTCATCTGCCAGAGGTCGCCAGGTTTTTTCCCAACCGTAACCGCCGATAGGCTCCCACTTATTGAAGGAGTCTTTAAACGCCATGATGTAAAGCCCATGCCAGTTGCCTTTATCATCCCAGCGTGACTGACCAAACCCTGCCCCCCACGGGCGCTCATTGTAGCGATCCGTTTTTTCTTTATCGTAGGCAAACCGCGCATGCCAGGTAATGGCCGGCACGTACAAATCATAATGCTCGGGTTGTTGCCAGGTTTCCGACACATTATCTTTCAGCGTATCAAACCAGCCTTTATCTGCTGAAAAGGCCTGGGGCAGAAGGGCGAATTGCACAAAGAGAAATGAAAGAACAAGAAAATATTTTTTAGCGACAATCACAACTTAATTACCATCCTGGAGTTCAATACCGATCGTAGCAAAACGAACCTGAATGGAATCTTAACAAAAAACAGGTAACGAAAAATCAGAAAACTCCCCTTTGCAATAACGAACCCGCTTATTTCCCGTTTATTTCATACGGATCATCGCCGTTTACTGAAACTTTTTATCATCAGGAAAGGGAATCTGGCCTGTTATAATTCTGTACACCACCCCATCATTAACATTACATTTCCATAAAAATAACAAATACAAAACAAATACGTTTCTACGTAAATTTTTCACCTGAGAGATTTCATATTCGTTGCCTGCATGAAAAAATAACAACACAGGACGTTTAATCCGTCCTTTTCTTGATTTTAATCAGCAAGGGGAAGCGGTTTATTCGGCACATTTTCACACCACTTTCTGTTCCTTTTTTATTCTTACTTTCTGGGCGTCCAGGCGACAGGGGAAACAATGCTAACGTTTATTGAACTCCTTATTGGGGTTATGGTTATTGTGGGTGTAGCGCGCTACATCATTAAAGGTTATTCAGCAACCGGCGTGCTCTTTGTGGGCGGCCTGGTGCTGCTGATTATCAGCGCGTTAATGGGGCATAAAGTCCTGCCCGCCAGTGAAACCAGTACCGGCTATACCGCGACGGACATCGTTGAATACATTAAGATTCTGTTGATGAGCCGTGGTGGCGACCTCGGTATGATGATCATGATGCTGTGCGGTTTCGCCGCCTACATGACGCATATCGGCGCAAACGACATGGTTGTAAAACTGGCCTCCAAACCGCTGCAATACATTAACTCACCTTACCTGCTGATGATCGCCGCCTATTTTGTCGCCTGCCTGATGTCGCTGGCGGTCTCTTCGGCAACAGGGCTTGGCGTATTGTTGATGGCAACGCTCTTCCCGGTGATGGTTAACGTCGGGATCAGCCGTGGCGCTGCCGCCGCCATCTGCGCTTCCCCCGCAGCGATCATCCTTTCTCCGACCTCGGGCGACGTGGTTCTGGCGGCAAAAGCGGCTGAGATGCCGTTGATTGATTTTGCCTTTAAAACGACCCTGCCGATCTCCATTGCCGCCATTATCGGTATGGCGATTGCCCACTTTTTCTGGCAGCGTTATCTGGATAAAAAAGAGAACATCTCCCATGAAATGCTGGATGTAAACGAAATTACCACCACCGCCCCGGCGTTTTACGCCATTCTGCCATTCACACCGATTATCGGCGTTCTGGTTTTTGATGGTAAATGGGGTCCGCAGCTGCACATTATTACTATTCTCGTCATCTGTATGCTGCTCGCTGCCGTGCTGGAGTTCATTCGCGGATTCAATACACAGAAAGTCTTTTCCGGTCTGGAAGTCGCGTACCGCGGGATGGCTGACGCGTTTGCGGGCGTGGTGATGCTGCTGGTCGCAGCCGGGGTATTCGCTCAGGGGCTGAGCACTATCGGTTTCATCCAGAGTCTGATCTCTATCGCCACCTCGTTTGGCTCCGCCAGTATTATCCTCATGCTGGTACTGGTGATCCTGACCATGCTCGCGGCAATGACCACCGGTTCCGGTAACGCGCCTTTCTATGCCTTTGTCGAAATGATTCCCAAACTGGCGCACTCTTCCGGTATTAACCCGGCTTACCTGTCCATTCCGATGTTGCAGGCTTCAAATCTGGGGCGCACGATCTCCCCGGTCTCTGGCGTCGTCGTTGCGGTGGCAGGGATGGCGAAGATTTCGCCGTTTGAAGTGGTGAAGCGTACTTCCGTTCCGGTTATGGTCGGGCTGCTGGTTGTCATTATTGCAACTGAAGTGATGGTGCCAGGCACTTCTTCCGCTGTGGCGGGTGGTTAAGCGAATTAATTTGTAGACGATTCGCCGGATGGCGGCGTAACGCCTTATCCGGCCTACAAATCTTACCCGTAGGCCCGGTAAGCATAGCGCCACCGGGCGATTGGCCAATCCCGAATTCAACCGTGGTAAATACGCTGCGGCCTGCCCACTTTTCCGTGAATAATCTCGGCAATAATCAAATGCTGACTGGCGCAATACTCCAGATACCGCCGGGATGTGGTACGGCTGATCGTCAACGCCTGCGCCACCGTCTCAGCCGTATGGCGCGTCGCTGGGTCGCTAAACAGCTTCAGCACGGCATTCAGCGTCAGAGCATCAATCCCGGTCGGCAAATCACCTTTTGGCTCCCCTCGCGCATAGGCATTAAACATCTCGTCAATCTGCCGTTGGCTGGCGCTATCGTTACCCGCCAGCATACGCCGGCGTTGCTGATACCGCGTAAGCGTCTGCCCCAGACGCTCATAGGCAATCGGCTTCACCAGATAATCAAACGCCCCCCAGCGCACCGCTTCGGAGACGGTTTCCATATCACTGGCGGCCGTGGTAAACACGATTCCGCCGGGATAGCGCGCCTGCATCAGTTCATGCAGCAACGTGATGCCCTTCCCATCCGGCAGATAGTTATCCAACAGAATAAGCCCGGGTTTAAAACGTTCGATCATCATACGGGCCTGCGCCAGATTGCCCGCCAGCCATATCTGGCTGAAACCGGGAATATGGCGGATATATTCCGCATGCATTTCCGCCAGCAGCGTTTCATCCTCAACGATCAATAGGGTTAATGGTTCCGTCATCGTTTTTTTTCACTTTCGGAAGAAATAGAGAAAACAAGGTGCCACAGGGATCATTATCTTCCAGCGTAATCACCCCGCCACAGCGCCCCACATAACTTGCAATCAGATACAGCCCGATGCCATGTTCGCCTGGTTCATCGGTTCGGGTGCTGACACCCTGTTCAAATATTTTTTCGCGCAGAGATTCAGGAACGCCGCATCCCTGATCGGCAACTTCAATCACCACATCGTCCCCTTCGTCGCTCAAATAGAGTTCAACGACGTTATTCCCTTCCCGGGTACGCAAACTGGCTTCAAACGCGTTATCGAGAAGATTGCCGACAATCGCGGCAAATTCGGTGCTATCAAGCCCTTCCGGGAGTCGGTGCAGCTGACTCCCGGGTACGATCGTCATTTTTAGCCCCAGCTCCCGCGCCCGCTGGACTTTGCCGAACAGCAGACCGGCGACCTGGCGATCGGCAAACGCGCTGCGTAGACTATCGATCAGTTGCTGTTGCGCCTGCGACTCGCCCTGCACCATTTCCCTGACCCGATCATACTCTTTCATCTGGAGCAGACCGTTGAGCGTCGACATCCAGTTCAGGTGTTCATGACGCAGCGTTCTCAGGCTCTCCACATACTGTTTTATTTGCGTCAGTTGGGCGTTCAGGGTGGAAATTTCATCCTTGCTGCGAAAGCTGATGATTGCCCCCAGTAATTCATCCCCGGAGCGAATGGCCTCACGATTAGCAATAACGCTCAACCCATTGAAATTCGCCATCACATCCTGGCGCTTTTCCGCTATCTGCTGTGTGAAGAAGTCCGCAGGATTAACAACCGTCTCTATCGACTTACCCAGCCATTGCCGCCCCGGCGAACGCAGCCCCAGCATTTTTCGCGCGTTGCGGTTAATGGCGGTAATGTGCCCTTCCGGGTCGACTGCAATTAATCCTTCATACACTGAACTGAATAATGCCTCCTGCTGGCGCACAACGCGCGCAATCTGCTTTGGCTCCATCCCGAGCATCTGGCGGCGAATGTGGGCGGCGAAAAACCAGGAAAGCAGCATAAGCACCACCAGCAGCAGGACGAATACGCCCGCCATCGGCAGTAAAAAATCCAGTCGCCAGCTGTCAATTTTACTGACCAGATAACCGATGGAAACCACGCCGATCACGTTGCCATTGTCGTCAAATATCGGCGTTTTAGCGCGCATCGCCATACCAATAGACCCCTTGCCGGTGATGAAATAGCTCTCACCGTTCTCCAGCGCGCCGGGTTTCGTGAACTGCATCGGATAACCAATTTTTTCCGGGTTAGGATGGTAGAGGCGAATCGAGTTTTTGTCGCCGATGACCACATAATCAAAATCGGTGTCGCTTTGTAGTTTATCCGCGATGGTCGCCAGCCGCCTGTAATCCCGGTGTTTCACGGCCGTGATGATACTGTCGTTGGAGGCGATAATTTTTGCCTGGTTCATCGCCATATCCCTGACATGCGATGCCAGATAGTCTTCAAAGCTGGCGGAAAAATAGCGGGCTAACGCGGCGATGATGAAAACAGAAACGACCAGAATGAGCAGAAAAATCCGCAGCGGGAACGCGAGTTGACGAAAAAAAAGAAACCGTTTTTTATTTTTTGGGTCGGGCATTGTTATTCCTTCGCTGGCGTAAGCGTCTCATTTCCCGTATATGTAATAAAAATG
Source organism: Citrobacter sp. CK188 (assembly GCF_030333525.1). Lineage (NCBI taxonomy): Bacteria > Pseudomonadati > Pseudomonadota > Gammaproteobacteria > Enterobacterales > Enterobacteriaceae > Citrobacter > Citrobacter sp. CK188. The sequence continues at coordinate 220,661 of NZ_JAOWFU010000038.1, forward strand.
TTTTAACTTTCTGCTGTGCATTTAATAGCGATCGTTACAGATTCCCCACCTTAAATCAATTAAACAAATAAAACCCACCGCGCAATTTGCTATTAAATTAATTAAAAAACTTAAAACCATTAAACACATAAAAACCATCTAAGTGTTTGTGAAATAAATCAAAATTTACCACCAAAATACCCCTTACGATGTAGGCAACAGAGAGAAAAAGAAATACGTCGTAATAAAAACAACGACCGCTCTAATTGAAAACAAAACGTTATCAGGTTGCAACGACACACAACATACGCAAAAAACTGGCAACAAAATATATCATCAGGACGCTCAATACTATGTTCGGTAATAATGTATTCACGCAAGTGAAACGCTCAGAAAATAAAAAGATGGCGGTTATCACGCAATTTCTGAAAGAGAATGATTTAAGCGTAGATACCACCGTCGAAGTTTTTATTACCGTTACGCGCGATGATCGTCTTATTGCCTGCGGCGGTATTGCCGGAAATATCATTAAATGCGTTGCTATCTGCCAATCCGTGCGCGGCGAAGGGCTGGCGCTGACGCTGGCTACAGAGTTAATCAACCTCGCCTACGAAAGGCACTGTACGCACCTCTTCATCTACACCAAAACAGAATACGAAGCGCTCTTTAAACAGTGCGGCTTCTCAACGCTGGCTGATGTGCCTGGCGTGATGGTGCTCATGGAAAACAGCAATACGCGCCTGAAACGCTACGCTGAATCCTTAACGAAACTGCGTCATGACGGGAAAAAAATCGGCTGTATCGTCATGAACGCCAACCCCTTCACAAACGGGCATCGCTACCTGATCCAACAGGCCGCCGCACAGTGCGACTGGCTGCACCTGTTCCTGGTAAAAGAGGATACGTCGCGTTTTCCGTACGAGGACAGGTTTGATCTGGTGATCAAAGGAACAACGGATATTCCACGCCTGACTGTGCATCGCGGTTCCGAGTACATCATCTCGCGTGCGACCTTTCCGTGCTACTTCATCAAAGAACAAAGCGTCATTAACCACTGTTACACCGAAATCGACCTGAAGATTTTCCGCCAGTACCTGGCGCCAGCATTGGGTGTAACACACCGTTTTGTCGGCACGGAACCGTTTTGCACCGTCACCTCCCAGTACAACCACGATATGCGCTACTGGCTGGAGACGCCAACGCTTCCCGCCCCGCCCATCGAGCTGGTGGAAATTGAGCGGCTGTGTTTCCAGGAGATGCCAATTTCCGCCTCCTGGGTACGCAAGCTGCTGGTTAAAAAAGATCTCACGGCTATCGCACCGCTGGTTCCCAACCCCACTCTGCACTATCTGCAAGGCATGGTTGAACGTAACCCGTCCAGCGCGGTAGTCCGCCAAAAGACCCCCGCATTAGAAACAGGTGAAAAATGAAAATAGACCAGGCTGCCGTCGCTGGCACACTTGAGTCCGGTGATGTGATGATTCGCATTGCTCCACTCGACACGCAGGATATTGACCTGCAAATCAACAGCAGCGTTGAAAAACAGTTTGGCGACGCCATTCGCGCCACCATTCTGGATGTGCTTGCCCGTTATAACGTCCGCGGTGTGCAACTAAATGTTGATGACAAAGGCGCGCTGGACTGCATTTTGCGTGCGCGGCTGGAAGCGTTACTGGCTCGCGCCAGCGGCATCCCCGCTCTGCCGTGGGAGGATCGCCAATGATTTCCGCCTCTCTGCAACAACGTAAATCCCGCACCCGCCGCAGCATGCTGTTCGTCCCCGGCGCAAATGCCGCGATGGTCAGCAACTCGTTTATCTACCCGGCCGATGCGCTGATGTTCGACCTGGAAGATTCCGTCGCACTACGTGAAAAAGATACCGCTCGCCGTCTGGTATATCACGCCCTGCAACACCCGCTGTACCGTGATGTGGAAACCATTGTCCGCGTTAATGCGCTGGATTCCGAATGGGGCATTAACGACCTTGAAGCGGTGGTTCGCGGCGGCGCTGACGTTGTCCGTTTGCCGAAAACCGACACCGCTCAGGATGTTACCGACATCGAGAAAGAGATCCTTCGCATTGAGCAAACCTGCGGCCGTGAACCCGGCAGCACCGGGCTGCTGGCCGCAATCGAGTCGCCGCTGGGCATTACCCGCGCCGTTGAAATCGCCCACGCCTCCGAACGTCTCATCGGGATCGCGCTGGGGGCGGAAGACTATGTGCGCAATCTGCGTACCGAACGTTCCCCGGAAGGCACCGAGCTGCTGTTTGCCCGCTGCTCCATTTTACAGGCGGCACGCTCCGCAGGCATTCAGGCGTTCGATACCGTCTATTCCGATGCCAATAACGAAGCGGGCTTCCTGCACGAAGCGTCACACATCAAACAGCTGGGTTTTGACGGCAAGTCCCTCATCAACCCACGCCAGATTGAACTGCTGCACAACCTGTATGCCCCGACGCTTAAAGAAGTCGCCCATGCGCGTCTGGTCGTGGAAGCCGCAGAAGCCGCCGCCCGTGAAGGCCGCGGCGTCGTCTCCCTGAACGGCAAAATGGTAGACAGCCCGGTGATTGAACGCGCCCGTCTGGTGCTCTCCCGTGCAGAACTTTCCGGCATTCGCGAAGAATAAGGCAAAAAAATGACGCAGAAAATCGAACAACTTCAACGACAAGAACGGGTAGCGGCCTGGAGTCGCCATGCCGAAAGCGAATTTTCCGCTTTTCAGAGCACTTCGAAACTGAATTTACAGGCGCAAAAACCGCGCGATAAAAAACTGTGCGCCACGCTTGAAGAAGCCATCCGCCGTTCTGGTTTACAGGATGGAATGACCATCTCTTTCCACCACGCTTTCCGTGGCGGCGACCTGACGATCAACCTGGTGATGGACACCATCGCCAGCATGGGCTTTAAAAACCTGACGCTGGCCTCCAGTTCGCTGAGCGATTGCCACGCGCCACTGGTCGGGCATATTCGCCAGGGCGTCGTGAGCCGAATTTACACGTCTGGTCTGCGTGGCCCTCTGGCGGAAGAGATCTCCCGCGGATTGCTGGATGAACCCGTACAAATTCACTCCCACGGCGGTCGCGTCCATCTGGTGCAAAGCGGTGAGCTCAATATCGATGTGGCCTTCCTCGGCGTGCCGTCCTGCGATCCGTTTGGCAACGCCAACGGCTACACCGGTAAAGCCTGCTGCGGTTCGCTGGGCTATGCGAAAGTGGATGCCGAAAACGCCCGCCAGGTTGTTCTGCTGACGGAAGCGCTGCTGCCGTATCCGCATAATCCAGCCAGTATCGCCCAGGACCAGGTGGATCTCATCGTGCAGATCGAACGGGTAGGCGACGCCGACAAAATTGGCGCAGATGCGACCCGTATGACCACCAACCCGCGTGAACTGTTGATTGCCCGCAGCGCGGCAGACGTGATTGCCAACTCAGGCTATTTCCAGGAAGGCTTCTCTCTGCAAACCGGAACCGGCGGAGCCTCTCTGGCGGTAACCCGTTTTCTGGAAGACAAAATGCGCAGCCGCGATATTCACGCGGATTTCGCGCTGGGCGGCATTACCGCCACGATTGTCGACCTGCATGAAAAAGGGCTGATCCGCAAATTGCTGGACGTACAGAGCTTCGACCGTAACGCCGCAGAATCGCTGGCCCGCAACCCGAATCACATCGAAATCAGCGCCAACCAGTATGCCAACTGGGGCTCAAAAGGCGCATCGGTCGATCGTCTGGATGTCGTGGTGCTGAGCGCCCTGGAGGTGGATACCCAGTTCAACGTGAACGTGCTGACCGGTTCCGATGGCGTACTGCGCGGCGCGTCAGGCGGTCACTGCGATACCGCCGTTGCCGCCGCGCTGTCAATCATCGTCGCACCGCTGGTTCGCGGCCGCATCCCGACGCTGGTCGATAACGTGCTCACCTGCGTAACGCCTGGCTCCAGCGTCGACATTCTGGTGACCGACCACGGCATCGCCGTCAACCCGGCGCGCCCGGAGCTGGCGGAACGCCTGAAAGAAGCGGGAATGAAAGTGGTCTCCATTGAATGGCTGCGTGAACGTGCGCAGTTGCTCACCGGCCAACCTCGCGCCATTGAATATACCGATCGCGTCATCGCCGTAGTGCGTTACCGCGACGGTTCGGTCATTGACGTTGTTCATCAGGTGAAGGAATAAGCCATGCACCTGCTCCCTGAACAGGCCACTCGCCATGCGGTTTCCATTCCCGAGCTGCTCGTCAGCCGTGATGAGAGACAAGCGCGGCAACACGCCTGGCTGACGCGCCATCTCACTCCACTGGTCTCCTTTACCGTGGTGGCGCCCGGCCCGATTAAAGACAGCGAGCTTACTCGCCGAATCTTCAATCACGGCGTAACCGCCCTGCTCGCCGTGGCGAAAAAAGCAGGCTGGTCTGTCAGGGAGCAGGCTGCACTGGCCTCAGCCAGTGGGCCGGAAGGGTTCCTCGCCATTGAGGCGCCAGCCCGCGATCTCAAGCTCGCCACGATCGAGCTTGAGCATCAGCATCCGCTGGGACGTTTATGGGATATCGATGTGCTGACGCCGGAAGGCGACATTCTGTCCCGCCGTCATTTTTCGCTTCCTGTCCGCCGCTGCCTGTTGTGCGAGCAAAGCGCCGCTGAATGCGCCCGGGGGAAAACCCACGCGCTTTCCGACTTACTTATTCGCATGGAGGCGCTGCTGCATGATGCCGATTCCAGCCACATCAACTGATTCCGCCGCCATTCCTCAGACGCTGCTTGACGCCTACGCCCTGCTGGCGTGGCGCGCCATGCTGACTGAGGTTAATTTATCTCCCAAGCCGGGTCTGGTCGATCGCATTAACTGCGGCGCGCACAAAGACATGGCGCTGGAAGATTTCCATCGCAGCGCGCTGGCCATTCAGGGCTGGCTGCCGCGTTTTATCGAATATGGCGCGAGCTGCGCGCAGCTACCGTCAGACGATGTACTGAAAGGGCTACGTCCATTAGGTATGGCCTGCGAAGCCGACATGTTTCGCGCCACTGCCGGCGTTAACACGCATAAAGGCAGCATATTTTCCCTGGGACTGCTGTGCGCCGCCATCGGACGCCTGCACCAGCAGCATTCCCCGATCACTCCTGTAAACATCTGCTCGACCGCCGCAACATTTTGCCGGGGTCTGACCGAGCGTGAACTGCGACAGAACAATCAACAACTCACCGCAGGTCAACGCTTGTACCAACAACTGGGGTTAACTGGCGCGCGCGGCGAAGCCGAAGCGGGTTACCCGTTAGTGATCCGCCATGCTTTACCACACTACCGCGCATTGCTGGCGCAGGGGCGCGACCCCGAGCTGGCGCTGCTCGACACCCTGCTGCTGCTGATCTCAATGAACGGCGACACCAACGTCGCATCACGCGGCGGCGCGGAAGGCCTGCGCTGGATGCAACAGCAGGCGACAACATTATTACGGCAAGGAGGCATTCGTTCTCCTGCCGATCTTGAACATCTCCACCGGTTCGATCAGCAGTGCATTGCACGCAACCTCAGCCCAGGCGGCAGCGCCGACTTGCTGATCGTCACCTGGTTTTTAGCACAAATTTCGCAAGTTAATCATTTACATAATTATTGAAAGATCCTTTTCGGAGAATCACTTATGTCTTTATCTAAAGATAATATATGGAAGTTATTGGCCCCATTAGTCGTTATGGGCATCATGTTTTTGATCCCCGTCCCGGACGGCATGCCCCCTCAGGCATGGCACTACTTCGCCGTTTTCGTGGCGATGATCGTCGGGATGATACTGGAGCCGATTCCGGCCACCGCGATCAGTTTTATCGCGGTGACCATTTGCGTTATCGGCAGCAACTATCTGTTATTTGATGCCTCAGAGCTGGCCGACCCGGCCTTTAACGCGGGCAAGCAGGCGCTGAAATGGGGTCTGGCGGGCTTCTCCAGCACCACCGTCTGGCTGGTGTTCGGCGCATTCATTTTCGCGCTGGGCTATGAAGTCACCGGTCTGGGCCGCCGTATTGCGCTCTTCCTGGTGAAATTCATGGGTAAACGCACCCTGACGCTGGGTTATGCCATTGTCATCATCGATATTCTGCTGGCGCCGTTTACGCCGTCCAACACCGCGCGTACCGGCGGTACGGTATTCCCGGTGATCAAGAACCTGCCGCCGCTGTTTAAGTCGTTTCCAAACGATCCTTCCGCGCGCCGCATTGGCGGTTACTTGATGTGGATGATGGTCATCAGTACCAGCCTCAGTTCTTCCATGTTCGTGACCGGCGCGGCGCCTAACGTTCTGGGTCTGGAATTCGTCAGCAAAATTGCCGGTATTCAGATCAGCTGGTTGCAGTGGTTCCTGGGCTTCTTACCGGTAGGGATCATTCTGCTGATCGTCGCACCGTGGCTCTCTTACGTACTCTACAAACCCGAAGTGACCCACAGCGCCGAAGTTGCGGCATGGGCTGGCGAAGAGTTAAAAACGATGGGCACGCTGACCCGCAAAGAGATGACGCTGATCGGTCTGGTGTTGCTCAGCCTCGGACTGTGGGTATTTGGCGGTGAAGTGATTGACGCCACCGCTGTCGGTCTGCTGGCGGTATCCCTGATGCTGGCGCTGCACGTTGTGCCGTGGAAAGACATCACGCGTTATAACAGTGCGTGGAACACCCTTGTTAACCTCGCGACGCTGGTTGTCATGGCCAACGGCTTAACCCGTTCGGGCTTTATCGACTGGTTTGCTACCACAATGAGCGCCCATCTGGAAGGCTTCTCACCTAACGCAACGGTGATTGTGCTGGTACTGGTGTTCTACTTTGCTCACTACCTGTTCGCCAGCCTGTCCGCACATACCGCAACCATGCTGCCGGTCATTCTGGCGATAGGTAAAGGTATTCCAGGCGTTCCGATGGAGCAACTTTGTATTCTGCTGGTGCTGTCCATCGGTATCATGGGCTGCCTGACGCCGTATGCAACAGGGCCGGGGGTCATCATCTACGGCTGCGGCTATGTAAAATCCAAAGATTACTGGCGTCTTGGCGCGATCTTTGGGGTCATCTACATCACCATGCTGCTGGTGGTTGGCTGGCCGATTCTGGCGCTGTGGAACTAAACATCGGCACATAATGCCGGATGACGGCTAACGCGTTATCCCTCTCATGTCAGTCAGATAAACCTGACTGGCTTTTTTTATGGTTAAATAGGTGATATTCAATATTTGTATGAGTTTCAGCATTCATCATGAAATCAACATGGCGTTATGGTTCTCTCCTGGCGGTATTCCTGCTTCCCCTCTTCAACGTTAACGCTGAGCCACTTCAGGCAAAACAGTACGCTGATTTTGACCGCTATGTGCTGGCGCTCTCCTGGCAAACCGGTTTTTGTCAAAGTCAGCATGAGCGCGATCATCGGGAACCCGAAGAGTGCCGTCAGCAGAAAGAGATTCCCAACAAAGCTGATTTTCTGACTGTCCACGGTCTGTGGCCAGGTCTGCCGGGATCGGTTGCCGCGCGTGGCGTGGACGAGCGCCGCTGGATGCGGTTTGGCTGCGCGACTCGTCCGATCCCCAATCTGCCGGAAGCGCGCGCCAGCCGTAAATGCGCCGCGCCTGAAACCGGCCTTTCACTGGAGAGCGCGGCAAAACTCAGCGCGGTCATGCCCGGAGCCGGTGGAAAATCCTGCCTGGAACGTTATGAATACGCCAAACACGGTGCCTGCTTTGGATTTGATCCAGACGTTTATTTCGGCACAATGGTACGGCTGAACCATGAGATAAAACACAGCGCGCTGGGCGATTTTCTGGCCGCAAATTACGGGAAAAGGGTCAGCCGCGCCGCGTTTGACGCCGCCGTTGCCCAAAGCTGGGGGAAAGAAAACGTGAAGGCGGTGAAACTGAGCTGCCACGGGAACCCGGCTTATCTGACAGAAATACAGTTCTCGCTCAACGCCGCCAGGATTAACGATCCGCTTTCCGCTTCCTCGTTTATATCGCAACCCCATCCGGGCAATTGCGGGAAGCGGTTTGTGATTGACAAAGCGGGTTACTGAGGCGGTATACAAACTTGAGAACCATCACGGCTTGCGACTAAAATTTACGCAAAGACAACCGTATTGAGGATTTCCCCGAATGTGAGCTAAATCACTTCAAAGAAGGGGGAAGTCTCAGTATTATCATAAAAGCTAAACCCTCGCCGCCTGACGGTGAGGGTTTTCTTTTGGGATTATTTACCTGCGGCACTCGCAGCATCGACGACATGGAGTAACAAATGTCCAGACCAACTATTATCATCAACGACCTCGACGCCGAACGCATCGACCGCCTGTTGGAGCAGCCTGCGTTTGCTGGTTTACCCATTGCTGACGCATTAAATGCGGAGCTGGATCGCGCCCAGATGTGCTCGCCGGAAGCCATGCCGCACGACGTCGTCACCATGAACAGTCGGGTGAAATTCCGCAATCTCAGCGATGGCGAGATTCGCGTGCGCACGCTGGTGTATCCGGCGAATATGACCGACAGTAATACGCAGCTTTCCGTAATGGCGCCGGTGGGCGCGGCATTGCTGGGCCTGCGCGTCGGCGATACCATTCACTGGGACCTGCCTGGCGGGGCGTCCACTCACCTTGAAGTGCTGGAGCTTGAATATCAGCCTGAAGCAGCGGGCGACTACCTGCGCTAAACCATCTGGATAAGCGTTCACCCGTTTACACAGAGGATGCTCCCTGCATCCTCTTTCCGAAAATCACCCATTCCTCCTGGTTCACCCCCGTTCCCCGTCATCCAGAATTAATCCGTTTCATTGCCGCGAGTACGGTCATGAATGAGGCTCTTTTCATCACGCTGGCATTTCTTATTATGATGGCGATTATCGTCGTGGCCGTGCTTTACCTTGAGCGACACTGGTAGCTTCTGGTCATAAGCATCAATCAGTCGTAAAGAAACGTTGTGATATGAAAAGTGCCGGGCAGATACCAGAAAGAAATATTATTATATGTTTGAATGAATTCAGTATTAGTTAACAGGGAGAAACGGGTATGTATAAGACAATCATTATGCCGGTTGATGTTTTCGAAATGGAACTTAGCGACAAGGCCGTGCGCCACGCAGAGTTTCTGGCGCAACAGGATGGCGTCATTCATCTGTTGCATGTTCTTCCGGGCTCCGCCAGCCTGAGTCTGCACCGCTTTGCCGCCGACGTTCGTCGTTTTGAGGAGCATTTGCAGCACGAAGCGGAGACTCGCCTGCAAACGATGGTGAGTCATTTCAGTATCGACCCTTCCCGGATTAAGCAGCACGTCCGCTTTGGTAACGTGCGGGATGTGGTGAACGAACTGGGCGAAGAGCTGAATGCGGACGTCGTGGTCATTGGCTCCCGCAATCCGTCTATCACCACGCATTTGCTGGGCTCTAACGCCTCCAGCGTTGTCCGCCATGCTACGTTGCCGGTGCTGGTTGTGCGGTAAATCGCACGGTTGTTGCGTAAAAAAAGAGGCTGCCATTGGCAGCCTCTTGCATTGCAGGTGTAGTCTTACTTTCTTTTTATGCCGTCTTACTGCGGATCAGATAATCAAATGCGCTCAGAGAGGCTTTCGCGCCTTCGCCCGTCGCGATGATGATCTGTTTGTAAGGAACCGTGGTGCAGTCGCCTGCGGCGAATACGCCCTTCACGCTGGTTTCGCACCGGCCATCAATGATGATTTCGCCCATACGGTTACGCTCAATCGCGCCTTCCAGCCAGTTGGTGTTTGGCAGCAAGCCAATCTGTACGAAGATCCCGGACAGCGCAACGTTGTGGATGTCGCCGCTTACGCGATCGCGATATTCCAGCCCCGTCACTTTACTGCCGTCGCCTTTCACTTCCGTTGTCTGCGCGTTCAGAATAATGTCGACGTTTTTCAGGCTACGCACTTTATCTTGCAGAACCTGGTCGGCTTTCATTTCTGGCGCAAATTCCAGCAGCGTAACGTGCTCAACGATCCCCGCGAGGTCAATCGCCGCTTCCACGCCGGAGTTCCCTCCGCCGATCACCGCAACGCGTTTGCCTTTAAACAGCGGGCCGTCGCAGTGCGGGCAATAGGTTACGCCTTTCGTGCGGTACTGATCTTCGCCCGGCACGTTCATGTTGCGCCATTTGGCACCGGTGGCAATGATAATGCTGCGGGCTTTCAGCACCGCGCCGGAAGCGGTCTCAATCTGATGCAGGCCCCCTTCCGTTGCCGCCGGAAGCAGTTTGCTCGCGCTCTGGCTGTCGATCACGTCAACATCGTAATCATCAACGTGCGCTTTCAGCGCGCCAGCCAGCTTCTGCCCTTCCGTTTTTGGCACGGAAATATAGTTCTCGATATCAACGGTATCCAGCACCTGACCGCCAAAACGCTCGCCCATCAGACCGGTACGAATGCCTTTACGTGCGGAGTAAACTGCCGCTGCCGCCCCCGCCGGGCCGGAGCCGACAATCAGTACGTCGTAAGCGTCACGCTTATTCAGCTCTTCCGCCGCCCGTTTTTCTGCGCCGGTATCCACTTTGGCGACGATTTCCGTCAGCGTCATACGTCCCTGACCGAATTCGTTACCGTTCAGGTACACAGCCGGAACGCCCATCACATTACGATCGGTGATTTCATTCTGGAATGTGCCGCCGTCAATCGCGGTATGTTTGATACGCGGGTTCAGCACCGCCATCAGGTTCAGCGCCTGTACGACGTCAGGGCAGTTGTGGCAGGAGAGCGAGTAATAAGTTTCAAACTCGAAATCGCCGTCGATATCGCGGATCTGCTCCAGCAGAGACTGCGCCTCTTTCGACGGATGGCCGCCAGTCCACAACAGCGCCAGCACCAGCGAGGTAAATTCATGCCCCAGCGGAGACCCCGCAAAGCGCGGCCCCTGGTCAGAACCTGGGTTTGCTATCAAGAAAGAAGGCTTGCGCACCGGCAGGCTGTTATCTTCTTTAAATGTGACTTTCTCTGACAGTTCAGCGATTTCAGCCAGCAGTTCCTTGATTTCTGCCGATTTAGCGCTGTCGTCCAGCGTGGCAATCAGCTCAACAGGCCTGGTCAGTTTCTCAAGATACGCTTTGAGCTGAGTTTTCATGTTAGTGTCGAGCATTATTCTTCCCTCTCTAAAAACATCATCATGCAAGTTGCCTTATACCGACAGCCTGAATGCGACTTGCATGATGGTGCTGGAAAAAACGGGTGCGACGCACCCGCTTAAGGATTAATTCGCCAGTATTTCGTGTTACAGGAAGGCGGCAAGCTTATGAATCCCCGGGAGCTTACATCAGTAAGTGACCGGGGTGAGAAAGCGCAGCCAACGCACCTGTAGCGCGAAAGGCGCAGCGAATTTTAGATTTTGCCGACCAGGTCCAGGGACGGAGCCAGAGTCGCTTCGCCTTCTTTCCATTTAGCCGGGCAAACTTCTCCTGGGTGAGCAGCAACATACTGAGCCGCTTTGATTTTACGCAGCAGGTCAGATGCGTCACGGCCGATACCTTCAGCGGTAACTTCGATAGCCTGGATGATACCCTGCGGGTCAACAACGAAAGTCGCACGGTCAGCCAGACCTTCGTCTTCACGCATGTTGTCGAAGTTACGGGTCAGGGCGCCAGTCGGGTCACCGATCATCGCATATTTGATTTTTGCGATGGTTTCAGAGCTGCTGTGCCATGCTTTGTGAGTAAAGTGGGTGTCGGTAGAAACAGAGTAAACGTCTACGCCCAGTTTCTGCAATTCATCGTAATGATCTGCTACGTCGCCCAGTTCGGTCGGGCATACGAAAGTGAAGTCAGCCGGGTAGAAGAAGAAGACGCTCCAGCGGCCTTCGGTATCTTTCTCGGTTACTTCGATGAATTCACCGTTTTTGAACGCCTGGTTTTTGAAAGGTTTAATTTTGGTATTAATCAAGGACATCTATACTTCCTCCGTGTTTTCGTTGAGATGTAAAGTAACCAACTTTCCGTGATTGGGCTAATGCGTTTGCATTATCAAATCAATCAGCGATACCTAACAACTCACACAAGACAACGTTGTGAACGTTTAGCGACAAAAAGTAAAAAGGCCCCCTTTACAGGCGGCCCCATTACCTGAACTACCCGTAGGTAACTTCAGCGCCAGTGAAACTGGCTATGTGTTGCGCTCTACATTACCTTAACAAAGGCTGTAACAGCGAAAGGATTACATCACCCTACCAAAGAAAGGGCAATCTTCCGACGGCAGACCTTACCTATGACTGTGATAGGTTTTGCCGTCAATGTTCCTTTTGCACTGATTTTTAAGGAAATATAATGATAAAACGAACATTGCTGCTGACGCTGTTCCCGCTCATCGCCTTTGCTGAAGAACTGCCTGCCCCGGTTAAAGCGGTAGAAAAACAGGGAATTACGATCCTGAAGTCTTTTGACGCCCCCGGCGGAATGAAAGGCTATCTGGGCAAATACCAGGATATGGGCGTGACCATCTACCTCACGCCTGACGGGAAACACGCGATTTCCGGCTACATGTACGACGAAAAAGGCGCAAACCTCAGTAATGCGCTGATAGAAAAAGAGATCTACGCCCCGGTCGGCAGAGAAATGTGGCAGCGGATGGAAAAAGCGTCGTGGATTCTGGACGGCAAAAAAGAGGCGCCGGTGATTCTTTATGTCTTTGCAGACCCTTTCTGCCCTTACTGCAAACAGTTCTGGCAGCAGGCGCGCCCCTGGGTCGAATCCGGCAAAGTACAATTGCGGACGCTACTGGTGGGCGTGATCAAACCCGAAAGCCCGGCAACGGCTGCCGCTATCTTATCCACCCGAGATCCGGCAAAAACCTGGCATGACTATGAAGCGTCAGGCGGTAAACTCAATCTGGCGATCCCTTCACCGCTGCCAGAAGATAAGATGAAAATGCTGAATATTCATCAGAAACTCATGGACGATCTGGGGGCGAACGCAACGCCAGCCATTTACTATATGAATAAAGAAAATATGTTACAGCAGGTCGTCGGGTTACCGGAAAAAGCGCAGCTGGACATTATGATGGGTGAACATTAAACCTAAATTAAAGGGGGGAGATTGTCATTGTTTTTCTGTCAATCTCCTTTTCCATTATAAATCGCTCGCAAAGATATTCTGAGCTATGCTATTTTAGTATTATTGAAAGAGAATTTAAGCTTAGCAAACATCACTATTGTAAAGCATTGGATGTGTTGCATAACTATAACAAATATAGTTATGACAATAGTCACAAAACAGGAAGAAAAAAACATGGCTAATCTCTACGATCTCAAAAAATTCGATCTTAACTTACTGATTATTTTTGAGTGTATCTACCAGAATTTAAGCATTAGTAAAGCGGCGGAAACGCTGTACATCACCCCGTCTGCCGTGAGTCAATCTCTGCAACGATTACGAACTCAATTCAACGATCCTTTATTTATTCGTTCAGGAAAAGGCATCACGCCGACCGTCACCGGTATAAATCTGCATCATCATCTTGAGGAAAACCTCAATAGTCTGGAACAAACAATTAATATTATGCATAGTTCCAGTCTTAAGAAAAAATTTATCATTTACAGTCCACAGCTACTTACTGCAATGAACGTAATAAAGCTGATTAATTTTATTATGGAAGATTCTTCCGTTGAAATTGAGCATCATGATATCCTGATGTCTGCGGAATCAGCAGAAGACCTGCTGGCATACCGCAAGGCGGACATGGTGATCACCACCACGCCGCTGAACAACCATTCGGTTGTCTGTACGCCTTTTAAAACAATCAAAAGCGTACTGGTGTGTCGTGCCGATCACCCCAGAATCAGCGACGCCAGTACATTAGCGCAAATACTCGAAGAACCGTTTACCTCATACCAGGGAGAGGAGCCAGGCGTTAAAGAATACCAGTCGCTGGTCAACTCCCTTCTTGCCAGCCGGAAAATTGGGTTTCGCAGTGACTCGATGGTTGCAATCATTAATACTATTGCTGAAACCAACATAATTGGCATCGTTCCTGAAGTCATATATGACTTCTTTCACTCCACCCTTAAACTGCAACGGGTTAATATTGATCAAGATTTACCTTCAGTTCAGTTATACCTGGTATATAATCGAACGTCACTGAATAACAAAGGTTTTACGAGTATCATTAACAAAATGACGGAAAATAGCTGAAACGAAAACATCCGGGGCCATCGCCGACACAAGCATTCAAAATTAAAATAATTAATATAAAATTAATTTAAGTTTTGGATGCTTTTTTAAACCTTGCACATTCTGTTGATTATATCATATAATATATATAATTATTTTTCTGTATTCTACACATAGCCATTTTCCGTTCAGGTATGAACTCATTATGTCTGTTTATAAAATCCCACTTGACCAAAATGTTTTGGAAGCTGCGGAAGAGCGCATTACATGGACACTCACCACCTTACCGCGTATTTGCGTGTCATTTTCCGGGGGGAAAGACTCAGGGTTGATGCTGCACCTTACCGCCGGAATCGCGCGTAAGTTAAAGAAGAAGATCTGCGTATTATTTATTGACTGGGAAGTGCAATTCTCCTGCACAATTGACTATGTTCAGTCATTACGCGAACAATATTCCGATGTCATTGAACATTTTTACTGGGTTGCCCTGCCGCTCACCACTCAAAATTCGCTGTCGCAATACCAACCCGAATGGCAATGCTGGGACCCGAATGCCGAATGGGTGCGTCAACCGCCTGCCGACGCCATTACCGATCCGGCTTACTTTCCTTTTTATCAGCCAGGCATGACCTTCGAACAATTTGTTCGCGACTTTGCCGAGTGGTTTTCAGAAAAGCGTCCTGCGGCGATGCTGATCGGCATCCGCGCTGACGAATCTTACAATCGGTTTGTCGCTATCGCCTCCCTGAGCAAACAGCGTTTTGCGGACGACAAACCCTGGACGACCGCCGCTCAGGGCGGGCACACCTGGTATATTTACCCGATGTATGACTGGAAAACGGCAGACATCTGGACATGGTTCGCAAAAACGAAGCAGCCTTGCAACCCGCTTTATAACCTGATGTACCAGGCCAACGTGCCGCTCCGGTATATGCGCATCTGCGAACCTTTCGGCCCGGAGCAACGTCAGGGATTGTGGCTCTATCATGTCATTGAACCCGAACGCTGGGCAGCAATGTGCGCCAGGGTAAGCGGCGTGCGCAGCGGAGGGATATATGCAGGCCAGGATAACCATTTTTACGGCCATCGAAAAATACTGAAACCCGAGCACCATAGCTGGCAAAGCTACGCCATGCTGCTGTTGGACAGCATGCCGGAACAGAGCGCCGAGCATTACCGCAACAAAATCGCGGTCTACCTGCAATGGTATAAAAAGAAAGGAATGGAGAACATTCCACAAACGCAGGAAGGCGATATCGGCTCCAAAGATATCCCCTCATGGCGACGTATCTGCAAGGTGCTATTGAACAATGATTACTGGTGTCGGGCGCTCTCATTCAGCCCGACAAAGCCTAAACACTACCAGCGCTACAATGAACGCATGAAAGCAAAGCGCAAAGAATGGGAGATTTTATGCAACAGCGACTCACCCAACAAATAACCGACTTTCTCTCCACGCTGAACGAAGAAGAGAGAATTGCGGCAATCAACGAATTCAGGATGGCGATCCACCGCGTCAGCCCCTTTCGCGATCAGCCGGTAGACTGCGTGCAATGGGTAAAAAACGAACAAATCGAGCCTAATGATTACAACCCAAACAATGTGGCGCCCCCGGAGAAAAGGCTCCTGCTAAAGTCTATTGAGGTAGATGGCTTCACGCAGCCTATTGTCGTTGCAGAAACGGCGGCAGAAAAATATGAAATCGTGGATGGCTTTCACCGTCACGAACTCGGTAAAGGGAAATCCACATTACGCTCAAAGTTAAAAGGCTATCTTCCCGTCACCTGTCTGGAACGCAATCGCCATGAACGGATTGCGGCGACCATTCGTCACAACCGCGCCCGTGGCCGTCATCAGATTCACGCGATGTCGGAAATTGTGCGAGAACTCTCCCTGTTGGGCTGGGACGAGACGCGAATCGGAAAAGAGCTGGGCATGGATAAAGATGAAGTCCTGCGTCTGAAACAAATCAACGGCCTACAGGAACTCTTTGCCGACCGTCGATTCTCCAAAGCCTGGACCGTAAAGTAATTACAATTTACACAAGCGTTCTGCGGCCGCCAGCAGCGTGGATTCCTGCTTGGCAAAACATAAGCGGATAAGTTTATGTGGGAAAGGATCGGCGCAAAATACCGACAGCGGAATCGCCGCAACGCCGATTTCCCGGGTCAGCCACTGGCAGAAATCCACGTCATTGAGGTCTGATACCGCACTGTAATCCACCAGCAGAAAATAGGTGCCTTCGCAGGGCAGGATTTCCAGACGACTGTCACGCAGGGCATTAACCAGAACGTCACGCTTCTTCCGGTAAAATGCGGGTAAATCGCGGTAATGTTCCGGTTCAGCACGCAGCATATCGGCCAGCGCCAGTTGCGCCGGTGTGTTGACGCAGAACGTCAGATACTGATGCACTTTACGCAATTCCGCGCTGATCGCCGCTGGCGCTACGCAGTACCCCACCTTCCAGCCGGTCATATGAAAGGTTTTACCGAATGACGAGACCGCAACAGCACGCTCACGTAACTGCGGATGCGCCAGTACGCTGGCATGGCCTTCTGGCGCAAAGCAGATATGCTCATACACTTCATCGCTTAATACATAGATTTCGCGATCGCCAATCGCCTGCCACAGCGCTTCAAAGTCGGCTTTGCGCCAGACGGTCGCGCTCGGGTTATGCGGCGTATTGAGGATCACCAGCCGGGTACGTTCGCTCAGTAACGCAGCAAATGCCTGCCAGTCAACGCGAAACTGCGGCGGCTGAAGCGCCAGACGTTTCAGCACGCCGCCGGACAGTTCAACGGCTGGCGCGTAGCTGTCATAGCTGGGATCGAAGCAGATCACCTCATCTCCCGCACGAACCAACGCGGTGATAGCGGCATACAACGCTTCCGTTGCCCCCGCCGTTACCGTCACCTCGCTCCCGGCATCAGCCTTATAGCCGTATAACGCCGCCGTTTTTTCCGCAATGGCTTCGCGTAATGCAGGCACGCCGGTCATTGGCGCATATTGATTCGCCCCTTGTGCAACATGCCAGGCCAGACGTTCCTGTAGATAGCGCGGGCCATCGAAGTCAGGAAATCCCTGAGACAGGTTAATCGCCTGATGCTCCTGCGCCAGGGCACTCATTTGTGTAAAGATTGTGGTGCCTAAATTAGGCAGTTTGCTTTGCGGAATCAGTGGGTTATTACTCATAGTTATCATACCCGAGGGTGATGTCGATGTTGAAACCACTATAACACGATGTTAGCATTTGGCAATCAAGACGCTTAGACGTCTAAATAAAAACAACTCCCGGACAGCGCAGCCACAAGGACAACACACCATGAGCAACACTGACATCCGCGTCGTTACCGGCCCGGCTAACTACTTTTCCCATACCGGCAGCCTCTCCAGACTGAAGGATTTTTTCAGCGCCGGGCAACTCTCCGCCGCAGTATGGGTGTATGGCGAACGTGCGATTGCCGCCGCCCGCCCTTACCTGCCGGATGCGTTTGATCTTCCGGGAGCCAGACACCTGCCGTTTACCGGCCATTGCAGCGAAAGCGATGTGAAACAACTGGCCGCGAAAGCAGGCGACGACCGCCGCGTAGTGATCGGTATCGGCGGCGGCACGCTGCTTGATACCGCCAAAGCCCTTGCCCGTCGGCTACAACTCCCCTTCGTGGCGATCCCGACTATCGCGGCCACCTGCGCGGCCTGGACACCGCTGTCGGTCTGGTACAACGATGCCGGTCAGGCGCTGCACTTTGAAATTTTTGACGACGCCAATTATCTGGTGCTGGTAGAGCCGGAAATCATTCTCCGCGCGCCAGAGGCCTATCTGCTGGCCGGCATCGGCGACACGCTGGCAAAATGGTACGAAGCCGTTGTATTAGCGCCACAGCCAGAAACCTTACCGCTTACCGTGCGTCTGGGCATTAACGGCGCGCTGGCGATCCGTGATGTGCTACTGGAGAGCAGCGAACAGGCGCTGGCGGACAAAGAACGTGGAGAACTCACCCAGGCATTTCGCGATGTGGTGGATGCGATTATTGCCGGGGGCGGCATGGTCGGCGGTCTTGGCGAGCGTTATACCCGTGTGGCGGCGGCACACGCCGTCCATAATGGGCTCACCGTATTGCCGCAAACCGAGAAGTTTCTGCACGGCACCAAAGTGGCTTATGGCATTCTGGTGCAAAGCGCATTGCTGGGTCAGGATGAGGTACTGGCGCAGCTTATCGCCGCTTATCAGCGCTTTAGTCTGCCCACCACGCTGGCGGCGCTGGATGTCGATATCCAGAACCAGGCGGAGATTGATAACGTGATTGCCCACACCCTGCGCCCGGTTGAATCCATCCACTTTCTGCCGGTGACGTTAACGCCAGCCACATTACGCGCCGCGTTTGAAAAGGTAGAGTCATTTACGGTTTAGCGGCGGCTTGCCGGATGGCGGCTGCGCCTTATCCGGCCTGTAAAATACCCCGTAGGCCCGGTAAGCGTAGCGCCACCGGGCAAAACAAAACATCAGCGTAGGCCCCGTAAGCGTAGCGCCATCGGGCAAAACAAAACATCAGCGTAGGCCCCGTAAGCGTAGCGCCATCGGGCAAAACAAAACATCAGCGTAGGCCCGGTAAGCGTAGCGCCACCGGGCAACACAAAACATCAGCGTAGGCCCGGTAAGCGTAGCGCCACCGGGCAACACAAAACATCAGCAGCAACGTGCGCCGCCTTTCCCGCCATAACGCGCATCCTGCCGCTCACGAAAAAATTCTTCGTAAGTCATTGGCGTCTGATCCGGGTGCGTCACGCGCATATGCTCAACGTAGTTGTCATAGTCCGGCACGCCAATCATCAGTTTTGCCGCCTGACCCAGATATTTCCCGGCCTTAGAAAGCGTATCAAACATCGTTACCACCTGTGACGCAAATGCCCTCTCCCGTTAAGAAGAGGGCCGCTTATTTAAAAATTAGTGCGCGCCTTTCGCCTGCGCCACAATCTCTTCAACGTTTTCCGGCATGGCTTCATACGGCGTTTCTTTCGCCGTCGGTTTGTCCTCTTTCAGCGCTGCCAGCGCAGTTTTGATTGAGAACAGGGCCAGAACCACCACCACAACCATGAAGAAGATGGTCAGACCGGCATCCAGACGGTTGTTGAACACCAGCTGCGCCAGCTGAGACTGCGTGTACTGCGCAGGAATATCGCCACTGTCGATCATCGCCTGGAATTTATTGGCGATCGCCAGGAAACCAATTTTGGTATCCGGGCTAAACGCTTTCTGCCAGCCTGCGGTCAGCGTACAAATCAGCAGCCAGGCGGTAGGCACCAGCGCCACCCATGCGTAACGCTGACGTTTCATCTTGAACAGTACAACCGCGCAGAGCATCAGCGCCATACCCGCCAGCATCTGGTTCGCGATACCAAACAGCGGCCACAGGGTGTTGATCCCTCCTAACGGGTCCACCACGCCCTGGTGCAGGAAGTATCCCCACGCCAGCACGCACAGCGCCGTCGCTAACAGGTTCGCAGGCAGTGAATCCGTACGTTTCAGACCCGGAGAGACCACGCCCAGCAGATCCTGCAACATAAAGCGCGCCGCACGCGTACCGGCATCAACCGCCGTCAGAATGAACAGGGCTTCAAACAGAATCGCGAAGTGATACCAGAACGCCACATCCATCATACCGCCCAGCGCGCCGTGCAGGATGTAGGCCATCCCCACCGCCAGCGTTGGCGCGCCACCGGCACGAGAAATAATGGATTGTTCGCCCACTTCGTTGGCAATCTGATGCAGCGTATCAGGCGTAATCGCAAAGCCCCAGCTACTGACTACCTGCGCAGCAGAGGCAACCACATCAGCGGTTCCGGCTGGCGCCAGTACGGCCATTGGGCTGTTCATGGCGAAGTAAACGCCCGGATCGATGATACATGCGGAAACCAGCGCCATAATCGCCACGAAGGATTCCATCAACATCCCGCCGTAGCCGATAAAGCAGGCCTGCCCTTCGTTCGCCAGCATCTTCGGCGTGGTGCCGGAAGAGATCAGCGCATGGAAGCCAGACACCGCGCCACAGGCAATGGTGATGAACAAGAACGGGAACAGGTTACCGGTCCACACCGGGCCGGTGCCATCCACAAATTTGGTCAGCGCAGGCATCGTCAGCGTCGGACGCATAATCAGAATACCGACGGCCAGACCGACAATCGTACCAATCTTCAGGAAGGTTGAGAGGTAATCACGCGGCGCCAGCAGCAGCCATACCGGCAGAACCGCCGCCACAAAGCCGTAGCCCACCAGCATCCAGGTCAACTGTACGCCGGTAAAGTCAAAATACGGCGCCCAGGTTGGGCTTTCCGCCACCCAGCCACCGGAGATGATGGCAAAGACAAGGAACACCAGACCAATAACAGACACCTCGCCAATACGTCCCGGACGCAGGTAACGCAGGTAGACGCCCATAAAAATGGCCAACGGAATGGTGAACGCAACGGTGTACGTCCCCCACGGACTGTGGGTCAGGGCTTTCACGACGATCATCGCCAGTACCGCAAGGATAATCACCATGATCATGAAACAGGCCACCAGCGCGATCACACCAGCCGTTGGACCCATCTCTTCTTTAACCAGTTCACCCAGCGAGCGACCGTCACGACGGGTAGAAACAAACAGCACCATAAAGTCCTGCACCGCGCCTGCCAGCACAACCCCGGCAAGCAGCCAGATCATACCGGGCAGATACCCCATCTGCGCCGCCAGCACCGGCCCAACCAACGGCCCTGCCCCGGCAATCGCCGCAAAATGGTGACCGAACAGCACTTTCTTATCGGTAGGTACGTAGTCCAGACCATCGTTATGACGCACCGCAGGCGTCATGCGCGTCGGGTCAACCGCCAGCACATTTTTGGCGATATACAGACCATAAAAACGGTAGGCAATGAGGTAGACACAAACTGACGCCACGACGATCCATAGCGCGTTGATCTGTTCCCCACGGTTTAACGCAATATATCCCAGGGCAAATGCTCCCATAACGGAGAGCAATGTCCAGACGAGGTATTTCCCTGATTTGTTCATAGTTGTTGTCCGTTTGCGTGTTGTGTTCCAGAGAGATGTTACATTTTGTTTCTATAACACCTCTGCTGGTTTTAACAACCTGACAACGCTATAAAACTGATTATTTACATTGCATTGTTAACTGGATCACTTCATTGCCGGTCAACGCTGCAACATCATTGCATTTTGTTGGGCCTAGCCCATCACCGCCGTCCCCAGGCGGCAGGTACAGCAACGTCGTCCCTGTTCGTCAAAAATCACAATTTCCCAGCTCTGGCTTTGCCGACCCAGATGCAGCGGCTGGCAAACGCCGCGCACCTTCCCCTGCGACACGGCGCGATGATGCGTGGCATTCAGCTCGGTTCCCACCACACACTGGCCGTCACGGGTCATCAGATACCCGGCCATTGACCCCAGGGTCTCCGCCAGCGCCGCCGAAGCGCCGCCGTGTAACAGGCCGAAAGGCTGATGCGTTCGCGCATCGACGGGCATTTCCGCCTCCAGCACGTCATCGCCCAGACGGGTATAGACGATCGCCAGATGCGCCACCATCGTGTTCAGACTGGTGGCGTTCAGCTCATCAAGCGTTAAATGGCGTTTCCAGATCATCGCTACGCTCCCAGGGTTGAACCACCGTCAACCACAATGTCCTGTAGCGTAATGTGGCTGGCCAGATCGGACGCGAGGAATAAAATGGTATTCGCGATTTCCTGCGGACGCGCGATTTTACCCAGCGGAATGCCAAGCTTAAACTGCTCGCCAAAGCCACGAATACGCTGTTGTTCCGCATCATCGCTCACCCACAGCGTGCGCTGCATATCGGTATCGGTAGATCCCGGAGAGACAACGTTACAGCGAACGCCGCTGCCCGCCAGCTCCAGCCCAACGGTCAGCGCCAGGCTTTTCAGCGCCGCTTTGGACGCGCCATAGGCGCTCATGCCAGTGCGCGGCGTGTGCGCCGCATCAGACGCGACGGTAACAATCGCCCCGCCCTGCTGCTGACGAAATTGCGCCATCGTCTGCTGGAAGAGGTTAAACGCGCCGCCGACGTTGACGGCGAACGTCTGCTGCCAGTCCTCGGCGCTTAGCGCATCGGTCGCCCCCATCCGTAAAATCCCGGCGGCATTCACCAGCACATCCAGCCGTTCGGTTTGCGCCAGCACGCGCCGGCAAACCTGCGCGACCTGCGCGGCGTCTGCGACATCCAGCACTTCGGTCGCAAAGGGATACGCATCCTGCGTGAACTCGCGATCGAATCCCGTCACCTGCGCGCCAGCCGCAACAAACGCCAGCGCCGTGGTATAACCAATCCCTTTTCCCGCGCCGGTCACCCAGACGGTTTTGCCGTTAAAATCCAATCCGGCCATCACTTCACCTCACGGGAAAGCAGCGTCCACCAGGCATCGATCGTCGGGTTTTTCGCCAGCATCACGAAGTCGATATCGCCATGCACTTTACGCCAGCGAGCCGCCAGCGCCATCATACGTACAGAGTCCAGCCCATAATCAATCAGGTTTTCATCATCCAGCGGCTCGTCGGATTCATCCAGCAGCGGCAGGATCAGCGCCCGCAACTCTGCTTTGCTCGCCGGAACCGGCGTCGGCAGCAGTTCCTGCGTCATCACCACGCGACCGGAGCGACCGGCAACGTAATTAAGCGACATCACATGTTCTTCACGGCTGAAATCGGCCAGCGCATCCGCCACCATAAACGGCTTGATATCGCGCATGAAAGCGTCGGTCGCCGTGGTCATACAGCCAATGTGCGCATACACACCCGTGATAATCAGCTGATTACGCCCGGTTTCTTTTAACATCTGCTCCAGCGGCGAACGGTGAAACGCGCTGTAGCGCCATTTCACCAGCACGGTGTCCGCCTCGTCCGGCGCCAGCGCATCGACAATCTTTTGCTGCTCGGGAGAACGCGTCAGGCCCGGCCCCCACATATCGTTCAACAGGGCGCGATCTTCATCGCTCTGATCTTTCGGCTGAGCGGTGTAATAGACCGGAATGTTGTGCTCTTTGCAGTACTGACGCAGGGCGGCGATATTCGCGATCACCTGTTCCATCATCGGGCAGTTGTCGCCCCAGAAGCTGACAAAATAATCCTGCATATCGTGGATCAACAACGCAGCGCGTTCAGGTTCAAAGGCCCAGTTCACTTTATTGGGCGGAATATCGAGCGCGCCAGGCAGCGCGTACGCCTGCAATTTCGGAATTGCCATCTCTCTTTCTCCTTCAGGTCAGTGAACGTGACGCCAGCCACTGACGTAATTGTTTTTTATCGACTTTACCGACCGGGGTCAGAGGCAACGCCTCGACGCACTCCACGCGATCCGGCAATTTGAATTCGGCGACCCCCTGCTCACGCAGGAAGCGGCGTACCTGTACCGCGCGCAGCGACTCTTTCACCACCAGCCAGGCGCAGCTTTTTTCCCCCATCAGCTCATCTTCCATGCTGACCAGCGCGGCATGAATTACGGCCGGGTGACGCAGTAACAGGTTTTCAATCTCTTCAGCGGCGATCTTCTCCCCGCCGCGATTGATCTGATCTTTTTCACGTCCCTGCACGGTGATATAGCCATCTGGATCAATGGAGATCAGATCGCCGGAGCAGTAAAAGCCGTTGGCATCAAACGCGCTGGCGTTATGCTCCGGGCTTTTAAAATAGCCGCGAAACGTGTACGGCCCGCGCGTCATCAGGCGTCCCGTTTCCCCCTGCGGCAGCGGATTGCCGTCAGCGTCAGCCACCCAGACCTCATCGTCCGGGCACATCGGGCAACCCTGAGTATTGATGATGCGCTCCGGGCTGTCGTCCAGACGGGTGTAATTCACCAGTCCTTCTGCCATGCCGAATACCTGCTGCAACTGACAGCCGATTTCCGCCGGAATACGCGCGGCAAGCGTCGCTGAAAGCCGCGCGCCGCCTACCTGCAACAGTTTCAACGAGGCCAGTTGCGCGTTGCTGCCCCACTCCTGAATCGCCTGCAACCACAGGCTCACCGCAGGCGGCACCAGCGCCGTTGAATTAATCTGATGCTTTTCAATTAACGGGAAACAGAGCGTAGCGCTCGGGTCAGCCGCCAGCACCACCGTTCCCTGGGCCAGAAAGACACCCAGCGATCCCGGCGAACTCATGGCGTAGTTATGCGCAGCCGGAATCGCGCATAAGAAACGCGTGGCTTCGGTAAAGTGGCAAATTTCATTGCTGCGGCGCACGCTGTAGTAATAATCATTATGGGTGCGCGGGATCAGCTTCGGCGTTCCGGTTGTACCGCCGGAAAGCTGGAAATAAGCCACCTCATCGGCAGGTGATGGCGTGGCGGTAAAATCAACCGCAGGCTGGTCAATCGCCGTTTGCAGGTTGTGTTCACCCGCATCGTTGAGCAACAGCACCACACGCACGGAATTGTGTTCGGCAATAAACGTATTGAGGAAGTCGTCCCCGGTGAACAGCGCGTGCTGGCGATCAGCAATCACCAGCGCCGGTTCAATTTGCTTCGCGTAAGCGTTAAGTTCCGTCCGTTGATGGCTGAACAGCGCCAGAACCGGTGCGACGCCGAGCTTCAGCAGTGCGAAGAAAGTGATATACAGCTCCGCCACGTTGCTCAGTTGCACCAGCGCGGTTTCGCCGGGTTTGATCCCCTGACGACGCAGGCTACAGGCCAGATTATCCGCCGCCTGGTTCAGTTCGCGATAGCTCAGGTGTCTATCGCCATCAATCACCGCCGTTTTATCGCTGTCTGCGTGGCGGGTTAAAATATCGGTCAGCGGCAGATCCTGCCAGTACCCTTTTTCACGATAGCGGCGGGCAAACTCCTCCGGCCAACGGGTGAAAGGAATGGTCATCATCGCTCCTTAATGCAGTCCAAAAACGTTCAACATAGTAGAAAGCTTCACGCCGGTCTCGCGCCACTCCGCTACCGGAGAGGAAGCAGGCACAATCCCGGCGCCTGCGAACAGGCGAACCTGGTTTTGTCGCAGCTTCGCGCAACGAATCGTCACGACCCACTCGCCGTTTCCTTCAGCGTCACACCAGCCGACGATGCCGCCGAACAGTTCACGATCGAACGGCTCCAGTTCGGCAATTAATTTTTTCGCCACCTGATGCGGGAAACCGCTCAACGCAGGCGTCGGATGCAGCAGACACGCCAGCGTCAGGGCATTTTCTTCCGCATTCGCCTTACCTTCGAACGGCGTACCGAGATGCCATAACGTCGGGGTGGTGATCAATTGTGGAGATGCGGGCAGTTGTAATTCACTGCTGCGGTCGCGCAGCACCGTCTTCATGGCCTGAGTGACCAGCTCATGTTCGTGTCTGTCTTTTTCAGAAGCCAGCAGTCGGTTGCCCGCTTCACGATCCAGCACATCATCAGGCTGGCGACGCGCCGACCCGGCCAACGGCAGCGAACTAAAGCGCTCGCCCTCTTTACGCAGCAGCAATTCCGGGCTGGCGCCAAGCAGCACGCCGCCATCCTCCAGAGGCACATGGAAGTTGTAACTCACCGGGTTCTGCGCCACCAGCCGCTCCAGCAGCGCGCCGCTGTCAATGGTGGCATCGGTCGTAATATCAATCAGGCGTGACAGAACCACTTTGTCAACTTCAGGCGTCGCCGTCAGCGCTGCCGCGCGCGCCACCATCGCTTCAAACGTTTCCTGTTCAGGGATACTTTTACGATCAACAACATTCAGTGCCTGATGCCCGGTAAAGTAACGCGAGGATTGTTGCTTTGCCGGTCGGGAGAAGGTCTGCCAGGACTCAGGAATGAACAGCGAGGATGGCTGGCGGGTATCAAAGGGGATAGCGCCGACCATAACAGGATTTGCGATACCCTGCGCTCTGGCGTCGGCAAAGGCTTGCTGTAATTTTTGTTGGAAGGGGCTGTCTAACGAATCCCCGTCAACCGCTGGTTCAGCGAAACGGGCGAAGCATCCTGACGTCGTAAAGCTGCGATACGGCGACATAAAGAAAAAGCGATCGGGGGTGAGCGTTGCCATTTTCTGCTGAACTTCCTCGGCCAGTGACGTATCCATATCATCCTCCAAAAATGATAAAGGCTTTAATAATGATTATCATTTATATTTTCGGGCGCTAACCTAAAAGTAAACAGACAGCATGTCAACTCTTGGGGTAGCACAATGTGCGACTTAGACTTGCATCCCTTCCCGCTAACAATGAAAATGAGAAGCATTAACTCCATTAATAACAGGACGCTGATTCGTGAGACTTCCCCTGCTTTGCAGAACATCCCTGATACTGGTTGGGCTTTTCATTTCAGGAATTTCTTTAGGTCATGCCGCTGACTGGCCGCGCCAGATCACCGACAGCCGCGGCACGCATACGCTGGACCATAAACCTGAACGTATCGTCTCTACCAGCGTGACCCTGACGGGCTCGCTGCTGGCGATTGATGCTCCCGTTGTCGCCAGCGGAGCGACCACCCCTAACAACCGCTTTGCCGACGATCGGGGATTTCTGCGTCAATGGAGCGACGTTGCGAAAGCGCGCAAGCTGGCGCGCCTGTACATCGGCGAACCAAGCGCTGAAGCCGTTGCCGCACAAATGCCGGACCTTATTCTGATTAGCGCAACCGGCGGCGACTCTGCGCTGGCGCTGTACGATCAGCTTTCTACTATTGCCCCCACGCTTATCATCAATTACGACGATAAAAGCTGGCAGTCTCTGCTGACGCAACTGGGCGAGATCACCGGCCAGGAAAAACAGGCCGCCGCGCGCATCGCGGAATTTGATAAACAACTGGCGACCGTTAAACAACAGCTCACATTACCGCCGCAACCGGTCAGCGCGCTGGTCTACACCGCTGCCGCACACAGCGCCAACCTGTGGACGCAGGATTCAGCCCAGGGCAAGCTGATGGAACAGTTAGGCTTTACGCTGGCGCCCCTCCCTGCCGGACTGCAAACCAGTAAAAGCCAGGGCAAACGTCATGACATCATCCAGCTTGGCGGGGAAAACCTGGCGGCAGGTCTGAACGGCGAAGCGCTGTTCCTGTTTGCCGGTGATAGCAAAGATGCCGACGCTATTTACGCCAACCCACTGCTTGCTCACCTGCCTGCCGTGCAAAACAAGCGCGTTTATGCGCTGGGCACCGAAACGTTCCGTCTGGACTACTACAGCGCAACGTTACTGCTTAACCGTCTCGCCGCGCTGTTTTAATTTATTTGCCGGATAGCGGCCAATGCCCTGTCCGGCCTGCATTTTAAAGCGGTGCGCCATCTGGCACCGGCGGCGGCTGGCGAAAACGACGCAACTCGCCCAGCAGCAGCATTAACAACAACCCAACGATCACCAGCCCAAACCCGCTCACGCTCGCTGACGCAACCGGCGTCATCATGGCGCCCAGCCCGCCCAACAGCGCTGCGCCGATGGCGTCACCGGTCACGTTTTGCGCCGTCCACAGGCCGTTGATTCGCCCGAGCATGGCTTCCGGCGTTTGCGTCTGCAACAGGGTGTATTGCAGTAACGAGCTAATCGCGCTGAGCCAGCCGAACAGCGCCAGACAGATCACCCCGAGCAGCCAGACAGGCATCAGCCCAAACAACCCAATCGCCAGGAACGACCCTACGGTGGAAGCCAGCATCAACAGTCCAGGGCGAACGCTGTGCGCCAGTTGCCCGCTGGTTAACGCGCCAACAGCCGCCCCCAATGGGATAGCGGCATAAAGTAAACCGATTTGCGCGGCGGACATGTGCCAGTTAATCGCCAGCGCCGGATAAAGCACGCGCACCGCGCTTGCCATCGTCAAAAGTCCGCCAAGCAACGCAATGCCGCCAATGAGCGGGCTGGAGAGTAAGAAACGGAACGCCGCCAACAGCGATTTCAACGGATGCTCACGCGGTTGCGGCGGCGGCGGGAGCGCCGGAAGGCTCAGCAACGGCAGCAGCGTGATAAATGTTCCTGCCGCCGCCAGACCGTAGTTCCAGGCCACGCCGCCGGTAGCCAGCAATACGCCGCCCAGCATCGGTGAAATCACCGATCCCAGACGCACCGTCAGCATCGTAATCGCCCCGGCCTGCATAAGGTTTTCTCGCCCTACCAGCGCAGGCGTCGCCGCCAGTAGCGCCGTAACCCCCAGCGAGGCAAAAAAGCCATCCCACAGACCGAGCAGATAGATTGCCAGCAGCGAAGGTTCCGGCAACAGCGCGTTCAGACACAGGCCAATAAAGCCAATACCGCAGGTGCCGCGCGCCAGCAGGATCACCTTTTTACGTTCATAACGATCCGCCAGCACGCCGCCGACCATCAGGCCAACAAACATCGCGCTGCCGGTCAGCGTCACCGACAGACCAACCTGCCACGTCGAGTGGGTCATCATCTGGATCTGTACCGGCACCGCTACGCCCAGCAGGCCCAGCGAGACAATAGAGATAAAACGGGCGAGGAAGACAGCGCGAAATGCAGGGTGCGTCTTCAACAGGCTGAGATTCAGCAGCCAGGATTGTCGATTCATTACAACGCCTTAATGCGAACTTTTTTTAAATATCCATTCAATGGCTGCACATGCTAACATAACCGAATAAGATCGATAACGATAATTACTATCATTATCAGGGAAGTTGATATGTCATGCTCTGTTTCCGTGGCACGCGCCATCGCCGTGCCCGGCTTGTTGTTATTACTTATTCTCGCCACGGCATTAAGTCTGGCTATCGGCGCAAAATCACTGCCTGCGTCCGTCGTACTTGAAGCAATTACCGGCACCTGCCAAAGCGCTGACTGCACCATCGTGCTGGACGCGCGATTGCCGCGCACGCTGGCTGGCCTGTTGGCTGGCGGCGCACTGGGGCTCGCCGGGGCGTTAATGCAAACGCTCACCCGCAACCCGCTTGCCGACCCGGGCATTCTCGGCGTCAATTCCGGCGCCAGTTTCGCGATCGTACTCGGCGCGGCGCTGTTTGGTTTTTCCTCTCCACAGGAACAGTTGCTGATGGCGTTTGCCGGGGCGCTGGTCGCCTCGCTGATTGTCGCCTTTACCGGCAGCCAAGGCGCCGGGCAGTTAAGCCCGGTTCGCCTCACGCTGGCGGGTGTCGCGCTCGGCGCAGTGCTGGAGGGGCTTTCCAACGGTATCGCGTTGCTGAACCCGGATGTGTACGATCAGCTCCGTTTCTGGCAGGCCGGCTCGCTGGACATTCGCAGTCTGCAAACGCTCAAGGTTATTGTCGTGCCGGTGCTGATTGCCGGTGCTACCGCGCTGTTTCTCAGCCGCGCGCTGAACAGCCTGAGTCTCGGTAGCGATACTGCCACCGCGCTGGGCAGCAAAGTGGCGCGTACCCAGCTCATCGGCCTGCTGGTGATTACCGTGTTATGCGGCAGCGCGACGGCGGTTGTTGGCCCCATCGCGTTTATCGGTCTGATGATGCCGCACATGGCCCGCTGGCTGGTGGGGGCGGATCACCGCTGGTCGCTGCCGGTCACGTTGCTGGCGACCCCGACCCTGCTGCTGTTTGCCGATATTATCGGGCGACTCATCGTTCCCGGTGAATTGCGCGTTTCGGTTGTCAGCGCCTTTCTCGGTGCGCCAGTGCTTATTTTCCTCGTGCGGCGCAAGCAGCGCGGAGGTGCCGTATGATGCACCTTTCCCGCCGCCTGATCATAAGTTGTCTGCTACTGGTGCTCGGCTGTATCGCTGTTGGCTTGTGGAGCCTGCGCAGCGGCGCCGTTACGCTGGAAGTCTCGCAAATCATCAATGCGTTGCTGGGAGACGCCCCGCGCAGCATTACCCTTGTGGTGACCGAATGGCGTCTGCCTCGCGTGCTGATGGCGCTGCTGATTGGCGCCGCGTTGGGCGTCAGCGGCGCGATTTTTCAGTCGTTGATGCGCAACCCGCTGGGTAGCCCGGACGTAATGGGTTTTAACACCGGGGCCTGGAGCGGCGTGCTGGTGGCAATGGTGCTGTTTGGCCAGAACCTGACGGCGATCGCGATGGCGGCGATGGCTGGCGGGATTCTCACCTCGCTGATCGTCTGGCTGCTTGCCTGGCGCAACGGCATTGAGACCTTCCGGCTGATTATTATCGGCATCGGCGTGCGCGCCATGCTGGTGGCGTTCAACACCTGGCTGCTGTTGCAGGCGTCGTTAGAAACGGCCCTCTCCGCCGGATTGTGGAACGCCGGGTCGCTCAACGGACTGACCTGGGCCAAAACGTGGCCCTCGGCACCGCTGATCGTTCTGATGCTGGCGTGTGCCGCATTGCTGGTACGTCGTCTGCGCTTGCTGGAAATGGGCGATGACAGCGCCTGCGCGCTTGGCGTCAGCGTTGAACGTTCCCGGTTAATGATGATGCTGGTCGCCGTGGTGCTGACCGCCGCTGCGACGGCGCTCGCAGGCCCGATCTCTTTCATTGCGCTGGTTGCGCCGCACATCGCGCGGCGCCTTAGCGGCATGGCACGCTGGGGGTTAACCCAGTCCGCATTGTGCGGCGCGCTGCTGCTGCTGGCCGCCGACCTGTGCGCTCAACAACTGTTTATGCCTTACCAGCTTCCGGTAGGCGTCGTCACCGTAAGCCTCGGCGGTATTTACCTTATCGTCTTGTTAATTCAGGAGTCCCGCAAAAAATGACCGAATCAGTAGCCCGTTTGCGTGGCGACCAGTTAACGCTGGGTTATGGCAAGTATACCGTCGCGGAGAATCTGAACGTTTCTATCCCGGATGGTCACTTCACTGCCATTATTGGGCCGAATGGCTGCGGCAAATCAACGTTATTGCGTACGCTAAGCCGTCTGATGTCGCCCGTACATGGCCACGTCTGGCTCGACGGCGAGCATATTCAGCACTACGCCAGTAAAGAGGTGGCGCGACGAATCGGCCTGCTGGCGCAAAACGCCACCACGCCGGGCGATATCACCGTACAGGAGCTGGTTGCCCGGGGCCGCTATCCGCATCAGCCTTTGTTTACCCGCTGGCGCAAAGAAGACGAAGACGCCGTCGCCGGTGCGATGCGCGCCACGGGGATTACCCACCTGGCGACGCAAAGCGTGGACACGCTTTCCGGCGGGCAGCGGCAGCGAGCATGGATAGCCATGGTGCTGGCGCAGGAAACGTCCATCATGTTGCTGGATGAACCGACGACCTGGCTGGACATCAGCCACCAGATCGACCTGCTGGAACTGTTGAGCGAGCTGAATCGCGAGAAAGGTTACACCCTCGCTGCGGTTCTGCACGACCTTAACCAGGCCTGCCGGTATGCCACGCATTTAATCGCGTTACGTGAAGGCAAGATCGTCGCAGAGGGAGCGCCAAAGGAGATTGTGACAGCGGATCTTATTGAGAAAATTTATGGATTACGTTGCACGATCATCGACGATCCGATCGCCGGAACGCCGCTGGTTGTGCCGCTGGGTCGCTCGAAGTAATCTCAATGGCTGATGGTTAACAATACAGGCCCGGTCAGCGACAGCGCCACCGGGCGATTTGCCGGATGGCGCTTAGACTAACCGTTCTTCCAGTTGAATCGCATCATCCAGTTTACGGGACAGCATGGCATGACGCAGCAGAACACCGCCGCACGCGATCATACCGCCCAACAACGCAGCCAGAATCACGATCAACGCTTTGCCCGGGCCGTCTTTTTTCACTGGCAGCGAAGGCGATAGCTGATATTTAAACGGCATAAATTTCACATCATTGATATTCATCGCGGTCAGTTGCTCTACGTAATACTGGCGATTGCGTATTTCAGCGTTAATTTCCGCAACGTCCGTGACGGACTTTTCAATTTGCAATTTTTGCGCAATACCGTCGGCGCCCAGAGAAATAGAGAAATCCGGGTCGTCTTTTACCGCCTGACCATTACTGTAGACCGGCTTCTTAATCCCGGCGGCGTTGGCAATCTCCAGGGAATAATTGAGTCGCTGAATGTTCGCATCAAGCTGGTTGCGCAATCTCACCCGGTCCATCGCCAGTTTTTCTTTCTCGAAATGCGTTCTGGTGTCCAGCTGGTTACGAATATTCTCCAGCGTCTCTTTCACGACGATGTCCGACACATACTGGATATAGCCGGCCAGCACCTTCTGCGCCTCTTCTTTCGTTGGCGCAGTAAAACTCAATGTCCACGAGGTAAATAACGACGTCTCGTTTTTCTTACCGGCGTTGGTATCCACCGCGTTCATCTTTTCACTGAGCGCAACAATCGCCCGATGCAGTTCCATTTCATCAATATCCGCCCCTTTCAATTGATCCATCACATATGGGGAGGCGCGAAGATATTCATCCAGCAGCGATGTTGAGCTGAATTTCTTAATGAAAAGCGTAAAGACGGCGTCTCGCTGCAAATTAATGTCGAGGTTCAGCACACGCAATGTGGTCAGCGTTTTTTCCAGCGCCTGCCACTGTACGGCCTCTGCCGGGGTGACAATCGCCCGACTGGTCCATTTCTGCGGCAGAATAAAGGACAGCAGAATACCTGCCAGCGCAAACGCAAAAACAGTCGCAATAATGCGATTTTTCGCCCGCCATAAAACATCAACAAGGCTTAACAAATCAATTTCATTACTGTTTGACGGCGCTAACGGATAGCCAGTAAATTCCGAATCTTTTTCCTGCTTAACATTGAGTGATGACATGTTGTGTAACCTGACATTGAGTCCAATGAATAAAAACATCCTTTCTAATATTCTAACAGCATCTCAGAATTATCCGAAACGATCTTTGTTTGTTCCACAGGTAGCATGCAATATTCAGAATTTTACCAACTGTCTGATTATGTTTCACTTATGTTAAATCAATGCTGAAGACAAATAAAAAGCCCATAATAATTGGTAGCTATTATGGGCATCAGTAGAATTAGATTTTTAAAGGCGTCAGAACGCTTCGCTTACTGGTCGAGCAATGCGCGAATAATCGGCCCGATATTCTCAAACGCGGCAGGTGAAATAATATCGACGTGGGCGCAATCCTGGCGGTAGATATCCAGTTCTGCCATCCACGGCGCCCAGCTGCGTTCAGGGCTTATTCCTTCCGGCAGGGTGCGCTCCGCGACAAACAGCGTTGCGCGTCCATCGAACGGTACGCTATGCGCGGTTGTCAGAAGCCGCACGGCATCGGCGTAGTTTCCTTCGATGGTGCTGAATAACTCCCTGGAGGCATTTCCCTGTTGCGCAGCAAGGAACGCTTCACGTTCACGCGCGATCTCCGCTAACACTTCAGGGTCCAGACCATTGGCCTCTTTTTCCTGCCAGTTTTGCGTTTCCGGCGGCCAGGTATCCAGCAGCCCGAGGAAGGCAACCGTTTCGCCACGCGCACGCAAGCGCGCCGCAATGCCCTGGGCCAGCGTTCCGCCCAGCGAATACCCCAGCAGGTAGTAAGGCCCATGCGGCTGCTGCGCCAGCAGCGTTTCCAGATGACGCTCACACACCTCATCCAGATTCGCAGCCGTTTGCATCGGTCCATCAGGCCTTGGCGACTGAATCCCCGTAATTGACCAGTGTGGGCTGAGATAACGAGCCAGCACGCTAAACTGCCAGGCAAAACCGGACGCCGGATGGAAGCAGAATAACGTTGGTCCACTGCTTTCACGCAGCGGCAGGAGCGTTTCAAAGCCCAGACGCTGAGATTGCTCGTCATCGGCGGAATCCAGCAACGCGCTAAGCTGACCAACGGTTGACGCCACCATCACCTGCCCCGGCGTCACCTGACGCCCGGACGCGCGGCTCAACTGCGCGGCGAGTTTCATCGCCAGTAACGAATGCCCGCCCAGCGCAAAGAAGTCGGCCTCCACATCATTGACCTCGCAACCCAGCAGGTCGGCAAAGGCGTCAGCCACCGTTTTTTCCGTCCCTGGTAATGGCGCGCGCCCCGGCGTACGTTGCGTCAGTTGCGGCATCGGCAGCGCTTTACGATCCAGTTTCCCGTTTGCGCTGAGCGGCAGTTCCACAAGCTGTAGCAGAACCACAGGCACCATATGCGGCGGTAATGTCTCGCGTAACCGTTCCTGAAGCGCCGGAATATCCAGCGGTAAGCCGGATTGTGACACCAGATAGCCTACCAGTTGGCGGGCATCGCCTCCTGTCGCGGCCGCCTGGTTAAACACACAGGCGTGAGCCACGGCGTGCTCGACGTCCGGCAGCGTTTGCATAACCCGATCAATCTCGCCCAGTTCAATGCGCTGACCACGAATTTTTAGCTGATCGTCGCTGCGGCCAAGGTACTCTACCGCGCCATTTTCCAGCCAGCGCGCCACGTCTCCGGTGCGATACATGCGTTCGCCCGGCATAAACGGATCGGCAATAAAGCGACTCGCCGTCAGATCCGGGCGCCCCAGATACCCCTGCGCCAACTGGATGCCGGTCAGGTATAAATCACCCGCGGTGCCCGGCGGCACCGGGCGCATCATCGCATCAAGAATACACAGCCCGGTATTCCAGACCGGATAGCCAATCGGCACGCTGTTTCCGGTGACATCCGCCAGTTCTTTGCCGCAGGCGGGATACCAGCTGACATCCACCGCCGCTTCCGTCGGCCCGTACAGATTGTGCAGCGGCGCGCCGGTCAACTGTTCCCACTCGCGGCACAGCCCGGCGGGCAGCGCCTCGCCGCTACAAAATACGCGCTGTAGCGTAGCGCAGCTTTCATGAGCGGATTCAGGAGTGAGCGAGGCGACGAACGCCGCCAGCATTGACGGGACAAAGTGGGTGGTGGTCACACCATACTTCGCAAAGAAATGCTGCATGGCAATCGGATCGCGGTGCGCGTCCGGCTCCGCCATCACCAGCTTCGCCCCGGCAATAAACGGCCAGAAGAATTCCCACACCGAAACATCGAAACTGCACGGCGTTTTTTGTGCGACCACATCCTCTGCCGTTAACGGATAGTGATCCTGCATCCACAGCAGGCGATTCACGATCGCGGTTTGCCCGACCATTACCCCTTTCGGCCTGCCGGTCGAACCGGATGTAAAAATGATGTATGCCGTATGGTGCGGCAACGACAACGCCAGCGATTCAGCGCCGCTCGTCGGCAGCAGCGCGTTGTAGCACAGGCTTTCTACGCCGGGGATATCGTTAAATCGCGGCAGCTGTTCTGCGGTTGTGATCAGTAATTTCGGCTGCGCGTCTTCGAGCATCATTCGCAGACGATCGTCTGGATACCCCGTATCTAACGGCAGCCAGGCGGCTCCGGCCTCCACAATACCGTGCAGCGCCAGCGTCAGGAAAACCGAGCGCGGCAACGCCACCGCGACGCTGTCGCCCGGTTTAACGCCACGTTCACGCAGCAGGTGCGCCAGGGCGATCACCTGCTCGCGCATCTCCTGATAACTGAGCTGATGGCGCGCATCAGCCAGCGCGGGCGCGTCCGGCGTTTTGCGTGTCTGTTCGTCAACCAGCGCGCTGAGCGTCGTGAGCGGTATGCTTACCGCCGTATCATTAATCTGCGCCAGTTGCGCATATTCGGCAGGCAGGAGCATTTCGGCATCGCCGCAGCGCAGCGCCGGATTGTCCGCAAACTGGCGTATCAGCGCCGTCAGTCGCGACGCATGGCAGGATAACGTCGCCTCATCATAGCGCTGTTTGTTGGCTAAGATTTCAATGCTCAGGCCGCCCTCTTCATCCGGGAACAGCGCCAGTTCAAGATCGTTAACCGGGCCGGTCGCCAGCGTATGGGTTTGCGCCTGTACACCGGGAATATCCAGTTGATAATCAAAGACCTTCACGTTCAGTACCGGGCCAAACAGCGGCTCTTCACCCGCCGCGCGGCCGCTGTCGCGAACGATCTGTTCGGCGTCATAACGCTGATGGCGACGCATTTTTTTCATCTGCCCGGCAAGACGCGTCGCCAGTTCCGGCAGCGTTTCCGCCGCATTAATGCTTACCCCTAACGGCAGGACGTTCAGTACCGGGCCGGTCGCCGTTAACGCCGCCGATCCCATACGCCGCATGAATATAAATCCGGCGGCATAGTCCATCCGACCGCACAGGCGGCCCAGCCATAGCGCCACCAGCGCCAGCGCTAAATCCGCACGCTGAATATCAGACATGCGTGCCGCCAGCTGACGGAAAACACCGTCGGGCACATCCAGTTTCATACGCAAAATATCGGCGCTGGCCGCCCGCCCGGGAAGCGGCGCAGCCGACAGCGAAGCGGGAGGCGGCAACTGGCGACGCTGCTCCGCCCAGAAGGCGCCATCGCGTTGATAAGCCTCGCTCTCACGGTAACGCTGATACTCCTCCACCACGTCAGCAAATGGCGTAAACGGCGAGTCGGGCGTCGGGGCGTTACACTGCCAGGCGCGGTAAATCGCCGCGATCTGACGGGTTATCGCCGGGAAACTGAAGCCATCCACCAGTAGATGGTGATAACGCTGATACCAGTACCAACGGGTATCATCGACCTGAATCAACTGGTGGAACGCCAGCGGTTTGCCGCCATCAACGCGTAGATTTTGTCGCAGATCGGCCTGCATCCGCGCCAGCGCCGCCGCATGCGGATCGGGCTCGTCACGCAGATCGATAAGCTCGGGTTGTGCAAACGTGAATGTCGGGTCCACCCACTGCCAGACCTCGCCGTTATCTTCAGTAAATCGCATGCAGAGGGTATCCGCTTGCGCCATACCGGTTACAACCGCCTGCGCCAGCAGAGGGGCATTCAGCGTGCCGTGTAATTCCACATAGTGCGCCACGCTCCAGGCGGAAGGCAGCGTAGAGAGTTTTTCCGCCATCCAGATCCCTGGCTGGGCGGCCACTAACGGTAAACGCGTGGTCATTGAGCCTCCTGCGCAGCGGCGTAATGGGCGGGAGTTAGCGTGGTCCAGTGCGCATCCAGCCACTGCTGGCAAAGCGCCTGCGATTGCGGTTCGCACACCACCTGCCAGCCCGCAGGGAGAGAACACTGCTGTGGCCAGAGACTAAATTGACGCTGCGGGTTTTGCAGAATGTAAAATTGTCCCTGCGGGTTATCGAAGGGATTACTGAATTCCATACTCAACTCCTGTCGTGGAAAATCGCCAGCTACAGCGTGTCGGTTAACGGTTGCCAGAGGGTCATCAACCCCTGCATTAATCCGCCACGCCAGCAAAGCGCATCATGTCCGCCGTCAACCTGACGCCAGAAAACCGACTGCTGCGTAGTGTGTAGTTGGCTGTAAAGCGCCTGATTCGCCCGGAAAATAAGCGGCTCTCTGATACCGGCCTCCAGCACGATGCGCAATCCTCTGGCGGTCAATGTGCCCGCCTTCAGCTGTTCAATAATCTCGCCTTCCCGATCTGCGCCGCGCTGCGGCCACCAGAACGATCCCGACTGGCTCAGTACGCAGCCAAAGCGCTCAGGCCAGTTCAGACCGGCATACAGCGAGGAGAGCCCGCCAAAACTCTGCCCGGCGACGATCGTCCTTTTTGCACAATCGCTGAATGGCGCAACGGTTTTCACCAGCGGCAGGAGTTCTTGTTGTACCGCCAGCCAGAAATCGGCATTGCAGGGCAGTTCACGGCTACGGTGGGGGGTATCAATGGCATCAATCAGCAGGTAGACCGCAGGAGGGAGCTGACGCTGCCGGGTCAGTGAGGTGAGCGCGGGCCAGACGGGCATGCTTTCCGCCCAAAACTGCCCGTCGAGCAGAATCGCTAGCGGACGTTCAGGTCGGGCGTCGCCGGTCGTGAACACCCACACGCGACGCGTATTGCCCAGCCGCTCGCTGCGCCATTGCAAACAAACCGGGGGAGCTGACGGATTTTCAGGCTTATCCCAGCCGGGTTGTACTGGCGCGTCAGGCATTTCCAGCGCGGAAACCGCATGGCCCCGCCCCCCCTTCCAGCTCACCGGGTTAAGAGGATCGGCAATCGCCTGCGGCAATAACTGACGCCAGCCTTCACGCAGCGTGGTTCTGTCAGGCGTTTCATCTACTGCCAGAGAAGCAAAAATATCATCGCGTTCAGAAGGGATGAAACAGTAACTGCCACGCCAGTCGGCGCTTAATGTCGTGCTCCATCGCCAGACATCCGTGCCCGCAATACGCTGCATGGATTGCGGAACCGCATTCTGATGATGGTCGGTGACGCCCGTAATGTAGACCCATACGCGGCGAATTGAAGAGCGGCTTTCCGTTCCCTGCGGATCGCGCCACCAGAAAGTCACCCGATATTTTTCGTCTGTTTCACGCTCCCATTCGGGACCGTGTTTTGACTGCCACCAGGTCTCACTTCCTGTCGTTAACGCCGTCACCGTCATAACCCCATGTTTATTGTGTAATTTTTTATTTAATGATGAAATATATTGATAATATTATTGACAACTATTTTCATTTGCAATAGCGTATTGTCGCGCCGTGGGAAGCGCGAACATTATTTCACCACCCAGGCTGGGTCTCTCATTCGTGCATTGACGCCACGTTCAAATGAGAAACACAACCTGAAACCTGCACTGCGTGCTTTTTCTGGAATGTATGGCTTTCGCAGATGCGGGCGACATCAGGCTAAACACCTCACCACGAGAGTTTGGCGCATGTGGCTAAATAAAGATAAGCAGGAAACACAATGAACAATAAGATTCATTCCCTGGCCTTACTGGTCAATCTGGGAATTTATGGGGTCGCTCTGCCTGTTATGGCGGAGGAGACCACTGATAGCGCAGCGCTTCATGAAGACACCATCGTGGTCACCGCCGCCCAGCAGAACCTCCAGGCACCGGGCGTATCGACCATTACCGCCGACGAAATCCGTAAAAATCCTCCCGCTCGCGACGTTGCCGAAATCATCCGCACCATGCCGGGCGTGAACCTGACCGGTAACTCAACCAGCGGCCAGCGCGGCAACAACCGCCAGATCGACATTCGCGGCATGGGCCCGGAAAACACCCTGATTCTGATCGACGGCAAACCGGTGACCAGCCGCAACTCCATCCGTCTGGGCTGGCGCGGCGAGCGTGACACCCGTGGCGATACCGGTTGGGTGCCGCCAGAGATGATCGAACGCATTGATGTGATTCGTGGCCCTGCGGCGGCACGTTACGGCAACGGCGCAGCGGGCGGCGTGGTAAACATCATCACCAAGAAATTCGACGATCAGTGGCACGGTTCGTGGAACACCTATCTGAATGCGCCGGAACACAAAGACGAAGGTTCCACCAAGCGCACCAACTTTAGCCTGAGCGGCCCGCTGGGCGGCGAATTCAGCTTCCGCATGTACGGCAACCTGGATAAAACTCAGGCCGACGCCTGGGACATCAACCAGGGCCACCAGTCTGAGCGTACCGGCGCCCACGCCAACACCCTGCCAGCAGGTCGTGAAGGGGTTGAAAACAAAGATATTAATGGTGTCGTACGTTGGGATTTCGCGCCGATGCAGGCGCTGGAGTTTGAAGCAGGCTACAGCCGCCAGAACAACCTTTACGCGGGCGACACCCAAAATACCAATAACGACAATGCCCTGGTGAAGAAAAACTACGGTAAAGAGACTAACCGTATTTATCGCCAGAACTTCGCAGTGACCTGGAACGGCGGCTGGGATAACGGTATCACCACCAGCAACTGGGCACAGTACGAACACACCCGCAACTCGCGTCTGGGCGAAGGGCTGGCGGGCGGTCTCGAAGGGTTGTTCAACAGCGACGAATTCACCGACACCGACCTGGCCGACGTGATGTTGCACAGTGAAATTAACCTGCCGCTTGATTTCATCGTTAATCAAAACCTGACGCTGGGTACTGAGTGGAACCAGCAGCGTATGAAGGATTCCGCCTCGAATACTCAGGCTCAACAGGGCGGAGCCATCCCAGGCATGAGCGACGACCGCAGTCCGTACTCATCCGCAGAAATCTTCTCCCTGTTTGCCGAGAACAACATGGAGATAACTGACAGCACCATGCTGACCCCGGCGCTGCGCTTCGATCACCACACTATCGTCGGCAACAACTGGAGCCCGTCCCTGAACCTGTCGCAGGCGCTGGGCGATGATTTCACCCTGAAGATGGGTATCGCCCGTGCCTATAAAGCACCGAGCCTCTATCAGACCAACCCGAACTACCTGCTGTACAGCAAAGGCCAGGGTTGCTATGCAAGCTCCGATGGCGTCGGTTGCTACATGATGGGTAACGATGACCTGAAAGCGGAAACCAGCGTCAACAAAGAGATTGGTCTTGAGTGGAAACACGACGGCTGGCAGGCCGGTGTGACCTGGTTCCGTAACGACTACCGCGATAAGATTGAAGCGGGCTATGCGCCAGTCGGCCATACCTCTTCAGGTAAAGTGCAAACCGATATCTACCAGTGGGAAAACGTGCCGAAGGCCGTGGTAGAAGGTCTGGAAGGATCGTTGAATATTCCGGTCAGCGATGCGATAAACTGGACCAACAACATTACCTACATGCTACAGAGCAAGAACAAAACAACCGGCGATCGTCTGTCGATCATCCCGGAGTACACGCTGAACTCAACCCTGAGCTGGCAGGTACACCAGGATGTGTCAGTGCAGTCAACCTTCACCTGGTACGGCAAGCAGCAGCCGAAGAAATACAACTATAAGGGCCAGCCTGCTACCGGCTCTGAGAAAGATGAAGTTAGCCCGTACAGCATTGTCGGCCTGAGCGCGACCTGGGACGTAACCAAAAACGTCAGCCTGACCGGCGGCGTGGATAACGTCTTCGACAAGCGTCAATGGCGTGCGGGGAATGCCCAGACCACGGGTAACGACACGACCGGCGCTTATATGTACGGTGCAGGTGCTTACACCTACAACGAGCCGGGTCGTACATGGTACATGGGCGTTAACACGCGCTTCTGATAACGACCACCCTCTCCCTGAACGGGGAGAGGGTTTTTATGAGAAACCATGCAAACCACTTATACCGCCCTCTCTTTTTCCCGCCACAAACTTCATCTTATCGGGTTCGATATCGATAGCTTCCACGAACACGATCTGCTCTGGTTGCCGCACCATGCGCAGCTGCTTCCCGCCGGGCGAAAACGTCAGGCTGAACATTTAGCGGGACGTCTCGCCGCGTTTCATGCTCTGACTGAATATGGGCACAAAATCGTACCCGCTATCGGCGATAAACGGCAGCCCTTGTGGCCGGAAGGCCTGTTCGGCAGTATCAGCCACAGCGCCGCCACAGCGCTGGCAGTCGTCTCCCTCACTCCGGTAGGGGTTGATATCGAAGCAATCTTCACGCCTCAAACGGCGGCAGAACTCACCAGCAGTATCGTCGATAACGATGAACAACGCGTTTTACAGCACAGTTCTCTCCCTTTTCCGCTCGCGTTAACCCTGGCGTTTTCCGCTAAAGAGAGCGTCTATAAAGCGTTCTCCGATCGCGCGGCAACGTTACCGGGTTTTGCCAGCGCCAGGATCGTTTCAGTGACGAAAACACATTTAACCATGCAAATGACGTCGGCGTTTTCGCCGCAGCTTGCTGATTGCACAGTGGATATTTCGTGGCGTGAGTACGACGGTCAGGTCATTACGCTCTGCGCGTCCGTCCTGTAGAATTTGCCCGCAGCCATTGCTGACTGCGGAGCACAAGAATTGCCATAAAAGCGTATTTCGTCAGCATATATCGCCTCCATGCGAAGAAGAGACTAACAAGCCGAATTGTCGTGTTCGGGTTGTTAGCCTCAAGGTTGACGGAACTATTTTCAGAAAACGTGAGATCCGCTTACATTCCCGGGAACAACACCCCGTTGCCAGGCGCTTCACGATCCAGATGAATAAAGTTCAGATGACGTTCATACTGATCGAGAATGTCCGTAATCACCTGCTCTTTGCTGTAGTCCATCAGGTCATTTCCCTGGCTTCCTTCCA
Organism: Citrobacter sp. CK188; assembly: GCF_030333525.1. Taxonomy (NCBI): domain Bacteria; kingdom Pseudomonadati; phylum Pseudomonadota; class Gammaproteobacteria; order Enterobacterales; family Enterobacteriaceae; genus Citrobacter; species Citrobacter sp. CK188. Next base: position 262,515 of record NZ_JAOWFU010000038.1, read on the forward strand.
GCAGGAACGTTTCCAGCCGGTAATAGCTCGATTTGCCGCTACGCGCCCGGTAGGTAAAGCCGGGGATTGCGTACTGCTGCGGCCAGATCTGATAGATAAAGTTGCGCTCATCGCCCATATGAACCCGCAGATCCAGATGGCCAAGGTTTTCCCCTTCCTGCGGCGGCATACTTTTCAGTTCCACCGATGCGCCGCGCAGTTGCAGCTCATGGGCGACCTCTTCCATTGCCGGGAAACATACCTTCTCCATCATTTCGCGGGTATAGCGCGTTCCCGGGTAGTTCATCAGGCGCGACAGTCGTTTTTTCCAGCTCAGCCGGTCCTGCACGCCCATCGGACGCGGCGCGGTATGACGACTGGCGCTTTCCCGACGATAATCTTCAACTTTCAATGACTTATACAATCCCGCCATAATGAAGAAGATCACAAAACTAAACGGCAGCCCCATGATCACCGTCGTGTTTTGCAGCGCTGAAATCCCGTTGGTCATCAGCATCCCCAGCGTCAGCAGGCCAATCGCTACCGACCAGAAAACACGCAGCCAGGCTGGCGCATCGCTGTTGATGTCTTTCAGTTTTGAGGTGAAATTGCCCAGTACCAGCGCACCGGAGTCCGCCGATGTCACGTAGAACAACAGACCGGTGATTGTGGCGACAGACGCGCTGAAGGTGAAGGCCGGATACTGTGCCAGCAGGCTATAAAAGCCGCGCTCAGGGTGCGCCATCGCTTCTTCGGCAAAACCGGCATCGCCATGAATGATTTCATACAGCGCGCTATTGCCAAACACCGACAGCCACAGCAGGGTGAAAGTGAACGGGATAATCAACGTACCGAAGACAAACTGGCGAATGGTGCGGCCACGCGAAATACGCGCCAGGAACAGCCCGACAAACGGCGACCACGCAACCCACCACGCCCAGAAAAAGAGCGTCCAGTTGTTCATCCACTCAACCGGCCTGTCGAACGCAAAGCTGTTCAACGTCATCCCCATAAAGCGGTTAACGTAGTCGCCCACATTCAGCACCAGCGCATTGAGCAGGAATGAGGTGTCCCCCATAAACAGCACAAAGAGGATCAACCCCAGCGCCAGCAGCACATTCAGCTCCGACAGAACCCGAATGCCTTTGTCCACGCCAGAAGTCACCGAGATCGTGGCGATCACCACCGACAGCACAATCAGCGCCGCTTTGGCCGCCATTGAATCCGGGATATCAAACAGCACGCTCAGACCGTAATTGAGCTGCACCACACCAATCCCCAGCGTCGTGGCGATACCAAAGATGGTGCCGATAACCGCAGCAATATCCACACTATGCCCAATCGGCCCGTTGATGCGCTTACCGAAGATTGGATAGAGCGCTGAGCGAATGGTCAGCGGCAGGTTATAGCGATAGCTAAAGTAGCCAAGCGCCATCCCCATTAACGCATACATCGACCAACCGGTCAGGCCGTAGTGAAACAGCGTCCAGACCATCGACTGGCGGGCGGCTTCAATGGTCTGCCCTGCGCCTTCCGGCGGCTGCATATATTGGGTGACGGGCTCCGCCACCGAAAAGAACATCAGGTCGATGCCAATCCCGGCGGCGAAAAGCATTGCCGCCCAGCTTAGCAGACTAAATTCCGGCTTTGACTGCTCAGGCCCGAGCTTGACGGAACCGAAACGCGAGCAGGCAATGAATATGACAAAAACGATATAGAGCGTGGCGGCCAGCAGATAGTACCAGCCAAACGTTCTGGAGACCCAGTTCAGCGTGCGGCCGATCCAGACTGCGGAGAAATCACTAAAAAAAATGGTCGTCAGGGAAAACAACAAAATCAGTCCGGCAGACGTATAAAACACGACGGGATTGATTTTGTCCTTTTCTCTGTTCTGAGCAAGGTTCGTCATCGATTACCTCTGATTAAGTAACGGTGACTACTCTGTCGAGCAGCTAACTTTTTGAGATTCTGTAAGGTGATGGCATTTTTAACAGATTTGCAAAAATAGCCTTATTAACAGAAATGATGATATTTTCAATATATTGTTTTTATTAATTTTATCTAATATCCCATTACATTCCCCTTACCTGTTAACCGCTAAATTGATAACAATTAAGACACATTTTATATTGAACGTCCAATCAAAAAACGGTTTAATACATAACCATAACTGATGACTGGAGCGATAAAAATGCCCAAAGTGGGGATGCAAACCCTTCGTCGCAGGCAACTGATTGACGCCACCCTGGAGGCCATTAATGAAGTCGGGATGCATGACGCAACCATTGCGCAAATAGCCCGGCGAGCAGGCGTGTCGACCGGCATCATCAGTCACTATTTCAAGGATAAAAATGGATTGCTGGAAGCGACGATGCGCGACATCACCAGCCAGCTTCGCTATGCCGTCCTGCGTCGGTTGCACGCCCTTCCTGAGGCCAGCGCTGAATTGCGTTTGCGCGCCATCGTAGCGGGCAACTTTGACGACAGTCAGATAAGCCAGGCCGCGATGAAAGCCTGGCTCGCATTCTGGGCAAGCAGCATGCATCAGCCGATGCTCTACCGCCTGCAACAGGTCGCCAGCAAGCGGCTGCTGTCGAACATTGTGTACGAATTCAGACGCGAACTTCCGCGCCAGCAGGCTCAACAGGCCGGCTATGGCCTGGCGGCGCTTATCGATGGACTGTGGCTACGCGCCGCGCTGAGCGGAAAACCGTTTAATCTCAGTCTCGCTCAAGCGCTGACCACCCATTTCATCAGTCAGCATTTGCCGAACGCCACTGACTAACCGAGGAGAACCCATGCCCCGAATGGCAGAACAACAGCTTTATATTGACGGCGCATATACTGCCGCCACCAGCGGTCGCACCTTTGAGACGATCAATCCCGCTAACGGCGAGGTACTGGCTACCGTACAGGCCGCAGGCCGCGACGATGTCGATCGCGCCGTGAAAAGCGCGCAGCGTGGGCAAAAAATGTGGGCCGCGATGAGCGCAATGGCGCGCTCGCGAATCCTGCGTCGGGCAGTTGATATTCTGCGTGAACGCAATGACGAGCTGGCGCAACTGGAAACGCTCGATACCGGTAAACCACTGAGCGAAACCGCCAGCGTGGACATCGCCACCGGCGCAGACGTGCTTGAGTATTACGCCGGGCTGATCCCTGCCCTGGAAGGCAGCCAGATCCCGCTACGCGAGACGTCATTCGTCTACACCCGTCGCGAGCCGCTGGGCGTGGTGGCCGGGATCGGCGCATGGAACTACCCCATTCAAATCGCCCTGTGGAAATCCGCTCCGGCGCTGGCGGCAGGCAATGCCATGATCTTCAAACCCAGTGAAGTCACGCCGCTAACCGCGTTAAAACTGGCGGAAATCTACAGCGAAGCCGGTCTCCCGGACGGCGTGTTCAACGTGCTGCCAGGCACCGGCGCGGAAATAGGGCAGTTCCTGACGGAACATCCTGATATCGCCAAAATCTCCTTCACCGGCGGCGTCGCCAGCGGCAAGAAAGTGATGGCCAATTCAGCGGCTTCATCGCTGAAAGAGGTGACGATGGAGCTGGGCGGCAAATCACCGCTGATTATCTTTGACGACGCGAACCCCGACCTCGCGGCGGATATCGCCATGATGGCGAACTTCTTCAGCTCCGGCCAGGTCTGCACCAACGGCACGCGCGTATTCATTCCGGCGCACATGAAAAGCGCCTTCGAGCAAAAAATTCTGGCGCGCGTAAACCGCATTCGCGCAGGCGATCTGTCTGACCCGGCAACCAATTTTGGCCCACTGGTGAGCTTCCCCCATCGCGACAACGTTCTGCGCTATATCGCCAGCGGAAAAGCGGAAGGCGCAACGCTGCTTTGCGGCGGCGACGTATTAAAAGGCGAAGCGTTTGATAACGGCGCCTGGGTCGCCCCCACCGTATTCACCGACTGCCGGGATGAGATGACCATCGTACGCGAAGAAATTTTCGGCCCGGTGATGTCCATTCTGACCTACGAAAACGAAGAAGAGGCGATCCGCCGCGCCAATAACACCGATTACGGACTGGCCGCCGGGGTAGTGACAGCCGATCTCAACCGCGCTCATCGCGCAATCCACCAGCTTGAAGCGGGAATCTGCTGGATCAATACCTGGGGGGAATCTCCTGCTGAAATGCCGGTCGGCGGCTATAAGCATTCCGGTATTGGTCGCGAGAACGGCATCATGACGCTGCAAAGCTACACCCAGGTGAAGTCCATCCAGGTTGAGATGGGTCAGTTTCAATCCATATTTTAACCAGGAGGTTTGTTTGCATTTTGACTACATCATTATTGGCGCCGGTTCGGCGGGCAACGTACTGGCAACACGGCTGACCGAAGACAGCGACACCACCGTGTTGCTGCTGGAAGCGGGCGGCCCGGACTACCGTGCGGATTTCCGCACCCAGATGCCTGCTGCGTTGGCGTTTCCGCTACAGGGTAAACGTTATAACTGGGCGTATGAGACCGAACCGGAGCCGCATATGAACTACCGCCGCATGGAGTGCGGCCGTGGTAAAGGGCTGGGCGGCTCATCGCTGATTAACGGCATGTGTTACATTCGCGGCAACGCGATGGATCTCGACAACTGGGCGCAGGAGCCAGGCCTCGAACACTGGAGTTACCTCAACTGCCTGCCCTATTACCGCAAGGCGGAAACCCGTGATATCGGCCCCAACGACTACCACGGCGGCGACGGCCCGGTAAGCGTCGCCACGCCAAAGCACAATAACAACCCACTGTTCCATGCGATGATAGAAGCAGGCGTCCAGGCGGGATATCCACGTACCGACGACCTCAACGGCTATCAGCAGGAGGGGTTTGGGCCGATGGACAGAACCGTGACGCCGCAAGGACGACGCGCCAGTACGGCACGCGGGTATCTCGATCAGGCCAAAGGTCGGCCGAATCTGACCATCATCACCCATGCGCTGACCGACCATATTCTATTCGAAGGTAAAAAAGCGTCAGGCGTTGAGTGGCTGGAAGGCGACAGCACCATCCCGACCCGGGCGATGGCGCGTAAAGAGGTGTTGCTGTGCGCGGGCGCCATTGCGTCGCCGCAAATCCTGCAACGCTCCGGCGTGGGTGACGCATCGCTACTGAAAGCGTTTGATATTCCGCTGGTGCACCACCTGCCGGGCGTGGGTGAAAACTTGCAGGACCATCTGGAGATGTATCTACAGTATGAGTGCAAAGAACCCGTCTCTCTCTACCCGGCGTTGCAATGGTGGAACCAGCCGAAAATTGGCGCTGAGTGGTTATTTGGCGGCACCGGCGTGGGCGCCAGCAACCATTTTGAGGCAGGTGGATTTATCCGCAGCAGCGAAGCGTTTAGCTGGCCGAATATTCAGTATCACTTCCTGCCGGTGGCGATTAATTACAACGGCTCGAATGCGGTGAAAGAGCACGGTTTTCAGTGCCATGTCGGTTCAATGCGCTCACCCAGCCGTGGACATGTGCACATTAAATCGCGCGATCCGCGCGAGCATCCGGCCATTCTGTTTAACTATATGTCTACCGGGCAGGACTGGCAGGAGTTCCGCGATGCCATACGCATCACGCGTGAAATCATCAACCAGCCTGCGCTGGACAAATACCGTGGACGCGAAATCAGCCCCGGCATTACGTGCCAGACCGACGAACAGCTGGATGCGTTTGTGCGCGACCACGCGGAGACCGCGTTTCATCCTTGCGGCACCTGCAAGATGGGTTACGACGAAATGGCGGTAGTCGACGGCGAAGGCCGGGTTCACGGCGTGGAAAATCTGCGCGTGGTGGACGCCTCCATTATGCCGCAAATTATCACCGGCAACCTGAACGCCACCACTATTATGATCGGCGAGAAGATGGCCGATGCGATTCGTGGCCGCGAACCGCTGGCAAAGAGCACCGCGAGCTATTACGTCGCAGGTGATGCGCCCGTGCGTCAGCCGCCGCTGCGTTAATCCCGCCTCTTTTTCCCGCTCTGCTGCTGAGCGGGAAAAGACCACGCCCCCCTCCTCCTCCCTGACATCTATACTCAACGCAACGCCCTGACAAAAGAGAACGTTATGCCGCTACCCGATTTTCACGTTTCCGAACCGTTTACGCTGGGAATTGAACTGGAAATGCAGGTGGTCAATCCGCCGGGTTACGATTTAAGCCAGGACTCTTCCACCCTGATTGACGCCGTCAAATCCCAGCTCACCGCCGGAGAAGTGAAGCACGATATCACCGAAAGCATGCTTGAGATGGCGACGGGAGTCTGCCGCAACATTGACCAGGCGGCGGCGCAGTTCTCCGCCATGCAGCAGGTGATTTTGCAGGCTGCCGCAGACCACCATCTTGAAATCTGCGGCGGGGGTACGCACCCTTTTCAAAAGTGGCAGCGCCAGGAGGTGTGCGACAATGCGCGCTACCAGCGTACGCTGGAAAACTTCGGTTATCTGATTCAGCAGGCGACGGTATTTGGTCAGCACGTCCATATTGGATGCGCGAACGGTGATGACGCTATCTACCTCCTGCATGGTCTGTCGCGCTTTGTTCCTCACTTTATTGCGCTGGCGGCGGCATCGCCGTATATGCAAGGGTCAGATACCCATTTTTCCAGCGCCCGGCTGAATATCTTCTCAAGCTTTCCTGATAACGGCCCGATGCCGTGGGCCAGCAACTGGCAGGAATGTGAAGGGCTGTTCCGCCGCCTCGCGTACACCAGCATGATCGACAGCATCAAAGATCTGCACTGGGATATCCGTCCCAGCCCTCACTTCGGCACGGTAGAAGTTCGGGTAATGGATACGCCTCTGACCCTTGCTCATGCGGTCAATATCGCGGGGCTGATTCAGGCGACGGCCCACTGGCTGCTGACCGAGCGCCCGTTCAGGCATCAGGAGCGGGATTATCTGCTGTACAAATTCAACCGCTTTCAGGCCTGTCGGTATGGTCTGGAGGGAACATTGACCGATGTCCACACCGGCGACCATCACCTGCTGTCTGATGACACGCTGCGCCTGCTGGAGAATGTCGCCTCCTCCGCAGATAACGTCGGCGCCGCCAGCGCCATTAACGCTCTGCGCCTACAGGTGAAAAACGGGCTGAATGAAGCGCGGCAGATGCGGGAGTTTGTGACGGATGGCGGCTCACTAATTGGGCTGGTGAAAAAACATTGCGAGATCTGGGCGGGTCAGTAGGCGACGATTTGCGTTAGCCGGCGATATCCCGGACAATGGCTTTTTAACTCAAGTTTAACAATGCCATGAAACACCCGCTTGAATCGTTGATGACCGCTGCTGGCATCCTGCTGATGGCTTTTCTCTCCTGCCTGCTGCTGCCAGTGCCCTCGCCTGGCATGGTGCTGGCGCAAAAGCTGGTTGCGACCTTCCATTTAATGGATCTCAACCAGCTTTACACCCTGCTGTTTTGCCTGTGGTTTTTAACGCTTGGCGCTCTCGAATATTTCGTGATCCGCTTTATCTGGCGTCGCTGGTTTTCGCTGGCTGACTAAGCCGGTGAAATCCCGCATACCGTGAACCAGCGCTTCACACCACGCGGCGTAATCGTGTCCGCTTGACCACGGATGAAAACTCACCGGATAGCCTTTTTCACGTAGTACCTGCGCAAATTCCAGCGTGTTGCGATAAATACCGCCGTCCGGGCCTTTGGTTTCAAAGCGGCCAGCCTGCAACCAGAAGCGGACAGGATAACGCGGCGAATTCTGGTACTGACGCGTCAGCCAGCTGGCCTCCTCGTCTTTTGGCGCCCACCAGTACGAACCGGATAAACTCAGCACGTTGCCGAACAGACGCGGATAGCGCAACGCGACCCAGGATGACGCCAGCCCGCCATAGCTGGAGCCCGCCAGCACCGTTTTTTGTCGTTGCGTAGTCACCCCCTGCTGACGCAGCCAGGGCAATAATTCATGCGCCATAAAGTCGGCAAAATCAGGGTTCGGCGGCAACTCTTTCGCCCGTCTGGCGTGATCGAGCGTATCAATAAACACCACGTTTATCGGCGGCAGTTGATGGCGCGCGATCAGCCCATCCAGCACGCGATCGATATGGTAATCATCAAGATACGTTTTGCCGTCAAACAGCATCAGCGTCCAGCGTGCCGGTTGCGCGCTGTGTGGGCGATAAATCGCAATTTCACGACTGTTGCCCAGACGTTCGCTGAACAATGTTTTGCGCGTAAGCGAACCGTAACGAACAGGCTGCGCGGTAGCTTGCGCAGAGCAAAAGCGCGCGGGACTCAGATCGAGAAGGGAAAACTGATTCCAGCGATCGGCATACTTCTCGCCAAGCGTCAGCGGGTTAAGCGGATCTCTCTGCGCGCTGACCAGAATCGCCCGCCGCTGATCGCGCGGCGAACCGTTCACCAACGGAACATCCGGCGCCAGTTTGTACTGCATTACCGTATCCGCAGGCACCACATAGCTGCGGAACCAGACGTCGGAATCGCCCAGGCGGAACAGAGGATCGTGATCGCCTGCCGGAGAACCGAGAATAAAAACGTTCTGCTTCGCACCGCGCCACAGAAACGTAACCCGCTTATGGCTGTCGTCAACCGGCTCCACCAGCGGCGTGCCGTTGCGCTGTAGATCCTGCCAGAAATGGGCGGTTCCGGCGCCTGCCGCCAGCGCTTTTTCCAGTTGCTGCAAGGTTGGGCTGACGGGAGCGACGCGCTGTATTTTCGGCAGCGGTGTGGTCTCTTTCATCTGCCATGTAAACCGCCAGCGAGCGCCCTCATTACCGTGCAACACCAGCGAGGTGGCCTGTTGTACCGGCAAAGAAAACAACAGCTGATGCTCGCCATCGGCCGGGCCGCCTTCCAGTAAAGTACGGATGCGACGGTTCTGGCCGTCCAGCAAACGAGCATCGGTAATCCCCGACAGGGTGGCCGAAACATAATTTTCACTCAGCGCGGGAAGCACAAAGCAGATCTCGCCGCTGGCATCAAATTTCCCCTGCTGCTCTCCCTGAACGGAGGGCGTCGAACACGGCATCGCCTGAGCCGACATCGTCCCCAGCCCAACCACCAAACCACTCCATGCCATCTTCATTAACGGTGCTTTCCTGATGAAATTTGTTAACAACGCTAATGCAAATGGTAATGATTTGCAATAACATCTGTCACGTTTAATGAGGATGGCAGTCCGGCATTTGTCTGACAGGACGACCGGACAATTTCAGGTATGGCATAGAAAAGGATGCTAAATGATATTTAAAAATAACAAGATAATGCAGCTCTGGGTTCTCAGTCTGGCGACCGTCAGTACGACGACGTTTGCCAAAACGCAGGAGGAGACCATTCTGGTGACGCAAGGCGTCAGCCAGGAACCCACTGCGCCGGTGAAGGGAATGGTGGCGACCAAAACCCTGTCGGCAACCAAAACCTCCGCGGAGCTGGTAAAAACGCCGCAGTCCGTCTCCGTCGTTACCCGCGACCAGATGGACGCGCTGGACGCCACCTCCGTCTCCCAGGCGCTGCGCTACACCGCCGGGGCATTTACGGAGTATCGCGGCTCATCCAACCGTAACGATGAAGTGTTTGTACGCGGCTTCAGCTACGTTCCTAAATTCCTTGATGGTCTGAGCTTTGGCGCAACGGCGTCATCGCAAACCGGCACCGTTGATCCGTGGCTGCTGGAGCGGGTAGAGCTGGTACGCGGCCCGGCTTCGGTTCTGTTTGGCCAGGTGAACCCCGGCGGGCTTATCAGCATGACCAGCAAACGCCCCACCAGCGAACCGATTCATAAGGTTCAGTTCAGCACCGGTAATCGCGATCTGGCGGAAGGCGCATTTGATTTCGGCGGCCCGCTGAGCGATGACGGCCGGGTACTGTATCGCCTGAACGGGATCGCCCGCACTCAGCATAACCAGGTTGAAGACTATAAAGATTCGCGCGTCGCGATTGCTCCGGCTATCACCTGGTATCCAAACGATCAGACCCGTTTCACGCTGCTGACCAGCTACCAGAAAGATCCCGATGCGGGCTACCGTAACTTCCTGCCTGCTTACGGCACCGTCACCAGCGCTAACGGAAAATATATTCCGCTCGATTTTAACGTCAGCGATCCTGATTACGATCAGTCGTGGCGTGAGCAGACGATGGTGGGTTATGAGTTTGAACATCAGTTCAACGACATGATGACCTTCCGCCAGAACGCCCGCTATGCCAGCATCAAGCAAAAATACCGCTATCTGGTTTACTTCAACAGCAAACCGGAAAGCACGCTGCTCAGCCGTCGCGCCCAGCATGAGGAGCGCACGACCAATGAGTTTGGCATTGATAACCAACTGGAAGCACAGTTTGCGACCGCGCAGATGAACCATACGCTGCTCGGCGGGCTGGATTACAAGTCCAGCAACGACAAGCAACTGTTAATGCGCGGTTCCGGCTCGCAGTACGATATGGACTGGACGCACCCGGTTTATGGCGTAAACGTCGATGAAAGCACCTTCAGCACCGCCAGCCACGAACAGCAGAACCTCGATCAGATGGGCCTCTATTTGCAGGATCAGATGAGCTGGAACAACTGGGAGCTGCTGCTCTCCGGGCGCTATGACTGGACGGAAGTTCGCACCACCGATTACATCAACAGTGAGAAAACGCAGCAGAACGACAACAAGTTCACCTGGCGTACCGGCTTGCTGTATGCCTTTGATTTCGGCCTCTCGCCGTACATCAGCTACAGCACCTCGTATGAGCCTAATCTGCAAACCAACCGCGCGCCGGGCAGCGCGCCGTTTAAACCCACTACCGGTAAACAAACCGAAGTGGGCGTGAAGTATCAGCCGGTGGATAACACGCTGATGTCGCTGGCGTTATACGATCTCAAACAGAGCAATGTGTCCACTTACAACAGCACGCTGGGCTGGTTCGAAAACGCAGGGGAAGTGCGTTCCAAAGGCGTGGAAGCGGAAATTCACTCTTCACTGTGGGATAGCGTCAACCTGATTGGCTCGTATACCTACACGGATGCGGAAACCGTCAACACCACGGTAGCGGGTACGGAAGGGAAAACCCCTGCCCGTATTCCTGCTCACATGGCTTCCGCCTTCGCCAGTTATACCTTCCCCGGCGGCCCGCTGAAAAGCCTGACGACCGGCGTGGGCGTGCGCTACATCGGCACCAGCTACGGCGATGCGAAAAACACCTTTAAAGTGCCGGCGGTGGATCTGTATGACGCGATGGTGAGCTACGAACTGGGAGAACTGAACAGCAGCCTGAAAGGCGCAGCCGTACAGTTTAATGTCAATAATATCGCCGATACGAAATACGTAGCCTCTTGCGCCAGCGACACCGCCTGCTTCTATGGCGTAGGTCGTACGGTTACGGCAACAGTGAGCTATTCCTGGTAAGAAAGATTCCCGGCAGCCAGGCGCTGCCGGGGAAACTCAGTGCGTACGGCTGTGATTCTCTTTACGGTAGGCACCCGGCGGCTGATTAAAGGTTCGGGTGAAGATCCGCGTAAAGGTCTGCTGCGAATCAAAACCGTACTTCAGGCAGATGTCATACACCCTTTGGTCGGTATCGCGTAAATCACGCGCCGCCAGCCGCAGCTTACGCTCCCGGATATAGCGCCCCAGACTCTCCCCTTTGTACTGCATAAACAGGCGTTGCAGATGCCATTTGGAGTACCCGGCGTGGCGGGCAATATCATCAATGCGCAACGGTTGATTTAAATTATCATCAATCCACTCGACAATAGTGTCGATTACCTGAGCGGAAATGGTCATCGTGCTCTCCCCCTCCGAAAAATGGTCGCTTATTCCCACCAGGCCGTAAACTGCTGGGTCGGATCGGCCAACATCACCGGTTCTCCCAGCGTCGGCGTCAGCAGGCGGTAGCGTTTATGACGACTCGCCAGCGCCAGACGTTTATACGGATCGTCCCAACTGTGTTTCGCCAGGACAAAACGCCCGGCATGACCGGGTAAAATCGCTTTTGCGCGCAGGTCCTGCGCCGCCTGCGCGGTCTCTTCCGGCATCATGTGAATGTATCGCCAGTCCCGGTCGTACTGACCGTTTTCCATGATGGCCAGATCGACTGAGCCGAACTGTTCTCCAATCGCCTTAAAATGCGGCCCGTAACCGGAATCCCCGCTGTAATAAACCTTCTGTTCAGGCGTCTCAAACATAAAACTCGCCCACAGCGTCTGGTTACGTTTGAGCCCCCGACCAGAAAAATGGCGCGCGGGCAGGACGTGGATCAGCAGCGCGTCATCGATCCTGACGGACTGGTTCCAGTCGCGCTCGTCGATAATCCCGCCATTCATGCCCCAGTAGCGCAAATGCGATCCCACACCCAGCGGCGTAATGACCCGCTTAATCTTCGGCATCAGCGCTTTGATGGTGGCGTAGTCCAGATGGTCATAGTGATCGTGCGAGATGATCAGCAGGTCGATCTCCGGCATATTTTGCGCCGTCCAGGGGTAGTCTCCGGCAAAGGCTTTATTCAGAAACGAAAACGGCGCGGCATAGCTGCTGAATACCGGGTCGATCAGAATGCGTTTTCCCGCCAGTTGCAGATACCAGGAGGAATGGCCCAGCCAGATGAGCGTGTCCCGATCGCGCGGTACGCTGGCGAGATCGGTGTTTACCAGCGGCAACGGCTGGGCAGGCCGCGCATTTTCACGTTTAGCGACCAGAAACTCCCACCATGCGGCGAGCATCCCCTTATCCCCGGTGTAACCGGGAGTGGGTAATTGATTATGAAACTGTCCATCACGATAGTGTGGAGACTGTTCCACCAGGCTCAGTTGAGCGCCCTGCGGCACCTGACCAAACCCGGCGTTAAGGACAAACGGCAGACTCGCTGTAGAAGCAATAAGCATAATAACAACCACACAAATTGTGAGACGCTTCATATCCTGATCCGAAAACGCGCCCCTTTCCGCTGGTTTGCGCGACTGTCACTTGATTATGAGTGAGTAAGCACTCATTATAGAAAGCGAAGGAATCTCGTCAAGATGATTTTCAATCTTTGACATTCACCGTTGCGGCGCTGCAAAGAGCGTGTTTCAATCGTGTTTTTTACATCATTAAGGGTAAAGTGTAGTGGCTCGTCCGAAGAGTGAAGACAAAAAACTGGCGTTACTGGAAGCCGCAACAAAAGCGATCGCGCAATCCGGCATTGCCGCCTCCACCGCCGTCATTGCTCGCAACGCAGGTGTTGCTGAGGGAACATTGTTTCGCTATTTCGCGACAAAAGATGACTTAATCAACGAGCTTTATCTGCATTTGAAGCAGGATCTCTGCCAGTCGATGATGGCGAATCTGGACCGTTCAATCACCGACACCAGAACCATGACGCACTTCATCTGGAACAGCTACATCAACTGGGGCCTGAACAACACTAACGGACACCGCACCATCCGCCAGCTTGCGGTTAGTGAGAAAATCACGAAAGAAACCGAGCAACTGGCGGACGATATGTTCCCGGAACTGCGCGATCTCTGCCATCGTTCGGTTCTGCCCATTTTCATGTCTGACGAATACCGCGCCTTTGGCGATGCCCTGTTCCTCACCCTGGCGGAAACCACGATGGAATTTGCCGCCCGCGATCCGGCCCACGCAAATGAGTACATCTCGCTGGGTTTTGAAGCGATGTGGCGCGCCCTCACCCGCGAGGAAAAATAATGGACGGCCAGACGCTGCACCGTTGTGCGAAACGCATCGCGCTCGAACTGCCTTTCACCGAACACTGCTGGCCGTTCGGCCCAGAGTTTGATGTCTTTAAAGTTGGCGGCAAGATATTCATGATCGTTTCAGAACAACGCGGCCGTCGGTTTGTGAACCTGAAATCCGATCCACAGAAATCCCTGTTAAATCAGCAGATTTACCGCAGTATTGAACCCGGTTACCACATGAACAAAAAACACTGGATTTCCGTTTACGCAGGAGACGATATCACGCCGTCGCTGCTTGCCGACCTGATCGGCGACTCCTGGAATCTGGTGGTGGATGGTCTGGCTAAAAAAGATCAAAAACGTCTGCGCCCCACCTGATTTATCGTTGATATCGATAAGTGTTTTCGCATTTTTCTCTCTTATCTTTTATGCGCTAACCCTGTACCCTGCTGGCACGAAAACGCACCCGCAGGGTATTAAAAAACATCAGGAGTATTTATGGATATCGTTTCTGTCGCCTTAAAACGCTACTCCACTAAGGCGTTCGATCCCAGCAAACAACTGACCGCAGACGAAGCGGAAAAACTCAAAACATTGCTGCAATATAGCCCTTCCAGCACCAACTCTCAGCCGTGGCATTTCATCGTCGCCAGTACCGAAGAAGGGAAAGCGCGCGTTGCGAAATCCGCCGCCGGTAATTTCGTGTTTAACGAGCGCAAAATGCTGGATGCTTCCCATGTCGTCGTGTTTTGCGCAGAAACCGCAATGGACGACGCCTGGCTGGATCGCGTTGTCGATCAGGAAGATGCCGATGGCCGTTTTGCCACGCCGGAAGCCAAAGCGGCAAATAACAAAGGCCGTCGCTTTTTCGCGGATCTGCACCGCCGCGACCTGAAAGATGACGATCAGTGGATGGCGAAACAGGTATACCTGAACGTTGGCAACTTCCTGCTGGGCGTCGCCGCGATGGGTCTGGACGCCGTACCGATTGAAGGCTTCGACGCCGCGGTTCTTGACGCTGAATTTGGCCTGAAAGAGAAAGGTTATACCAGCCTGGTCGTGGTGCCTGTCGGCCATCACAGCGTAGAAGATTTTAACGCTGCGCTGCCGAAATCCCGCCTGCCGCAGGAAACCACCCTGACGGAAGTCTGATTTCTTGTTATGCCGGATGGCGGCTGCGCCTTATCCGGCCTACGGAGCACGTGTTATTGTAGGCCCGGTAAGCGTAGCGCCACCGGGCGCAATGCCGGATGGCGGCTGCGCCTTATCCGGCCTACGGAGCACACGTTATTGTAGGCTCGGTAAGCGTAGCGCCACCGGGCATATCGCCTTATCCGGCCTACGGAGCATACGTTGTTGTAGGCCCGGTAAGCGTAGCGCCACCGGGCATTTTACTGCTTATCCAGCCACGCCAGCGCCTGTTCTCCGGCCTCATCCATCGGTAAATACACCAACAACCGGGAGCCGTTACGCGGTGCGGAATACCAGTACATCTGCTGCAAACTAAAACGCCCTAACCGGGGATGGAGAAAATTCTTCACCTGGTTTTCCACGCCACGCACTTCATAACGCTGATGCCATAACGCTTCAAACTCAGAAGATGCGGCGAAAAAGCGCGCCAGTTTATTTTCCCACCCCGGATCGCCACGGTGTTCCGCCATTGCCGCACGAAAATAAGAGACAAACGTCGGCAGCACGTCGCGGTTTTCTATGCGGCTGCGCCAGGTTTCGTTGGTGAGGTAGAGGTAAATACAGTTGCGATCGTCATCCGGGATCGTGGCAAAATCCACGCCCATCAGCCGACAAAAACTCTCATTCCACGCCACAATATCAAAATTGGGTTTCTGAATGCTGGCTGGCTGCGGCATCAGGCTGTCAAGCATACGACGGGTTCCCGCGCTGATCCCCTCGCACACGGTGATCTGCGTCGATTCCGGCGGCGTCAGCCCGGCCAGTACAAACAGGTGTCGGGTTTCCAGCGGGCTGCATTGCAGCGCATTCGCAACGCCAACCAGTACCGACTCAGAGGGATTCACCTCCCGCCCCTGTTCCAGCCAGGTGTACCAGGTCACGCCAACTTCCGCCAGCATCGCCACCTCTTCGCGGCGCAGACCGGGCGTTCGCCGCCGACCGACGCGCGGCAGCCCCATACGTTGCGGATCGAGGCTTTCCCGCCGGGCGCGTAAAAATGCGCCGAGCTGCTTCCGGTTGTCTGCGGGTTGCATCACCGTGGGCTCACGTCGCGTCATCACCGTCATATTACCTCCAGCATGGTAGTACCAATACCAGTATAACCAGGAACTGGTACCCGTTTAATTCTTCAGTAATGCTACGTCCATCTGTTGAATGACGCAATGGAGTTACCATGAATACGTCAGTCGTTTCACTCAGTCGCACCGGGCTATCGCTCTTGCTGACAGGCCAAATGCTGCCGCTTATTGATACATCGATTACCAACGTCGCCCTGGAGTCCATTACCCGCTCTTTACAGGCGACGACGACGCAACTGGAGTTAATTGTCGCCCTCTATGGGATAACGTTCGCGGTCTGTCTGGCGCTGGGGAGCAAGCTCGGCGATAACTACGGTCGCCGCCGCCTGTTTATGTGGGGAGTCGCATTCTTTGGCGTCGCCTCCCTGTTTTGCGGTCTGGCGAACTCTATTCACATGCTGCTGGGCGCCCGTATTTTGCAGGGGGCTGGCGCGGCGTTGATCGTGCCGCAAATTCTCGCCACGCTTCACGTCACGCTAAAAGGAAGCGCGCACGCAAAGGCCATCAGTTTGTATGGCGGTATTGGCGGCATTGCCTTTATCGTCGGTCAAATGGGCGGCGGCTGGCTGGTCTCGGCGGATATCGCCGGGCTTGGCTGGCGCAACGCATTTTTTATTAATGTCCCGGTCTGCCTTCTGGTACTGGCATTCAGCCGCCGCCACGTTCCCGAAACGGCCAGCGAAACCCGCGCCGACATCGACTGGTTGGGCACCGTCTGTCTGGCCGCCATCCTCTGCTGCCTGCTTTTTCCTATGGCGCTGGGGCCAGAAACCGGCTGGCCCTGGCAGGCTCAGGCGGCGCTATTTGCCATTCTCCCGCTGGGATGGTGGATGCGTAAAAATGCGCTCCGGCAGGAGCTGCGCCACCAGCACCCGCTTCTGCCGCCGCGCCTGTTACGGCTGACCAGCATCCGCTTCGGCATTCTGATCGCATTGCTGTTTTTTAGCGCATGGTCAGGTTTTATGTTCTGTATGGCGCTGACCCTGCAAATGGGTCTGGGGATGGCGCCGTGGGAATCCGGTAACAGCTTTATCGCCCTCGGCGCGGCCTATTTCATCTCGGCCTGCTACGCACCGCGATTGATTGCGCGCTACAGCATGGGACGTATTCTGTTGATGGGTCTGGCGATTCAGATAGTCGGCTTAGCCGGGTTAATGATGACCTTCTGGCATTCGGGCATGCAAACATCCACCTTCGCGCTGGCGCCGGCAACGGCCCTGATAGGTTATGGACAGGCGCTGATCGTGAACAGCTTTTATCGTATCGGCATGCGCGATATCAGCACGCAGGATGCCGGAGCCGGAAGCGCCATTTTAAGCACGTTGCAGCAAGCCACATTGGGGCTTGGCCCGGCGGTGCTGGGGGCGTTATTTTTGCATCTGCAACACAATAGTCACGGCGATTATACGCAGTCGGTGATCGGTTTTCTGGCCGTCGAAGCCGCCATGATGATCAGTCTGGTTCTGGCGACATTATGGTTTCGCCGCGCATTGAATATCAATGCAACCCGCCCCTGTATGACGTCAAAATAGCAAACCTGCGTCGTGCAATTTGCATAATATCCGCACAGCGGTCATCATAGACCGCTGTTTATAAAGGAGACGTTATGCAGGAATTAATATCTCAGGTAGAAGAACTCGGGATCGAAATGAATCACACCACTTCGCTGGTGATGATTTTTGGCATTATTTTTCTCACTGCCATCATTGTGCATATTATTTTGCATTGGGTGGTGCTGCGAGCCTTTGAAAAGCGCGCCAGCGCCAGTTCACGCCTGTGGCTGCAAATCATTACCCAGAATAAATTATTTCACCGCCTGGCGTTTACGCTCCAGGGGATTATCGTCAATATTCAGGCTGTGCTCTGGCTACAAAAGGGGACTGAGGCGGCTGAAATATTAACCACCTGCGCACAACTGTGGATCATGATGTATGCCCTGTTGTCCGTCTTTTCGTTACTGGATGTTATTCTCAACCTGTCGCAAAAATTCCCGGCGGCGTCTCAGCTTCCGCTGAAAGGAATATTCCAGGGCATCAAACTCATCGGCGCCATTATCATCGGTATTCTGATGATCTCCCTGCTGATAGGTCAGTCTCCGGCTATTCTCATTAGCGGTCTCGGCGCGATGGCCGCCGTCTTAATGCTGGTGTTTAAAGACCCCATTCTCGGTCTGGTCGCGGGTATACAGCTTTCAGCGAACGATATGTTGAAGCTGGGCGACTGGCTGGAAATGCCGAAATACGGCGCGGACGGCGCGGTGATCGATATCGGCTTAACCACCGTGAAAGTGCGCAACTGGGATAATACCATTACCACCATCCCCACCTGGTCCCTGGTTTCGGACTCTTTCAAAAACTGGAGCGGCATGTCCGCCTCTGGCGGTCGCCGAATTAAACGCAGCATCAGTATCGACGCCACCAGCATTCATTTTCTTGATGAGGATGAGCAGCAGCGTTTATATAAAGCGCATTTGTTAAAGCCCTATTTAACCACCCGTCATCAGGAAATCCAGGAATGGAACCAACAGCAGACTGCGCCGGAATCCGTACTCAATCATCGTCGGATGACCAATATTGGCACTTTCCGCGCCTACCTGAATGAATATTTACGCCACCATCCGCGTATCCGCAAAGATATGACCATGATGGTACGCCAGCTTGCGCCGGACGATCAGGGTTTACCCATTGAGATTTACGCGTTTACCAATACCGTGGTGTGGCTGGAATATGAAAGTATTCAGGCCGATATTTTCGACCACATTTTTGCCGTGGTCGAAGAGTTTGGCTTACGGATTCACCAGTCCCCTACAGGAAACGATATTCGCGCGCTGTCCGGGGCGTTTCAGCGCTAATATCAGGTACTGGCGCGGGAAATATAGCGCCAGTCCATCATCACCCTTTCGGTTGACGCATCCGGGTGTTCAATCCGGTTCAGCAGCAGCCCGACCGCTTTACGGCCAATATCGCGGGAAGGCTGCTCGATAGTGGTCAGCTGCGGGGAGACCATCTCCGCCAGTTCCGTACCGTCAAAACCCACGACGGCGATATCCTGCGGGATGCGCAATCCGGCGTTAGCAATGGCGCGCATGGCCCCTGCCGCCAGGGTATCCGATACCGCAAAAACCGCATCCGGGCGCGTTTCTGCCGCCAGCAAAACGTCCATCGCCGCCATTCCGGCGCTGGAACTCAGTTCGCTGGCATACTCTACCGCCTGATAATCCAGAGACCAGGCATGAAGCGCCGCCTTATACCCCCGCTCCCTCAGACGCGCATATTTATAGCTTAAGTCATGGTTAATCAGCGCAATCCGCTGATACCCCTTTTCGACCAGATGGGAGATGACCGACTGTGCGGCATCAACGTCATTGATCCCCACACAGGAGACCGCGCCTTTATCGGCGTATTCCGCGCACTGCACCCACGGCGCATCGCCGATCATGGTGGTCAGCTCCGGTAATTTTGAAAACGCGTCCATAGTGATAATGCCATCGACAATTTTCCCCGAGAGCAGTTTCAGCGCCGATTTTGAACGCGCCATATCCGATCCTGAATTACACAGCAGAATGCGATACCCGTTTTTCTCAGCCTCTTCTTCAATGCCCTTCACCACTTCTGCGCAAAAAGGGTTCGCAATATTTGAAACCATCACCAGAATCATTGAGCTGCGCGCGGTGCGAAGCTGGCGCGCCAGCAGGTTGGGCTGATAGTTACTTTCCTTGATGGCTTGCAGCACGCGCTCGCGGTTTTTGGCTTTGACGGTATCACTGTTATTGAGCACGCGTGATACCGTCGCCACCGACACACCGGCGAGCTGGGCGATTTTTTGAATAGACATAACGGCGACACATCCTGCGGTTTGCGCTTTGTGTTGAGGCTACCATAAAATCGCCCTCCGGCGAACCGGGCGAAGGTTTACCGCATCACGCTCACCCACCGCTGGTGTTGATGGCTTTTCACAATGGCGTCAATGATATACATCACGTCAGCACCGTCCGCGAACGAGGCAAAACGACACACCTCCGGCGCGGGCATTTTTCCTGCCTGCACCGCAAGATAAAACTGCTGCATCATGTTTTTAAAGGCATCCGGCCAGCCCTCAATATGCCCACCGGGAAAGTGCGCGCTGCCAGCCACATCCGCGTTCATTAATCCGGGGTCGTCCGTCAGGATCTGATTCGCCTGCTGCCGGTGGCCGATCCACAACTGCTGCGGCACTTCCTGATCCCAGGCCAGCGAACAGTGACTGCCGTTAATCTCAAATGTCAGCTGGTTTTTCCGCCCGGCGCTCACCTGTGAAACGCTGAAACAGCCTTTGCTGCCGTCATCAAAACGCACCAGCACCGCGCCTCTGTCTTCCGTACTGACCGGTTTATCTACCCACTGGCGCTCCGTGAGCGGCTGAGTAAACGTCGAGCCCCCTTCCACGCTGGCCTTACGCGTTGGCCAGACCGTGGCGAGATCCGCCATCACCTCCACAATCCGCTTTCCGGTAACAAACTGCACCGTGTCGCACCAGTGTGAACCGATATCCGCCACCGCGCGTGAGCTCCCGCCAAGCGCGGGGTCTACGCGCCAGTTATAGTCGGTTTCCAGCAGCATCCAGTCCTGCAAATAACTGCCCTGCACGGAAAACTGCCGCCCAATGCTCCCGGCGCGTACCATGCTGGCGGCCTGCTGCACCATCGCAAACTGCCGGTAGACAAAACTCACGCCATGCACCACCCCCGCCTGCTCCGCCAGCGCGGCCAGTTCACGCGCTTCATCCGGCGTCATGCAGAGCGGTTTTTCGGAGAACACAGACAACCCCGCCCGCAACACCTGGCGATTGATATCAGCATGAAGATGGTTCGGCGTGCAGTTGTGTACCACCTGCAATCCCGGATGCGCCAGTAATGCCTCCACGCTGCCGTAAGCGTGCGGAACGTTTAGCGCCCGGGCTTTCTCCTGCGCCTTCTCCAGCGAACTGTCGCAAAGCGCAACCACCGATACGTTTCCCGGTCGGCGCAAGGCTTCAATATGCGCAGGGCCAATAAACCCGGTTCCGATAATGCCAACCTGAATCATTTACGTACCTCATCACCCGCAGCGAAATCATCAAACGCATGCTCCGAAACCGGAATAATATGACGGCGAATAAATTCACTGCCCTCACGCGCGCCGGTAGCGGCTTCTTTCAGGCAGCACTCCCACTCCAGTACCGCCCAGCCGGGGTAATCATATTGGGCGAACTTGCTGAACAGCGTTTTGAAATCCACCTGTCCGTCACCCGGCGAACGAAACCGCCCGGCCCGCTCAATCCAGGGTTGATACCCGCCGTATACGCCGCTACGGCTGCTGGCGCGATACTCGGCATCTTTCACATGAAACGCTTTAATGCGCGAGTGGTACACATCCACAAAGCCCAGATAATCCATCTGTTGCAACAGCAGGTGGCTGGGATCGTACAGAATATGGCAACGCGGATGATCGTCGACCAGCGCTAAAAAACGCTCGAACGTGACGCCATCGTGCAAATCCTCGCTGGGGTGAATCTCATAACACACGTCCACGCCATGCTCATCAAAGCAGTCGAGAATCGGTCGCCAGCGGCGCGCCAGTTCGCTGAACGCCTCGTCAAAACGCTGACGATTATGCGGCGGCCAGGGGTAAAAATAGGGCCAGGCGAGCGAACCGGAGAAGGTGGCATGTGCGGTCAGCCCCAGTTTTTGCGAAGCGGCGGCAGCCTGTTGCAACGTCTGCGTCGCCCATGCCTGTCGCGCCTGCGGGTTTCCGCGCACCGACGGCGGCGCAAAACCGGCAAACGCCTCATCATAGGCCGGGTGTACCGCAATCAGTTGACCTTCAAGATGGGTCGATAACTCACTGATGACCAGGCCGTGATCCGCCAGCATCCCGCGAATATCATCACAGTAGGTCTGGCTCACGGCGGCCTGTTCAACATCAAACAACGCTTTATGATTGCAGGGGATCTGCAAGGCCTTATAACCCAGCCCAGCCGCCCAACCGGCCAGCCCTTCCAGCGTATTAAACGGGGGTTGCCTGCCGATAAACTGCGCCAGAAAAATACCCGGTCCCTTAATGGTTCTCATAACCCCTCCTGAAAATTACGCCTGCTCTTTCTCGTCATACTTGAAAGCGAAAAGGAAAATCGCGGCAATCACCGCAGCGGCCACTGCCGGGAGCCACCAGAACGTCACCCAGGCCTGGGGAACCGCCTGCCCCGCCACCAGGCGGTTGTACAGCGCGCCGGAGATCTGCGAGCCGAGCAGCATACCGATGCCATAGGTAAACATGACGATCATACTTTGCGCCTGCCCTTTCACCTTTTCTCCGGCAATGCGGTCGGTATAGATAAAACCCACGACAAAGAAAAAGTCATAGCACACCCCATGAAGCAAAATACCGAGATAGAGCAGGAAGCGCCCCTCTTCGCTGATGCCGAGCGCAAAGAAGGCATAACGGACAAACCAGGCGCACATCCCGATCAGCAGCATGTATTTCACCCCCAGGCGGCGGAACAGGAAGGGGATCACCAGCATAAAGACGATTTCGGACATCTGGCCGAATGACATCGCGGTGCTGACATCGCCCACGCCAGCATCCGCCAGGAACGAGGCGGTATAGGCGTAGTAAGTCCCCAGCGGCACGGAGATTAACGTCGCGCAAAGCGAGAACACAAAGAAGTGGCGGGTCTTGAGTAATGCAAACGCATCAGCGCAAAAAAGATCGCGTATCTTCACCGGCAACCCCTTCGCTGGCGCAGGGGTGTGCGGCAGCGTCAGGCTGTAGAGCGCCAGAATCACAGAGCAGAGCGCGGCAAGCGTGAAGATCCCGGTGGTGTCGGAAATCCCCGTCACGCCGATAAAAATACCGGCCACGATCCAGCCAATCGTGCCGAACACGCGCACAACCGGGAAGGTCTTATCTTTATCTGACAGGCTATGAAAGGCGATGTTGTTGGTCAGCGCCAGCGTTGGCATGTAGCACAGCGTATAGCCAAACAGCAGCCCGATGAGCAATGCCCCGTTTTGCGCCACCAGCGCCTGCGGTACAAACCACAGAATCGCCGCCCCCGCCACATGCATCACCGCCATCACTTTTTGCGACGCAAAGAAGCGATCCACCAGCATCCCCAGTACAAACGGCGACAGGATGGAGGCGATCGGCCCGGCGGAAAACGCATCGCCAATCAGCAGCGACATGTTGTACTGGGTCATCACCAGCCCCAGCGTCACCGACCAGCTCCCCCAGATGAAGAACTGTAAGAACATCATTAACGACAGTCTCGGCACCAGCAGCCGGTACTGTACGGTCTGTTTTCCACTACTTTCGGTTGTCGACACCATTTTTTGCCTCACCTTTAAAAAGTAATCGATTACAAATAAACTCAAAATGAAAAGTAATCGATTACAAAACAAAGATCCTGCGGATCAAATAAGAATTGCGAGGAGAGTCACGATAAAGGTGAAGTGTGGCGCGGCGCGCGATGTTGCGGGTGGCGGCTGTGCAGGCCCGGTAAGCGCAACGCCACCGGGCTGCAGGATTAACGGGTTTTACGGCGCAGTAATTTAAAGGCAACGAACAGGAACAGTATCCATACCGGCAGCAATACCGCCGACATGCGCATATCGTCAATGGTACACATCAGAACCAGAATCATCGCCAGAAAAGCAATGCACAGGTAGTTCCCGGCAGGGTACAGCAACGCCCTGAACTGCGTGTCGCGACCTTTGCGCCGCATCGCTGCGCGAAAACGCAGGTGCGCCAGGCAGATCATAATCCAGTTCAGCAGCAGCGTGGCGACCACCAGCGCCATCAGTAAGCCAAAGGCTTTCTGCGGCAGCAGATAGTTGATGAGTACCACCAACGAGGTGATAGCGCCAGAGAGCACCAACGAGTTCACCGGTACGCCACGGCGACTGACGCGGGTTAAAAACTTCGGCGCATTTCCCTGAACGGAAAGACCGAACAGCATACGGCTGTTGGAATAGACGCCGCTGTTATAAACCGACAGCGAGGCCACCAGAATGACAAAGTTCAGCGCAGAAGCCACCACGTTACTGTCGAGATTATGGAAAATCATCACGAACGGGCTGCTGTTGGATTGCACTTCCACCCACGGATAAAGCGCTAACAGCACCACCAGCGAACCGATATAAAACAGCAGAATACGGTAAACCACCTGATTCACCGCTTTTGGAATGCTTTTATGCGGATCGCGTGCTTCAGCGGCGGTGATCCCAATAAGCTCAAGCCCGCCGAAAGAGAACATGATCACCGCCAGAGAGAGGATCAGCCCGTTCCAGCCGGTAGCGAAAAAGCCGTTGTAGCGCCAGAGGTTCTCGATACTGGCATGTTCTCCCCCGTTACCAGAAAAGAGCATCCACAGGCCAAAGCCGATCATGCCGATAATCGCCAGCACTTTGATTAGCGCAAACCAGAACTCCGTTTCACCGTACAGGCGCACGTTCACGAGGTTAACGGCGTTGATGATAATGAAGAATGCGGCGGCCCAGATCCAGGTTGGAACATCGGGAAGCCAGTATTGCATATAGATACCGGCGGCAGTCAGCTCCGCCATCCCAACCAGTACGAACATGACCCAGTAGTTCCAGCCGGAAAGAAAACCGGCGAAGGGGCCCCAGTATTTGTATGCAAAGTGCGCGAAAGAGCCGGAAACGGGTTCTTCAACCACCATTTCACCCAGCTGGCGCATGATGAGGAAAGCGATAATTCCGGCGACGCCGTAACCCAGCAGAACCGCCGGGCCAGCCATTTGAATGGCGGGGCCAATCCCCAGAAACAGACCTGTACCAATTGCGCCGCCCAGCGCAATCAATTGAATATGGCGGTTTTGCAACCCCCGTTGAAGCGTCGGCTCTCCGTTCGACGCAGCATCAGACAAACTGTTGCCAGATGCAGTTGACGCGTTTTTCACGCCCTACCCCTGTATCGTTTTTATTGAAGGGGCACCTTTTAACATTTCGCTATAGTTGCCGCAAGGCACAATCCTCAGGGATGCGCCAGGCATCCCTGCCTGACGCCCCGAGGCGACGCTATTTATTATTTGTTCAGATCAATACGCACCACGCTGTCTGGCGCATCAGTCGAGTGATCTTTATTGAATTTCTGTTTCACCGTGACATACAGCGTCTGACCATCGGCGGACAGCAGCAGGCTGTTTGGATTCGGCGGCAGATCCCAGGATTTCTTCACGCTGTAATCCGTCGCGTTGAGGCTGAGCAACTTCCCGGACTCACGCTGAGAAATATAAAGTTCATTGCGTTTCGGGTTGAATTTCACCGATAAGGAATCACCCACCTCCAGCTGTTTGATAAGTTTGCCCGTATGGATATCCAGCACCAGCGTGGTTTTCGCTTTGGAGTTGTCGGTAACAAACAGGCGACCGGTTTGCGTATCTTCCGCCATATTCAGTAGCAGCGCCGGTTTATCACCCAGCGGTTTCCAGCGTTTTTCTACGCGCTGCGTGCGAGGATTGATAACCAGAATTTCACCGCCGCCATTCGCGGCATAGATACGCTGCGTGCTGTCAGAGTAGTGCAGACCGGTCATCCATTTACCGGTATTTTTGATGCGGGTTTTCAACTTCAGGGTGTCGGCATCGACGACCCAGATCACCGCCGGATCGGCAACGGCGCCGATATACAGCAGGCCGTTATGCAGCAGAACCTGACGCGCGCCGTACGGGAATCCTTCCGGGTTACGTTCCGGGAAGAGCACACGGTTTTTCACTTTGCCGTCGGCGGTATTCAGCGCGCTCACGCCGCCATCCAGCGAATTGGTGACATAGACGGTTTTACCGTCCGGCGAAATCGCCATACCGAAGTTTTTCAGGTCAGTGTGGCTGGCGCCAATGGTTTTCAGCGTCTTCGGGTCCAGTTTGTAGACCACCCCGCCCTGCACATCTTTAAAACCTTCGGCGCTGGCAACGTAAAGCGCATCGCCTGACGGGCTTAACGCCATTTCATACAGTCCATCGGCTAAATCACGTTTCTGAACATCGGTCGCAACGGCTGGCGCAGTCGGCGTTGCCTGCGGCGCAACGGGGGTTGAAGAACCGGAAGTGGCCGCACAACCACTTAATGCAACGGCAATCAGCAGGGCCAACGCGGATGTTGTCTTTTTCATTTTGGAAATCCTTACCTGGGTAATGTGAACCATGTGAAAAAAGCCTGATAACGTCCTTTGCACGCGGCAGTGACGTGATGAACCATCCGTGTAGAGAGGGAAAGTCTTACGAACCGTAAGCGCATTCGCCGCCAGGCCATTAAATAATAAAGAGAATGAGAACTATACTTATTCTCTTTAGCGAAGCAAGAATAATTCACCCGAAAGACGAAATTTCAAAACGGTGGTTTGAAGTACAAGCCAGATGGACATACCTGGGCACGTCGTATAATTTTCATGAATTGTTCTGGACGAAAAGGCTTCACACACCACAGAATATGTTTTAATTTTTTTTCTATATTTTCAAACGCGTGAGTCGGATCTACTATCTGTCACTCGTTTTTGAGTCACGTCGGGCATCGGCTGTCATGAATAAAATCATTAAACGGTTAGAGATCGTCAAAAGCGCCATCGAACTTGAGGATGAGGAGATCATCCATCAGCAACTTGCGCACCTGAAAGACGCCTCTCTGGATGCGGCCATCGGCACCATTGCCCTGGCGATCGAGGAGCGACGTTTCGGCGACGCGATGCGTGAAATTGCCGCCTGGTTACAGTCCCAGCGCGCCGTCTCGACGTGGCAGGACCCCGGCATCGCCGCCAGCAAGCTGGAACTGAAGGCGCTCGAAACGCAGCTACGCGAGCTGATCGACAAACGCAATGCCCGCATCCAGATCCTCGACGACTTCAACGATTTGTATCACTTGCGCCTTGGCCCGCTCATGGGCCGTATTCTGGAGCTGCGCAAACAGCTGGCCGCCAGCGCGCAGCGTAGGCAAGAGGCCGAACTTAGACGACGTGAAAAGGACTATCAGTCCTGCCAGCAGTATATTTCTCAGGCTATCGATCAGTTAGTGAAGCTTAAACAGCACTGGGTGAGCCTTAGCTCAACCTCCCGGGAAGCGGTGGAAACCAGAAAGCGTATTCAGCAGCAGACGGAACTTATCACCTCCCTGCTGGCGGAAATTCGCGAGCTGGAGAATGATTTCTCACGTCAGGATGACAGCGCAACCCGACAGGCGCGTGAAGAGGCCGATCACGAATATGAGGAATATCAGGAGCAGCATCAGGATGCGCAGCACCGCTATGCGCGCGATCAGCGCCTCTCTGCTGATGAACGTAATGAGCTTAAACGCCTGTGGCGCCAGGCCAGCCGACTCTGCCACCCGGACGTGGTCGCCGATGAGCTGAAAGAAAAAGCGCACCAGATGATGGTTCAACTTAACCAGGCCCGGCAGAATGCCGACCTGGCCACGATCCGTTCGCTACTTACCCAGTTGCAAAGCGGTCTGGAGCCGATGCTGGCGAGCGACAGGCTGAACAATCTTGCCCATCTGCGCAGTAAGATAGAGCAACTCAGAACGCAAATTAACGCCCTGCTCAAAGAGATAAGCGAGCTGGAAACGGAGAACGCCTGGCGTCTTGCCACATCCGTAACCGACAAAGAAGCGTACTTTGCCGAGCAGGAGCGCGCATTAGCGGAAATTCGCGATACGCTGGAAGTTCAGGTAAAACATGCGGAACAAGAGATCCTCGCAGGGTAAGGCGGAGCGTCAGGGAGGCAGGGATACCGTTGCTCACAACATCATCATGACCACCCTTTACCCTTTATAGCCGTCGAACTTTATTGCCCATTAAAAAACTAATGATGATTCTTTCGATCTCTGCTTCTTCACGCGAATTTTTAAAATCAAAACGGCAGGAGACCTGATAACAGGAATACAGCTGATTCTCTGCATCAAATTCATTGACCATCACCACATCCACCACTTTTAAGTCGAGTTGCAAATAGCCGAATTGCTCAAAATCCAGAGACGCGCCTTTTATGACGGCATCTTTATAGAGAAAACGCGTATTCGCATCCTGCGCAATTAATGCGCATCCCCCCCTGGACATATTTTTAATTTTGAAAGAATAATTCTCTCCATTTTTATATCGTCCAAAGCAGTTGAAACTGTGTCCCTTCAGGAAGGAGAAGCGCTGATGCTGGCGTCGTTGTATAAGAAAGACCATCTCGGGAATGAAATACGCCAGCGCATTCTCCATGCCGTCTGACATTTCCTGATCAATTCTGGCGTTAAATTTTATAATTCCATTTTCACTGTGAAGAATAAACGTTTGGATCTTTTTGGTGACAATATCCTTATGGTGAGGGATAACAAAATGTTCAAAATCAACTTTTTCCAGCTGCGTGACCACACTAGTGTTGGCATATTTAAGCTCTAGTTTAGTCTTCTTTAGTAGCTCTTCACGGAAAACAGCGATAATTTCAAACTTGTTATCCTTCATCAATCCAAAACTCATCAGCAAGTCCTTATTTTTTATTCGAGATACATCTCATTCTCGTTTATGTGAAAAACGCAAAATCGTCCCCCATCCCTGGCTTTTGATTACCATAATGGATTCCAGATCAAATAATTCGTGAGAAATTAAGTTTTTAACTATTTTTGCCGTTTTATTGATACATAAAAACATTCATAAATGATTAAAGTTAGCGTAACTTATGTGCTACACAATACAAATTTAACTCAAAATTATAACAATTTGGAATAACATCGCTGCTCGCGCCGCGATTCTGAAATAAAAAAAGAGGGATTGCAATATAAACTAAAGGAGTAGACTGTCGGATTTTTTCATTATGCGTGGAATTTACACTGCGGCATCGTCTTTAATATTGAAGAAGATCTGGAGAACAAAAATGTAACGTCAGGAGGGAAAAAATAATAATGAACCTGAGCAGAAACACTTAAAATAAATTAACCTGTTAAGGCTTACTTTCTTTGCGGCGATAAAGACAAAATATTCACCACGAAACAGTAATAACTTGATTTTAAAAGATAAACATAATTCACCGTTCAATACGCTATGGCATCTCATCCGGCCCATGAAGCGTACTCCACGGGCCGGACGACTGGCGCAGCAGGTATAACGTTATGAGCGCTTATGTTGATGCGTGCGCAACCACATCAGTTTATACGCCGCCGGAATGATAAATAGCGACAGCAGCGGCGCGGTGATCATACCGCCAATCATCGGCGCGGCAATACGGCTCATCACTTCTGAACCCGCCCCGGTTCCCCATAAAATAGGCAACAGACCGGCGATAATCACCGCCACGGTCATGGCCTTTGGCCGCACGCGGAGAACCGCACCGTGGTACAGCGCCTCATCAAGTTTCTCTGCCGTAAAGGTTTGTGGATTATCCAGAGACGGCTCCGCTTCAATCGCATGACGCAGGTACATCAGCATGACCACGCCAAACTCTGCGGCGACGCCTGCCAGCGCGATGAATCCTGTTCCGGTGGCAACGGACAAATGAAAACCCATCCAGTACAGGAACCAGATCCCGCCGACCAGGGCGAAAGGAACGCTGGTAATGATCAGCAGCGCTTCTCCCACCCGACGAAACGCCAGATACAGCAGAACGAAAATAATCATCAGCGTCATCGGCACCATCAGCTTCAGCTTATGGCTGGCGCGTTCAAGCAGCTCAAACTGCCCGGAAAACGCCACGCTGGTTCCCGGTTTCAACTGCACCTTTTCCGCGATCGCTTTTTTCAGATCGTTAACTACCGACACCATGTCACGATCGCGCGCATCAATATAGATCCAGCTTGCAGGTCGGGCATTTTCGGTTTTCAACATCGACGGTCCTGGCGCGATCTTCACGTCCGCCACATCCGCCAGGGTAATTTGCTGCTGCATTGGCGTCAGAATCGGCAGTTGACGTAAGGTTTCCGGGCTGTCGCGATAGCGTTGCGGGTAGCGCAGGTTAATGGGATAACGCGCAATCCCCTCCACGGTTTCGCTTACCATCGCCCCACCGACTGCGGAGGTAATAAACAGTTGTACATCACCGACGGTCATCCCGTAACGGGCGGCTTTTTCACGATGAATGTCGATATTGAGGTAACGGCCTCCTTCCAGCCGTTCCGCCAGCGCCGACGCAACGCCCGGTACGGTTCTGGCAACCTCTTCGATCTGCTCCGCCGTGGCATCAATATCAGCCAGCACGGTGCCGGACACTTTAATGCCAATCGGACTTTTTATCCCGGTAGACAACATGTCGATTCGGTTACGGATTGGCGGCACCCACAGATTCGCCAGCCCCGGTAAGCGCACCGTTTTATCCAGTTCTTCGATGATTTTGTCCATCGTCATTCCCGGTCGCCACTGATCCTGCGGTTTCAGTTGGATCGTCGTTTCCACCATCTCCAGCGGCGCAGAGTCGGTGGCCGTTTCCGCCTTGCCGGTTTTGCCGAACACGCGCGCCACTTCCGGCACCGTCATGATCAGCTTATCGGTTTTTTGCAGCATATCCGCCGCCTGCGCCGCCGAAATCCCCGGTAGCGTGGAAGGCATATACAGCAGATCGCCCTCGTTAATTTGTGGTAAGAACTCCCCGCCCACTTTATTAAGCGGCCAGATGACCGTCAGGATCGAAAGTACCGCCACCAGCAGCGTGGTCTTCGGCCAGTGCAGCACTTTCAACAGCAGCGGGTGATAAATGCGGATCAAAAAGCGGTTAAGCGGATTACTGCTCTCTGCCGGGATCTTGCCGCGAATCCAGTAGCCCATCAGGATCGGGATCACCACGATCGCCAGGAAGGCCGCCCCTGCCATCGCATAGGTTTTGGTGAATGCCAGCGGGCCGAACAGGCGTCCTTCCTGCCCTTCGAGGGTAAAAATCGGGATGAACGACAGGGTAATAATCAGCAGGCTGATAAACAGCGCCGGGCCCACTTCCACCGAGGCGTTCGTGATAACTTTCCAGCGCGTTTCGTTATCCAGCGGGTCGCCGGGATGCTGGTGCGCCCACTCCTCCAGCCGCTTATGCGCGTTTTCGATCATCACAATCGCGGCATCCACCATTGCCCCTACCGCAATGGCGATCCCGCCGAGCGACATAATATTGGCGTTCAGCCCCTGAAAATGCATCACGATAAAGGCAATACAGAGGCCTAGCGGCAACGAAATGATCGCCACCAGCGCAGAGCGGACATGCCACAGGAACAGCGCGCAGACCAGCGCAACCACAATAAACTCTTCGAGCAATTTGTAGCTGAGGTTATCAATAGCGCGGTCAATCAGCTGGCTGCGATCGTAGGTTGTCACGACGTCAACGCCTTCCGGCAGGCTGCTTTTCAGCGTTTCCAGCTTCGTCTTCACGGCGGAAATAACGTCCCGGGCGTTTTTACCGGAACGCAGGATCACCACCCCGCCCGCTACTTCGCCTTCGCCGTTCAGCTCAGCAATGCCCCGGCGCATTTCCGGGCCAATCTGTACGCGGGCGACATCGCGAAGGTACACCGGAACGCCGTTCTCACCAGACTTCAGCACAATGTTGTTGAAGTCATCGAGGGTCTGCAAATAGCCGCTGGCGCGCACCATGTATTCCGCTTCTGACAGTTCGACGGAGGAGCCCCCCGCCTCCTGGTTGGACATGTCCAGAGCCGACTTCACCTGCGCAAGGCTGATGCCATACTGCGTGAGTTTCATCGGGTCGATAACGACCTGGTACTCTTTCACCACGCCGCCGACCGAGGCCACCTCCGCCACATTCGGAATGGTTTTCAGCTCATACTTTAAAAACCAGTCCTGTAAAGAGCGCAGTTCCGCCAGATCGTGTTTACCGCTGCGATCCACCAGCGCATATTCAAATATCCAGCCGACGCCGGTGGCGTCTGGCCCCATTTCCGCGCTGACGCCCGCAGGCAGTTTCCCCTGCACCTGATTGAGGTACTCCAGCACGCGGGAACGCGCCCAGTAGGGATCGGTGCCATCTTCAAAAATGACGTACACGTAAGAATCGCCAAACTGCGAGAAACCGCGCACCGTCTTCGCGCCTGGCACCGACAGCATGGTGGTCGTCAATGGATAGGTCACCTGATTTTCAACAATCTGCGGCGCCTGTCCCGGATAGCTGGTTTTCACAATTACCTGCACGTCAGACAGGTCAGGCAGCGCATCAACCGGCGTGTTAATGATGGTCCAGGTTCCCCAGATGCTGAGGAACAACGCCCCCATCACAACCAGAAAACGGTTCGCTACGGAGCGGCGGATAATCCATTCAATCATTTGTCATTCCCTCAATGTGAATGGGCCGCATGATCGGGCGCAGCAGATTGCGCCCGCATACGATCCAGCGCGCCGGAGATATTGGCTTCGGAGTCAATCAGGAACAGTCCGCTGGAGACCACTTTTTCACCTTCGGCAAGCCCGGCGCGAATCGCCGTCACGCCTTGTGATTCATGGAACACCGAGACCTGTTTCGGCACAAAGCGACCGTCATTGTCAACGGCGATCACCCGCTGTTCCGTTCCATTATCAATCAATGCCTTAGACGGGATTAGCAGCATCGGTTCGCTTTGCGTTTTCAGCTTCAGGTACGCATTCATTCCAGGCTTGAGCGCTTCATCCGGGTTATCAACCTGTAAGCGCAACTGGAGGGTACGGGTGGTGGCGTCCACGCTTGGCAGAATCGCCCATTTACTGATGGTGAAGCGTTTATCCGGCCACGCGGGCACGGTAATATCGAACTGCGAGGCATCTTTAATCAGCCATGCGATGGATTCAGGAACGGCCGCGCTGATCCACACCGGGTCCATCCCCTGGATTTTCGCCACCACGTTATCTTTGGCGATATTCATCCCGGCGCGCAGATCGAACGCGGTGATCACCCCATCAATAGGCGCTTTCAGGGTAAAACGGGTTTGAATTTTACGGGTCGAGACTAAGCGGCGGATATCCTCTTCCGGCATCCCGGCCAGACGCAGTCGTTCAAGAATGCCTTCCACCTGCGTTGCCGTACCGCCCGTTTCCCGCAGCAGTAAATATTCACTCTGGGCTTCAACCCAGTCAGGAATGGTCAGGTCGATCAGCGGCGTTCCTTTCTTAATTTTATCCCCCACCGTCAGCGGCCAGACTTTATCGATAAAGCCAGCGGAACGCGCCTGCACAATCACAAACTGGTATTCATTGAAACTGACGTTAGCCGGAAAAGTTTGCGCGTAGCGCAGCGGCCCACGGCGGACAGCCTCCGTCTTTAACCCTAAATTCTGCGTCTGTACCGGATCGATACGCACGCCTGGCGCAGAGGTCGTGTCTGACTCTTCGTCAGCGTATTTCGCCACCAGATCCATATCCATAAACGGCGATTTACCGGGCTTATCAAAGCGCGTATTCGGATACATGGGGTCATACCAGAACAGAACCTTACGGGCCTCTTTTTCGGAGGCTGGCGCAGTATCGACAGGCTGATGCGCAGATGCAAAATAAGCGTAAACGCCGACCGAGATAATCCCTCCGACGATCATACTGCCGAGAATAAGCGCGGTAGTTTTTATTTTTAAAGACGCCATAGTGACTTCCATTCGATCCATTTTCTGGATCAGTTACGCGGGAGATATGCCCGCGCTTCTGTAAACCCGGGCAAGAACAAAGAGACAGCGAATACGCTTTACTGGCTGACCTGAATATCGCGTAATAAAGAGAGATTGCCCTGCTGAACAAAAGTAAACGCCACTTTGTCGCCGGGTTTAATTTCACCGGAACGGGTTTCCGGGGTCAGGGTAAAGCGCATCGTCATCGCAGGCCAGTTGACCGCCGGAATAGGTTCATGATCGATAGTCACTTTTTTCGTGTCTTTGTCGATGGCTTTAACCACGCCGGTTGAATGAATCACCTGCTCCTGCTGCGCCGCTGATGCGTTATTCATCATCTCGCCGTGGTGGTGTTCATTCGCCTGAACGTTAAATACCACGGCGGAGAACAGACCCAAAATCGCCGCTTTTACTGTATTGTTCATCATGCTTTCTCCTGAAAATAACGATAAATTTTTATTCCACCCAACCGCCGCCCAGCGCGGTGAACAGCGTAATTTCATTAGCCTGTCGGGCGTAATTCAGATCGAGTAACGTTTGCTGGGTTGAAAACAGAGAGCGCTCCGCATCCAGCACTTCGATATAGCTGACCGCGCCATGCTGATAAAGCGCTCTGGCGCGTTGCAGCGTAATACGCAGCGAGCTCAGATAACGCTGTTGCGCGGTTATCTGGTCGTCCAGGCTTTGGCGCAAAGCCAGCGCATCTGCCACCTCTTTAAACGCGGTCTGGATCTTCTGTTCATAATTCACAACCGATTGCTGCTGGCGAATTTCCGCCAGATCGAGGTTGGCCTGATTACGTCCGGCGTTAAAAATCGGCAGTTCCACTTTCGGGATAAAATTCCACATCCCGCTCGCAGCATTAAATAAACGGGAGAGATCGCTGCTGCTGCCGGACACCCCGCTGGTCAGGGTAATGGAGGGAAAAAAGGCCGCGCGCGCCGCGCCAATATTGGCATTCGCCGCCATCAACGTATGTTCAGCTTCCATAATATCCGGGCGCTGCAACAAGATTTGCGAGGAAAGCGACGGCGGGAGCGTCACGTTTTTAATATCTCCGCTATCGCGCGCTCTGTCATCCGGCAGCACAGAATAAGTGCCCAACAGCAATTGCAGCGCATTATTAGCCTGCGCCAGCTCGCCCTGTCGTTTCGCAATATCGCTGCGGGTGCTTTCAATCACGCCCCGCGCCTGTTCCAGCGCCAGAACGGTCGTGCTGCCGGTCAGCAACTGCTTTTCTACAAATGCGTAAGAGCGTGTATAGTTTTCCAGCGTTTCTTGTGCGATTTGCAACTGCGCGTACGCCAGCCGTTGATTAAAATAACTTTGCGCCACGTTTGAGATTAATAAGATATGCACTGCCCGGCGCGCTTCTTCGCTGGCAAAATAGTTCTGTCGGTCAGCCTCACTCATGTTTTTCAGCCGACCAAAAAAGTCCAGATCAAAACTCAGATTCAGCCCGGCTTCATATTCGCGGGTACTGCTGCTGTCACCCTTTAATTTTCCTTCCCAGCTTCCGCTGGCATCGGAATTAAGCTGCGGATAACGATCGGCATCCGTCACCCGGTATTGCGCTCTGGCTTCCTGCACTTTCAGCGTCGCCATGCGCAAGTCACGGTTATTGCGTAACGCCTCGCCGATCAGCGACTTTACTTGCTCATCAACAAAAAAGGTTCGCCAGCCGGTCTCCTGATATCCCGCAGGCGCAGAAACCAGCGCATTCTGGCTCAGGGAGAATTGTTGCGGCACCGGCAACGCGGGCCGCTGATAGTCCGGCGCCAGCGAACAGCCCGTCAGAACAAGCATCACGCTGAGGGTAAGAAGCTTAAATTTGCGCATAGCGTTTCTCGTCCCAACGGGACTGATAACCATATAGTGAATGTGAATTTATGCCCTGTACCTTAACGAAGTGACTCTGTTCGGCCCGTGACAGGAAAATGACAAAGTTGTCATTTTCCCAATAACCGATTGCTATCCGATCCTGCTCCTCTAGAATTGAAAACCCGCCCAACCTTTGCGTGAAGGAAGACGTGATGAAGATTCTGATAGTCGAAGACGAGAAAAAAACCGGTGAATACCTGACCAAAGGTCTGACGGAAGCGGGCTTCGTGGTGGACCTGGCGGATAACGGGCTTAACGGGTATCACCTGGCGATGACGGGAGATTACGATCTGCTGATCCTCGACATCATGCTGCCGGATGTGAATGGCTGGGATATTGTCCGTATGCTGCGCACCGCCAACAAAGGCATGCCAATCCTTCTTCTTACCGCGCTGGGCACCATTGAACACCGGGTAAAAGGTCTGGAGCTGGGGGCTGACGACTATCTGGTTAAACCGTTCGCTTTCGCTGAATTACTGGCTCGCGTCAGAACGCTGCTTCGTCGCGGCGCGGCGGTGATGGTCGAAAGTCAGTTTCAGGTCGCGGATTTGACGCTCGATCTGGTCAGCAGAAAAGTGACCCGCAACGGCATGCGCATCACGCTCACCAGTAAAGAGTTTACGCTACTGGAGTTTTTCGTTCGCCACCAGGGTGAAGTCTTGCCCCGCTCGCTGATCGCTTCCCAGGTCTGGGATATGAACTTTGACAGCGATACCAACGCGATTGACGTTGCCGTTAAACGTCTGCGCGCGAAAATCGATAACGAGTTCGAACCGAAACTCATCCAGACCGTGCGCGGCGTGGGCTATGTGCTTGAGGTACCGGATGGTGACTAAACGCTTTCAGCGCCCTTTCTCGCTGGCGACGCGCCTGACATTTTTCATCAGCCTCGCCACCATTGCCTCTTTTTTCGCGTTTGCCTGGATCATGATTCACTCCGTAAAAGTGCATTTTGCCGAGCAGGATATCAATGACCTGAAAGAGATCAGCGCGACGCTGGAGCGAATCCTCACGCATCCCGACGAACCGGAAGCGCGTCGGCTGGAAATCCTAAAAAACGTTGCCGCCGGTTACTCGAACGTCATCATTTCGCTGGAAGATGCCAACCAGCGGGCGATTTTTCACTCTCCCGGTTCGCCTGACCTTCGCCAGTTCATCGCCAAAGCCACGCCGGATAGCAGCGCGCGTAACGGCGATGTCTTTTTGTTGTCCAGCCCGGACTTACAAAGCAAGAGGCACGCTAACGGGCACGGTACTCATTCCGCATGGCGCATGATTCGCCTGCCGGTCGGGCAACTCGCGGACGGGCAACCGGCCTACACGCTCTATATGGCGTTGTCGATCGACTTCCATCTGCACTATATTAACGATCTGAAAAATAAGCTGATTATGACGGCCTCGTTGATTAGCATGATGATCATTTTTATTGTGCTGTTCGCCGTCTACAAAGGCCATGAACCGATTCGCAGCGTCAGCCGCCGGATTCAAAATATTACGTCGAAAGACCTCGATGTGCGTCTTGACCCGCAGGCCGTTCCGATTGAACTGGAGCGGCTGGTGCTCTCGTTTAACCATATGCTTGAACGCATTGAGGATGTTTTTACCCGCCAGTCGAATTTCTCTGCGGATATCGCCCATGAAATTCGCACCCCGATTACGAATCTGGTGACGCAAACAGAGATTGCGCTAAGCCAGACCCGCAGCCAGAAAGAGCTGGAAGACGTACTCTACTCCAACCTCGAAGAGTTTGGCCGTATGTCGAAGATGGTAAGCGACATGCTGTTTCTGGCTCAGGCCGACAATAACCAGCTCATCCCGGAGAAAAAGGCGCTCGACCTGGCGGATGAAGTCCACAAAGTGTTCGACTTTTTTGAAGCCTGGGCGGAAGAACGCGAAGTGCGTTTGCATTTTGAAGGACGCGCATGTTGGGTATCCGGCGATCCCATCATGTTACGCAGAGCGCTCAGCAACTTGCTGTCTAACGCCATGCGCTACACCCCGAAAGGCGAAGCCGTCACCGTGCGGCTCAAAGAAATGGACAGACAGGCACAGATTACCGTTGAAAACCCCGGCGCCCCCATTGCGCCAGAACATTTACCGCGCCTGTTTGACCGCTTCTACCGGGTTGACCCTTCCCGACAGCGTAAGGGCGAAGGCAGCGGAATTGGGCTGGCGATTGTGAAATCAATCGTCATCGCCCATCAGGGAACCGTGTCCGTAACGTCCGATCTGCGCGCAACGCGCTTTATTCTGACATTGCCGAAACATGGCGATTGAAATGCAGTGATAACGGCGCTGCGAAATGGAGTCTGACAGAAAGGCGAGAATAAAGACTGGCGCGCCCTACAGGATTCGAACCTGTGACCCACGGCTTAGAAGGCCGTTGCTCTATCCAACTGAGCTAAGGGCGCACTGTGTGAAGCGATGGCTTCATGCGGATGAAACGCGTGAATTATACGGTGAGCGCCTGCTGAGTCAATGGCTTTTGTTCTGGTTGCTGAGGAAGTGTACGAATATCTTTTTTTCTGGCGCTACGCAACTATCCAGGAAATCACCTGGTAAGAACTCGGCCTGCATAAAGTGGCATTTTAAGGATAAATGTATTTAGAAAATTAATGCGTTTACTTACTATTTCCTCCCCACTTCCCAGCTGTTCAGGATATTTTTTATGCTGAGTGTCGCCATAAAAGAACAAAATAGCCATTTCGAACACGGTCTTAAAATCATCATGACTCGTCTGACTCATCAGTGGCATCAGAAAATTCAATTTCTACCTGCTGATGATATAGACAAAGCGGATATCGCATTTTTATCGCTGGATGAAGACTGGTTTAGTGCCGGATGTTATCAGATACCGGTACATACCCGGCACCAGCAGAGAGTCATTATTTGTAATGAATACGATAAAGACAAACTTATGTTCAGACCGTGTCTCTATATGCTGCCGCATATTTACCGGGAGGACGATGTTGATGAGATAACCAAAAAGATGGTGCTTATCCTGCATAAACGGGCACTTCGCCGCAGCGTTCCCCCTTCTGTTTGCCATTACTGTACGACTCGCCATTTCTCCATTCTGGAACGCCAGTTTTTAAAGATGGTCGCCCGCGGGCACCGGTTAAGCGAAATTGCCGTACTCCTTTCGCTGAGCGAAGAACAAACCAAATCAATTCGCCGCAGCATCATGAAGAAACTGCACGTAAAAAATGAACAGCAGTTCTTAAATTACATCAGAGTTAACCTGGGTTTTCTGCAAGAATAGACATATTCTCAATTTTCCATCCATCATGTTGAGAAATATCT
The DNA here is from genome assembly GCF_030333525.1 of Citrobacter sp. CK188. Classification (NCBI taxonomy): domain Bacteria; kingdom Pseudomonadati; phylum Pseudomonadota; class Gammaproteobacteria; order Enterobacterales; family Enterobacteriaceae; genus Citrobacter; species Citrobacter sp. CK188. The sequence goes on from NZ_JAOWFU010000038.1 coordinate 301,142, forward strand.
CACAGATGATTAAGTAACGTCATCTACAGCGATTTTTCGCATACTGCCACAATGACACTTATCATATTTCCTGATTGCACAACCGTCAGGAACCGAAAATATTCGGCGGCATTTTTTATGCCTACAGGAGTGTTTTTGTGGCAACTCGCCCGGTATTACAGGGAAATATTCTTGACTCTGCAACATTGCGCACTCAAAAGGAAGGTCCTTTTTGTTGGGAATATCCTTTAAAGCTTGAACCGATAGTCCATTTATCTTCTGCCCGCACCTTTGGCTATGAAGTTCTGACTCAGGTTCCTTTTCATGTCAATACTGAGCATTTTTTTCACCACCTCTCGCCAGAAAAAATAGTGGCGAATTTTTATCAGCAAGTCGCCACTATTACGCATTATCCCAAAGGCGTACATTATTTTCTTAATTTACCGCTGAAGGTATTTTTACACCTGGATTTTTTTAATTCAGGAGTAACCCCCTGCCCGCCCAATCTGATCCTTGAAATCCAGGACCCAGAAACGCTTTTTTCACTTAATAGCCGCCAGCGTTCCCAACTCTATGAAAAAATAAAACAGGTTGAGTCTATCGGAATTCCCGTCTGGCTGGATGATGTCGATGAAAATTTGATCAAAGAAGTGGCTGCCGCCCGCTGGCGTTTTAGTGGTCTGAAACTGGATAAAAATGCGTTCTGGGATCTAATTCTGCATCCTCAGAAACTGCGCCAGGTGATTTTTATGGGGTATAACATTGCAGATGTCATACTCATTGAAGGTATTGAAAATCATGCGCAAAAAGAAATTGCTTTTCATTCTGGCGCCCAATTAGGCCAGGGATACTTATGGCCCGCGCTTTTGCAAAACAAAGAGTAGAAAAACGGAAAGGGAAAGGATGCGCAGCGCACTTCGCAAAGAAAGACATCGCCGTTTAAGAAATACCGATTGCACTCATCACTACCATCACCTTGAACCACAGGTATTTGATCGTCTGGAATATCTGACCCAACGTCTCAATTATGCCCTACCGGACAATACAATCTCTCAGGTTATTATCACGACGGATAACTATCTCGGATATACACTGAATCGCTATTTATTTTCTGGAAAACGCACGGCGGTGTTCAGCTCTCTGGAATCACCCTCACGCAGGCTGGAAGAGACGGGCATCAGACAATTGATTGTTGATATGGCTGGACTGGCGGTCTCCTGCTACGAAACGCTTGAGCGATTACGCCTTCTTATCCGAGAGCGAAGCGATATCCAGGTTTACTTACTGGTGCCGGATAAGGATGTTAGTCTGACGCGTTTTATGCAAAAAGCCGGTAAGTTTTATATTCTGCAACGTCGCCAGAATCTCTCATCATTACGTAACGCCTTATTATCTCCCCCCACCGTTAAAAATACTGATGGCACCTTTAGCCATACTGACTGGAAGATCATTTCCGCGTTATCTCAGGGTATGTCTTTAAAGGAAATCGCGCTTTTACTCAATACGCCTTATCACCGGGTGATCTACCGACTCAATCAACTTATTACTCAGTTGGATCTGCCGCATCGACACAGTTTGCTGTATCTGATACATCGCCTTAGCGTCACTTCTCTTCACTTAATTTAACACGCTAACCTCTTAAGCTATAAGATTTTTTAAGAAATTACTTATTTTAACGCCTGACTAAATGTAAATTTTTTACATAAAATTAATATTTACAACTATTCCTGGTATCATAGGAAAATCCCTCTTTCTCTATAATCCTTCAATTGACGGGCTCTCACGGCCTCATCGTTGAAAATTTGCCCAAAAATCACATAACAGAAACTAAACAATTGGTTTTTTGTGTTGTTTTTATATTTAAAAAAAATACTTTTAGCCACGTAACATTGATTCAACAGAGAATAAAACCAAACGCTATTAAACAGTCTAAAACATGCAGAACATCCTAACAGCCAGCACCGATTTGTGTACCGTAAGCCTTTTCCGAAAAAATAGACCAGGTATAATCTCCCTATTCTTAGTTAATCAGAATTTTCTTTTTTGTTGGTGCGAAATGGATATTCCCCACGCTTATTGCTCTTACGCAAAATAGTCAGTTAACAAGGATGGTATTACCTTCACCACTTCCCAGGTTCGTGAGGTATATTCTGGCTATTTGATAATTAATAGTGTCTGACGCTTATCCGCAAACGGAAGACGCGCAAACAGTCTGAGGCATACAACAATGAAACCTGCATCCGTTATCATTATGGACGAACACCCTATTGTCAGAATGTCGATAGAAGTGCTTCTCGAAAAGAATAGTAATATCCAGGTTGTCCTGAAAACCGATGACAATCGTACCGCGGTAGATTATCTGCGCACATATCCTGTGGATCTGGTCATCCTGGATATAGAGCTGCCGGGTACAGATGGATTTACACTGCTTAAACGAATCAAATCAATACAAGAAAATACCAAAATTCTTTTCTTGTCGTCTAAATCTGAATCTTTTTATGCCGGGAGAGCTATCCGGGCAGGCGCAAACGGATTTGTCAGTAAAAGAAAGGATCTCAATGATATTTATAACGCAGTGAAAATGATCTTATCAGGATATTCTTTTTTTCCTTCAGAGACGCTAAATTTTATCAGTAATACCAGTTCACGAAAAGGTGAGCACAATGATATGCCGCTCTCAAACAGGGAGGTTACGGTACTGCGCTATCTCGCCAACGGTTTATCGAATAAAGAAATCGCAGAGCAGCTCTTGCTGAGTAACAAAACCATCAGTGCGCATAAAGCGAACATCTTTTCGAAACTCGGCCTGCATACCATTGTTGAGCTTATTGATTACGCGAAGGTACACGACTTGCTGTGATCGTGGCTGACTCCCGACGAGAGATCGTTCGGGAGTACGTTATTGGGCTCGGGCTTCAGTTGTAATTGATCATAAAAGTCGCATCCGCCTTTGCGACTCCCGGCTGAACGCCATCGGCCAACGCAATGTAATTCGCATAAAACGTCAGCGTAGCATTACCGTTTTCATCAACGCTTACCGACTGGCTGGCTTGCTCAAGCGGTAATCTGCTGCGATCGCTGTCGCGGATCTCAATGGCCACTTTTTGCGCCATGACCGCATCATCCAGCGCCAGCAGCGACGTCCCCGCCGCTGGCGTTCCTGAAAAGGTCATCGACGCCGCGCCCGGCGGGCAGCCCTCAAGTTTGATGCTGAAAGGCACGGGCTGGGTGGTATCGCCGCTGGTTTTCAACTGCTTCGTGGGCCAGGTGCCCAGCTCGACCGTTTTGTTACTGTCACCGGTCACTGCGGTGCAGGTGAAGTCCACAACATTACCGCGCAGTTCAATATTAATCTCGCCCAGAGCGGTGTCAGCCCGGCAAAGCGGGCTCAGCAACACGCTGCAAAAAATAGCCAGCAAAAGTCTCATGGCTGTGCGTTCCCCTTAGTCGTAATCCACACGCAGATACCCACGAGCGGTAAAAGGCCCTTCCGTCGGTTTACTCCCCGTGATGCTTACCGGCCATGCGCGGATCCCCACGCTGGCGGCGGCGCTGTCATCCAGACGGAATGGAATTTTGCTGGCCAGATTGTTAGGCGTCAGCGGCACGCCGCCGCTGTCGGAAACGATAAAGCCTAAGTCGGGATTATCAGAGACCATCGCCTGCCCGGAGATTTTCTCCGCCTCCAGACGCATCGACAAATAGGCCTGCGCCGCGACGTTCGTACATTTTATGGCGACCGTTTTTGTCTGCGGCGTCACCCCTTCCGGGCGATTCCCCGCCCCGGCTTTGCTGAACAGCGCGGCGCCGATATCGCCAAAATCAAATTCCACAACCTGCCCGGCATTCACTTCACAGCTTTGCGGAACCTCGACTTTACCGCTGTAGCTGATGGTATAAACCGGCATGCTCAGAGCATCGCCGGTGCTGGTGGTGACATACACCGAGAACATGGTCTGGCGGGGAATCGGCACCATGTTGATAAAAGGCCGTATCACTTTGAGTTTAAAGATCAGCTTAGAGTCCATCACGCCGAAGGGCTTTTGTTTCGGTACATTGGGGTGCGTCCCCATGCGAATATAATTACGGGGCGGATAAAATAATCCGGCATAGCTGTCGGTGATGCTCATCGCCCCCAGCAGGTAGTCATTGAGCTTGAGATACTGGAATCCCCCTTCCGTACTTTGCACGGGAAGTTCAGTCACATAGCTTCGAAAGGTATAATCCACATTCGTACCAGCAGGACACGTCGCCTGTACGCCAACCCAGCCCGATTTCTCCGGCAGCGTCACCACCTGTCCTACCTGATTATTGCTGCTGGTAAAAACATTCGACAGATCGTAAAACACATCGGTCGGCGTACCGTTCGAGTTATGGCAGACCGTCGCCCATGCCGGATTCGCCAGCAATAATGCGATGGCGCCCGGCAACAACCCTGATTTCATTTTCATCTTTTCTTACCTTTCATGACGACGGACGTTTACAGGTTGCATTAAGCAGCGTCACCGCCTGCTTCAGGCTCTCTTCAGGCAGGGAATAATGCGCCACGCAGCGGGCGTTCGCTCCCTCTCCCCACTGAATCAGCAGTTCCCCTTTCAGCGGCAGTCCGCTCAGATAAATTTGCCCGTCATCGCCCGCCATACTGGTGACGCCGCTGGCGGTTTCGCGCACAATTGAGCCAAACGGCACCGGGCGATCGCCCTGTTTTGCGGTGACAATTGCGCGCACGCCGATTCGCGTGTCAAAGGCAGCGCGTACCAGCGCCCCTTGCGTCGGCACCACGCTGCTGACGTTATTTTCCACATCGGTGTGGTTATCCATTGAGTTGGTATCCAGCGCGACACGGTTATAGCGATATACGGTGGCGTAAGGCATGACCGCATATCCGCGCCAGTCGGTTTGCACCCCGGTCTGGTTTTCTATATGCACCCCTTCGGCGCCTGGCGCTTTAATCAGGACGTTGGTATCGCCTAAAGGCTGACTGAGCGTGATGCCGTCCGCATGACCGACCACGCCGCCAGACAGCTGCCAGTTGTAGTCATGCTGGTCTCGATCGTAGTTGTACCCCACGCCGAGCGTCCCGTAAGCCGCCTGCCAGTTCGCGCTGGCGCTGCCGCTGTAGCCATTGGTGCTGCTGTGTCCCTGGTTCACGCTGTAGCTCAGGTTACGCCCGTCTAACAATGTCCCGCCGATGCCGGTCTGCCAGCTGTTCTGTCCATTGCTGTTCCGGTTCGCGTTAAAGGTGGCGTAGGTGCGATCCAGGGCATTGTCGCGCGAGTAGCGCCGCCCGGTGAGCACGCTGAACGGAACCGACATGTTGAATGCCAGAATGCGATCGGTGCCGGAAATCCCTACGGATTCATTCCACGACCAGGAAAGGGAGTAGCTGATCCCTTGCCAGCCGCTGGCATATCCCAGTTGATACCAGGTATTGGCATCCGACGTGTTCCAGTATGTTTGCTGACTGCCGGAGATATACAGCGAGCCGTAATCCCCCAGATTCTGTGAAATGTTGACCTGGAATCGGCCTTTTTTGCTGTAGTTCAGGTTGTGATAGCTCTGCACTACCGGCACTTTATGACGCTTACCTTCGCTGTCATATTCATACTCGTACCCTTCCATACTGCGGTACGCCACATCGTCAAGCGTGTAGAATCCGCGCGTGGAATAGCGATAGCCCAGTAACTGGAAGTTAGTGCCGTAGTTGTTCAACGACTTGGCGTACAGGAAACGCAGCGACTGCCCCTGGTGGGTGCTGTCATCCGCCAGTTGGCTGCGGGCGTGGGTGACGTCTACCGAGACCGCGCCCCAGTCGCCCAGGTTCCGTCCGGCCCCCAGCACCACCGAGCTGTAGCGCGAAGCCAACTGCGTGCCGCCATAAGCAGTATACCCTTCAGGCAGACCGGCGATCAGCGTTCCCTGGAAGAAGAATGGCGAGGATTGCTGGCTATTGCCGCTGCGGAAATCCCCTGCCACCAGGTCGAACTTCATACGTCCTTCGCGCTGCAACAGCGGAACGGTGGAGTACGGCACCGTATAGCGCTGCTGACTGCCGTCTTTCTCATCAACCGTCACGTCCAGGTCGCCGCTTGAAGACGTTGGGTTGAGGTCGGTGATCGCGAAAGCGCCCGGTGAGACATAGCTCTGATAGATCACATAGCCGTTCTGGCGGATAGTCAGTTTTGCGGCGGTACGGGCGATCCCACGCACGGTCGGCGCATAGCCTTGCAGGCTATCAGGGTACATATTGTCAGACGAGTAGAGCCGCGCCCCGCGAAAGCCCACGCTGTCAAACACGTCGTTGCCGGTGTTGCTGTCCCCCATCACCAGTTCGCTTTTCAACGGGATGATGGCGCGTTGTACCCAGGTGCCGATGTTTTTCCAGCTTTGCGAGTGGTATCCGTCGCCTTTGGAATAGCTCCACGCGCCGTTGTTACGCAACCGCCACGGGCCATAGTTCAGGCCGCTCATCAGGCTTAAAAAATAGCTGTCGCTGTTCGTCCCGCGACTGCCGGTAAAACTGTAGTTGATAAGCGCGGCGGGAATCCCCTCATCCCACTCTTCCGGCGGAATATACCCGCGCGCGCTGTTCAGCATTGACGCCTGCGGAAGACTGATATTTAAACGCATTGAGGAAAAATCAAAAGCGATTTCAGCGCCGGGAATCGCCTCTGGCAAATTGATGCAGGTCTCCTCCTGGCTTTGCCCAAGCACAGGAAAGGCGGTGGTATTTACCCCCAGCCTTTTGATCCACGCCAGATCAAAACAGGGCATTAATCCGCCTGATTTTTCACCGGTTTTCGTCGACGAGGTTTCAAAGCGAATATCCTGGGTCGCGACGAACTCATCGTTGCGCCAGATATCCACCCGATAGATGCCCGGGGGCTGGTGATTGCCTTTCTCAAAACGTGACAAATCTGCCACGGACGCAGCATCTGCCGACAAAAAAGCCGGGTTAAAGTAACTTTCGCCATGACTTATCGCCGGATAGAGCGCCGCCAATATGGACAACGCCACCCCCGTCAGATGTGGCGTATACCCCGGCAGTGAACCGGGAAGATACGTTATCTTCTTCATCGTTTTCTCAGTGTGGCTTCACACATTCCGATCAGCGCAAGCTAACCGTTTTCGCCGGTGTCAGCGCACCGTAATCATTTACCGTCTGGAACGTCACACTTCCCTGCGCGCCTGCCGGAAGCAGAATCTGGGTATTGTTCTTCGGCGCGACCATGACGTTATCAACCTTCTGATTTCCCACTTTGAGATTGACCAGCGTGAGATAGTAAGCAGACGGATTGGTGATTTTCAGGTGGTTCCCGGAACGGGAGAATTGCAGCATTCCTGGCGCGTCTTCCTGCACCTGCGGCAGATTGGCAGGGCGAACAAACAGCTTAATGCGCGACAGGATCGCCAGTTGCAGGACGTTTTTGCCTTCAAGGCTGTTTTTATCCACCGACGGTATCGCTTTCACGTTCATCCAGAACAAAGACTCCCGATCGGCAGGCAGGGGTTGTCCGGCATAAATAATACGCAGCGTGTTTTCACTTTTGGGTTCGCTGACAAACAGCGGCGGTGTAACAACGAACGATTTTTCTTTGACGCCGGCGCTGTTCTCAATCCATGAATTAACCAGATAACGCTCTTTCGATGCGCTGTTGCTAATTGCCAGCGAGGTCTGTTTGGCGTCCGCCGGATAAATAACGCGGGTGGCGCCTAATGCAATTCCCCCGGCCGCCTGCGCACTCATTGAAGTCAATAAGGCAATAAAAATAATAAGGCCTGATTTTATATAATTAAGCATGGCAAAAAATACCTTTTGCGTTTTATCAACGCCCGGAAAACAAATCAGGGGTAAACCAGCGTAAACCACACATCTGAATGAATACTTCCCGGCGTCATATTTTCCGAGATTGCCCGATAGCGAGCCGTGAAATGAAATGTCATTTCTTGCGTTAAAATAGGGGCATAATGAAGCGGCAAGGAATTGGGTATGATTTGCCGTTGTTCTTCATCAAATAATGCCAGACCAATACCGGAGGTCGCCGCCGTGTCGCTGCGCGCCAGGAATACCTGCGGATCTTCTGCGGGAGTCACACCGGAAAAAGCGATCCCAACATGGCTATAAACCTCTGAACTACAATCGGTTAATCGCAGCGCGAAAGGAATGCTGGTCGGGGCGAAACTCCCGGTGCCAGAAAAGACATTGGTGCGGTATTGCCCCATCTGTACACGGAGATCCTGGCTTTCGGAATTCACCGCGCAGGCGCCGTTTACCAGTTGGCCCCGCAGGTGAAGATTACCGCTCTCCAGTATCACCGTATGCGCGAATGCGGGCATCGCGCAAATCAGCCCCACCAGCGCCACGCCTTTGCTAATCATCTGCTGTATCACTTATCGTCCCCGGATAGCGCCTCATCCATTGAGGCTTGCCACATCCCTGAATCCCTGGTGGGTTTATTCGTACTTCATGATGAAGGTTGCGTCGGCGTTAGCCTGACCCGGCGTGGTGTCCGCAGCAGTCGCTTTATAACGCGCGGTGAAACGCAGCGTGTTGCTACCTTCTACCAGCGCCTGAGCCGTAGAGAAGGTCGCGCCGTCTGGCTTCAGCGGAGAAGAGGTGTTATCAAGAATTTCGATCCCTACGCCGCCTGCCGTGGTGCCATTGTCACCAGACACGACTGCCAGCAGGCTGTCATTTGTACCGTCAGCCTGACCAGAGAACGCAACGGCAGCGGTCGCTGCTACGCTCGGATCGCAGTCATTCAGTACAATGGTGAACGGAATCTGTGCGCTGGTATCGCCAACAGCGGTAAAGCTGGCGGTACGATACTGGCCCAGGGTCACGGTCTGATCGGCAGATTTCGTGCTAACGGCACACGCAGCATTGACCAGCTCACCTTCAAAGTGAACCGTACCGCCGCTAACGCTTACCGGATCGGCATGAGCCGCACCAGCAGCAAACATCAGGCCAGCAATAACGGAAGAGGTCATTAATTTAAGTTTCATGGATTTCCCTTGAATTACGCACATTCGGCTCCAGTTTCCTGCGGGAACCGTTTGAATCAAAATCGACATAATAATGTCAGGCTAATTATCTCTGCATCCTGTAAAGATATATATCGAAAGAGAATTAGCTAACCTTTTTACCCCAACTCTCCTGAGCATTAGATTCACTAATTAATCTTTACGAATATGACAATTCGTCACAGGGATAAATTAAACATTTCAATAAGTGAAAAATACCTTCAATCTCTTTAATTAGCCCAGGTAAATTCTTATTGGGATATAGGACAGGTCTAAGCCTTTTTTATATAAAAGTGTTCAATATCACACTTAACGCCACGTTTTTCGCGGCATTCCCCCTAATTTTAGCAGGGTGATGAATTGTTTCTTTTAGGTTAATTTTGATTAGGTTGCTCATTAATCACCCACAGGATTTTGCCCCTCGCCGCAGCCCGTATCGCAGTGGTCACTGCACCGATCACACGTAAAGACGCAAACGATAACTGACAGCGCGCCCCGCTTCTGACAAAATAGCCACATCCCCTTCGACTTAATGTAACAGACGGAATCCTCTCTCTGATGGCAGCAAAGATTATTGACGGTAAAACGATTGCGCAGCAGGTGCGCTCTGAGGTTGCTCAAAAAGTTCAGGCGCGTGTCGCGGCCGGACTTCGCGCTCCAGGGTTGGCCGTTGTATTGGTAGGCAGCAACCCGGCTTCGCAGATTTATGTGGCGAGTAAGCGCAAAGCCTGTGAAGAGGTGGGATTCGTCTCCCGCTCCTATGACCTGCCCGAAACCACCAGCGAAGCAGAACTGCTGGAGCTGATTGATACGCTTAACGCCGACAACACTATCGACGGTATTCTGGTGCAGTTGCCGTTACCGGCGGGCATCGATAACGTCAAAGTGCTGGAACGCATTGCGCCGGACAAAGACGTAGATGGTTTTCATCCCTACAACGTAGGCCGTCTGTGCCAGCGCGCGCCGCGTCTGCGCCCCTGTACGCCGCGCGGCATCGTCACGCTGCTGGAGCGTTACAACATCGATACCTTCGGACTGAATGCCGTCGTCATCGGCGCCTCGAATATCGTCGGTCGCCCGATGAGCATGGAACTGCTGCTGGCAGGCTGCACAACGACCGTGACTCACCGCTTCACCAAAGATCTGCGTCGCCATGTTGAACACGCCGATCTGCTGATTGTCGCCGTCGGCAAACCCGGATTTATTCCCGGCGAGTGGATTAAAGAAGGCGCCATCGTGATTGATGTCGGAATCAACCGACTGGAAAATGGTAAAGTGGTCGGCGATGTGGTCTTTGAAGACGCTGCCGCGCGCGCATCCTATATCACCCCGGTGCCGGGCGGCGTCGGTCCGATGACGGTCGCAACACTTATCGAAAACACGCTACAGGCGTGCGTTGAATATCACGATCCACAAGGTAAATAACATGGCAACATTCTCTTTAGGCAAGCACCCGCACGTTGAGTTGTGCGACCTGCTCAAACTGGAAGGCTGGAGCGAAAGCGGTGCCCAGGCGAAAATTGCCATTGCAGAAGGTTTAGTGAAGGTTGATGGCGCGGTTGAAACCCGCAAACGCTGCAAAATTGTTGCCGGGCAAACCGTCAGCTTCGCAGGGCAAAGCGTTAACGTCGTCGCCTGATTCAGAGTGCCGGATGGCGACGCTATCGCGTCTTATCCGGCCTACTGGTTATGCCAGTGTAGGCCGGATAAGGCGTTAGCCGCCATTCGGCAATGACGTTATTTACGGCGCCAGGTTGTCCCTTGCGGACCATCTTCCAGCACGATGCCCATCTCATTCAGACGGTCACGCGCCGCATCCGCCGCCGCCCAGTCTTTGGCTTTACGCGCATCCAGACGCTGTTGAATTAACGCTTCGATTTCAGCCACTTCGCCGTCATCCGCCTGCGCTCCGCTTTGCAGGAACGCTTCCGGCTCCTGCTCCAGCAGCCCCAGCACGCCGGAAATTTTACGCAGATGTGACGCCATCGCATTCGCGGCAGCCATATCCTCACTCTTCATACGGTTCACCTCACGCGCCATATCAAACAGCACGGAGTAGGCTTCCGGCGTGTTGAAATCGTCGTTCATCGCCTCCACAAAACGCGCTTCAAACGCTTCGCCGCCCGCAGGCGCAACGGTTTTGTCCGTTCCGCGCAGCGCGGTGTACAGACGCTCCAGGGCGGAACGCGCCTGCTTGAGGTTCTCTTCGCTGTAGTTGAGCTGGCTACGATAGTGGCCGGACATCAGGAAGTAGCGAACGGTTTCCGCGTCGTAGTATTTCAGCACATCACGCACGGTAAAGAAGTTGCCCAGCGATTTCGACATCTTCTCACGATCCACCATCACCATGCCGGAGTGCATCCAGTAGTTCACATACTCACCGTCGTGCGCGCAGGTAGACTGGGCGATTTCGTTCTCATGGTGCGGGAACATCAGGTCGGAACCGCCGCCATGAATATCAAAATGGTTGCCCAGCTGTTTGCAGTTCATGGCGGAACATTCAATGTGCCAGCCCGGACGACCCGCGCCCCACGGCGACGGCCAGCTCGGTTCGCCCTCTTTGGACATCTTCCACAGCACGAAGTCCATCGGGTTGTGTTTTACGTCAACGACGTCAACGCGAGCGCCCGCCTGTAGCTGTTCCAGATCCTGGCGCGACAGCTGACCGTAGTTCGGGTCGGTCGGCACGTCGAACATCACGTCGCCATTGTCCGCCACATAAGCGTGACCTTTGGCGATCAGCTGTTCGGTGATCTCAATAATTTCGGCGATATGGTGCGTTGCACGCGGCTCCAGATCCGGGCGCAGAATATTCAGCGCATCAAAATCTTTGTGCATCTCCGCAATCATACGATCGACCAGCGCGACAAAGCTTTCACCGTTTTCGTTCGCCCGTTTAATGATCTTGTCGTCGATATCGGTAATGTTACGCACGTACTTCAGCGTATAACCGAGGAAACGCAAATAGCGCGCAACGACATCGAAGGCGACAAACGTACGCCCGTGACCGATATGACAGAGGTCGTAAACGGTAATACCACACACGTACATGCCGACTTCCCCGGCATGAATAGGTTTGAATTCCTCTTTTTGGCGCGTCAGTGTATTAAAGATTTTTAACATCGAAGATTCCGTATAGACGTGTGTGGGTAATAATATCCGTATGATACATATTATTCGTAATCGAAGCAGCACACTTTGCGAGGTGATCGCAGCGTGCGGTTATGCTATAACACCCCCCTATATGTGACCCTTATCGGGGTCGAAGCACCACTATATCGGAACAGGATGCAAAAATGGTTACTTTCCACACTAATCACGGCGATATCGTAATCAAAACGTTTGATGACAAAGCGCCTGAAACAGTTAAAAACTTCCTGGACTACTGCCGCGAAGGTTTTTACAACAACACCATTTTCCACCGTGTTATTAACGGTTTCATGATTCAGGGCGGCGGTTTTGAACCTGGCATGAAGCAGAAAGCGACCAAAGAAGCGATCAAAAACGAAGCCAACAACGGTCTGAAAAACACCCGTGGCACGCTGGCAATGGCGCGTACTCAGGCTCCACACTCCGCAACGGCGCAGTTCTTCATCAACGTGGCCGACAACGACTTCCTGAACTTCTCTGGCGAAAGCATGCAGGGCTGGGGCTACTGCGTATTCGCTGAAGTCGTGGAAGGCATGGACGTGGTTGATAAAATCAAAGGCGTATCAACAGGCCGCAGCGGTATGCATCAGGACGTGCCGAAAGAAGACGTTATCATCGAAAACGTGACCGTCAGCGAGTAATCGTGGCGACACTGTTTATTGCAGATCTTCACCTCTGCACGGAAGAACCGGCGATCACCGCCGGTTTTCTGCGTTTTTTAGCCGGTGACGCGCGCCAGGCCGATGCGCTGTACATTCTTGGCGACCTTTTCGAAGCCTGGATAGGCGACGACGATCCCAACCCGTTGCACCGAGAAATGGCCGCAGCCATTAAAGCCGTTGTAGATTCCGGCGTTCCCTGCTTCTTTATTCACGGCAACCGTGATTTTTTGATCGGCAAACGCTTTGCCCGTGAAAGCGGAATGACGCTATTGCCGCAGGAAAAGGTGCTCGACCTCTATGGCCGTCGCGTATTGATTATGCACGGCGACACGCTCTGCACCGACGATGCCGGTTACCAGACGTTTCGCGCCAAAGTTCACAAACCCTGGCTACAGACGCTGTTCCTCGCCCTGCCGCTGTTTATCCGCAATCGTATTGCCGCCAGAATGCGCGCAGGCAGCAAAGCCGCCAACAGCAGCAAGTCACTGGAGATCATGGACGTTAATCCACAGGCCGTGGTGGCCGAAATGGAAAAACACCATGTGCAATGGCTGATTCATGGTCATACCCATCGCCCGGACGTTCACGAACTGAGCGCTAACGGCAAACCCGCGTTCCGCGTTGTTTTAGGCGCCTGGCATAGCGAAGGGTCGATGGTCAAAGTCACGCCGGATGACGTTGAGCTTCTCCATTTCCCGTTTTAACCTCTCCCGTGAATTGACGACGTCATAAGGTACGCAACCGTTTTCCTTGGCGTATTTCCGTGCTATTCTCTGTGCCCTCAAAAGCCGAGAGTTGTGCACCACAGGAGTTTTAAGACGCATGTCTTCCCGCAATAATCCGGCGCGTGTCGCCATCGTGATGGGGTCCAAAAGCGACTGGGCTACCATGCAGTTTGCCGCCGAAATCTTCGATATCCTGAACGTTCCACACCACGTTGAAGTGGTTTCCGCACACCGCACCCCCGATAAGCTGTTCAGTTTCGCCGAGAGCGCCGAAGAGAAGGGTTATCAGGTGATTATTGCCGGTGCTGGCGGCGCGGCGCATCTGCCGGGAATGATTGCGGCAAAAACGCTGGTGCCGGTACTGGGCGTGCCGGTGCAAAGCGCTGCGCTGAGCGGCGTGGACAGCCTCTACTCTATCGTCCAGATGCCGCGCGGCATTCCGGTCGGCACGCTGGCGATCGGCAAAGCGGGCGCGGCGAACGCGGCGCTGCTGGCAGCACAAATTCTGGCGACACACGATAAAGACCTGCGCCAACGTCTGGCGGACTGGCGTAAAGCCCAGACCGATGAGGTGCTTGAGAATCCCGACCCACGAGGTGCGGCATGAAGCAGGTCTGCGTACTGGGTAACGGCCAGTTAGGACGGATGCTGCGTCAGGCGGGCGAACCGTTGGGCATCACCGTCTGGCCTGTCGGGCTGGACGCGGAACCTACCGCCGTTCCGGTTCAGCAAAGCGTGATCACAGCGGAAATCGAACGCTGGCCGGAAACCGCGCTGACCCGCGAACTGGCGCGCCACCCGGCTTTCGTCAACCGCGACGTTTTCCCGATTATTGCCGACCGCCTGACGCAAAAGCAGCTTTTTGACAAACTCTCGCTGGCGACGGCGCCCTGGCAGTTGCTGGCAAGCCGGGACGAGTGGCCCGCCGTATTTGCGCGTCTGGGCGAACTGGCTATCGTCAAACGGCGCGTCGGCGGTTACGACGGCCGTGGGCAGTGGCGTTTACGCGCGGATGAAACCGCTCAGTTCCCGGACGACGGTTACGGCGAGTGCATTGTTGAACAGGGCATTAACTTCTCTGGCGAAGTGTCGTTAGTCGGCGCACGCGCCCATGACGGCAGCACCGTGTTCTACCCGCTGACGCACAACCTGCACCAGGACGGGATTCTGCGCACCAGCGTAGCGTTCCCGCAGGCCAACGCGAAACAGCAGGAACAGGCGGAAGCCATGCTCTCCGCCATCATGCATGAACTGGGTTATGTCGGCGTCATGGCGATGGAGTGTTTTATCACGCCGGAAGGGTTGCTCATCAACGAACTGGCGCCGCGGGTACACAACAGCGGGCACTGGACGCAAAACGGCGCCAGCATCAGCCAGTTTGAGCTGCATCTGCGCGCGATCACCGGCCTGCCGTTACCGTCACCGGTCGTGGACAGCCCGTCCGTGATGGTGAACCTGATTG
Organism: Citrobacter sp. CK188; assembly: GCF_030333525.1. Lineage (NCBI taxonomy): Bacteria > Pseudomonadati > Pseudomonadota > Gammaproteobacteria > Enterobacterales > Enterobacteriaceae > Citrobacter > Citrobacter sp. CK188. The sequence continues at coordinate 316,144 of NZ_JAOWFU010000038.1, forward strand.
GCAGCGCTCTGAATTACGACTGGCTGAAACTGCCGCTGGTACATCTGCACTGGTACGACAAAGAGGTTCGCGAGGGGCGTAAAGTGGGCCACCTGAACCTGACCGACAGCGATACCGATCGCTTAAGCGCAACGCTGGAGGCCTTAGTTCCCTTGCTACCGCCGGAATACGCCAGCGGCATCATCTGGGCGCAAAGTAAGCTTAAGTAATACATAAAATGCCGGGAAAGGAATCTTATCCTTTTCCGGCTCCTCCTTCAGCGCGTAAAATCCCCATCATTGCCGTTTGTTTTTTTTCAGGATTCCACAATGAACGATGGGACGGACTATCGCGCCATTCTGGCGGCCGATACGCCTTTAATCGACGTTCGCGCGCCGATAGAATTTACGCAGGGCGCCATGCCCGCCGCGATTAACCTGCCCTTAATGAATGATGAAGAACGCGCGGCAGTCGGCACCTGTTACAAACGCCAGGGGCCGGAAGCGGCACTGGCGTTGGGCCATAAACTCGTTGCCGGCGACGAGCGTCAACGGCGGCTGGAGGCCTGGCGAAAAGCCTGTATTCAACATCCCCGGGGTTATCTCTGCTGCGCGCGCGGCGGTCAGCGTTCGCATATCGTACAACAATGGCTACATGAGTCCGGCGTGGATTATCCGCTGATCCAGGGCGGCTACAAAGCGCTCCGCCAGGCGGCCATGCACATCACCGACACGCTGGTACAAAAACCCATGATCTTAATTGGCGGCTGTACCGGCAGCGGAAAAACACAGTTGGTTCGACAGCAGCCGAACGGCGTGGATCTGGAAGGGCTGGCGCATCATCGCGGTTCGTCATTCGGCCGCACGCTGAAGCCGCAGCTGAGTCAGGCCAGTTTTGAAAACCAGCTCGCCGTGGAGATGTTGAAAACCGACGCCCGTCAGGAGTTGCAGATGTGGGTGCTGGAAGACGAAGGCCGGATGATTGGCGCAAATCATCTGCCCGAATGTCTGCGCGAACGCATGGCGCAGGCATCCATTGCGGTTGTGGACGATCCGTTCGAGCTGCGTCTGGAGCGGCTGCGCGAAGAGTATTTTATCCGCATGCATCGCGATTTCACCCATGCCTGCGGGGAAGAAGACGGCTGGCAGGCGTACAGCGACTATCTGCATCATGGGCTTTCCGCTATTCAGCGCCGCCTTGGTTTGCAGCGTTTTAAAGAGCTGACGGTAAAACTAGACGCTGCGCTGGCCATGCAGCAGGCCAGCGGCAGTACCGACGGGCATCTGGCCTGGCTGGTGCCGCTCCTCAACGAATACTACGATCCAATGTATCGCTATCAACTGGAAAAGAAAGCCGCGAAAATCGTCTTTCGCGGCATATGGCAGGACGTTGCACAGTGGCTTCAAAACTAGCGATTGCAGGCATTCTGCCGGATGGCGGCTAACGCCTTATCCGGCCTACAAATATTATGCCCTAATGTCTGTCGCGTTTATCGGCGCGTTTCGCCAGCCAGTCGCCGAGCATCTGTACAACCTGCACCAGAATAATCAACGCGACCACGGTGACAATCATCACCTGGGTTTCGTAGCGGTAATAACCGTAGCGAATCGCCAGGTCGCCGACCCCGCCGCCGCCGACAATCCCGGCCATCGCGGAATAGCCAATCAGACTCACCAGCGTGATGGTCAGCCCGCGTAGCAGACCGGCGCTGGCCTCTGGCAGCAGTACGGTGCAGATAATGCGCATAGGACTGGCGCCGAACGCTTCTGCCGCTTCGATAATCCCTTTATCAACCTCACGCAGCGCGCTATCAACCAGACGCGCATAGAACGCTATCGCCGCAACAGAGAGAGGGACGGAGGCGGCAATCGGCCCGATGGTATTGCCGAGCAAAAATTGCGTGAGCGGCAACAGCAGCACCAGCAAAATCACGAACGGCACCGAGCGGATAATGTTCACCAGAACCGAACTCACCAGATACACGAAGCGATTCTGCCAGAACAGATTCCGGTCGGTGACAAAGATAAGGAAGCCGAGCGGCAGCCCGCCGACAACCGCCAGCACCGTTGAAATGCTCAGCATTTGAAAGGTTTCATTGAACGCCAGCGTTAAATCCGGCAGTAAATCATCCACGAATCACCTCCACCTGCGCAGTACGTTGCCGAATATGCGCTACCGCGGCATCCACCGCTGACGGGTTGTGCGGCGCAGTCAGTTGCACCACTAAAATCCCCAACGCGCGTTCGCCGATATATTCAATTTTGCCGTGCAGAATGTTCACCGCTACGCCGAACTTCACCGCCACATCAGACAACACCGGCTGCTCTGCCGAATCACCGATAAACAGAATTTTCAGTAACTGTCCGGGCAAATGCTGGCGCAGACGTTCCGGTAACGTCAGATTGAGGGTGTGCGACACCAGCTGCTGTGTGAAGGCGTGCTGCGGATGAGCGAAAACATCAAACACGTCGCCCGACTCCACCACTTTGCCGCCGGACATCACCGCCACGCGATCGCAGATGGACTTGATCACATTCATCTCATGGGTGATCAGCACGATCGTGATCCCCAGCTGTTCGTTAATCTGTTTGAGCAGCGCCAGAATGGTCGCTGACGTTTCCAGATCCAGCGCGGAAGTCGGTTCGTCGCAGAGCAGTACATCTGGATGGTTGGCGATCGCGCGGGCAATCCCCACTCGCTGCTTTTGACCGCCGCTAAGCTGTACCGGAAAGCGGTTCGCCTTATCCGCCAGCCCGACCAGCGCCAGAATTTCGGCAACGCGCGGGGCGATCTTGCTGCGCTCCCATCCGGCGGATTTCAGGCTGAAAGCGACGTTTTGCGCCACCGTGCGGGTATGCATCAGATTAAAGTGCTGGAAAATCATCCCAATACGCTGGCGGGCTTTACGCAGATTCGCCCCTTCCAGCGCAGAGATCGCCACACCGTTCACTTTCACGCTTCCCTGACTCGGGCGCGTTAAGGCATTAAGGGTACGCAGCAGCGTACTTTTCCCCGCGCCGCTGGTGCCGACAATGCCAAAAATTTCGCCCGCCGCTATCCGCAGGCTGACGTCATCCACCGCGCGGGTCGATGCGCCACGGCCTGCCGTGAAATCCACGCAGACCTTTTCAATCTCAATCATGCTCACCTCAGAAATGCGAAAAGGGCAGTCGCCGCTGCCCCGTTAATTCCCTTGCGCAGCGATTATTTGTCTGCGGTCATCCATTCCGGCTTCTGGAAGGCGCTGTAAATATTCTTCGGATCGTCAATAACCGCACGGTAGGCCGGAGATTTCACCGCGTCGACAATATCTTTCGCGAACGGCTTGTCGGCATCTTCACTGCGTACGGCAATGATATTTTTCAGGTTTTCATCCAGTTGCTCTTGTTTTAGCGCGCTGGAAAGATCCAGCCCCGCCGCAACGGCGAAATTACCGTTAACCAGCGCGCCGGTCACGCCATCCAGCGTGCGCGGCAGCTGTGCCGCTTCCAGCGGTTTAAACACCAGCCCTTTCGGGTTGCTGGCGATATCACGCTCAGAGGCTTTCGTCGGGTCGATATTGTCTTTAATGGTGATAAGACCGATTGATTGCAGGAAACGCAGACCGCGCGCCAGATTGGTCGGGTCATTCGACAGGGTGATAATGTCCCCTTTCTTCAGCTCGTCCAGGCTGTTGATTTTACGGGAATAGAACCCCATTCCGGCCGTCGGCACGACGATCAGCTTCGTCAGTTTCAGCCCTTTATCGGCGGTGAATTTTTCAAAATAGAGCGTATGCTGGAACAGGTTAGCGTCAATGCTGCCATTGGATAACGCCATGTTTGGCTGAACATAGTCGCTAAATTCGCGCACCACGACCTTGTAGCCTTTCTCTTTCAGCGTTGGCGCGATGGCCTGTTTGACCATATCGCCATACGGACCCGGCGCGACGCCGAATACAATAGTCTGTGGATCGTTATTAGCATGAGCAAATTGCAGGCCGCAGGCCAGCAAAAGCGCCCCGGCGGCAACGCGTAAACTCTGACGCAGTCCCATAATTTCTCCCTTTTAAATGTTGTGATGCAGTGCAGTACGCCGTGCGATGCGACGTTGTTCATTTGGGCCTGAATACAAGGCTATTTGTTAACATGACACAGTTCACAACCTGTTGTCCTTGAAATTATTTCATGATGTTGCAGAGTATGTCGTTGAAAGGGGATGGGAAGAAATGAAAAAGCCGGATAGCAGCATAAATGCCTTATCCGGCCTGGACGCTCTATTATTGTGCTGCACTCGTAGGCCCGATTAGCGCAAGCGCCATCGGGCATTCGGTTTGGCAGGCGTCAATTAGAAGTCGTAACGCAGACGAACCAGGTTCATATCGCCCAGATCGTCGGTGCTGGAGGTGAATACGTGTTCGTAATCCACGCGGAAACCATAATCCAGCTGGAAGCTAATACCGACGCCATTATCAATACGCTGGTAGTTACGGCCGTTCACATATTCAATACGGTCACCCATAAAGTACGGCTGAATAGATTTCACCGCATACTGGTTGATCGGGAATTTATAACCGGCAAAGTATTCAATACCCCATGCGTCGCCCGCAAAGTAGTCATGCGCGTCTACGCGTTTGGTGGTCATGAAGTTCTGATACCAGCCGCCGCCCAGCGCGAAAGTCCAGTTATCCGGCGTCCAGCTAAGCGCAGTACCAACGATATTTTGATCGTAGTCTTTACCGTCGCCACCGTTACCTGGGCGCATTTCCGCACGCGTATAGTTCCACGCCGTACCCCAGGTCAGATCGTCCGTGATGTGGTAATCCGCACCCAGAGAACCGCCGCCTTTACGCTTGTAGCGCAGGCCGTTGTTCGGGTTGTAATCATCGCTGAACAGATAAGACGCGTAGAGATCGACGTCGCCGACTGTTTTCTTATACTTCAGGGATTTACGGGTACGGTAAGAACCGTCATAGTCGCCGTTGATACCGTTGCCTGGCGCCTGACCAATCATGTCATAGTCCCAGATATCGGTTTTCACGCCAACCACATCATAATAAACGCTGTTCTGTTGACCGAAAGTCAGCGTACCCCAGGTATCGCTTTTCAGACCGGTGTACAGCATACGACGAGTGGTGTCGTTCGCGCCGTCTGCGTAGTGATTATCCCAGTTGAACATCGCCGGGAAGTTAACGCCCAGCTCGTAGTAGCTGACCCAGCTAATGTCATCAAACAGATAGTAATCAGCCGCGAAACGGAAACGGGTGCCGCCATCGAAGCCATTACGTTTGTAACCATTTTTACCGTCGTCGCCAGCCATATTCTGGAACTGAGGACGAATACTGCCGCCAACGGTGAAGTTAAGACGGCTCAGCGGATTACCCGCCTGTGGATCTTGTTTCAGAACAGTGATTTCCGCCTGAGATGCGAAAGACGTTAATGCCACTGCCGCGCCGATCGATGCCGCCAGCGCTGTTTTTTTTATTGTCATTATATTTTCCTTGATAGATTTACCCGTCATTATTCGCACTGCCGGCAAAATACCGGCAACGTAAAAAACAACGGGCATAGCCCGCTAACTATTTAGCAATTAAATATTAACTGGTATTAATCCTGTCGTGTTGGCGGGTTTTTAATGTTTTGTGCTACTAAAAATCGAGGGGTTAACAATTCGTGCCACATAGGGAGTACACACCAGTATAAACACCGGTGCGTAATCATCACGTATATAAATTATATTATTAAAACTACACACCGGTATAAAAACCGGTGTGTGATCATCACATCTATAAATTAATTATTAAACTGGCGAAATAACGCTTTGCCTTTTAACAGACGCGCACCGAGCCATCCGCCGCATAATGAAAGTAATAATGCGCCGCAGACGGGCAAAATAATCCACACGCGCCAGTCCGGTTCCCACGGAAAATCGAACACCTGGCTTTGCAGCACCGCCAGCGCAGTTTCCGCGCCGATCGCCGCCACCAGCCCGGAGACCATACCCAGCATGGCAAATTCACACCAGAGCGTGGTGCGCAGCAGTTTTTTGCCCGCGCCTAAGGTGCGCCAGACCACCAGTTCCTGATGACGTTGACGCATTCCGACCTGAACCTGCGCCAGTAACAACAGCATGCCGCAGGCCGTGACCAGCACCACCATCACCTCCAGCGCCCGACTGACCTGCTCCAGCACCTGACCGACCTGTTTCAGGATCGCGCCGATATCCAGCAGGCTGATGGTCGGGAACTCGCGATTAAGCTGCGTCAGCATGCCGTTGCCATTTTCCCAACGGAAGCTGGTAAGCCAGCTCTGCGGCTGCCCGTCCAGCGCGCCGGAGGGGAAGATAAAGAAGAAGTTAGGCCGCAGACTTTCCCAGTCTACTTTGCGCAGGCTGCTGACCGTCGCGCTAAAGTCCTGGGTATCGCCCATAAAGGTCACGCGATCGCCGAGTTGTATATTCAGCCGCTTCGCCAGCCCTTCCTCTATCGAGACCTCTCCCGCTTTTGGCGGCCAGCTTCCGGCGGTAATCGGGTTATGATCCGGGCGCGTATCCTGCCACGTCAGATTCAGCTCACGGTTAAGCGCTTCGTCCTGATTTCCTTCGGTCGGCAGACCATTAATCTCCGTCAGTCGCGCCCGCACGATCGGGAAGAATGCCTCCGGGATCACCTGATGCTCAGACAGGAAGGCTTTCAGCGGCACCACCTGTTCAGAAGCGATATTGATGAGGAAATAGTTCGGACTTTCCGGCGGCAGTTGTTGTTGCCAGCGATCCAGCAGATCGCCGCGCAGCACCAGCAGAAGCGCCAGCAGCATAAAAGAGAGCGAAAAAGCCGAGAGCTGGCTTAACGTGGACCACGGCTGGCGCAGCAGTCGGCTTACGGCCAGGCGCAGAGGCAGCGATGTCAACGTCATACCACGCAGCACGTTCAACAGCATCCAGCCCAGCACACCGCAAAGTAGCGCCAGCACCACCGCGCCGGCCAGCACCGCCCACAGCAACATGCTGCCGCCCATCAACCCCGCGAGCAGCGCGACGACGACAACCGTGACCACCGGAAGATACACCTTCAGCGGCCAGACACGCGCAACCACATCACGCCGCAGCACACGCAACGGCTGCGTCGCCAGCAGCAAACGATACGGACGCAGTCCAACCAGCAAAGAAATGATGATCATCGTTCCCAGCGCCCACAGCCACGGCCAGAGGCTGGCTGGCGGCAGAACGGCGGGTAACACCGGTTTAAGAAGCACCATTAGCACGTTCTCGAACAATAACCCAATGGCGCCTCCCGTCACGGCGGAAAGAGCCAGCAGCATCCCCCACTGCCCGACGATCAGCTTGCGCAGCTGCGCCCTGCCCGCCCCCAGCGTTTTGAGGATCGCAATCAGATCGTAGCGGCTGCGGCAGTAGTGGCTCATCGCCACCGCCACCGCCGCGACTGCTAACAGCAACGTTAACAGCGCCGACAGCAGCAGGAACTGCTGCGAGCGTTCAAGCGATTTGCCCAGCGCGCCTTCATCTTGTTCCAGCCCATACCAGCGATGTTCAGGCTTAAGCTGCGGCAATAGCCACTTTTCATAGCCGTCCAACTGCTGCGGCGTACCGCCAAACTTATAACGCCACGTCACGCGGCTTCCCGGCTGTACTGCGCCCGTTTTTTCAACATCCGCAATGTGCATCATCAGGCGTGGCGCCATCTGGAAAGGGTTAAACCCGGAATCCGGCTCCTGTACCACCTCGCCAGCAATACGCAGCGTGGCGTCGCCGACGTCGATGCTGTCACCCGTTTTCAGGTTGAGGAGCGCCATCAGTCTTGGCGCCAGCAACACGGAACCCGGCTGCGGTTTTAACCCCGGCGGATTCGTTTGCAGCTCACCGTACATCGGATAAACGTCATCCACCGCTTTGACGCTGGCCAACTGCGGCGTATCGTCCGCGAAGGTCATGGTGGCGAAGGTCATCTGTTCGCCCACTTTCAGACCGCGTTTGCGCGCCTCATCGATCCACGCCAGCGGTACCTCGCGCGAACTGCGCAGCGCCCGGTCTCCGGCCATAAAATCACGGCTTTGCTGACTTAAACCCTTTTCCATGCGATCGCTGATATTGCCCAGCGCCAGCACGCAGGCCACCGCCAGACTCAGCGCCAGCCAGACAATCAGTAAGGAAGGTGAGCGCCATTCGCGCCAGAACCAGCGTGCAATCATGCCTCCTCCTGCAACTGCCCATCCACCAGGCGTAATCGTCGGTCGCAACGCGCCGCCAGCTGCGGGTCGTGCGTCACCAGAATCAGGGTGGTGCCATGTTCGCGATTAAGCGAAAACAGCAGGTCGGCGATTTTATCCCCGGTCTGCCGGTCAAGGTTTCCCGTCGGTTCATCGGCAAACAGCACGTCCGGCCGCCCGTTGAACGCTCTCGCCAGCGCCACACGCTGCTGCTCGCCGCCGGAAAGCTGGGCCGGAAGATGATCAAGACGTTTCCCCAGGCCTAACTGTTCCAGCAACGCTTTCGCGCCATCGCGGCTTTTCCCGCTGTTCTCTCCCCGCAGCAAGGCGGGCAGTTCAACGTTTTCCAGGGCATTCAGCGTGGGAATCAACATAAAAGACTGGAAAACAAAGCCGACATGCTGCGCGCGCAGCTGCGCCCGCGCCTCTTCATCCATCGTGTGCAGAGACTGCCCAACCAGATTCACCTCACCGCTGCTGCCATCATCCAGCCCGGCCAGAATCGCCAGCAGCGTCGATTTCCCCGATCCCGACTCGCCGATCAGCGCAATAGTCTCGGCGCGTTTGACAACCAGTTCAACTCCGGTAAGGATGGAAAGCTCATGCTCACCCTGACCGACGGACTTCTTAAGACGATGAACTTCAACAATGTTTTCCGCTGGCATTTGCCCTTCCTGTTTCTGGTCCTGTTAACGTTCCGCGCCGCCGCAGCGGACACGTTATTAATTCTGGGTGACAGCCTGAGCGCCGGATACCGCATGTCCGCCAGCGCGGCCTGGCCTGCGCTGCTTAACGACAAATGGCAGGACAAAACGCCGGTCATCAATGCCAGCATTAGCGGCGACACCTCGCAGCAAGGCCAGGCGCGTCTGCCTGCGCTGCTGAAGCAGCATCAGCCCCGCTGGGTTCTGGTCGAGCTTGGCGGCAATGACGGCCTGCGCGGTTTTCAACCTCAGCAAACCGAGCAAACCCTGCGTAAAATCCTGCTGGATGTGAAGGCCGCAAACGCCGAGCCGTTGCTCATGCAAATTCGTCTGCCCGCAAACTATGGTCGCCGTTATAATGAAACCTTTAGCGCCATCTACCCACGGCTTGCCAAAGAGTTTGATATTCCGCTTCTGCCCTTTTTTATGGAAGAGGTTTATCTGAAACCACAATGGATGCAGGACGACGGTATTCATCCTAATCGCGACGCCCAGCCGTTTATTGCCGACTGGATGGCGCAACAACTAACCCCATTAGTTAACCACGACTCGTAAATCAACGGAGATCCTGACAGGTAAAGTTATGCAAAAATCGGTCTTAATTACAGGATGTTCCAGCGGAATCGGTCTGGAAAGCGCTCTTGAACTGAAACGTCAGGGTTTTCAAATTCTGGCAGGTTGCCGTAAACCCGATGACGTCACGCGGATGAACAGCATGGGATTCACCGGCGTGCTGATCGACCTCGACTCGCCGGAAAGCGTGGATCGCGCCGCAGACGACGTGATCGCCCTGACCGATAATCGTTTATATGGGATCTTTAACAATGCCGGATACGGCGTGTATGGCCCGCTTACCACTATCAGCCGCGCGCAGATGGAGCAGCAGTTTTCCGCCAATTTCTTTGGCGCGCACCAGCTCACTATGCGCCTGCTCCCTGCTATGCTGCCGTACGGCGAAGGGCGCATTGTGATGACCTCATCCGTGATGGGGCTGATCTCCACACCAGGGCGCGGCGCCTATGCCGCCAGCAAATATGCGCTGGAAGCCTGGTCCGATGCGCTACGCATGGAGTTGCGTCACACGGGTATTAAGGTCAGCCTGATCGAACCCGGCCCGATTCGTACCCGGTTTACCGATAACGTCAGCCAGACCCAGAGCGACAAACCGGTAGAAAATCCGGGGATTGCCGCGCGTTTTACGCTCGGGCCAGAAGCCGTTGTCGCTAAAGTCCGCCATGCTTTTGAGAGCGACAAACCGAAATTACGCTACCCGGTTACGATGGTGACGTGGGCGGTCACGCTGCTGAAGCGCGTGCTGCCGGGACGCGCAATGGACAAAATTTTGCAGGGTTAAGTTGAAGCGCGCGCGTCAGCCCCCATGTAAAAGAGAACCAGACATAAAGAGAGTGACTCCATGTCCGTACAAAATATTGTCAATATTAACGAATCTAACCTGCAACAGACCCTCGAACAGTCGATGACCACCCCGGTTCTGTTCTATTTTTGGTCTGAACGCAGCCAGCATTGCCTGCAACTGACACCAGTGCTGGAAAGCCTTGCCGCACAGTACAATGGCCAGTTTATCCTCGCGAAGCTCGACTGCGACGCCGAGCAGATGATCGCCTCCCAGTTTGGCTTGCGCGCTATTCCTACCGTGTATCTGTTCCAGAACGGTCAGCCGGTCGACGGCTTCCAGGGGCCGCAGCCGGAAGAAGCGATTCGCGCGCTGCTCGACAAAGTGCTGCCGCGTGAAGAAGAGCTGAAAGCGCAGCAGGCGATGCAACTGATGCTGGAGGGCAACTACATTGAAGCGCTGCCGCTGCTGAAAGACGCCTGGCAGCTCTCTCATCAGAACGGCGAGATCGGCCTGCTGCTGGCGGAAACCCAGATTGCCCTCAACCGTACGGAAGACGCCGAAGCCGTGCTGAAAACCATTCCGTTACAGGATCAGGACACCCGCTATCAGGGCCTGGTCGCGCAGATTGATTTACTGAAACAGGCGGCCGACACCCCGGAAATCCAGCAACTGCAACAGCAGGTTGCGGACAATCCAGAAGATGCAGCGCTGGCGGCGCAACTGGCGCTGCAACTGCATCAGGTCGGGCGTAACGAAGAGGCGCTGGAGTTATTGTTCAGCCATTTGAAGAAAGATCTCGCCGCCGCAGACGGTCAGGCACGGAAAACGTTCCAGGAGATCCTCGCCGCGTTAGGCACCGGCGATGCGCTGGCGTCGAAATTCCGCCGCCAGCTGTACGCGCTGTTGTACTAATCCGCTACATTTTGCCCGATGGCGCTACGCTTATCGGGCCTACAAACGCTAAAAATACCGATCCCTCCGGCATCACATCTTCTTTAAATGCGTCACCACCAGTTGGTGGCGCGAATTATAGAATTTCCGGTAGGTTAAATAGCAGGCGATAATGGTCGACAGGCTTGCTGTGGATAGCAGCATAAAAGTCACCATTATCTGATACTTAATCGCTTTTACCGGATCGATACCGGCAAAAATCAACCCGGACATCATCCCCGGTAAGCTCACCAGCCCAACCGTTTTTGCCGAATCAATGGTCGGGATCAGCGACGCGCGAATACTGTCGCGAATAAGCCCCGCAGACGCCGTTTTCGGCGTTGCGCCCAGACTGAGCTTCTCCTGAATTTGCTGCTGCTCGCTGCTGAATCGCTGGCCCAGATTGTTGTAGCACAGCCCTACCGCCACCATCGCGTTACCCGCAATCATGCCGGAAATCGGGATCACCTGCATCGGCGTAAACTCGATAGATCCTGACAATACCAGTACCGCCAGCGTCAGCCCCGCTCCGGTCGTAATCGCAATAAACGACGAGGTAAACGCTTTATCAATATATTTACTGCGTTTTTGCGCGTTATACGCCGCGTTAAAACAGATAAACAGCACCATCAATAATGTCAGGATGGCGTGATTGACGCCAAAAATGTATTTCAGAACATAGCCGACGATAACAAGCTGGATTACCGCACGGGCAACGCTCCAGAGAATATCTTTTTCCAGCGCCAGTTTCTCTTTGTGGCTAATCAGAATAGCCACAACCACCAGCATCATCGATAACGCCAGCGACTCATTCGTTATATTATGCTCGTTCATAGGTAGCTTCCTGCATTTCTCCGGCATGAGGCTGAAGCGTAATCACATTATCCGCATGATTAATTTCATCTTTATCGTGAGTTACCCACAGCACGGCAATATTTTTATCGCGAACATAGCGATGAATAATGTCATTCACATTCTCTTTATTGCGCTCATCCAGCGCACTGGTGATCTCATCCAGCAGCAGAACCTGCGGCATAAACTGTAAATTACGGATCAATGAGATACGTTGTTTTTCCCCGCCGGAAAGCGCCGTAATGTTTTTCTGTAAAATGGTTTCCGGTAGCTCAAACTGCGCCAGATCGGCGAGAAAAGCCTTCGGTTCCGGCGTTTTGTTGCGGATCTGCCAGGGGAAAATCAGGTTGTCATACACCGTATCGCCAAACAGCACTGGCGTCTGGGCACAATAAGAGACCTGCTGGCGGTAAGTTTCGGGCTTAAGCGTGGCAATCTCTTCGCCTTCGAACAGGATATCCCCCGTATCCGGGCTGATTAATGACGCCACAATCTTTAGCAATGTGCTTTTACCGCACCCGGATGGGCCGGTAATCAGTTTAAATTCCCCGGCATTCAGCATGAAACTGATGTTATTGAGAATTTTCGTGGCGCCAGCCTGGTATCCCACCTTTCTTAGCTGGAGCAAAGGGCTGCTCTCTTTCATCTCACATCCATTTTTCACATCTTTAAAGTAAACAGTGTATCCCTGTAATTTATAAGAGGGGAACTCACTTTGATTAATCGGGTATAATTTGATTAAACAGACCGCAAAGACCGTTTTTTTACATGGACAGCACGACAGGAGGTTTATCAATGCTTATTTTTATCCCTATTCTCATTTTCGTGGCGTTGGTGATAGTCGGCGCAGGCGTCAAAATTGTCCCACAGGGATACCAGTGGACCGTGGAGCGTTTTGGCCGTTACACCAAAACCCTGCAACCAGGCCTGAGCCTGGTGGTGCCGTTTATGGACAGAATTGGTCGCAAGATCAATATGATGGAACAGGTACTCGATATCCCGTCGCAGGAGGTTATCTCAAAAGATAACGCCAACGTCACCATTGACGCAGTGTGCTTTATTCAGGTTATCGACGCTCCGCGCGCGGCCTATGAAGTCAGCAATCTTGAGCTGGCCATTATCAACCTCACCATGACCAACATCCGTACCGTACTGGGGTCAATGGAGCTGGATGAAATGCTTTCCCAGCGCGACAGCATCAACACGCGCCTGCTGCACATTGTCGATGAGGCCACCAATCCCTGGGGCGTCAAGGTTACGCGTATTGAGATCCGCGATGTTCGTCCACCGGCGGAATTGATTTCATCCATGAACGCCCAGATGAAAGCAGAACGTACCAAACGCGCCTACATTCTGGAAGCGGAAGGGGTGCGCCAGGCTGAAATTCTGAAAGCTGAGGGTGAAAAACAGTCGCAGATCCTGAAAGCGGAAGGCGAACGCCAGTCTGCCTTCTTACAGGCTGAAGCGCGTGAACGTTCCGCCGAAGCGGAAGCCCGCGCCACCCAGATGGTCTCTGAAGCGATCGCCGCCGGGGATATTCAGGCGGTGAACTACTTCGTGGCGCAGAAATACACCGAAGCGTTGCAGCAGATTGGTTCGTCGGGCAACAGTAAGGTTGTCATGATGCCGCTGGACGCCAGCAGTCTGATGGGCTCCATTGCCGGGATCACCGAACTTATCAAGGACAGCACCAGCGAACGGAACAAATCATGATAGCGATGATTCTGGTTCACCCGCATATTTTCTGGCTGAGTCTTGGTGGGCTACTGCTGGCCGCCGAGATGCTGGGAGGGAACGGCTACCTGCTGTGGAGCGGTGTCGCCGCCGTGATTACTGGCCTGGTGGTCTGGCTGGTGCCGCTCGGCTGGGAGTGGCAAGGCGTTATGTTCGCCGTATTGACGCTGCTGGCGGCCTGGCTGTGGTGGAAGTGGCTGGCACGGCGCGTGCGTGAGCAAAAACCGGCTGACAGTCACCTCAATCAACGCGGGAAACAGCTGGTAGGCCACCGCTTTATTCTGGAAACCGCGCTGGTCAACGGACGCGGCCACATGCGCGTCGGCGACAGCTCCTGGCCCGTCAGCGCCGACGCGGATCTGAGCGCCGGAACGCAGGTGGAGGTGATTGCCATCGAAGGGATAACGTTGCGCATTAAGGCCGTGTGATCAACGGCGGGCTTTACCTTTGTGATGACAGCAGCCAGAAAGATTATCAATGATCGGGCAATCGGCGCTGTCATTACCCGGGCATGACTCCGCCAGGGTCAGTAATTGCGTGCGCATAGCCTGCAATTCGCTGATGTGGCGTTCAATCTCAGCGACCTTTTCCAGCGTACGTTTTTTCACATCTGCGCTATGGCGCCCCGGATCGTTAAACAAATTCACCAGTTCACCGCACTCTTCCAGGTTAAAACCGACCTGACGCGCCTGACGCAACAGCGTTAACTCGTTTAAATGCTGCTGGCTGTAAGTGCGGTATCCGTTTTCACTGCGCAGCGGCGGCGTCACCAGCCCTTTCTCTTCATAAAATCGAATAGCCTTGCTGGTTAAGCCTGTTTTTTTCGCAACATCGCTAATATTCACATCTCCCCCCCCGCAGAGCATGTTGATGCCGAAGCTCATTATAACCCACATCGCCCCCATGCTATCACGGGGTGGAATGCCCCTGGCGCCTGTGCAATAAATCCTTAGCAATCCTACTGTTATGTGCGATCTCGCTCACACTTATGGTTGTCTTGCTTGCAACATATTGATACAGATCAAAGGTGCATTAATTATACACCTTTCAACCTTGAACTTGTGGATACATCTTCTATATAAACGCGAATGATAATGATGATCATTTACATACTCATAAAGGTTCTCACATGTTGCCACGGATTAGCCAACGGCCATTTATTCTTTCGGCCCTGACATTATGCGTTTCAGGTGCTGTTTCAGCAGCTACGACAACTACAGCACAACATCATAAAGTATCGGATGACGACACGTTAATCGTCACCGCTAACCGCTCAGAAAGTAGCCTTTGGGAAAGCCCGGCCACGATTCAGGTTATCGACCGCCAGGCCATACAGAATTCCACCAGCGTGTCGATTGCGGACGACCTACAGGACATCCCCGGCGTTGAGGTTACTGATAACTCTCTGGCAGGACGCAAACAGATCCGCATTCGCGGCGAAGCCTCTTCACGCGTATTAATTTTGATTGACGGCCAGGTCGTCAGCTATCAGCGCGCCGGGCAAAACTACGGCGCCGGCTTGCTCATTGATGAATCGTCGCTTGAGCGTATTGAAATCGTTAAAGGCCCCTACTCGGTGCTCTATGGCTCGCAGGCCATTGGCGGCGTGGTGAACTTTATTACGAAAAAAGGCGGCGATAAGCCGCTTGGCGGAAGCGTCAAAGCCGTTTACAACTCCGCGACCGCAGGCTGGGAGGAGTCGGCCGCCGCCTGGGGCAGCATCGGCAACTTCGACTACCGCATTAACGGCAGTTATTCCGATCAGGGCAACCGCGACACGCCTGACGGCAGATTGCCCAACACCAATTTCCGCAACAACAGCCAGGGCGTCTGGCTTGGCTACAATCTCGATCGCCATAAATTTGGACTATCACTCGATCGCTACAAAACGTCTACCCAAACCTGGATTAGCGATGCGGATAACCAGTATGACGAATTCAGCGTCCGTATTCCGAAACTGGAACGCGAAAAGGTCGGCGTTTTCTATGACTATGATGCCGATGGCGATTACCTGAAAAAAATCCACCTCGACGCTTACAGCCAGACCATTGAGCGTAAATTTGAGAATCGGGTAAAAACCACCCAGGTCATCCCAAGCCCGATGATTCAGGCGCTGACAGTCAGCAATCAGACCAACACCAATGATAAACAGTACACGCAGGGTGTGACGTTACAGAGCAACTTCTCACTGCCAGCGAACAACGAGCTGGTTATCGGGACGCAGTATCAGCACGACAAAGTGAAGCAGGACACCAATAGCAGCACGCGTCAGACAGCGGCAACCGGCGTCTTCGATATCCAGACCAATACCCTGTCACATATTGAGGCTGAACAAGGTAACGCCTCAATATTTGCGCAAAACGACTGGCGTTTTGCCGATGACTGGACCTGGACCGTCGGCGCACGTCAGTACTGGCTCTCTTCTAAACTGAACCGTAGCGACAGTCTGAGCGGCACAACCTGGCAGTCATCCGGTGGAAAGTCAGCGCATGACGATGAGTTAGTCACCTCAACCAGCCTGCGTTACTCCGGTTTTGATAATCTTGAGCTACGCGCAGCCTATGCTCAGGGATATGTCTTCCCGACGCTGGTTCAGTTGTTTATGCAAACGTCTGCGGGCGGCAGAATCACCTATGGCAATCCTGACCTGAAGGCTGAGCACTCCAATAACTATGAACTGGGTGCGCGTTACAAAGGCAATATGTGGCTGATTGACGGGGCGATTTACTACTCCGAAGCCAAAGACTATATCGCCAGTCTCGCCTGTTCAGGGCAAGCGATTTGTAATGGCAGCAGCACCTCATCCTACTACTACGACAACATCGACCGCGCCAAAACCTGGGGGATGGAGCTGACGGCGGAATACAACGCCTGGGCCGTATCGCCTTATCTGAGCGGCAACCTGATTCGTCGTCAGTATGAAGGCGACGTGCAGAAAACCTGGGATACCGGCGAACCGATGCTGACAGGCCGCGCAGGTCTGAAACACACGCTGCTGCTCAATGCCGCGAATATCACTTCCGATCTCTTCATCCGTGCGGCATCCAGCGCCAAAGACAACACGGGAGAGACTGAAATTCGCTACCCGGGCTGGGCGACGCTTAACCTCGCCTTTAATACTGAGTTTGGTCCGCAGGATCAGTATCAGGTCAATCTGGCGCTGAACAACCTGACCGATAAACGTTACCAGACCGCTCATGAATCCATTCCAGCGGCGGGCTTTAACGCAGCGATTGGTTTTGCGTGGAATTTCTGACGATGAAGAGACTTGTCATTGGCTTACTGGCGCTGGTTAGCGCCTTCAGCGTGCAGGCGGCCGAACGACTGGTGGTGGCGGGCGGTTCTCTCAGCGAGCTTATTTTTGCGATGGGCATCGGCGATCGCGTTGTCGGGGTGGATGAAACCACCTCTTATCCCCCCGAAACCGCTGCACTGCCGCATATTGGCTACTGGAAGCAACTGAACAGTGAAGGCATTTTATCGCTGCGCCCGGACAGCTTTATCACCTGGCAGGACGCGGGCCCGCATATTGTGTTGGAGCAGTTGCGCACCCAAAAAGTCAACGTTGTCACCCTGCCGCGCGTTCCGGCCACCGTTGACCAGATGTACGCCAATATTCATGCCCTGGCGAACACACTCCAGGTTCCTGAGCAGGGCGACGCGCTGGTTAACCACATTCGCCAGCGGCTGGATCGTGTGCAGGACAGCGTGAAGGCGAAAGGCGCGCCGGTTAAGGCGATGTTTATTCTTTCTGCGGGGGGCAGCGCCCCGCAGATCGCCGGTAAGGGCAGCGTCGCTGACGCGATTCTGACCCTCGCTGGCGCGCAGAATGTCGCCCAGCATGCGCAATATAAAAGTTACAGCGCGGAATCGCTGATTGCGGCAAATCCGCAGGTGATTGTTGTGACATCACAGATGGTCGAGGGCGACATCAATCGCCTGCGCGCCATTGCCGGTATCACCCATACCTCCGCCTGGAAAAATCAGCGGATCGTCGCCATTGATCAGGCGTTGATTCTGGGGATGGGTCCCCGCGTCGCTGACGCCGTTGAAACTCTGCACCAGCAACTCTGGCCTCATTAAATGGATTTGGCATTACAATTATGAATACTCAACACACGCTGGATCTCACTCCACATTTTGCGCTGGAGGGGAACCAGCCCTTTAAGGATCGTCGGGCCACAATGCCGTGGCGTGGTGCGATTCCTGTTGCAAAAGAGCAATTGTCGCAAACCTGGCAGAACGTCATCAGCCAGACCGTTCCACCGCGCAAAAGACTGGTGTATTTACATATCCCTTTTTGCGCAACCCACTGTACTTTCTGCGGTTTTTATCAGAACCGCTTTGAAGAGGATCACTGCGCACGCTATACCGACGCTCTGCTACGTGAAATAGAGATGGAAGCCGACAGCACGCTGCACCAGTCAGCACCCATTCATGCGGTGTATTTCGGCGGTGGAACGCCGTCTGCGCTGTCGGCCAGGGATCTGGCCAGGATCATCACCACGCTGCGTGAAAAACTGCCGCTGGCGCCGGATTGCGAAATCACTATCGAAGGTCGGGTACTCAACTTTGATGATGCCCGCGTTGATGCCTGTCTTGATGCGGGCGCCAATCGGTTTTCTATCGGCATTCAGTCTTTCAATAGCAAGATCCGCAAGAAAATGGCGCGCACCTCGGACGGCCCAACCGCCATCGCCTTTATGAACGGCCTGGTGCGGCGGGATCGCGCCGCCGTGGTGTGCGATCTGCTGTTCGGCCTGCCCGGTCAGGATGCCGCCCTGTGGGGTGAAGATCTGGCGATAGCCCGCGATATCGGGCTGGATGGGATCGATCTGTATGCGCTGAATTTGCTTCCCAATACGCCGCTCGGTAAAGCGGTTGAAAGTGGCCGGAC
>NZ_JAOWFU010000003.1:0-125043 GCF_030333525.1 Citrobacter sp. CK188
CCCATGCGAGAGTAGGGAACTGCCAGGCATTAATTAAGTGAAGAGGCCATCCTGAGGGATGGCCTTTTTGCGTTCATGCGCCCGGGTGCAGCCGGATGGCGGTGTGAACACCTTATCCGGCAAACCTGTGCCGCCCACGTACTATCGTCCCAGCCAACGCAAAACAAATGTAGCGATCTGTGGTATATCATTGATATTTAATAGCGGGACATCCAGGGAAAGCGGAATGTCGCTGGCGACGGCGATCACATGCTCATCAATGGTCAGTTCATCCACTTCATGCCCACACCCCTGTCGGAATAATAAGATCTTCGCCACCGCTTCGTGTTTAAAACCTTCAACAAGCACTATATCCAGCTTGGAAGCATCCATTCGACTCACCAGATACGTTAAATCCAGCTCAGGTTCTTCCGGTGTTTCTGTCATCAGCGCCCAACGTTGCTGACTGGCGACAAGCGTTTGTGCTGCGCCTGCCTTGCGTAACTCGTAACTGTCTTTGCCGGGCTTATCTACGTCCATATTGTGATGGGTATGCTTAATTAATCCTGGGCGAGCCCCTCTGGCGCATAACGCTGGAATCAATTTCTTGAGCAGCGTAGTCTTACCGGTGCCGCTCCATGCGGCTATGCCGAGTAGTGGGATCATGATTTCTCCTGCCATCTGGCGAGTTCTTCCGGCGTATTCACATTCACAAATGCCTGCTTAAAATCACTGAAATCAACAGCATGACCACCGGCCTGGCGCATAAAGACCATGACCCGCCGTTCACCTGACCGGAGATATTCCTGTAAGAAAGGTGCTACGGAGCGATTAACCAGTGCAATTGTCGGGTGGTCCCGCTCGCCGTCGTGAACCCATACGACAGGCGCGTTATTGCGCTGAGCTTTTAAACGCGCAACCAGATCGCGGGGAATGTAAGGCGTGTCGCAAGGGCAGAACAGAAACCAGTCTCCCTTCTCTTGCTGTAAAACAGACAATATACCCGCCAGAGGCCCCGGAAAATCGGCCAGTGAATCGGGGATCACTTTCAGGCCGCTTTGTTGATAAATATCCTGATGGCGATTCGCGTTAATCACGACGGTTTCAAGCTGAGACGCCAGCGTATCAGCAACATGCTTCCAGAGTGGTTTGCCATCCAGCTCAAGCAGACCCTTATCAGCCCCCCCCATTCGCCTGGCTTTACCGCCTGCCAGCACAACCCCCGTTATTGCACTCTCCAGATTCACTGATATCGCCTCTTTTATTGTGGGATTGACCCTGCTAACGTATCTACATCAAATTAAGGAGCACAGCCATGAAATGTAAACGCCTGAATGAAGTCATTGAACTCCTGCAACCAGCCTGGCAGAAAGAGCCCGATCTTAATCTGCTGCAATTTTTACAGAAACTGGCGAAAGAGTCAGGTTTTGACGGCGAACTGGCGGATTTAACCGACGACATTCTGATCTATCACCTGAAAATGCGTGACTCCGCAAAAGATGCGGTGATTCCTGGCATTCAGAAAGATTATGAAGAAGATTTCAAAACAGCGCTATTACGCGCACGCGGCGTGATTAAAGAGTAAAACCTTGTAAGCGGCGCCACCGAAATCGCCACAAAATGATATCCTGAATCATTCGTAGTATTTTCCGGATGATGGGATGAACGACAACGCTTTTACTTTCCAGACATTACACCCGGATACCATCATGGATGCGCTGTTTGAACAGGGAATCCGGGTGGATTCCGGTCTTACCCCGCTCAACAGCTATGAAAACCGCGTCTATCAGTTTCAGGACGAAGACCGTCGACGCTTTGTCGTTAAGTTTTATCGCCCTGAGCGTTGGTCTGCCGATCAAATACGGGAAGAGCATCAGTTTGCACTGGAACTGGTAAAAGATGAGGTGCCGGTCGCGGCGCCGCTTGTCCTCAATGGCCAGACGCTACTGAACCACCAGGGATTCCACTACGCGATTTTCCCAAGCATCGGTGGGCGACAGTTCGAAGCGGATAATATCGATCAGATGGAAGCGGTAGGGCGCTATCTGGGTCGCCTGCATCAGACCGGGCGTAAACATTCTTTTGCCTTCCGGCCGACAATGGGCCTGGAAGAGTATCTCATTGAACCTCGTAAACTTTTCGAAGACGCATCACTGATTCCCTCGGGGCAAAAAGCGGCTTTCCTGAACGCGACGGACACTCTTATTGCTGCCGTTACCGAACGTTGGCATACCCGTTTTGAGACGCTGCGTTTACACGGGGATTGCCATGCCGGAAATATCCTCTGGCGCGATGGCCCGCTGTTTGTCGATTTAGATGATGCCCGCAATGGCCCTGCCGTTCAGGATCTGTGGATGCTGCTGAATGGCGATAAAGCCGAGCAGCGGATGCAGCTTGAAACGATTATCGAGGCTTATGAAGAAGTTAGCGAGTTTGATATTGCTGAAATAGAACTTATTGAGCCTTTACGCGCGATGCGTTTGGTTTATTATCTTGCCTGGCTGATGCGTCGCTGGGCTGATCCTGCGTTTCCTAAAAATTTCCCGTGGTTAACCGGGGAAGATTACTGGCAACGGCAGACTGCGACATTTCTTGAGCAGGCAAAAGTACTGCAAGAACCCCCTTTACAATTAACGCCAATGTATTAAACGGACACATCAGGAGAGAGTTGATCATGAAAAAGATTTGGCTGGCGCTGGCTGGTATGATTTTAGCTTTTAGCGCATCGGCAGCGCAGTTCAGTGATGGTAAGCAATACATCACACTGGATAAGCCCGTTGCTGGCGAGCCTCAGGTTCTGGAGTTTTTCTCCTTCTACTGCCCGCACTGCTATCAGTTTGAAGAAGTGCTGCACGTTTCTGATAACGTGAAGAAAAAGCTGCCTGAAGGCACCAAAATGACCAAATACCACGTTGAGTTCCTGGGCCCATTGGGTAAGGACCTGACGCAGGCATGGGCTGTGGCGATGGCACTGGGCGTAGAAGATAAAATCACTGCGCCGATGTTTGAAGCAGTACAGAAAAACCAGACCGTTCAGTCTGCTGCCGATATTCGCAAAGTATTCGTTGATGCGGGTGTGAAAGGTGAAGACTACGATGCGGCATGGAACAGCTTCGTGGTGAAATCACTGGTTGCGCAGCAAGAAAAAGCGGCCGCTGATCTCCAGCTTCAGGGTGTACCGGCGATGTTTGTAAACGGCAAATATCAGGTTAACCCGCAAGGGATGGATACCAGCAGCATGGATATCTTCGTACAACAGTACGCCGATACCGTGAAACATCTGGTTGAAAAGAAATAAAAAAATCGCCGGTCATTGACCGGCGTTTTTGTTTTCCGCTTTAATCTTTTCTATCTGTTCGTCTTTTTCATTCCAGAGTGCATTCAACCAAAGCTGGAAACGGCGTTTGAATCCTTTGTCATTCACATAGTCACCGTGTAGCTCTTCTTTAATCGGCTCCAGATCGATACGTACCACGATGCGCGTCAGTTTACCGCTCAACATATCGTAGAATGGTTTCCGATCGTTTTCCGGGTAGCAGAGGGTAACGTTGAGCAACTTATCGAACTGAGACCCTAAGACGTTTAGCGCCATCGCGATCCCCGCCGCTTTTGGTGGGAGAAGGTTTTTATATGGCGAGCGAGTTTGCCGACGTTTCTCTTCGGTAAAACGCGAACCTTCGACAAAATTTACGATCGTTGTGGGATGCGCGCGAAATTTCTCGCAAGAACGGCGGGTTGTTTCTACATCTTTACCGCGTTGTTCGGGATGACGGAGCAAATAAGCGCGCGAGTAGCGTTTCATAAACGGCATATCCAGCGCCCAGCAGGCCAGGCCGATAAACGGCACCCAGGCTAACTGCTGCTTAAGAAAGTATTTGTTCATTGGAATGTGCTTACGGAACAGAACGCAAAGCACCACGATATCGGCCCAGCTGTGATGGTTACAAATAAGCAGATACCAGTTTTTCTTGTTCAGGCCTTCCAGCCCTTCCACGTCCCATTTAAGCCACGGATTGAGATGCAGCAGCAGCGCCAACCCTTCACACCAGCAGTACATCATGAAATTACAAAAAACGGATACCTTGCGCCAGACGACAGGAATGGGCAAAAGGAGCTTCACGATCCCGGCAAGGATGATCGGCACAGAACAAAAAATAGTGACCAAAATGGTCAATACGATACTCAGCAACAGCGTTATCGCAGCGAGTATTCTTGTCATAATTAAATTATTCAACAGGTTAGCCATAAATAGTGCGCGAAAGAGACGCAAGGGGCTGATTTTATCAGAAAACGCATCAAATGACGGGTCTTAGCGAAACAGAAAAAATATTGATATCTATCCACACACTGAGATAACGCTGAATAATGGGATAAAGTTCTGGTGATTTAATTAACATATTGAAAAACATGAGTAAGTTTAATGAAAATTAAATCATCAGGATGAAATTAAATGAAATGTAATAATTTATGCACAAAGTTATCCACAGCTCGCTTTGCGAGCGATCCAGAAGATCTACAAAACTTTTTCGACAAATGCGGCGAAAAACTCATGTTTTCATCCTGTCTGTGGCATCCTTTACCCATAATCTGATAAACAGGCACGGACATTATGGTTCAGATCCCAGAAAACCCACTTATCCTTGTAGATGGCTCATCTTATCTCTATCGCGCGTATCACGCCTTTCCTCCTCTGACGAACAGCGCAGGGGAGCCTACAGGGGCGATGTACGGTGTTCTCAACATGCTGCGCAGCCTGATTATGCAGTATCAGCCGACGCATGCCGCAGTGGTATTTGATGCCAAGGGTAAAACCTTCCGTGATGAGTTATTTGAACATTACAAATCGCATCGCCCGCCGATGCCTGATGACCTGCGTGCGCAGATTGAACCGCTGCATGCGATGGTAAAAGCGATGGGCCTGCCGCTGCTGGCCGTTTCGGGTGTGGAAGCGGACGACGTTATCGGTACGCTGGCGCGTGAAGCCGAGAAGGTGGGCCGTCCGGTGCTGATCAGCACCGGTGACAAAGATATGGCCCAGCTGGTGACGCCAAATATCACGCTGATTAACACCATGACCAATACGATTCTGGGCCCGGATGAAGTCGTGAACAAGTACGGTGTTCCACCCGAATTGATCATCGATTTCCTGGCGCTGATGGGCGACTCTTCCGATAACATTCCTGGCGTGCCGGGCGTGGGTGAAAAAACCGCCCAGGCGCTCCTTCAGGGGTTAGGCGGGCTGGATACCCTGTATGCCGAATCAGATAAAATTGCGGGCTTAACCTTCCGTGGCGCGAAAACCATGGCCGGGAAGCTTGAGCAGAATAAAGAGGTGGCTTACCTCTCTTATCAACTGGCTACCATCAAAACGGATGTCGAACTGGAGCTAAGCTGCGATCAGCTTGAAGTACAACAACCAGCGGCTGAAGAGTTGCTTGGCCTGTTTAAGAAATATGAATTTAAGCGCTGGACCACCGATGTGGAAGCGGGTAAATGGCTACAGGCGAAAGGTGCGAAGCCCGCAGCAAAACCGCAGGAAACCATTGTTATTGATGAGACGCCAGACGTGCCTGCGACCGCGCTTTCTTACGATAACTACGTCACTATCCTGGATGAAGCGACGCTGGAAAGCTGGATTGAGACGCTGAAAAAGGCGCCCGTTTTTGCATTTGATACCGAAACGGACAGCCTGGATAACCATGCGGCGAATCTGGTCGGTCTCTCTTTTGCTATTGAACCGGGCGTGGCGGCCTATGTTCCCGTGGCGCATGACTACCTGGATGCACCCGATCAGATTTCCCGCGAGCGAGCGTTGGAGCTGTTGAAGCCGCTGCTGGAAGATGAGAAGGCGCGTAAGGTTGGGCAAAACCTGAAGTACGATCGCGGCGTATTGCAAAACTATGGCATTGAGCTGCGCGGTATTGCTTTTGACACTATGCTCGAATCCTACATCCTGAACAGCGTTGCTGGTCGCCATGATATGGACAGCCTGTCCGAACGCTGGTTGAAGCATAAGACCATCACTTTTGAAGAGATTGCCGGTAAAGGCAAAAATCAGCTGACCTTTAACCAGATTGCCCTGGAAGAGGCCGGACGTTATGCCGCAGAAGATGCGGATGTTACGTTACAGCTGCATTTGAAAATGTGGCCAGAGCTACAGCAGTACAAAGGGCCGCTGAATGTCTTCGAGAATATCGAAATGCCGCTGGTGCCGGTGCTTTCCCGCGTAGAGCGTAACGGTGTAAAAATCGACCCTGCCGTGCTGCACAAGCATTCAGAGGAGATCACGCTGCGTCTGGCGGAGCTGGAGAAGAAGGCGCATGAGATCGCCGGAGAAGAATTTAACCTCTCTTCTACCAAACAGTTGCAAACCATTCTGTTTGAAAAACAGGGTATTAAGCCGCTGAAGAAAACGCCGGGCGGTGCGCCGTCCACCTCGGAAGAGGTGCTGGAAGAGCTGGCGCTGGACTATCCGCTGCCGAAGGTGATTCTGGAATATCGCGGGCTGGCGAAGCTGAAATCAACCTACACCGATAAACTCCCGCTGATGATCAACCCGAAAACCGGGCGAGTGCATACCTCTTATCATCAGGCGGTGACCGCGACGGGGCGTTTATCGTCTACCGATCCTAACCTGCAAAATATTCCGGTACGTAACGAGGAAGGACGCCGTATCCGTCAGGCGTTTATCGCTCCGCAAGATTATGTCATCGCATCAGCGGACTACTCGCAGATTGAGCTGCGTATTATGGCGCACCTTTCCCGCGATAAAGGTCTGTTAACCGCCTTTGCCGAAGGAAAAGATATCCACCGGGCGACGGCTGCTGAAGTGTTTGGACTGCCGCTGGAGAGCGTTACGGCTGAACAGCGCCGCAGCGCCAAAGCGATTAACTTTGGTCTGATCTACGGCATGAGCGCATTCGGTCTGGCGCGTCAGCTCAATATTCCGCGCAAAGAGGCGCAGAAATACATGGATCTCTACTTCGAACGCTACCCTGGCGTACTGGAATATATGGAACGCACGCGCGCTCAGGCAAAAGAGCGAGGCTATGTTGAAACGCTGGAAGGGCGTCGTCTCTACTTGCCGGATATTAAATCCAGCAATGCTGCGCGTCGTGCCGGTGCGGAACGTGCCGCCATCAACGCTCCGATGCAGGGAACGGCAGCAGACATCATCAAGCGCGCTATGATTGCCGTCGATAAATGGCTGCAAGATGAACAGCCGCGCGTGCGTATGATCATGCAGGTACACGATGAACTGGTGTTCGAAGTGCATAAAGATGATCTCGACGTGGTATCGAAAAAGATCCATCAACTGATGGAAAACTGCACGCGTATTGATGTGCCGTTGCTGGTGGAAGTGGGTAGCGGCGAAAACTGGGATCAGGCGCACTAAGGCTTTACTGAATAACGCGCTTTTTTCGTAACTAAGCAACATAAGATAGAACGTTTTGTGATGATCATTAGAATTCCCTATGTAAAGAATGAAAAAAAATTACAAAAAGTGCTTTCTGAGCTGCTCAAAAAAGAGTAAAGTTATTCGCGTAGGGTACAGAGGTAAGATGTTCTATCTTTCAGACCTTTTACTTCACGTAATCGGATTTGGCTGAATATTTTAGCCGCCCCAGTCAGTAATGACTGGGGCGTTTTTTATTTTGCTCGTCATACTTCAAGCTGCATACGCGTTGGCTTCGAATTACTCGGCTCATCCCTTACGGGCCGCCGCTTCGCGGCGTTCAAATCTGTTCCAGACAGATTTGTCGCTCACCCCAGTCACTTACTTATGTAAGCTCCTGAGGATTTGCTGTGTTGCCGCCTTAGAGCAAGAATAAAGAACTGTAGGCCGGATAAGACGCGCAGCGGCGCCATCCGGCATATCGGTGGGTTATTCCCCGTCCTGCGTCTCTTCTACGGGAGCCAGATCGTTAAACCAGCTATCCAGTTTCTGACGTAATTTATCCACGCCTTGCTTCTTCAGGGAAGAAAACGTTTCTACCTGCACATCGCCGTTAAAGGCCAGTACCGCTTCACGCACCATATTCAGCTGCGCTTTACGTGCGCCACTGGCCAGTTTGTCCGCTTTGGTGAGTAAAACCAGAACCTGAATGTTGCTCTCTACGGCCCACTGGATCATCTGCTGGTCGAGATCTTTTAACGGGTGACGGATATCCATCAGTACCACCAGGCCTTGCAGGCTCTGACGTTTTTCCAGATATTCGCCTAGCGCGCGTTGCCACTTACGCTTCATCTCTTCCGGGACTTCTGCATAGCCATAGCCGGGCAGGTCAACCAGACGTTTGCCTTCAACCACCTCAAACAGGTTGATGAGCTGAGTACGGCCCGGTGTTTTGGATGTACGCGCCAGACTCTTCTGATTCGTAAGCGTGTTCAGCGCGCTGGATTTGCCTGCATTGGAACGGCCAGCAAAAGCCACTTCGATTCCGGTATCGGAAGGTAAATGGCGAATATCAGGCGCACTCATCACAAAGTGCGTCTGTTGATAATTCAAATTAGTCAAAGCGGTCGTCTCCGTCAGTCAAAGCTTTGCAGCGATTATACCTGAACAGCGGCAAAAGACGGATTTTTCAGCATGCGGGATGTGTGTAAGCTAAAACCATGCTCTTTGTGAGACATTGCCGATTGTTCTTATGCGAAATTTCAGAGTAAGCGCAGGTCGAAAATTAAGATAAAATAATAAAATCATAATGTTATGTTTCAGGCAATATTCTGAAAAGTGGACATTCGCGTTTCGATTACTTGTGCGTTTATGCCAGAAGAGTAAAGTAGCATCCATAGCGAGGAAGCTGTCAGGATTACGACTCAGGATGAGGGTCAGGAGCGCCAGGAGGCGAAGACGCAGGATTTGTCAGGAAGACAAACGTTCGGAGACGTTAGTAAAAGGAAATGGAAACAACACGGAATGTTTCAGGCTAAGGGAAAAACAGGGCGTGTTGGTAGCCAACAGGGATCGTAGAGCCCGTTAGGGTTGTTAGACAGCAAAAAAGGCGACAGATTACTCTGTCGCCTTTTTTCTTTATAGGGTTTCTGCTAGATTCCGCGGCAAATGAAACTCGTCATACTTCAGGTTGCATGTGCGTTGACTTCCTGCAACTCGAATTATTTAGAGTATATACTGACTAAAACAGCCAAAGACGAATCACTATGAAATCAACTTCTACACCACGCGGTAAAGGTCCCGCAAAAGCGCGTCGTAAAACACGCGAAGAGCTGAATCAGGAAGCGCGCGACCGTAAGCGTCAGAAAAAACACCGTGGTCATGCGGCGGGGAGCCGTGCGACAGGTGACAACGCGGCTTCAGGCGGTAAAAACCAGAACAAGCAGAAAGATCCACGAATTGGCAGTAAAACCCCCATTCCCCTGGGTGTGACTGAAAAAGTCACCAAACAGCACAAACCGAAGAGTGAGAAACCTATGCTTTCACCGCAGGCTGAGTTGGATTTACTGGAAACGGATGAGCGCCTGGATGCGCTGCTGGAACGTCTGGAAGCAGGCGAAACCCTGAGTGCGGAAGACCAAACCTGGGTAGATGCCAAACTGGATCGTATTGATGAGCTGATGCAGAAGTTGGGCCTCTCTTATGATGACGACGAAGAAGAGGAAGAGGACGAAAAGCAGGAAGATATGATGCGCCTGCTCCGGGGCGGCAACTAACGGGTTTACACCGTGGGCCTTCCCGTCCTGCTTATAACCCTTCCGGTTGTATGTTATCTGGTGTGGTTATTCGTTAAACTACAGCGGTTGTCGCGGCGACAGAAGTGGCTGCGCAACCGGTTTATTACCCGTAGTGGGGTAAAGCCGGTACGCCGTACCCGCCAGCGACGCCATCGGAAGGAGTGAGCATGTCTGAACAGTTGATAGACTGGGATCTGGCCCTGATCCAGAAATATAACTATTCCGGGCCACGATATACCTCGTATCCCACAGCGCTGGAGTTTTCGGAAGACTACGGCGAAGAGGCATTTCAGCACGCTGTGGCGCGTTACCCTGAACGTCCGCTGTCTCTGTACGTTCATATCCCGTTTTGCCATAAATTGTGCTACTTCTGCGGTTGCAACAAGATTGTGACCCGCCAGCAGCATAAGGCCGACCAATATCTCGATGCGCTTGAACAAGAAATTATTCATCGCGCGCCGCTGTTTGCCGGACGTCGCGTTAGTCAACTGCACTGGGGCGGCGGAACGCCAACGTACCTGAATAAAGCGCAAATCAGTCGGTTAATGACGCTTCTGCGTGGAAACTTTCATTTTAACGACGACGTCGAAATCTCGATCGAAGTCGATCCCCGTGAAATTGAGCTGGATGTGCTCGATCATTTACGCGCGCAAGGGTTTAACCGCCTGAGTATGGGAGTGCAGGACTTCAATAAAGACGTTCAGCGTCTGGTTAACCGCGAGCAGGATGAAGAGTTTATCTTCTCGCTGCTCAATCATGCGCGCGAGATAGGCTTCACCTCGACGAATATCGATCTGATTTACGGGCTGCCAAAGCAAACGCCGGAAAGCTTCGCCTTTACGCTCAGACGCGTGGCAGAGCTGAGCCCCGATCGCCTGAGTGTCTTTAACTACGCTCATTTGCCCACGTTATTCGCCGCTCAGCGCAAAATCAAAGAGGCCGACCTGCCCAGCGCGCAGCAAAAACTCGATATCCTGCAAGAGACCATCTCGTCGCTGACGGAGACGGGCTATCAGTTCATCGGGATGGATCACTTTGCCCGCCCGGATGACGAGCTGGCCGTTGCCCAGCGTGAGGGCGTTCTGCATCGTAACTTCCAGGGCTATACCACTCAGGGCGATACGGATCTGCTGGGGCTGGGCGTTTCCGCCATCAGTATGATTGGCGACAGCTACGCGCAGAACCAGAAAGAGCTGAAGCGCTACTATCAGCAGGTGGATGAGCTGGGGAATGCGTTATGGCGCGGCATTGTGCTGACCCGCGATGACTGCATTCGTCGGGATATTATTAAGTCGCTGATCTGCAACTTCCGTCTCGATTACGCAGCGGTTGAACAGCAGTGGGATCTCAACTTCGCGGCGTACTTTGCGGAAGATTTAGCGCTGCTGGCGCCGCTGGCGAAAGATGGGCTGGTGGATGTGGATGATAAGGGGATTCAGGTTACGCCGAAAGGCCGTCTGTTGATCCGTAACATCTGTATGTGCTTTGATGCTTATCTGCGCCAGAAAGCGCGGATGCAGCAGTTCTCACGGGTGATTTAGTGGCGTTGCCCGGTGGCGCTACCGCTTACCGGGCCTACAAGTTAACATCAACCGTAGATCGGATAAGCGGTAGCGCCATCCGGCACGCATTTAGCTAAACAGCCCAACCAGCGCTGCACACAGCACTGCGGCAACCGCAGTTTGTGGCGTGTGGCTGTCGACCGCTCCGCTCGATACCAGATTGATTAATGATTCCAGCATGATGATTCCCCCTGTTTGCCGGGCATGATCATACTCAACTCATCGGAACAGTAAAGCGCAAAATAACGGCAATTTGCGCTTAAATATTAATCTTTACACAACGACGAATCGTCACTCCATACCCAGCTCTTTTAGCTTGCGAGTCAGGGTGTTACGACCCCATCCCAGCAGCCGTGCCGCTTCCTGTTTGTGCCCCTGGGTATGACGCAGCGCGGTGGTTAACAGCGTACGCTCCAGCTCAGGCTGCGCTTCAGAAAGCAGGTTTTGATGACCGGAACGCAACGCGCGATCCGCCCACTGTGCCAGCAATGTGGCCCAACTGTCTGACTGTATGTGCGACTGGCTGTCTGGCACCGTGGCTTCAAACAGCTCGCCGGGTAAGTCCTGAATCAGAACCTCCTGTCCGGCGGCCATCACCGTTAACCAACGGCAGGTATTCTCCAGTTGACGCACGTTGCCAGGCCAGGCCAGACGCGTCAGCGCCGCTTCGGTTTCCGGGTGGAGCAATTTGGCTTCGACGCCCAGCTCGCGGGCAGCCACTTGCAGGAAATGCCGCGCCAGGCGTGGAATATCTTCCCGGCGCTCGCGCAGCGGCGGTAAATGTACGCGAATCACGTTCAGGCGGTGGAACAGATCTTCACGGAACTTACCTTCCTGTACGCGTAATTCCAGGTTCTGATGGGTGGCGGCGATAATCCGCACATCAACCTTCACCGGCGCATAGCCACCAACGCGGTAAAACTGCCCATCGGCTAAGACGCGTAGCAAACGCGTCTGCACATCCAGCGGCATATCGCCGATCTCATCGAGAAACAGCGTGCCGCCGTCGGCCTGCTCAAAGCGCCCCTGACGAATGGTATTCGCCCCGGTGAACGCCCCTTTTTCATGACCAAACAGTTCGGACTCGATCAAATCCTTCGGAATAGCCGCCATATTCAGGGCGATAAAGGGAGCTTTTACGCGTGGGCTATGGCGATGCAGCGCATGGGCGACCAGCTCTTTACCGGTCCCGGACTCGCCGTTGATCAGCACGCTGATAGACGAGCGTGAGAGGCGGCCAATAATGCGAAAGACATCCTGCATCGCGGGCGCTTCGCCGATGATATCGGTTGTCGGGCCGTTGATCTGGACATTGCGTGGCTGTTGCTGCTCCTGATAATGGCTGATCGCGCGTTCAACCAGCGCGACCGCTTCGTCAATATCAAAAGGCTTTGGCAGATAATCAAACGCGCCTTGTTGATAAGCGCTGACGGCGGCATCGAGATCGGAATGCGCCGTCATTATGATGACCGGAAGCATGGGGTGACGCTGTTTGATCTGTTTTAACAGCGCCAGTCCGTCCATTCCCGGCATACGGATATCCGACAGCAGGACATCCGGCGTTTTACTCGCCAGCGCGTCCAGCACTTCGTTGCCGTTTTCAAATGTGGTGCAATGTAATCCCGCCCCGGCGAGCGCACGTTCAAGCACCCAACGGATGGAACTATCGTCATCGACTACCCAGACTATCCCTCGTTGCATAAACGTCACCTTTATTTCCTGATAGGCAGGTAAACCGAGAACTCGGTATGACCCGGCCAACTGGTAAATTCAATTTTGCCGGAATGCTGATCAATCAAATTACGGGCAATGGATAAGCCCAGCCCGGTGCCGCCTTCGCGGCCGCTGACCATCGGGTAAAACAGCGTGTCCTGTAAATGGGACGGAATACCCGGCCCGTTGTCCTCAACGTCGATGCGCGCCGCCAGGCGATAACGCACGCCATGCAGCGTCAGCTGGAATGCGGTACGGGTACGCAGAATGATTTCACCGCCTTCCGGCCCTAACGCCTGTAAAGCGTTACGCACGATGTTCAGCAGGACCTGTTCAATCTGGTCCGGGTCGTGAGGCAGTTCCGGCAGACTGGGGTCGTAATCACGAATCAGCGTGACGTTCTCCGGCAGCTCCATCGACACCAGTGCGACGACGCGTTCTGCGACTTTGTGGATACTCTCCGTGACGTGCATACCTGGCTGTTGCGGCCCCAGCAGTCGGTCAACCAGATTACGCAGCCTGTCGGCCTGCTCAATAATGACTTTGGTGTACTCCAGCAACGCCGGGTCAGGCAGGGCTTTACTGAGCAGTTGGGCCGCGCCGCGTAAACCACCAAGCGGGTTTTTGATCTCATGCGCCAGACCGCGCACCAGGTCGCGGGCGGCGATTTGCTGGGCATGCTGAAGCTGTTCCTGGCTCAGGCGACGCTGGTTATCCATCGGCGCCATTTCCAGCAGGATGAAGTTATCCGGCAGGCGCTGGGCGGTTAGCGAGAGAATATGGGAGCGTCCGTCGATCACCAGCGTGACTTCGTTGTCCGTAAATCCCTGACCTGCTTCCAGGCTTTCGCGCATCAGCCCAATATTTAATGAAAAATAGCTCAACAGCTCAGGCAGCGGCGTACCAAACAGCTTGCGGGCGCTTTGGGCGAGCAGCTGTTGTGCGGCCGGGTTGGCGTAATGCACCGCCAGCTCGTCGTCGACCAGTAAAATGCTGTTGATTAAAGAATTGAGGATCTGCCCAGCATCGGGCTGCGTGCCTGTTGCCATTTAGCAGTCTCCTGGAATAGTTTGCACCAATTTAGTGCATTATAGCTTTTTACGTGTAAAAAGCGCGTGGGATCAGAACGTTGGTGGAGAAAAAAGCCCATCGTGTGATGGGCTACAGATGAGTGGCAAACGTTGTGCCGGATGGCGGCTTTGCCTTATCCGGCCTACAAGGTGATGTTACCGGTAGGCCTGATAAGCTTGCGCCATCAGGCGTCTTATCATTCGCCATCAATCTCAAACCTGCCTGAACAGGCTAAAAGTTCCACGGCAACTCAACGATTAAACGCTGTAGTACAGCTCAAACTCTACCGGGTGCGGCGTCATGCGCACGCGGTCATTTTCTTCAATGCGCAGGGCGATGTACGCGTCGATCGCTTCATCAGTGAACACGCCGCCTGCTTTCAGGAATTCACGGTCAATATCCAGCTCGTTGAGCGCTTCTTCCAGAGAGCCTGCAACCTGTGGGATCTCTTTCGCTTCTTCCGGCGGCAGGTCATACAGGTTTTTGTCCATCGCTTCGCCTGGGTGGATCTTGTTCTTAATACCGTCAAGACCCGCCATCAGCAGAGCGGCAAAGCACAGGTACGGGTTCGCAGCCGGGTCCGGGAAGCGCACTTCGATACGACGCGCTTTCGGAGAGGCAACAACCGGAATACGGATAGAGGCAGAACGGTTACGGGCGGAGTAGGCCAGCATGACCGGTGCTTCATAACCCGGAACCAGACGTTTGTAGGAGTTAGTGGTCGGGTTCGCCAGGGCGTTGATCGCTTTTGCGTGTTTGATTACGCCGCCGATGTAGTACAGCGCCTGCTCAGACAGACCCGCATATTTGTCGCCGGAGAACAGGTTAGTCCCGTTTTTGGACAGGGACATGTGGCAGTGCATACCGGAACCGTTATCGCCGAACATCGGTTTTGGCATAAAGGTCGCGGTTTTACCGAAACGGTGAGCGACGTTGTGCACAACGTATTTGTAGATCTGAATTTCGTCCGCTTTTTTGGTCATGGTGTTGAAGCGGGTTGCCACTTCGTTCTGACCTGCGGTTGCCACTTCGTGGTGGTGAGCTTCTACAACCAGACCCATTTGCTCCATAACGGAACACATTTCAGAACGGATGTCCTGAGAAGAGTCTACCGGCGGAACCGGGAAGTAACCGCCTTTTACTGCCGGACGGTGACCTTTGTTGCCACCTTCGTACTGGGTGGAGGAGTTCCATGCGCCTTCGATATCGTCGATAGCGACGTGGGAACCGGAGATAGAAGAACCGAAGCGGATATCGTCAAACAGGAAGAACTCTGGCTCTGGCCCGAACAGAACGGTGTCTGCGATGCCGGTAGAGCGCAGGTACTCTTCCGCGCGCTTGGCGATGGAACGCGGGTCGCGATCGTAACCTTGCAGGGTGCCTGGCTCCAGGATGTCGCAACGAATAATCAGCGTAGAATCAGCGTAGAACGGGTCAATGACCGCAGTGGATGCGTCCGGCATCAGAACCATGTCGGATTCGTTGATACCTTTCCAGCCACCGATCGAGGAGCCGTCAAACATTTTGCCTTCTTCAAAGAATTCGGCATTCACCTGATGAGCAGGAATCGTGACGTGCTGTTCTTTACCTTTGGTATCGGTGAAGCGCAAATCAACAAACTTCACTTCATGCTCATTCAGCATCGTCAAAACGTGTTCAGCGGACATACTTAACTCTCCCGGATTGGTCATTGTCGTCGTGGTAACGAAGTCTTCAATTCTGCAAAAATTGGCCGTGTCGCCGTAAAAAATACAAAGCGAAATCTGTGCCAACTTTTAAATTGCCCCTAAAAGGCGTTATCATGCGCACCATCGTGCAAAAGGGCCGCACCATAGTGGATATGTTGCACCAATATAGTGCTTTAATGCGAACATTAAGCACCATGTTGGTGCAATGGACAGTGAGTGACCCTTTTAACGCTCCGTGAAAGCGATCACAAAGAAACTCTGCAATACTTGTTTGCGGAGGATCTCTGTGATCCTGTTTTGTAGTGCGATTAATCCGTGTACAATAACGCGCTATTTCTAATGCCTGAGGCAAAGTTGTGATCGAAAATTTGCGTAACATCGCCATCATCGCGCACGTTGACCACGGTAAAACTACCCTGGTCGATAAGCTGCTACAGCAATCCGGTACGTTTGATGCGCGTGCCGAAACTCAAGAGCGTGTGATGGACTCCAACGATTTGGAGAAAGAGCGTGGGATTACCATCCTCGCTAAAAACACTGCTATCAAATGGAATGATTACCGTATCAACATCGTTGATACCCCAGGACACGCCGACTTCGGTGGTGAAGTTGAACGTGTAATGTCCATGGTAGACTCCGTGCTGCTGGTGGTTGACGCATTTGACGGCCCGATGCCGCAGACGCGCTTCGTGACCAAAAAAGCCTTTGCTCATGGCCTGAAGCCGATTGTTGTTATCAACAAAGTTGACCGTCCTGGCGCGCGCCCTGACTGGGTTGTAGACCAGGTATTCGACCTGTTCGTTAACCTCGACGCGACCGACGAACAGCTGGACTTCCCGATCATCTACGCTTCGGCGCTGAACGGTATCGCAGGTCTGGATCACGAAGATATGGCGGAAGACATGACCCCGCTGTATCAGGCGATCGTTGACCACGTACCGGCACCGGACGTTGACCTGGACGGCCCGCTCCAGATGCAGATCTCTCAGCTGGACTACAACAACTATGTTGGCGTTATCGGCATTGGTCGTATCAAGCGCGGTAAAGTGAAGCCGAACCAGCAGATCACTATCATCGATAGCGAAGGCAAAACCCGTAACGGTAAAGTGGGCAAAGTGCTGACTCACCTGGGTCTGGAACGTATTGATAGCGACCTGGCGGAAGCGGGCGATATCATTGCAATCACCGGTCTGGGCGAGCTGAACATCTCCGACACCATCTGCGATCCGCAGAATGTTGAAGCGCTGCCAGCGCTGTCTGTTGATGAGCCGACCGTTTCTATGTTCTTCTGCGTAAACACCTCTCCGTTCTGCGGTAAAGAAGGTAAATACGTGACCTCTCGTCAGATCCTTGAGCGTCTGAACAAAGAACTGGTACACAACGTTGCGCTGCGCGTTGAAGAAACCGAAGATGCGGACGCGTTCCGTGTATCCGGTCGTGGTGAACTGCACCTGTCCGTTCTGATTGAAAACATGCGTCGTGAAGGTTTCGAGATGGCGGTTTCCCGTCCGAAAGTTATCTTCCGCGAAATCGACGGCCGTAAACAAGAGCCGTACGAAAACGTCACGCTGGACGTCGAAGAGCAGCACCAGGGTTCTGTGATGCAGGCGCTGGGCGAGCGTAAAGGCGACCTGAAAAACATGAATCCAGATGGCAAAGGCCGCGTACGTCTCGACTACGTGATCCCAAGCCGAGGTCTGATCGGTTTCCGTTCAGAGTTCATGACCATGACCTCCGGTACGGGTCTGCTGTACTCCACCTTCAGCCACTACGACGATATCCGTCCGGGCGAAGTGGGCCAGCGTCAGAACGGCGTACTGATCTCCAACGGTCAGGGTAAAGCGGTTGCGTTCGCACTGTTCGGTTTGCAGGATCGCGGTAAGCTGTTCCTGGGTCACGGCGCGGAAGTTTACGAAGGCCAGATCATCGGTATTCACAGCCGTTCTAACGACCTGACCGTAAACTGCCTGACCGGTAAGAAACTGACCAACATGCGTGCGTCTGGTACTGACGAAGCAACGGTTCTGGTTCCGCCGATCAAGATGACCCTGGAGCAGGCTCTGGAGTTCATCGATGACGACGAACTGGTAGAAGTGACTCCAACCTCTATCCGTATTCGTAAACGTCACCTGACGGAAAACGATCGTCGTCGTGCAATGCGCGGCGCGAAAGAAGAGTAATACGGGCTTACAAAATCGGCCTGATAACTCCGATTCGTAGGCCGGATAAGGCGTTAGCCGCCATCCGGCAACAAAAAGCCGCTGATTTCAGCGGCTTTTTTATTATCCTGTTCAGAAGAAATATTTTACCCCGACACGAATCTGGTTTTGCTCCCGATGGTAGGGCTCCACATTGCGATCCAACCAACGTAACTCTAAGTACGGCAGCCAGTTCTGGTTAATCCGGTATCTGAAAGTATTGGTAATTTCCCAGTGGTGTTTGGTTCCGTTGCTGCTGTTAAAATCATTCACATTATAAAAATAGTGTGGCTCAAAGGTATAAGAAAATTTATCAGTAATGATGAAATTCCAGTAGTTGCCGATTTCATAGCTATCGTTATTATCTAATTCACCATTTAAATCAGTAGAACTGTAGTTATTATGGTTGTAACGGTTACGAACCGTCAGGTTAAACCACGGCGTGAATTTATAATTGACATCCAGATAAACAGCGCCGCCAGAACCGATGCTTTTATCGTTTATCAGACCACCGGGTTGAATGGTTAACCGGTCCGTCGGTTTAAATAACGGATACCAACCCTCAATTTCATTATAGCCATGCTTTAATTCATCATCACGCTGTAGCGTATAGGTGTTGGTTAACATAATTCCAGCCCCCATATCGGAGTTGTAGCCAACGCGCAGCATGAATTCCATTTGATCGGATGCCAGATTATAGGCTTCGCGGTTTTCCACATAAGCGCCCGCAAAAACAGAAGTGGAGATAACAGAGGATAACAGCATTATTGTGTTCAACGTTTTCATAGTAAATCCATTTTTTAAGCGTAGGGAGCCGCTATCCATCGAAATGGATAGAGCGGCAATTATTTTATTTAATTAGAACAGAGGTTTTTTAATGGCTTACAACGCCGGTTTGTATCGATTGTTTCTTTCGTTGGCTAATTTCCTCAATAATAAAAGCAAAACGTTTTTCATTGAGCTTATAAAAAAAGCCCATTGTGAGAGCGGCGATAATCGCCAGGCCGCATGGCCAGAGAAATATCAGCTGACGCAGGCCAAGTAACGTCTCCGCGCTTTGCGCTATGTTCGGCACGTAGCCAATTTGCGTCAGCATAATGCCGGGCAAGAAACCCGCCAGCGCCGCAGAAATTTTTCGTGAGAAGGTATAACCGGTATAGACCGACCCTTCCGCACGAATGCCTGTTTTCCATTCGCCGTAATCGACCGTATCAGGAACCAGCGCCCAGTTCAGGCTGTTAACGAACGCGGTGCCGAAAAACGCCATGCAGGAGAAGATCACGAACAGGAAAGAGGTTCCACCCCAGAGAAAGTTCAGCACATCGCCGATAGCCCACAGCGTCAGGCCGCCGAGATAGACCTGCTTTTTCCCAAACCGTTTTACGGTTACGGGCACCAGCAGTACGCCGACCAGAATGCACCCCATACTGAAAAATCCCATCCATGACAGCAAATGGATGTCGTTCAGCACGTACTGGGTGTAATAGACCTGAATCGCCAGTTTGATGTTAAACGCGGCCAGCGTACATAAGTTGGCCACGCAGAGCACCAGCAGCGGCGGATTGCGGAAAATCGCACAGAAGGATTTAAGAATGCTGGGCTTATGGTGGGCCGGAACGATATCGATATACCGTTCTTTCACCCCGCTGAAACACCACCACATACTGAACAGGCCGCAAACGGAGAAAATCAGCGCGGCTACCAGATAACCCAGAGAAGATGACTGGGTAAAGAGCGCCTGAATCGGCATAAAGCCAACGGTACACAGCAACAGACCGAGCGTTGCGCCGCCCTGACGCCATGCTGCGAGTTGGGCGCGCTCATGCGGGTTTCTGGTGATAGCGGGCACCATCGCCCCGTATGAGCAATTCATCAGGCTGTAAAACAGGCCAAACAGCATGAACAGTACGGTTGCCAGCGCTGTTTTGACCGTCAGTGTAAAATCGGTGGCGAGAAACTGCGCGCTGGCAACCAGCGCGACAGGAAATGATGCATACAGAATGAAAGGGCGAAACTTACCTTTAGCGCCAATATGACGACGGGAATCCAGCAGCACTCCCGTCAACATATCGGTGAATGCGGTAAAGAATTTCGCCACCAGAAAGATAATCCCACCGTAATATGCGGGCATCCCCAGTTCATCGGTATAAAACTTAAGCAGATACAGCGTACCGATACACAGCATCAAATTTGAGCCGAAGTCACCCATGCCATAGGCATATTTTTCCCGTAGGCTCAGTTTTAGCGTCAGCGGATCATGGTCAGACATAATCGCTCCTCAATAACGCCCCGAAGGGCGCCTTTATTATCATTGTTAAGCCGTTTGTTTACGGGCTTCTATCTCTTCAACGATGCGGACATACATCTTCTCGTTGAGGTTGTAGAAACACCCCATTGCGATGATGGTTATCACCGCCAGCGCGCACGGATAAATAAAGATCAGCTGCCGCAAACCTTCGACAGTACCTGCCGATTGCACCACATTGGGCACGTAGCCGATTTGGGTCAGCATCCAGCCGGGGAAGAAGCCCGCCAGCGCCTGAGACACCTTACGGAAGAAGGTAAAACCGGTGTATACCGTTCCTTCTGAACGCACGCCGGTGCGCCATTCACCGTATTCCACCGTGTCGGAGACCAGCGCCCAGTTCAGGCTGTTCACAAACGCTGAACCGAAAAACGCCAGGCAGGAAAACGCGACAAAACTGACTGAGCCGCCGCCAAAGAAGTAGTTGAGAAGATCGCCGATAACCCAAACCAGCAGGCCGCCGATGTAGACCTTTTTCTTGCCGAAGCGTCTTACCGCGCCGGGCATTAAAAAGACGCCGATGAAAATGCAGCCCATGCTGAAAAAGCCCATCCAGGAGAGGAGGATCGGGTCATTCAGTACGTACTGGGTGTAATACACCTGGATCGCCAGCTTAACGTTGAAAGCGCCCAGGGTGCAGAGATTCGCGATACATAAAATGAACAGCGGACGGTTCCCGGCAATGGCGCGAAACGACTGAAGCAGCCCCGGTTTTTCGGTCGCTTCAACCGGTTTTACCTCCACATAACGCTCTTTGACGCCTGCGTAGCAGAGCCACATAAACAGCAGGCCAAACAGTGAGAACAGCGTGGCGGCGAAAATATAGCTTAGCTGTGCGTTCCCTTCGATCAGATTCATCACCGGAACAAAACCGACGGTGCACAGCAGCAGGCCGAGCGTGGCACCGCCCTGACGCCAGGCGGCAAGCGAGGCGCGCTCATCCGGGTTTTTGGTAATGGCGGGCACCATCGCGCCATACGAACAGTTCATCATGCTGAAGAACAGGCCGTACAGCATAAACAGCACCGTCGCCATCACCGTCTTACCGGTGATTTCAAACGGCGTGCCAACAAAGTTGGCGATGGCCAGCAGGGTCACCGGAAACGCGGCATAGAGCACGAACGGACGGAACTTGCCTTTCGGGCCGATTTTACGTCGCGAGTCGAGCATAATCCCGGTGCCCATATCGGTGAAGGCGGTAAAGAATTTGGCGATCAGGAAAATAATACCGCCATACGTGCCCGGTAGACCCAGCACATCGGTATAAAACTTAAGTAAATAAAGCGTACCAATATCCAGCAGGATATTGGAGCCTAAATCACCCATCCCATAGGCAAGTTTTTCTTTAAACGGCAAGCGTAGGGTCGCCGGATTTGATGACGTTTGACTCATTATTTTTCTCCATATGCCCGTGAGTTTCCCCACGGGCGAGCCGTATTAGATAGTGCGTAAAGAGGCAAACAGAGATGCCCACTCGCTCTCTGCACGGTAAAAGACCGGAGGCTTGCCGAGCGGCGCGTCCACGGTAATCTCGCCGCCGCGAAGCGTTTCGCCCGTCCACGCGTTGATCCAGTTATCCTCAGGCAGATATAGCGTCCAGTCGCGGCGTCCTTGTTCGTGGACCGGCGCAACCAGCAGGTCGCGACCCAGCAGATACTGGTATTTCAGGGTGTAAGTCTGCGCATCGTCCTCGTAGTGCAGGAACAGCGGGCGCATGACCGGCAGACCGGTTCTGGCGTTCTGCGCCACCGCCTGTTTGAGATACGGTTTCAGGGTGGTAAAGACGGTTGTCATACGGGCAAAGTGGGCGATGGTTTCCGCGTCGCCATCAAACTGCCAGTTATCGCCGGGGCGGTTCCCTTCGTGGGTACGCATCATCGGGGTGAAGGCGCTGAAGTCACACCAGCGCAGCAGCAGCTCTTTGCTGCGCTTCATGTCGAACAGGGTGGTATAACCGCCAATATCGCTGTGATGCAGACCGTGACCCGTCATCGCCAGCGACAATGCGGCAGGCACCACGGAGGCGAGACCGTCGTCCAGACTCCAGTCGACGTTCTGATCGCCCGCCCACATCATGGTGGAGTATTTCTGGCTGCCGGTATAACCCGCACGCATAAAGAACAGGATCTCGCCCAGCTTGCCGGTCTCTTGTAGCGCTTCGTAGTTACATTTCGCCCACAGCGCCGGCCAGGCGTTATGCATAATTTCCGCGCTGACGCCGTTATGCAGGTAAGTGTCGGTTGGCAGGTATTCCCCGAAATCCGCCATCCAGCCGCCGCAACCCAGCTCAATCATGTTTTTCTTGATGACATTCTTGAACCAGTCATAGGCTTCAGGATTGGTCAAATCCACGACGCCGCCATAAAACTCGCCGAACTCAACCAGATAGTCATCGCCCGCAGCGTCTTTTGCCAGATAACCGTGTCTGGCCGCTTCGGCGCAAAGATCTTTATCGCTGGCGACGTAAGGATTGATGTAGGAGAGGAACTGCACGCCTTCTTCTTGCCACTGCTTGATACGGGTATCCAGCTGCGGGTAGTTGTCGCTGTT
The DNA here is from genome assembly GCF_030333525.1 of Citrobacter sp. CK188. Taxonomy (NCBI): domain Bacteria; kingdom Pseudomonadati; phylum Pseudomonadota; class Gammaproteobacteria; order Enterobacterales; family Enterobacteriaceae; genus Citrobacter; species Citrobacter sp. CK188. The sequence continues at coordinate 22,760 of NZ_JAOWFU010000003.1, forward strand.
CCACTTCCAGTTCCACATCACGCGTTTGCCGAAAGAGGTCATGCGGATGCCGGACCAGTCCTGCGCCCAGATGCCATTCACCTTCACGCCTGCGTTGCGCATGGTGTCCAGCTTCTGCTGGCAGACGTCGGTGCCGCCCTGAATGCCGAGCGTCACGCCGTCGTAAACCCAGTCCGGCAACACCGGCTGGCGGCCTAACAGCGCCGTCAATTTTTCCAGCAGGGCGATGTAGCTGTCGGCGCATTCAAAACGCAGGGTGGCGTTGTCTTCCCATAGCGCCAGCTCATGGTATTCCGGCGCGCTAAAGTCGAAATTCATGTAGCAGCTGTTATCGACGTGGCAGTAGTACTTTTGCGTGCTGACAAAAGTGGGCTGTGGGAAAAAGGTCCAGTAGTAATCCCCGCCCGCGTTTTCTTTGCAGTCCGCCTGCCAGGTGACATAGCTGTTTTTGTTGCGCCCGACGCCTTGTTCGCTGGTCCAGAGCGGGAAAGGCTTGCCGCGCAAATCGAAATAAGAGAACTGTTCGCCGCAGCCATAGATGTGATCTTCTGGCTGGGCGGCCAGGCGTAACCAGATGCGGTTATGGGTAAGAGCGCTGTTTTGCAGTTTCAGCGTCAGGCGGCCCGCCTCATCGGTGGCGATGTGTAACGCTGCGCTGATGGCATCGCCGCGATTGAAATGGATCAACCAGCCATCCGGGGACTGGCTTATCGTTGCGTCAGTCAGCGCGATTTTCTCATTCAGCTTATCTTTTATGCTGAAATTACCGCGAAACATGTCGATATCGGCGACGCCGGCGCCAATCCACAGGCAGGGATTTTCTGCGCTGTGGGATAGCAACAGACGATCTTGCCAGCTCAGGGTGAAGCCGTCATCGGTTGTTGTCAGGGTGATATTGTGTAGGGTATGCATAAGTTTTCTATCCTCAATGTTGCCGGACGGCAGCGCTCTTGCCTACGGTTAGCACGGCGCTCGTCGGCCGGATAAGACGCCTTAACGTCGCCATCCGGCATGTCATATTGTTATTTCGCGTTGCTATCCAGCAGGCCCGCAGCAACGGTGGGCGCCAGCCCCGGCGCCAGCGGCAGGCGCGGGATCACCAGGCAGTGCAGCAGGTGGTAAATATCCTGCTTGCCGTCCCACACTTTGGTGGTCACCTGGTTATTGGTATCCAGCTCCTGCCACCACGAACCGTTCTCGTAGTCCATCAGATAAGTGATGCAGTAATCCCACCACTTCTGATACCAGGCTTCGTATTGGCTATCGCCGGTGAGGGTATACAGGGCGTAAGCGGTGCCCATTGCTTCCACAATCGGCCAGCGTACTCTTTCACGTACAATCGGTTTGCCGTCCCAGTCCACGGAGTAGACGAAGCCGTCTGCGCCATCGGGCGCCCAGGCGTCGCGAAGGGTGGCGTGGAATAACCCTTTGGCATCTTCCAGCAGCCAGGCGGGCGGAGTTTCAAAACGCGCTTCCAGGGCCGCATGCAGGTGCAGCATCAGGCGACCCCACTCGATCCAATGCCCCGGCGTGCCGCCGTAAGCGCGGAAACGGTGGGCAGGGTTATCTTTGTTGTAATCGCGAATGGGGTTCCACTGCGCATCGAAGTGCTCGTTGACGCGGTAGTCGCCGTTGCGGGCCACATCGTGAATAATGACGGAGGCGATGCGCAGCGCGCGGTCGAGCCATTTACGATCGTGGGTCACGTCGTACACGATCAAAAAAGCCTCTACGGCATGCATGTTGGCGTTGCCGCCACGGTAATCTTCGGTCTGGCTGAAGGCTTCGTCCCAGGACTCCAGGCACATTTGCTCCTCTTCGCTCCAGAAGTATTTTTCGATGACCTCGATCGCGTCATCCAGCAGTTTTCTGGCCTGTGGATGGCCCGTGGTGACGGCGCTTGCCGCCCCTAACAGGACGAAGAAATGCTGATATCCCTGTTTGGACGCGTCCATCACGCCTTCATCGTTTACACAGGCATACCAGCCGCCGTAGCGCCGATCGCGTAACGCGCCGTTCAGCGCGTTAATACCATGCTCGACTAACTGATATGCGCCCGGACGGCCCATCGATGCAGCAACGGAATAAACGTGCAGCATACGGGCGGTAATCCACAGGTGCGTACCCATCTCCGCTCTGATCTGTCCCTGGTTTCCCAGCCAGCCGAAACCGGTAGGTACTGCGGATTTTTTCCCAAAGTCAAAAATGCGATCGGTTTCTTGCTCCAGCCAGCGGTTGTGGCTCAACGTGTTAAACCATTTCATGCTTTCATCCTCACATTAACGACGGCGGGCCATCATTTCGTCGACGATCTCACCCAAACGCTGCAACTTAGGCACAGAAATATCACGCAGCATCAGTTCGGTATCCGGCAGGCCAATCACCGATGACCAGACGGCGCGACCCGCCAGAAAACCGGATGCGCCCGCGGTCATTGCGACTCTGACCGCCCGAGGGAACAATTTTTCATCAATACCGGAGGAGAGGATGACCCACGGCATATTGATATGCTCGTTCAGGCGCTGTGACGCGGCGAGAAGGTCGTGCTGCGCGCCTTTGCCGTACAGCGGCATTTCAACTTTGTAGAGATCCGCGCCGCTGTCGCCCAACTCTTTCGCGGCATCAATGATGGCCTGTTCACGGTCGAACTTATCGCCACGGCGAGGTGGGCGCACAACCGGTTCGATAATGCTCACCAGACCATTGCTGTGGCACATCTCATTAAATTCTTTGACCATATCAAGACGCTGTTGGGCGTCTTCATCGCTACGCCAGAGCACCAGCAGTTTTAGCGCTTTACCGCCGTCTTGCTTTATCGCTTGTGGATTGATTTTTTTATCAATGACGACGCTATCGACAGGAATGCCATTGCCGGGAATGAACGCATCGGCGGCGACGATCATGGCGCAGTTTTTCGCAATCGCGTTTTGCTCCACCACCTGGCGGTAACAGAACTGTTGGTCAATCAGAATGGCGGAGGCATAAGGAGACAGCGCTTTTGCGGCATTCACTTTGAAATCCGTCAGTACGCTGTCGGCAACAGGAGACTTCGCACCAGCAGCTGCAAACATTAAGCGCATCGCTTCACGCTGATCGACCGCCAGCATGGCAAAGCCGCCGGATGCGCGCGTAATGTCTTTGATGGTGTAGTTGTTCATTCAGTTTTCCTTTATTCAGTCGTTACATTTTGAATTTGTTCGGTAATCCGGCGCTGTTACGCACCTGTTCGAGAATGGCTGTCCAGTCTTCCCGGCCACGACCGGCGGCGCGAGCCTGGTTATAAACTTCACGGGATGCGGCGCCGAGCGGCATCGGCACATGCAGTTGGTTGGCAACATCCAGCGCAATCCCCAGGTCTTTGTGCGCCAGATCGATCATGAAGGAGGGAGAAAGGTCGCCTTTCAGCACTTTGTTGGGCCAGGAGGTGGTGAAGTGGCCTTTGCCTGCCGGGGTTCCGCTCATCACTTTTAACGCGACGTCGAAGGAGAGGCCCAGCGCTTCGCATAACGCGGCGGCTTCGGCAGAAAGCGCATTCAGCGCGATGCTCATATAGTTATTGATAAGCTTTACGCGAATCCCCATGCCGGGGCCGCCAGCGTTAATCAACTCATTGCCCATCGCCATCAGTACCGGCGTTGCGCGCTCCACCTGTTCTGCGCTGCCGCCTGCCAGTAATAGCAACGTCCCCGCAATGGCGTGATCGGATGTTCGACCGACCGGGACATCCATCATGCTGAACCCTCTGGCGCGCATATCTGCGATAAGTTTGTCCGTCTGTAGCGGATGGATGGTGGACATATCGATCACCAGCGCGTCCTGCGACAAGCCTTCGCAAACGCCTTGATCGCCGAATAACACGCTGCGAACGAGATCGCCATTAGGCAGCATTGTGATGACAAACTCGGCCTCTTTCGCCGCCTGCGCCGGGCTGCTGGCAGGACGAGCGCCTTTTTCCACCAGGGTCTGTATGGCGTCGGGGTTCACATCAAAGACGCTGAGCTGATGGCCCTGCTTGAGCAAATTACTCGCCATGGGCGAACCCATCTGGCCTAATCCGACAAATGCAATCACTGCCATATCGTTCTCCTGAAACGTGAATGTCATTTTTTGTCACTTGCGTGACGCTGATTTTGTCTGTTTTTGATCGTATTTGTAATTTATGGTCAAAAAATTGACAGCCGTCACTTTTTAAACATTTTGCGAAATTAAAATAATCGCATCCCGAAATGCTTAAGGAATGACCATGATTCGTGTTGCTTGTGTGGGTATCACCGTGATGGATCGCATCTATTACGTTGAAGGTTTACCGACTGAAGGAGGTAAATATGTGGCGAAACGTTATACAGAAGTGGGCGGCGGGCCTGCTGCAACTGCCGCAGTGGCTGCGGCGAAACTGGGGGCGCAGGTGGACTTTATTGGGCGTGTGGGAGATGACGACACCGGAAACAGCCTGCTGGCGGAGCTGGAATCCCTGGGGGTAAATACCCGCTATACCCGGCGTTACGCGGGGGCGAAGTCCTCACAGTCTGCGGTCATCGTCGATGCGAAAGGGGAGCGGATTATCGTCAATTATCCCAGCCCGGATTTATTGCATGACGCTGACTGGCTTAATGAGATCGACTTTTCTCAATGGGATGTGGTGCTGGCGGATGTTCGCTGGCATGAAGGGGCGAAACGGGCGTTCACGCTGGCGCGCCGGGCCGGAGTCATGACGGTTCTGGATGGCGATGTGACGCCACAGGATATCAGCGAGCTGGTGGCGTTAAGCGATCATGCCGCCTTCTCTGAACCGGGCCTGGCGCGCCTGACGGGAATACAGGATACCGTAAGCGCGTTAAAAAAATCACAAATGCTCACAAATGGACATGTCTATGTCACGCGCGGCGGTGAAGGATGCGACTGGTTAGACGATAATGTCTTCCGGCATCAACCCGGATTCCCGGTAGAGGTGGTCGACACCACCGGCGCGGGGGATGTTTTTCACGGTGCGCTCTCCTTTAGCCTGGCGGGTGGAACGCCGGTCGAAGAGGCCGTCAGGTTTGCCAGCGGCGTGGCCGCACTGAAATGCACCCGACCTGGCGGGCGTGCCGGAATCCCTGACTGTGATCAAACCCGATCTTTTCTGTCACTTTTTGTATAAAATGTAAGGCAATGGTTTTTCGAGGAATTTGCATGAGTCTTACTGAACTGACCGGTAACCCACGGCATGATCAGTTGCTGGCGCTGATTGGCGAGCGCGGTTACATGAATATTGACGAACTGGCTGGCCTGCTGGATGTGTCCACGCAGACCGTGCGTCGCGATATCCGTAAACTGAGCGATCAGGGATTGATTACGCGTCATCACGGTGGCGCGGGACGGGCTTCCAGCGTTGTGAATACCGCCTTTGAGCAGCGAGAAGTCTCCTGGACGGAAGAGAAAAAAGCCATCGCGGAAGCGGTGGCGGACTATATTCCAGACGGCTCCACGGTCTTTATCACCATTGGTACGACCGTTGAGCAGGTAGCGCGGGCGCTGTTAAACCACAATCATCTGCGCATTATCACTAACAGCCTGCGTGTGGCGCATATTCTGTACAATAATCCGCGTTTTGAAGTGATGGTGCCCGGCGGAACGCTTCGCCCGCATAACAGCGGCATTATCGGCCCTTCTGCGACGGCGTTTGTGGCGGGGTTTCGTGCGGACTATCTTGTCACCAGCGTCGGTGCGATAGAAAGCGATGGCGCGTTGCTGGAGTTTGACGTCAATGAAGCCAGCGTGGTGAAAACCATGATGGCTCACTCCCGGCATATTCTCCTTGCTGCCGATCATACGAAATACCATGCTTCCGCAGCGGTAGAGATTGGCAACGTGTCGCAGGTAACGGCGCTGTTTACTGATGAGTACCCTGGCCCGGCATTGCATAACCTGCTTCAGTCACAGCAGGTTGAGATCGTTCAGGTTAGCCCAGGCCTGGATGACGCAACGTCAGTCTGAAGGGGTTATAAACAGAACCGTCTTTTTAGACGGTTCTTTTTCACCTTCTTGCTAAATATATAATCATCCTGGTGGTGATATAAAAATCTTAAAATAAAAACCGCCTGCTTATTGTTACCCTGATAGCTGTTGTTTTATAAGGCGTTTATTTCCCTGCCGGGGATGCTTTTATTTTATAAAAATAGTTATTAAGAATAATGCAAATAAATAAGGTGCATTTTATTTACTGTTATCTCATGAGACCCTGCCGTACATTGACAGATTAAATGAATACTTGTATTTATTCTGCTAAGGTGACAATTCATTACGCCTTTGAACTCTGACTCTTTAACTATTTAAAGATGAGCGGATGGATTTCGCCTTTTATAAATATCTTATGCACGCGTCTTTGATGCTTTTATCCGAATAAAAAAGCCTTACGGAAAAGGTGGCTCTCATGAAATCTTCTCGTCTTATTCAAAAAACGCCGATCCCGGCAAAGCTCGCGCTCTGTATCGCCAGTGCGCTGGCGTTGAGCGGGCAGGCTGTAGCAGGATGTAGTTACACGTCTACCGCACAACTATTTTGTGACAATACAACTATATATCACTATGGTAATCCGCTCGGAGGAGCTGCAAGGGATTACAGTGGATTTGATGAAGTCCGTATTGATACCACCTCAGAAGGAACCACTTCAGGATTAACTGGCTGGGGTGTCTATATTGATAACATTGGCTATAAATTTAAAAATTTGGTTATCAATACAACAGGCACCGCAGCAGATGGAATCCACTCTAAAAATGCAGGCGGTAAACTGGTCGCAGATAATATCTATATTACCGCAACAGGAAGTAGTGCTGATGGAATAAATATTGGTCGCGAATTACAGGCTGATTATTCAATTGTTGAAGTCAATGGTGATGTAACGGTTGATGCTGAAAATGGAATGGGGCTACGCGCCAACGCGTCTGCGAATAAAGATAACGCCCAGTCATCAATAATTATCCATGGTGATACTGATATTGTTACCCGTGGTCCTGGTGGAGCGAATACGGGATACGGGATCTATGCAGGTAGAGATCCCGCGCAATTTACAGGTACAGCAAAAGGCGATGCGAGTATTACGGTTAATGGCACCGCATCAGTCGCGACGTCAGGGCGTAGTGCTCATGCGGTATATGTGGCCCGTAAAGGGTTAATAAACCTTAATAATGTGGATTTGAAAACCTCCGGCGTGAGCGCACATGGCGTTTATGCGTATTCATCTACTGATTCTGCAACGGTGAACCTTAGCGGTGATAGTAAAATTCAGGTTACTGATAGCGGCGCTTATGCCATTTACGCCTATGGTTCACAGGCGTTGGTTCGCTCGTGGGATTATGCTACCGATAGTGTTGGCTCTGGCGTATACGACATTGAAGGAAATTTACGCGCATATTACGGCGGTACGATGGATCTGCGGATGGAAGAGGGGAGCCGCTTTGTGGGGCAAACGGATTCTTCACAACAAAATAGTAACGCGAACTACCATGGTACGCTGGATCTGGATATAAACGGTGCAAACAGCGAATGGACGATGACCGGTAACTCTGTGGTCTCTACTCTGACGCTGAACCAGGCCACATTACGTTATAGCGCAGACGGCGTGTCCCGCGATGACGAAAGTACCTTTAAAACCCTGACCGTGGTGGGCAACTACACCGGCACAGATGCGTTACTGGTGTTGAACACCGTGCTTGAAGGCGATGACTCTTTTACCGATAAACTGATCGTCAAAGGGGATACCTCCGGCAATACCAACGTAGGCATCAATAACATCGGCGGTGTGGGCGATCTGACCCTTAACGGCATTGAGATTGTGGACGTTGAGGGCGTTTCCGACGGAACGTTCACCAAAGCAGGACGTATTGTGGCGGGCGGCTATGACTATGACGTGGTGAAAAATGCCAGCAACTGGTATCTCACCAGCCAGCTAAGCCCGGTGGAGCCAGAACCAGAACCTGAGCCGGAGCCGGAACCAGAAAACCCGGGCCCGGTCGATCCACCAACACCGCCGGGACCGGTTGACCCGGTGGACCCGCCGGCACCACCAGGGCCGGTTGATCCCGTGGAACCACCAACGCCGCCAGGGCCGGTCGATCCTGTTGATCCCCCCGCGCCACCAGAGCCACCGCTGCCGCCAGCGCCTGAACCTGGTGAACATCAATACCGCCCTGAATTTGGTAGCTATCTGGCGAACAACTATGCCGCCAATACGCTGTTTATCACCCGTCTGCACGATCGCCTGGGTGAAACCCAGTACACCGACATATTAACGGGCGAGCAGAAAGTGACCAGCATGTGGATGCGTAACGTAGGTGGTCATATGCGCTTTACTGATGGCAGCAAGCAACTGAAAACGCAGGCTAATCGCTATGTATTGCAGATTGGCGGCGACCTGGCGCAGTGGAGCAGCGATAGTCTCGACCGCTGGCATCTGGGTGTGATGGCAGGTTATGCCAATCAGAAAAGTAAAACGCATAACACCCATAATGGCTACGCTTCACGCGGTCATGTGAACGGCTACAGCGCGGGGTTGTATGCGACGTGGTATGCGAATGAAGCGGATAAAACCGGGACGTATCTGGATAGCTGGGTGCTCTATAACTGGTTTGATAACACCGTGCAGGGTGACCATCTTGCCAGTGAAAAATACAAATCTGACGGTATCACGGCATCCATCGAAGGGGGATACACCTTCCTGATAGGCGAAAGCGAGCGTACGAGTTACTGGCTCCAGCCAAAAGCCCAGGTGACCTGGATGGACGTGCAGGCTGACTCGCACCGTGAAAGCAACGGCACTCAGGTGAAAGACAAAACTGACGGCAACCTGATGACCCGACTCGGTGTGCGTGCATACCTGAAGAGCCATAACGCCATTGATGATGGCAAAGACCGCGAGTTTCAGCCGTTTGTTGAAGCAAACTGGCTCCACAATACCCATAACCAGAGCGTCCAGATGGGGGCGATCCGGGATGAAATCAGCGGCACCAAAAATATTGGTGAGCTGAAAGTTGGTGTGGAAGGGCAAATTAACCCGCGTTTGCAGGTGTGGGGGAATGTAGCTCAGCAGGTAGGCGACAACAGTTACAGTGATACCGCAGCGATGTTGGGGGTGAAATACAGCTTCTGAACCATAACGGCGGATAGCTTACCGGGTCTACGGACTATTTTGTAGGCCGGATAAGGCAAAGCCGCCATCCGGCAGGTCGCCCGGTGGCGCTACCGCTTACCGGGCCTACGGGCTGTTTTGTAGGCCGGATAAGGCATAGCCGCCATCCGGCGAAAAGTGTTAAGGCGATGCATTGCATCGCTTTTTTCCGTTTGCGTTAGTCGATTTTTTCCCTGTCCGGCGCATAGTCAAACTCCTGCTTTCCCGCTACAGTTATTCATCCACGGCTTGCAAGGAGAGGATCATGCTCTATATCTTTGATTTAGGTAATGTGATTGTCGATATCGACTTCAACCGCGTGTTAGGTGCATGGAGTGACCTGAGCCGTGTCCCGCTGGCTTCGTTGAAGCAAAGTTTTACGATGGGAGAGGCGTTTCATCAGCATGAGCGGGGGGAGATCACTGATGAAGCCTTCGCAGAAGCGCTGTGCCATGAGATGGCGTTACCGCTGAGCTATGAGCAATTTTCCCACGGCTGGCAGGCGGTATTTGTCGCATTACGGCCCGAGGTTATCGACATCATGCATAAGCTTCGCGAGCAGGGGCATCGTGTCGTCGTATTGTCTAATACCAACCGTCTGCATACGACCTTCTGGCCGGATGAATACCCTGAAGTTCGCCAGGCTGCCGATCATATTTATCTGTCCCAGGAATTGGGCATGCGTAAACCTGAGGTGCGGATTTACCAGCATGTTTTGCAGACAGAAGGTTTTTCTGCCGCCGATACGGTCTTTTTTGACGACAACGCCGATAATATAGAAGGGGCTAACCAGTTGGGGATCACCAGTATTCTGGTGACGGATAAAACGACCATCCCGGACTATTTCGCGAAGTTGTTATGCTAAAAAACGTGCATCAAAAAGCCAGGCATCATACGCGTCCAGTCAGGGCCTGGCTTAAACTGTTGTGGCAGCGCATTGACGAGGACAATATGACCACCCTCGCGGGGAACCTGGCCTATGTCTCGTTGCTCTCGTTAGTGCCGTTGATCGCCGTCGTTTTTGCGCTTTTCGCCGCCTTTCCCATGTTTTCCGACGTCAGCCTCCAGTTACGCCATTTTATTTTTGCTAACTTCATCCCGGCGACGGGAGATGTTATTCAGCGTTATATTGAGCAGTTCGTCGCAAATTCCAACAAAATGACGGCGGTAGGCGCTTGTGGACTGATCGTCACGGCGCTGTTGCTGATGTATGCCATCGACAGCGCCCTGAACACCATCTGGCGTAGCAAACGCACGCGTCCAAAAGTGTATTCTTTCGCCGTTTACTGGATGATCCTGACCCTGGGGCCACTGCTGGCGGGCGCCAGCCTGGCGATCAGCTCCTATCTGCTTTCTCTGCGCTGGGCCAGCGAGCTCAACACGGTTATCGATAACGTCCTGAGGGTATTCCCTCTGATTCTCTCCTGGATTTCGTTCTGGCTGCTGTACAGCATTGTGCCGACCACGCGCGTACCAAACCGCGATGCTGTTGTCGGCGCTTTTGTCGCAGCGGTACTGTTCGAAGCAGGAAAGAAAGGATTCGCGCTTTATATCACCATGTTCCCGTCATATCAGTTGATTTACGGCGTGCTGGCGGTTATCCCCATTTTGTTTGTCTGGGTGTACTGGATATGGTGTATCGTCTTGCTTGGTGCCGAAATAACTGTCACTCTCGGGGAATACCGCAAACTCAAACAAGCCGCAGAACAAGAAGAAGCAGACCAATCATGATTGCATTAATTCAGCGCGTAACCCGTGCCAGCGTCACCGTGGAGGGCGAGGTGACGGGTGAAATCGGCCAGGGACTTTTAGTGTTATTAGGTGTCGAAAGGGATGATGACGAACAGAAAGCGAATCGCCTGTGCGAGCGCGTGCTCGGTTATCGAATTTTTAGCGATGCCGAAGGCAAAATGAATCTCAACGTGCAACAGGCGGGGGGAAGCGTGCTGGTGGTGTCGCAATTTACGCTGGCCGCCGATACCGAACGCGGTATGCGACCGGGCTTCTCAAGAGGCGCCGCGCCGGATCGCGCTGAAGCGCTATATGAATACTTTGTTGAGCGCTGTCGCCAACAGGAAATGAACACGCAAACCGGACGTTTCGCTGCCGATATGCAGGTCTCGCTGGTCAATGATGGCCCCGTAACGTTCTGGCTACAGGTATGAGCCAGCTTCCGGCGTGGCCGCGGGTAACAAGAGAGAGTACAGCTATGTATCACCTTCGAGTACCGCAAACAGAAGAAGAATTAGCACGTTACTACCAGTTTCGCTGGGAAATGCTGCGCAAACCGCTCCACCAGCCGAAAGGTTCCGAACGCGATGCCTGGGATGCGATGGCGCATCATCAAATGGTGGTGGATGAAGAGGGGAACCTGGTTGCGGTAGGGCGTTTGTATATCAATGCGGATAACGAAGCCTCTATTCGTTTCATGGCCGTTGAACCGTCTGTTCAGGATAAAGGGCTGGGAACGTTGATGGCGATGACCCTGGAGTCCGTGGCGCGCCAGGAAGGGGTAAAACGCGTCACCTGTAGCGCCCGTGAAGATGCGGTAGCGTTCTTCGCCAAACTTGGCTTTGTGAATCAAGGGGAAATCACGACCCCGCAAACCACGCCGGTTCGCCATTTTCTGATGATTAAACCGGTCGCGACGCTGGATGACATTCTGCACCGTGGCGACTGGTGTGGGCAGCTTCAGCAGGCCTGGTATGAGCACATCCCGTTAAGTGAAAAAATGGGGGTGCGCATTCAGCAGTACACTGGTCAGAAATTTATTACGACCATGCCTGAAACGGGCAATCAGAATCCGCACCACACGTTGTTTGCCGGGAGTTTGTTTTCACTGGCAACGCTTACCGGCTGGGGGCTGATCTGGCTCATGCTGCGCGAGCGTCATCTGGGCGGTACGATTATTCTCGCCGATGCGCATATTCGCTACAGCAGACCCATCAGCGGCAAACCCAGCGCAATTGCCGATCTGGGGTCGTTGAGCGGCGATCTGGACAGGCTGGCGCGAGGCCGTAAAGCACGCGTGCAACTGCAAGTGGAGTTGTTTGGCGACGAGACGTCAGGCGCAGTTTTTGAAGGTATTTATATCGTATTGCCGGCAAAACCGTTTGGCCCCTATGAAGAGGGCGGCAACGAGGAAGAGTAGGATAAAGGGGGTCATCCTCCTTTATCCAATATTTTGCTCCCGTGAAGAGGGGCGACCCGCAGCGATAAACGCCTCAACCAGCTGTGCAATACCGCTTTCCAGTGCCATTTTTACTCCCTTTATCTGTATGGATATACAGCGTTATAACCTGGTTTTTAGCGAAAAGAAACGGGGAGTGCTGACGAGGTTGCAATTCTGGAAAGCGGCTCGTAAAAGCAAAAATCGCGCTCATAAAGTCTTTTTTCTGGTCTTTCATCGGTGTATGTTGTTTGAAAATCAATCGCCAATGATATACTGGGAGTATATATGAGTATGATGGCTGGGATGGAAATGGGCAGAATATTACTTGATTTATCAGATGAAGTTATCAAGCGGCTTGATGACCTCAAACAACAGCGTAATCTTCCGCGAGCAGAGCTATTACGCGAAGCAGTTGAACAATACCTGGAAAGGCAGGGACAAGCCGAAACCACTATTTCCGATGCGCTGGGGCTCTGGCAAGGTTGCGAAGAAGATGGCGTTGAATACGAAAGGAAGCTCCGCGAGGAGTGGCAATGATTAAAGGTCCGGTGTTGTTTGACACCAATATTCTCATTGATTTATTTAGCGGGCGTGGTGAAGCGAAGAAGGCTCTCGAAGCTTACTCACCCCAGAATGCCATTAGTCTCATTACCTGGATGGAAGTGATGGTAGGGGCAAAAAAGTACCATCAGGAATCCCGCACACGTATAGCATTGAGCGCTTTTAACGTTATTGGCATTTCACAGGATATTGCCGAAAGAAGTGTCAGTCTCAGGCAGGAATACGGGATGAAGTTGCCGGATGCGGTCATTCTGGCTACAGCGCACATTCATCGTTTTGCGCTCGTGACGCGCAATACAAAGGACTTCGCGGGGATTCCGGGAGTCATTACGCCTTACCATTTATAAGCCGGGCGGCAAGCGCCACCCGACCTGACGTCAGAATTACTCCCCTTCGCCCGGGAACAGGAACGGGTTGATGGAGCTGCGGGCAAAGCCCTCTTGCTCCATGCGCGCGTCGAGCACCAGTGAGGCGAGATCGTCGGCGACGGCTTCCACTTTCGGGTCTTTTTCCTGATACAGAATTTTCAGGTAAGTACCGCAGTCGCCACAGCTTTCTGCTTTAATCGACGCCTGTTCGTTATCCAGCGACCAGTAGTGCAGATCGCGACTCTGCTCGCAGTTGCTGCATTTGACGCGCACCACATGCCACTCGGTTTCGCACAGGTTGCAGTGCAGGTAACGCAGACCCTGCGTGGTGCCGATTTGCACCATGCTGGAAACCGGCATTGAGCCGCACACCGGGCAATACTGACGCTGCTCGCCGTACTCCGCACGGGCTTTACCGGGAATCAGGCTGGCCATTTGCGCCCAATAGAGCGACAGCGCCGCCCAGATAAACGGGGCTTTATCACTGCTGACGGAGGCAAAATCGGATTCAAACAGCGCGCTCGCCATTTGCTCCAGTTCCTGTTCTGAAGCCTTCTCCAGATTTTCGATTACCGCCAGCGCGGGGCCGCTCATCTCCGGTTTCAGCTCAGCAATCAGCGAATGCAGCAGTTTCTGCCAGTGCTTATCGCGCGGTAAAACGTGAATATCCAGCGGCGGTTTGCCCTGCGCGTTCGCTTCTTTGATGCGCGCGGTCAGATCCATCTCCAGCGGATGGTCGTACAGCACCACTTCCTGGGCATGTGCGATCAGCGCGGCAAAGCGCAGATAATCGCCAAGCGGGTTGTTTTCGGCCAGCTCGCGCAGACGCTCGGCGCGGCGGTTATACAAATTTTTGAGCCGGGGGAACAATAACGGCGGAATCATATCCGCCGTACGTTTCTCGCTCTTCTCCAGCTCATCTTGCGGGATTATGCGAATACTCATTCAGATGACTTTTCCTGTTTCTGGCGGACTTCACGGTACCAGCGCGGGTGATGTTTCTTCGCCCATGACCGGGTTACCCATCCCTCCACCATCGCGGTAATGGTGCCTTTCACCCAGAGGGCGGCGTAAATGTGCACCATGATAACCACAATTAACGCTACTGCGGCAAATGAATGCAGCATTAACGCGAATCGGATCACCGGGATTGAGAAAGCAGGCGCAAAATACGGACGCCAGATGATCACTCCGCTGACCAGCAACAGGACCAGGAAAATAATCGCCGCCCAGAATACGCATTTCTGGCCGAAGTTATAACGTCCGGTGTCGCCGACTTCCTCGTTGACGACGATCTTACGAATATTCTTCGCCCAAAAGATATCATCCCGATTGATTAGATTGTGGTGCCAGTAACGGAAAAACATGATGATGAATGAGGCGAACATGATCACGCCCACGAACGGGTGCACAATGCGCGCCAGCTGTGGGGTGCCCATGATATGCATCAGCCAGTTGAAGGACGGGAACAAAAAGCCCAGTCCGCTCACCGCCGCCAGTACGAAACAGAAGGCGGTGATCCAGTGGTTGATGCGTTCCGGCGCCGTATAGCGCACGATGGTGTCACGTCGTTTCATTTGCGCACCTCGTCTTTCTCTTCATGCAGATTGTCTTCTTCCTCATCTGCACGGTTCGGGCCGACACCGACATAGTGGAAGATGCTGGCCGCAAAGGTCGCAGCAAAGCCGACCGCTGCGAGAGGTTTCCAGATGCCTTTCCAGAATTTCACCGTCGCGCTGATTTCCGGGTTTTCCGGCAGACCGTGGTACAGATTCGGTTTGTCGGCATGGTGCAGCACGTACATGACGTGAGTACCGCCGACGCCCGCCGGATCGTACAGACCTGCATTGTCGTAACCACGGGTTTTCAGCTCAGCCACACGTTCGCCTGCCAGCGTTTTCATCGCCTCTTTGGAACCAAAGTGGATAGCGCCAGTCGGGCAGGTCTTCACGCAGGCCGGTTCTTGCCCCACCACCACACGGTCAACGCACAGCGTACATTTATAAACGCGGTTGTCGTCCGGGTTGAGGCGCGGCACATCGAACGGACAACCGGCGATGCAGTAGCCGCAGCCGATGCACTGTTCAGACTGGAAGTCGACAATGCCGTTGGCATACTGAATGATAGCCCCTTCTGCCGGACATGCCTTCAGGCAGCCCGGATCGGCGCAGTGCATACAGCCATCCTTACGGATAAGCCATTCCAGTTTGTCGTCTTGCTCCACTTCCGAGAAGCGCATCACCGTCCAGGATTTTGCGGTCAGATCAGCCGGGTTGTCGTACACCCCGATGTTGCTGCCCACTTCATCACGAATATCGTTCCATTCCGAACAGGCCACCTGACAGGCTTTACAGCCAATACAGGTGGTGACGTCGATAAGCTTCGCCACCTCTTGCTGGTGATCCCGCGCCTGTGGCGCGGGAGTGAAACCGTTAGTCGCGGAACGACGAATGATGTCTTGCGATTGATAAGCCATAGGTCGTCTCCGTTACACCTTTTCCACATTCACCAGGAAGGACTTGAACTCCGGCGTCTGCGTGTTCGCATCACCGACGAATGGCGTAAGCGTATTGGCGATAAAGCCTTTTTTCGCCACCCCTTCGTAGCCCCAATGAATAGGAATACCGATAGTATCGATATCCTTGCCGTCTGCTTTCAGCGTGCGAATGCGCTTGGTCACTACCGCCTTGGCTTTGATATAGCCACGGTTGGAGGAGACTTTTACGGTATCGCCATGCGCGATGCCGAGCTTGTTCGCCAGCTTCTCGCCGATCTCCACAAACTGTTCCGGCTGCGCGATAGCGTTAAGCAGCGCGTGTTTGGTCCAGTAGTGGAAGTGCTCGGTCAGACGGTAAGTTGTTCCGACGTAAGGGAACTTATCGGCTTTACCCAACGCCTCTGCGTCGCCTTTAAAGATACGGGCGGCAGGGTTGGAGATAACGTTCGGGTGCAGCGGGTTCGTCCCCAGCGGCGTTTCAAACGGCTCGTAGTGTTCCGGGAACGGCCCTTCCGCCATCTTGTCGAGCGCGAACAGGCGACCCATCCCTTCCGGCTGCATGATGAACGGCCCGACGTTGCTACCCGGCGCAGCGGCGCTGTAGTCCGGGATATCCATCCCGCCCCATTTCGCGCCGTCCCATTTCAGGATTTGGCGCTTCGGATCCCACGGGTTGCCCTGTGGGTCTGCGGAGGCGCGGTTATACAGAATGCGGCGGTTCAGCGGCCATGCCCATGCCCACCCCAGCGTATTGCCGAGGCCTGACGGATCGGAGTTATCGCGGCGCGCCATCTGGTTGCCTTCCGGCGTCCAGCTACCGGCGAAAATCCAGCATCCGCTGGAAGTTGTGCCATCGTCACGCAGCTGGGCGAACGAGCTGAGCTGTTGGCCTTTCTTCACGATCACCGCACCCGTTGCCGGGTCGATAAGATCGGCCAGCGCCTTACCGTTACTTTCCATCGCCACTTCTTCCGAAGACGGTTCATGCGGCGTGGAGTAGTTCCAGGTCATATTCAGCACCTGTTCCGGGTTCGCGCCGCCTTGCTCGGCGTACATCTTACGCAGGCGTAAGAAGATACCGGCCAGGATCTCGCCGTCGGTTACGGCGTCGCCGGGGGCGTCCGCGCCTTTCCAGTGCCATTGCAGCCAGCGGCCGGAGTTGACGATAGAGCCGTTCTCTTCGGCGAAGCAGGTTGACGGCAGACGGAACACTTCGGTCTGGATTTTCGACGGATCAACATCGTTCGACTCACCGTGGTTTTGCCAGAAGGTGGACGTTTCGGTATTGAGCGGGTCGATAGTCACCAGGAACTTCAGTTTAGAGAGTGACGCAACCACTTTGTTTTTGTTCGGGAATGAGGCGACCGGGTTAAAGCCCTGGCAGAGATAGCCATTGACCTTACCTTCGTTCATCATCTCGAAGTATTGCAGGACGTCGTACCCTTTGTCCCACTTCGGCAACCAGTCGAAGCCCCAGTCGTTTTCCTTCGTTGCGTTATCGCCAAAGAAGGCTTTCATCATAGAAACGAAGAATTTCGGGTAGTTGCTCCAGTAGTTGGCCTGACCTTCCAGCAGCGGTTTTGGCGTGTTGGCGGCAAGGTAGGTTTGCAGGTCGGTCTGTTTTTCGCTGGGCAGCGTCATGTAACCCGTCAGGCTTTGCGACAGCAACCCTAAGTCAGTCAGCCCCTGAATGTTGGAGTGACCGCGCAGCGCGTTGACGCCGCCGCCAGCCATCCCCATGTTGCCGAGCAACAGTTGGATCATCGCCATCGTGCGGATGTTTTGCGCGCCGATGGAGTGCTGCGTCCAGCCGAGGGCATACAGGAACGACGCGGTTTTATCTTTGACGCTGGTTTCCGCAATGTATTCGCATACTTTCAGGAAATCGGCTTTCGGCGTGCCGCAGATATTTTCCACCACCTCCGGCGTATAGCGGGAAACGTGCTGTTTGAGCAGGTTCCACACGCAGCGAGGATGTTGCAGCGTGGTATCGCGTTTAGCGAAGCCATTTTCATCCAGTTCGTAGGCCCAACTGGTTTTGTCGTACTTGCGTTTATCCGCGTCATAGCCCGTAAACAGGCCATCTTCGAAGCCAAAATCTTCACGCACGATCAGGCTGGCGTTGGTATAGGCTTCGGTGTATTCGCGGTTGTATTTTTCGTTGTTCAGCAGGTACAGCAGTACGCCTGACAGGAAGGCAATGTCAGTACCGGAACGGATAGGGGCATAGAAATCGGCCACCGACGCCGTACGCGTGAAGCGAGGATCAATCACAATCAGCTTCGCGCCGTTGTGAATTTTAGCTTCCATCGCCCAACGGAACCCTACCGGGTGGGCTTCAGCGGCGTTACCACCCATCACCACGATGAGGTTGGCGTTCTTCATGTCGACCCAGTGGTTGGTCATCGCACCGCGACCAAATGTTGGAGCAAGACTTGCTACCGTTGGTCCGTGTCAGACACGCGCCTGGTTGTCGACCGCGAGCATACCGAGCGCGCGGGAGAATTTTTGCGTTAAATAGCCGGTTTCGTTACTGGATGCGGAAGCGCACAGCATCCCGGTGGAGAGCCAGCGGTTAACGGTCACGCCTTCGGCGTTCTGCGCAACGTAGTTGGCGTCGCGGTCTTCTTTCATCAGTTTAGCGATGCGGTCGAATGCCTCATCCCAACTGATTTGCTGCCATTTATCTGAACCTGGCGCGCGGTATTCCGGGTATTTCAGGCGGCTTTCGGAGTGAATGAAGTCCACCAGACCGGCCCCTTTCGGGCAAAGCGCGCCACGGCTGACCGGATGATCCGGATCGCCCTCGATGTGGAAGATAGATGCTTTGGCGTTTTTTGCACCGTCGCCGAGGCTGTACATTAACAGCCCACAACCAACGGAACAGTAAGTGCAGGTGTTACGGGTTTCGCGGGTGCGCAGCAATTTATATTGCCGTGTTTCCGCTAGCGCTACGCTGGGTGCGAAACCCAGTGCCGCCGCCGTGGTGCCTGCCATACCGCCAGCGCAGATCTTAAAGAACTGCCTTCTGCTGACCTGCATGGTTTGCTCCTTGTTTCGACATTGCTATGTAGTTTTACTTTGCGGACCACCATGAAACTGGCCGCAAAGGGAAGAATTTGTGCATTCCCTCAGTTCCGGGAGGGATATAACTCAGGATACCATAATGTTGGTAGGTGTGTTCTGTTGCGGTTAAATAAAAGTGAATGAGTTTTCATGATGGCAACATGAAAACGTGATGTTTATCACATTGATGCATAATGACTGACGATCTTTGCAACCGAAAAAGCAGGAACCAATACTTTGGAGTTAATAAATTTCGCTGCGTAATCATCACTATGTTAAATAATTGTGTCGTTGTTCGAAAAGAGATGAGGTATCAGCATTCTTTATCGGTAGTTCTGGATGGATCGGCTTTTCTGGCGGTAGATAATATTTATTATTTATACAATAACGGGATTTAATCTTTTATATGAATCATTGTATATGTTTGGTGAATATATATAAGGATTTCCTTTGAGGATTTTCCTGGAATAAATTCTTAAAAATAATCTTTCGATTTTATGGTTTTTTGACAAATGATAAATTTCGCCAACCAATATTGTATGTTGGTGTCATGTCAATTTTTTGAAATATGCAGAGGTCATCATTATATAAAGTGGCTTCTTTTATAAGGAAATAAAAATGAATGTTTTTTTTAAAAAAAGCCTGATGGTGTCTGTGCTGGCGCTGACGGCTTCTTCCGTTATGGCGGCACCGAGCGTTGATATTAAAGTATCAGGGAAAATTGTTCCTGCTTCCTGTATTCCGTCATTCCCAAGCGGCGGCGGTATCGCTGATTTTGGCACCATCAAAGTGGCGTCATTAAATTCAACTGCGCCAACCGCACTGCCTGACATTAAAACCGTGCCAGTCGCCATTACCTGTGAAGAAGATACGCGTGTCGGCGTTTCTTTTACTGATATGCATAGCGCTTCTGTACCGACCACCGGTTATGCCATTAATTTCGCATCGACTGATTTCATTTCTTCTGCTAATTATCTTTTTGGCCTGGGGCTGTACGGTAGCCAGAAAATTGGGGCATATGCGCTGGGTATTCAGATTGATTCAGGAACGCTGACTAACGGCAATGGCGATAACCTGATTGCCTATTTCTCAGCAAATGACGGCACTACCTGGGGAACAAAAGCAGGCAACAGCTATATGCAGATTATAAATAATAACAGCGAGGTTTACAGCTTTGGTAAAAGCTCGGCTGATGCGCCAGAACCGCAAACAAAAGTCAACTTTAACGTCGGTGTGTCCGCGATTATCAACCCGACAGACGATCTGCAAATTACCGATGAAGCGACGCTTGACGGCTTAACCACCGTAGAGCTGGTATACCTGTAATTACACTGCACGTATCGTAGATGCTCCCCATATTACTATGGGGAGCAGTTATGAATATTAATGGACTAATATTATGCTTTCCTTCAAGAAAACATTAATCTGCGCCTGTTTATTGGCGTCATTTAACTGTCTGGCTGCCGGGATGGTGCCCGACACGTCGCTGCTGCTGATTAATGAAGAAGAGCAAGGCGGCAGTATGGATGTCAAAAACACCGATGCTGATGCCCAGCTCTTGTATACCAAAATCGTCAATCTTCCAGACGATCCTCAGCCTGGCCTGATTGTCACGCAACCCGTTACGCGTGTTGATGCCGGTAAGACGCAACGTGTGCGATTCGTTCTTAAAAATAGCGCGGAGCCGTTAAAAGTTGAGCATTTGAAGCGCGTTATTTTTACGACCATCCCGCAACGGGATAAAAACAAAGTTAAAGTGGTCTTTAGCCAAAACCTTCCCGTCATTATTCATCCTTCGGGTTTAGACGTGAATATGGAGCCGTGGAAAGATCTCCAGTGGCATATGCGCGGCGGAAAACTCAGCGTGGAAAATAAAACGCCTTATGTTATCCGTCTGGAGCAGAAAGTAAAATTATTGCCATCAGGCGCGCACGCTGATTTACCAAAGGCTTATATTCTGCCGGGTGAAACAATAAGTGCCCATGCCTCGACCACATTATCCGCACTGGATAAAAATATCGAAATGTATCCTGCTACGCGCTATGGCTATAAGGCGAAGAGTTTTGTTGCAGAAATAAAATAATTAATCTCAGTTTATTGTAAAACACATGGAGTGGTTATGATTCGCGGTTCCGCTAAAAAAGGAATTATTGTGTTTTGTCTGACGGCAATCGCTTTCAGTATACGGGCGGAAATAATGCCGACCTCTACTGGAACGATGGAGTTGGCGAGAGCGGTATTTGATACTGATGCATTAGAATCTAATGGTCTCGATCCTGTGATTGCTGATTATTATTCCTTAGCGTCCCGGTTCACTCCTGGTGTCCATAATGTGACCGTTATTATTAATGGCAAGAAACACAGTGTCATGTCGGTTAAGTTTAATGAGGAAGGGCAGCCCTGTATTGATAAAGCATTTCTGGAAAGCGCAGGACTCATCACGAAAATAAAAAGAGAAACCTGCCCGCTGATCCATCAATACTGGTCTACGGCAACCGTTAGCGCTACGCCTGAAACAGAAGAAATGTCGCTGGTTGTTCCGCAGGAAGCGATTGATCCAGATAATAACCGACAGGTCGCGGACGTTCGCGGTGGTCATGCCGCAATGCTGAATTACTCCATGTTTGGCACGCATTATAAATATGACGGCGATAATTCAGACCGCTTTCAGTCAACGTTTGAACTTGGTTTTAATGCGGGTGACTGGATTGTGCGCAGCACGCAATTCGTCAGCGACGGCAGCGACCAGGAATTAGAGACCGACTCGTATTATACCTACGCGCAACGCACTTTCGCCGACTATGGCGTGATGGTGCAGGGCGGGCAAATCAACATTGCCAACAGCCGCTTTAGTATTCCATCGGTCTACGGTGTGCAAGTCATGCCGGATAATACCCTGCTGCCGAACGAGGGGAGCGGCATCGAGGTGACGGGGATCGCCAGATATTCTCAGGCGCGCGTGGATATTCGCCAGGGCGGGCAGATCATCTATTCAACGCTTGTTCCCGCTGGCCCCTTTACCTTAACCGATGTACCCATTGCTAACCTCAACACCGACCTGAATGTCACGGTGACGGAGACCGATGGAAGCGAAAGCCATTTTACCGTATCGGCGAGCACGTTTCGTAGCAACCATGTCGGCAGGGCGCCGGGCTTTTCTCTGGCCGTGGGGCGTGCGGAAGATATGGACACGAATTTTGAGCAGCCCTGGATTGTGTCGGCGTCTGATGGCTGGTCAGTGAATAATCGTATGAATCTCATGGCCGGAATGGTGATGGCGGATAACCACTATTACGGTTTCTCTGCCAATGTGGATACCGTTCCCGTACAGAATTTATATGCCTCGCTCGGGTTTCTTGGGTCGATCGATAACCGTAGCCAGACTGATGGGCACAAAACCACGCTGGATCTTGGGTATTCCTTGCCCTGGGGGATGGGGATTTCGCTGGGCGGCAGCTACGGCACGGCGGACTATCGCGAAATGCAGGAACTGTATAGCGACGACGATGATTACTCCCCAACGAAATACGATACGAACGTCGCGGTCAGTTGGTCGGATACGCTTCTGGGGCGTTTTTCACTCGGCTACTACCGTAATGAGGCCTGGGACAGCGACTATAATAGCCGCCGCATTATCTCTTCCTGGTCGCAAACCTATAAATATTTCAGCGTCAGCGTGAACTGGGAATCGGATATCAGTCGTGGGGATGAGAGCGATCACGATATGTTCTACGTGAACGTTTCTGTTCCGTTAGGCCGTACCGGTGTTTCAACGAACTCGTGGTATCGCGAGAGTGAAGGAAGAAGCTCTTATGGCACGCGGGCGATGGGGTCGCTGAATGACGACAACCAATACACGGTCGGCGTGTCTCGCGATCAGGACGAAAGTGTTACCGACTGGGATAGCTCGCTTAACAGCAATCTTCACTATACCACGCTGTCCGTGGCGGCTGGCGGCGATAACGACAGCAATACGAACTACTCTGCCGCATTGAGTGGCGGCATTGTGGCGCATGACGATGGCGTGACCTTCTCACCGTATCCGGTCGCGGACACGTATGCCATTACCCAACTGGACAAGCCTGTTGCCGGTATCGAAATCGTGACGTCGCGCGGGCCCGTCTGGACCGATAAATGGGGTCAGGCCGTTGTCCCGTCATTGACGCCGTTCCATGAAAGTACGCTGGAACTCAATACCCAAAGTCTTCCGGGCAATCTTGACGTCAATAATGGCCGGACGGCGATTAAAGCGTCGCACGGGGCGGTCGCGAAATGGCAATTCACCACGCTGAGTCAGCGGCGCGTGCTGCTCTCTGTCATGCGTGCAGACGGTACTCCGTTGCCGAAAGGCGTCTCCATTGTCAACGACGCCGGGGAATACATCACTTCCGCGCCAGAGGACGGTTTGATCTTCCTGAATGATATCTCAGCAAGCCATCAGCTGTATGCGAAGGTGGACGGTGGACGATGCAAACTGAACTACACCCTGCCGGAAGCCGATCCGCAGAAATTCTACGAGGAGATAAAAGGGAAATGTCTCTAATGAAACAGGGAGCTGGCTCCATGAAACACCTTAGCGTTTTTATGTCTGTATTACTGGCGGGTTTCTTGTGTGGGAATGCGCCATCCGCACTGGCGGAAGAAGGCGACTGTCAGATTTTATCTTCGACAAAACAGGTCGACTATGGGCGGTTCCGCAGGGAGGATATGAGGGAGGGGAGCACCGAATACGCCGGGAATATGTATCACGGTTATGCCTCCGTCACCCGGGAGTTACAGGTCTCCGTCATCTGTACTGATGAACATAAAATTCGGCTCTTTGTGGATGGCCCCGCCCGGCAGGGGCAGGCCTGGCAGTTTTCTGACAACGGCGCGATGTCGATTAAAATGAAAAATGCCAGAGTCGATAACGCTCCCGTTCAGTTGGCTTCGGTTCCCCGCGGCGCGGCGCAGGTATCGGGCGGCGCTGCGGAAATGACGCTGTTGCCGGATATGTCCGCTGCTGCGGTAAACGGTCAGGAAGTGGCAGGAAAACAGTGGGTTGCAACACTGATGATCACCACTTATCTTGCCGATAAAGCTTTCCAGACCAGCAATACGCAGGATCTGGAAGAAACCTACACCGTGTCGTTTGACGCTCTCGCGGCTAACTAGCGTTCTCATCCTGCCGACCGGGGCGGTTTTGCCCCGGTTTTGACCTCACAAAAATAATGGAGGACAATAACCGCAGTTAAATGCGCAAAGGCGCTCTCATCCTGCCTGAACGCAATCTCTCTTATCGTGAGTCCATACCAGGAAGCTGCTTTGTCTGACCATCAAAATTTATCCCCGGAGGGCGCTGTTTCTCATGCCGTCTGGACGCGCGGGTGCCTGACGCAATCAAAACCGGATATGCTGGCGACGGAAGTTCCTGTCGCGCTGGTCTATAACGGCATTTCCCATGTGGTGATGATGACCACGCCGAAAGATCTGGAGCAATTCGCGATCGGTTTTTCACTGTCGGAAGGCATTATTGAATGTCCGCAGGATATTTATGGCATGGACGTCGTTCCTTCCTGCAACGGCCTTGAAGTGCAGATTGAGCTTTCCAGCCGCCGTTTTATGGGGCTGAAAGAACGTCGTCGCGCCCTGGCCGGGCGTACCGGCTGCGGCGTTTGCGGCGTGGAGCAGCTGAATGACATCGGCAAACCCATTACGCCGCTCCCGTTTACCCAAACCTTTAACCTGGCGAATCTTGATCGCGCGTTGAAGCATCTGTCTGATTTTCAACCGGTCGGTCAGCTTACCGGCTGTACTCACGCGGCGGCGTGGGCGATGCCGTCCGGTGAATTAGCGGGCGGGCATGAAGATGTCGGTCGCCATGTCGCGCTGGATAAACTGCTGGGGCACCGGGCGACGGAAGGCGAAAGCTGGCAGCAGGGCGCGGTGCTGGTCTCCAGTCGCGCCAGCTATGAAATGGTGCAGAAATCGGCGATGTGCGGCGTTGAAATCCTGTTTGCCGTCTCCGCTGCCACCACGTTAGCGGTTGACGTGGCTGAGCGCTGTAACCTGACGCTGGTGGGCTTTTGCAAGCCGGGCAAGGCGACAATTTATACGCATCCACGGCGTTTGATGACAGGTTGAATTTTATTCAGTAAATTTGAAAAAGAATAGCAAATCCTTCCGCTTTTAGTTGTTCGAATACCGGCCTATTATTTATCACATCAAGGCACGGTGCCTTACTTAAACAACTAAGTTAAAGGGTTTATATCATGAAAAACATCAAAATTTTTGTCGTAGTTATCGCTCTCGCTACTTCTTTCGGCTCTTTCGCCGCTCAGTCTGTTACCGCGACGGGCTCTACTCTGGAAAGCGCAGAAGCAAAAATCGCCGCTCAGGCTCAGCAGGCTGGCGCCAGTGATTACAAAATCACTTCCGCATACTCCGGTAACCGCGTGCATATGACCGCTGAACTGCTGAAATAAGTGATCCAAAACTGTCGAAAGAGCGCCTTCAGGGCGCTTTTTTCGTTTCTGCGTTTACTGTTTTACTATTCCGATAAATGCCTCATATTTAGTGCATACCCGCCAGCCTCAGCAGTGCTGTCACCACCGCCGCAGCGATAATCACCACAATCAGCGGCATTTTGCGCCACGCCAGGAAAACAGCGAACGCGACGCCCAGTACCCTCGCCATTCCGGCAAAATGTTCGCCTTCATAAAACGTGGTTGCCAGCGCCACTGAAAACAGCAATACCGTTGCCGCATCCGACAATAGCGCCTGAGAACGTTCGGAGAGCGCCAGCCGGTTGCCGAGCTTTGCTCCGCCAAGACGCATCAGATAGGTGCCTGCCGATAACACAGCAATACCGACGATAAACAGCGTCATGTTGCCCATTATTTTTTCCTCGTCAGTAAGCCAAGCAGAGAGAGCAGTACCGGCAACCCGACCGGTGCGAAGGGGACGGCGGCAAGCGACAGCCCGGCGCCGCTACAGGCGCGGATCAGCGTGGTACGATTCCTGAACGCCGGGATCACTAACGCCAATAAAATGGCGGGAAATACCGCATCCAGACCGATGGTTTCCGGTGCCGGGAGCAGTTTGCCGACCATCGCGCCAAGCAGTGCGCCCAGCGGCCAAAAAATTGCGACGCCCGCGCCGCACAGCCAGTAGGCGGCTTTGCGCTGTTGCCGTGTTTTTTGCGACAGACCAAAGACGACGCTTTCATCATTCATGATATGGCAGCCCAGAAAGCTGGCGGCGCGGGTGCCTACCAGTTCACGTACCGTTACGCCGAATGGAATGTGGCGGGCATTCACCAGCAAACCGGCAGCGGCGGCGGCCAGCGGGTTCCCGCCGCTGGCGACAATGCCGATAAACATAAATTCGGACGCCCCCGCCAGGACAAAAATGGAGAGTACAAACGGCACCCAAATCGGGAAGCCGTAGGCCATCGCCAGCGATCCGTAGGACATCCCGACGACGCCAACGGCCAGACACACTAAAAATATCGCTTTTATCGTGTCTCCGCTGAGACATGAGAGGTGATGTTTCATACTATTTTAGCCATATCGAACGAATTTCCATTATAATGAACGCAACAGAATTGATTTACAAGTCGAACGATTCGTTCGATATAAAGAACGCGGAGTCGTGAATGACACAGCCCATTAGCGTGATCGCGAAAAGCCTGGTGCGCGAACGTCAGCGTACCGGCCTGTCGCTGGCGGAAATCGCCCGGCGTGCGGGGATTGCGAAATCTACCCTGTCGCAACTGGAAGCGGGCAATGGAAATCCTAGCCTGGAAACGCTCTGGGCGCTTTGCGTGGCCCTGGATATTCCCTTTGCACGTCTGCTGGAGCCGCAGGCGCAAAAAACGCAGGTGATTCGTCGCGGAGAAGGGACAAAAGTGGTGGCGGAACAGGCCCACTATCAGGCTATTTTACTGGCTGCCTGTCCGCCAGGGGCGCGGCGCGATATCTACCTGCTGCTGACGCAGCCGGGGGCGGATCGTATTTCACATCCACATCCGCCGGGATCGGTGGAGCATATTATTGTGACGCAGGGGAAAGCGCTTGTCGGGCTGACAGAGGCGCCGGAAGAGTTAGGCGAGGGCGATTATATTTGTTATCCCGCCGATCAGGAGCACATTTTTAAAGCGCTGGAAGCGGATACGCAGGCGATCCTGGTGGCCGAGCAAAATTAATTCCGCGCGATGAGGTTTATGATGCCGGATGGCGCTGACGCTTATCCGGCCTACAATTTCGTGCCGTTTGCTACCTGTAAGCCGGATAAGACGCGTTAGCGCCGCCATCCGGCGTTGAGTCATCCGGCTTCAGACAGCCTACGCCAGGTAAAACACTTCTTTCAGCTCTGCGCTCACCGGGCTGTTATCCGGGTTGGCAGGCATCACGTCGCGCATATGCTTCCACCAACGCTGGCACACGTCGGTACTGGCGATGGCATTCCAGCGCTCTTCCGATTCAATCTCGACGGTCGCGAACAACAGGTTGCGTTCTTTATCGAGGTAAATCGCATAGTGATGCGCGCCATGCGCTTTCAATACGCTTTCCAGCTCCGGCCAGATGGGATTATGGCGACGCTGATACTCCTCGTGTGCGTCGGCATTCACCTGCATCACAAACGCTTTGCGGATCATAGCGCCTCCAGATACAACTCGCGGACGTCATCGCGGCTGGCGGTGCGTGGATTGCACGGCGCACACGGATCTGCCAGCGCTTTGTCCAGCCAGCCTTCAATATCGTCTTTCGTGACGCCCAGTGTGCTGAAACCTTCAGGAATGCCGACGCGTTTGCTCAATGCGCGAATTGCATTGATCGCTTCCATACTCGCCGCCTCAATGCTCATACCTTGAGTATCGACGCCCATCGCCTGGGCGACGCGGGCAAAACGCGCGACTGCGTTCGGGCGGTTAAAGTTCTCAATGATCGGCAGCAGGATGGCGTTACAGACGCCATGCGGCAGGTTGTGCGTGGCGCCCGGCTGATGCGCCAGCGCGTGTACCAGACCAAGACCAGCGCTGTTGAACGCCATACCCGCCAGATACTGGCCAAACGCCATCTGCTCACGCGCTTCGAGGTTGTGGCCGTCATCAACCGCTTTCGGCAACCACAGGTTAATCAGCCG
Organism: Citrobacter sp. CK188; assembly: GCF_030333525.1. Taxonomy (NCBI): domain Bacteria; kingdom Pseudomonadati; phylum Pseudomonadota; class Gammaproteobacteria; order Enterobacterales; family Enterobacteriaceae; genus Citrobacter; species Citrobacter sp. CK188. The sequence continues at coordinate 50,695 of NZ_JAOWFU010000003.1, forward strand.
AATGGCTTCCAGCGCATTGGCGTCGGTAAGCGGATGCGCGCCAACCGAGACATAGGCCTCAATGGCGTGGGTCAGCGCATCCATGCCGGTGGCGGCAGTGACGGATGGCGGGATGTCCAGCATAACGCTGGCGTCGTCCACCGCGATATCAGGGATGATATTCGGGTCGATGATGACCTCTTTGACCTGGCGCGCGGAGTCGATAATGACGGCATTGCTGGTCATTTCCGCTGCCGTACCGGCGGTGGTATTAATCGCCACCAGCGGAACGCCCGCGTTTTTGACTTTGCCGACGCCAGAATAGGCGGTAGAGGGGCCAGGGTTCGCCGTCAGAATTTTGACCGCTTTGGCGGTATCGATCGGGCTGCCGCCGCCGAAGGCGATGATGTAATCACACTGCGCGTCCTGATATGCCGCATACCCTTTTTGCACCAGTTCTTCAGTGGGGTTCGGGAAAACCTCGTCGAAAAGGTGGTACGACATCTGATGCGCGTCAAGCGCGGCAAACAGGCTGTCCAGCAGGCCCAGTTTTACCAGTTGCCCGTCAGTGACGACCAGCGCTTTACCCCATTGCTTGTTCGCGACGAGGTTAACCATATCGCCGATTGCGCCTGCGCCATGCAGGCTAATTTTGGGAAGTGCCAACATGAAGCTCATGAATATTCTCCTTAAGATTGACGCGTTACCCTATTGCCCGATGACGCTGCGCTTATCCGGCCTACGGCTTCGTAGGCCGGATAAGGCGAAGCCGCCATCCGGCATTGGATTGCGGAAAGAATCAGTACAACGCTAATGCGCTGGCAAGCGGAGTCACGCCAAAGCGTTTGCCAAGCGCTACCAGTTCTTCACGCGTGATGGTTTGCTTCATACCGCCCATCGAATAGATTTTGACCAGCACCTCCGCAGACTTCTCGGCGGTATCGATCAGGCCGAATGTTTCATCCAGCGTCGGGCCGCTGCCGAACACGCCGTGGAAGGGCCACAGCACCAGCGAGTGCTTCTGCATTTCCTGCGCGGTGGCCTGACCGATCTCATCGGTGCCCGGCACCATCCACGGCAGAATGCCGACGCCGTCCGGGAACACCACCAGGCACTCGGTGCTGCCTTCCCACAGTTTGCGGGTGAAAAGCGGCGTGTTGTTTTCCAGCACGTAGGTTAGCGCGATCAGGTTGGTGGCGTGGCAATGCATAATCACGCGGTCTTTGCCATCGGTGGCGTTAATGCGCTCGCAGTGGGAGAGGAAGTGAGCCGGCAGTTCGGAGGTTGGAACCGCCTCATGATTCAGCCCCCACAGAATGTGGTAGCCCGCGCCGTCGCTGTCCACTTTCACCACGCCTAAATTCGCTGCCGGATCGAGCTGTACGTTGCGGAAGAATTTGCCGGAGCCGGTGACGATAAACGGCGTGTTCGCCAGCCGCGGCATTGGCTGACTCAGCGCGATATAGCGCGGCTCCTGGTGGAAATCGTCGGTAAACGGCGCGATATCCGCCTCATCCAGACGCAGCGTCAGGTTGCCGCCGTTGCGTTCGTCCCAGCCCTTCAGCCAGGCGTCGGAGGTGGCTTTGATCATTCCCTGGACAAACCAGGAGTGGGTAATGTTCTGCATGTTCGGTGTTCCCATTTATTGCCCGAACGTTATCGGGTCTTACGTAGGCCGGATAAGCGCAGCGCCATCCGGCAATCGTGTTTCATTTATTGCCGGATGGCGACGCGGAACGTCTTATCCGGCCTACAAGTCAGGCGTCGCGGTTAGCTACGTTTGCTCAGAATCTCTTTTTCATAGGCACGGACGCTTTCCAGCCACTGGCTGCCGGCTGGCGTGTCGTGACGCTGGCAATACATTTCCCAGACGGCTTGCCACGGCAGGGATTTCTGCTCTTCCAGCAGCGCCAGGCGGGCGGTGTAATCGCCGCTGGCTTCTAACTGACGCAGTTGCCCGGTTGGTTCCAGCAGCGCGCGCAGCAGCGCTTTCTTCATATTGCGCGTGCCGATAACCCACGCGGCGATACGGTTGATGGAGGCATCGAAGAAATCGAGGCCGATATGCACGCGGTCAAACAGGTTATGACGCACGATTTCGCTGGCAATTGCCTGGGTTTCATCATCCAGTAGCACGACGTGGTCGCTGTCCCAGCGTACCGGGCGGCTGACGTGCAGCAGTAGGCGCGGCACATACAGCATGGCGGCGGAAATCTTGTCGGAAATCACTTCGGTCGGATGGAAGTGGCCCGCGTCGAGGCACAGCGCGGTCTGGCGGCTGGTGGCGTAGCCCATGTAGAACTCGTTGGAGCCGACGGTATAGCTTTCCGCGCCAATACCGAACAGTTTGCTTTCCACGGCGTCGATGTGATGCGCTGGATTCAGTTTTTCGCTGATCACCTCGTCCAGCGCCTCCAGCAGGCGTTGGCGCGGCGCTAAGCGGTCAACGGTGATGTCTTTCATGCCATCCGGGACCCAGATGTTCATCACCGACGGCGTGCCCAGTTGCTCACCGAAGTACGCGGATACGCGGCGGCTGGCCTTGCAGTGGTCAATCCAGAACTGGCGAATGTTGTCGTCCGCGTGCGCCAGGGTAAAGCCGTCAGCGCTCAGCGGGTGAGAAAAGCAGGAGGGGTTGAAGTCCAGCCCTAACTGGTTCGCTTTTGCCCATTCCACCCAGTTTTTGAAGTGCTCCGGTTTGATCTGGTCGCGGGACACCGGCGTGTCAGACTCCAGATAGATTGCGTGTAAGTTCAGGCGTTTTGGCCCCGGGATCAGGCTTAGCGCCTGTTCCAGGTCGGCGCGCAGCTCGCTGGCGCTACGTGCTTTACCGGGATAGTTACCGGTGGCCTGAATACCGCCGGTGAGCGATCCTTCCGGGTTTTCGAATCCGGCGACGTCGTCGCCCTGCCAGCAGTGCATCGATACCGGCAGACGATCGAGCTGGCGTAACGCCTCCTCGACATCAATACCTACCGCAGCAAAACGTTGTTTCGCCAGTTCCCAGGCTTGTTCAAGTTGAGTGGTCATGCGCAAAGCTCCTTTGTCTGTCGTTTTGATTGAAACTGCGCAACGTGGCGGGCAATTTCACTGTCAGGATTTGGGGTAAAGGTCGTCAGGTCGTAGTTGGTTCTCACCACCTGACGGAAGTCGTCAACGTTGTTCAGTTCGTCCAGCGTCATGAGCTGGATGCCGATATTGCCGAGGGTGGAAGCCTCAATCGGCCCGGCCATCACGCGAATGCCGCAGGCATCCGCGCACAGCTGGTTCAGCAGGGCGTTCTGGCAACCTCCGCCGACGATGTGCAACTGGCTAAAGGCTTCACCACGCAGGTTCGCCAGCTCCTGCAACACATCGGCATACAGCAGCGCCAGACTGTCGAAAATGCAGCGTGCCAGTTCGGCGTTACGGGTGGGTTCCGGCTGGCCGGATTCACGGCAGGCCGCCTGAATCTCCGCGCTCATATCGGCGGGGTTGATAAAGCGATCGTCATTCGGGTTTATCAGGAAACGGCAGGCCGGAAGCGACTGGGTCTCGGCGATCAGCGCGGGCAGGTCGGTAATCTGGCGCTCTTTCAGTACGCGCTGAAGCAGCCAGAGCCCCATGATGTTTTTCAGCACCCGGTAGCGGCCTTCTGCGCCGCCTTCATTGGTGATGTTCGCCGCCAGCGCCGCGTCATCGGTGTAGGGCGTTCTACTCTCGAAGCCCATCAACGACCAGGTGCCGGAAGAGAGATAAGCGCTGTTTTTATCGGCCAGTGGAGAGGCGATCACCGCGCTGGCGGTGTCGTGACTGGCGACGGCGACCACCGGAATCTGATTTTTCTGTGGGCAGATCCAGTAGCCGATCACGTTGCCCGGATGGGTAGGTCTGCCAAACCAGGCTTTGTTGGCGCCGGTCCAGTCCAGCAGGGCATCGTCCCAGTCATCGCTGTTGATATTGACGAGCTGCGTGGTGGTGGCGTTGGTGTATTCCCAGTTCATTTCGCCCGTCAGGCGGAAACTGAAATAGTCGGGGATCAGCAGGGCATGCGCCACCTGCGGGATAAGTTCAGGCTGTTGTTCAACCAGCGCGCGGAGCTGATACAACGTATTGAACGGCAGAAACTGAATGCCGCTGCGGCGATAGATATCATGCTTACCGAGCTGCGCCAGCGCCTGCTGCATCACCCCCGTGGTACGGTTGTCGCGATAAGATACGGGCAGACCGACGCGCTGGCCGTGCTTGTCGAGCAGCACATAGTCCACGCCCCAGGTATCAATGCCGATGCTGTCAATACGGATACCTTCATCGCAGACTTTCTCCAGTCCAAGGCGAATTTCATTTTCCAGGCTGTCGATATCCCAGGCGTCGAACCCGTCTGTTTTTTGCAAACAGTTCGCGAAACGGTGGATTTCACGCAGCGTCAGGGCGTGTTGTTCACTGTCGTAACGCGCCAGCATTACGCGCCCGCTGGATGCCCCGAGATCGACAGCGACACAATGGCGAAAAGTCATGGTGAAGTCCTTCTGAGTTTCATTGCACTCAGTCTAAGAACCCCCAGGAAGGCGTACCTTCCTGTTACTGACAGGTTAAATTGGCCGCTGGCAAGGAGGCAAAGGTGAACGTGATAGCGTTCACAATTTCCGTTTATCAGCGTGAATTGGCCGGATGTGACGGCGTCCGCATTTCCTGATCTTTCCCGTCCTTTCTTGAAAAAACGACCGGGTTTGCGCGCTTTGGCGTTAAAAATTTAAGGTGAGGGTAGTAACCCTTAATTACTATTTCTGACATGTTTCTCATATCAGGAAGCCATCATGACCGTACTGCATAGCGTGGATTTTTTTCCGTCAGGTAAAGCGCCCGTGGCCATTGAACCCCGGCTTCCTCAGTCTGCTTTTCCTGAACATCATCATGATTTTCACGAGATTGTGATTGTTGAACATGGCACTGGCATTCATGTGTTCAATGGGCAGCCCTACACCATTAGTGGCGGTACGGTCTGCTTTGTTCGCGATCACGACAGACATCTGTATGAACATACCGACAACCTGTGTCTGACGAATGTGCTCTATCGCTCGCCGGACGCGTTTCAGTTTCTGGCGGGGCTGAACCAGCTCTTGCCGCAGGAACAGGATGGGCAGTACCCGTCACACTGGCGCGTGAATCAGAGCGCGTTGCAGCAGGTGCGGCAACTGGTGGCGCAGATGGAAAACGCCGGAGACGAGATGGACACGCCTGCGGTCGCCAACCGTGAAATTCTGTTTATGCAGTTGCTGGTGCTGCTGCGTAAAAGCAGCCTGATGGAAGGGGCGGCCAATAACGATGCGCGGCTGAATCAGTTGCTGGCCTGGCTGGAGGATCATTTTGCTGAAGAGGTGTGCTGGGAATCGATAGCCGACAAGTTTTCGCTCTCGCTGCGCACGCTGCATCGTCAGCTCAAACAACAGACCGGCCTGACGCCGCAGCGCTATCTTAACCGTCTGCGGCTTATCAAGGCTCGCCACCTGCTGCGTCACAGTGATGAAAGCGTCACAGATATCGCGTATCGCTGCGGTTTTGGCGACAGTAACCATTTTTCGACGCTGTTTCGCCGGGAATTTGACTGGTCGCCCAGGGATATTCGCCAGGGGCGGGACGCATTGCTACAGTAACGCGAAAGCTATCACCGTTTTTTGTCGCCAATTTGCTGATAATCGTCCCCTTCAATGCCGGATGGCGGCTTCGTCTTATCCGGCCTACGGCGGCGATCTGTAGGCCAGACAAACGTAGCGCCATCCGGTAAGCATTCAACGTGAGGTGCTGCGGTGGCAAATCAGTTAGTCCTTCTGAAAAAAGACTTTTTTGCGAATGACGGCCAGGCTGTCGCGGTTGCCGATCGCTATCCGCAAAATGTGTTCGCGGAACATACACACGAGTTTTGTGAACTGGTGTTGGTCTGGCGCGGCAACGGTTTGCATGTGCTCAACGATCGCCCTTACCGCATCACGCGCGGCGATCTGTTTTATATTCGCGCCGAGGACAGACACTCCTACACCTCCGTTAACGATTTGGTTTTGCAGAATATTATTTACTGCCCGGAGCGGTTGACCCTGAATCTTGGCTGGGAAAGCGCCATTCCGGGCTTTAACGGCAGTGAACGGCGCCCGCACTGGCGGCTGGGCAGCGTGGGGATGAATCAGGCGCGGCAGGTTATCAGCCAGCTTGAACATGAGAGCAATCAGGGCGATCCGCTGGCGAATGAGATGGCGGAACTGCTATTTGGTCAGCTGGTGATGACGCTAAAAAGACACCGCTATGCTACCGATGATCTCCCGACCAGAGCGAGCGAAACGTTGCTGGATAAATTGATTACCGCGCTGGCCGGCAGCCTGGAGCGCCCCTTTGCGCTGGATGCGTTTTGCGACCAGGAGCAGTGCAGCGAGCGGGTGCTGCGACAGCAGTTTCGCTCACAGACCGGGATGACCATCAACCAGTATCTTCGCCAGATCCGCATCTGCCATGCGCAGTATTTGCTTCAGCACAGCCGCCTGATGATCAGTGAGATTTCAATGCAGTGCGGCTTTGAGGACAGTAACTACTTTTCGGTGGTGTTTACGCGGGAAACCGGGATGACGCCCAGCCAGTGGCGTCATCACAGTACGCAAAACGATTAGCTTGCCATTCCCATGCCGACGATGTTGGCGGCAATAATAATGACCACGCAACCCAGACTGAGAACGCTGACAGGACGACGACCCGCGTTTTTCCACTCTTTCAGCACCAGACCCACAATCCCACCGCACAGCACGTAGAAGCTCATGTGCAGCATCCAACTGATGTAGTCATACTGCGGCGGAATGCGAGCGTGGCCCCAGGCGTAGAAAAAGAACTGCAAATACCACATCAGGCCACCCAGCGCGGACAGCAGGATATTGGTGATGATCATCGATTTTGCCAGCGAGAAGTCGGCTTTTATCGACAAGTTTTTCACTTTTGCCAGACGAATGAAACAGAAGCCCAGGTTGATCAGCGCGCCGCCGCCCATGATGACCACGTAGCTTGGCAGAGCGACATACAGCGGATCGACGCCGAGCGCGGCGGCGGCTTCATGCATCGGTTTGGCGGCGTTCATCGCAAAGGACATCCCGGCGGAGAAAATACCGCACATCACCGCCAGCAGCAGACCTTTTTTCAGGTTGAACTCCTCGGCGGTGATCCCCATTTTGCGCTCTTTTAACTGCCCGGCGCGGGTGACGATGCCAACGCCGATCAGCGCCACCAGGACGCCCAGCAGCGTCATTCGTCCGCCTTCGGTATTGATCAGCACATCAAAGTTTCCATTGATGATGGGGGTCATCAGGGTGCCGACGATCAGCGTAATACCAATCGCGATGCCGATCCCCATCGACATGCCGAGATAGCGCATGGTCAGGCCGTAGTTAATATTACCGATGCCCCACATTGCGCCGAACAGAAATACGGGCAACAGGGTGGAGAGGTTGAAGGAACTGTAATAGGCCCAGAAATCCGGGAGCAGCAGGGCGCTGATGGTCCAGGGCAGGATAAGCCAGGAGACAATCCCACCGATTGACCACATGGTTTCCCAGGACCATTGTTTAACTTGTTTGAACGGGGCATAAAAACAGGCTGCACTGGCCGCACCTATCAAATGCCAAAAGATACCCATCGTAATCGCGTTACTCATGACTTAATCCTCATCGTTTTTATTGCCGGTGTGACCCTCCCGACCTGATGAGTGTAAAAATTGCGCAGTTGATTAACCTTTTGAGGATTGCCGACATTTCTTCCTTCCTGGCAACCAGCACGTTATACGGGTGATTTGGCTCACATATTCAAGAACATAATGAAAAGTTATATCCTTATTAAAACTACGGCATTGATAAGCATTTTCAATATCATTTAATTAACTATAATGAACCAACTGCTTACGCGGCATTAACACTTCAGCCGCTCGACAATAATGGAGATGATTATGAGTTATACACTGCCATCCCTGCCGTACGCTTATGATGCGCTGGAACCGCACTTCGATAAGCAGACGATGGAAATCCACCATACCAAACACCATCAAACTTATGTCAACAACGCTAACGCGGCGCTGGAAAACCTGCCTGAATTCGCGAACCTGCCGGTTGAAGAACTGATCACCAAACTGGATCAGCTTCCGGCGGACAAAAAAACCGTACTGCGCAACAACGCGGGCGGCCACGCTAACCACAGCCTGTTCTGGAAAGGCCTGAAAAAAGGCACCGCTTTGCAGGGCGACCTGAAAGCGGCTATCGAACGTGATTTCGGTTCCGTTGATAACTTCAAAGCGGAGTTTGAAAAAGCGGCGGCAACGCGTTTCGGTTCCGGTTGGGCCTGGCTGGTGTTGCAGGGCGACAAACTGGCGGTTGTCTCTACCGCTAACCAGGACTCCCCGCTGATGGGCGAGGCCATTTCCGGCGTTTCCGGTTTCCCAATCCTGGGTCTGGACGTATGGGAACACGCTTACTACCTGAAATTCCAGAACCGTCGCCCGGACTACATCAAAGAGTTCTGGAACGTGGTGAACTGGGACGAAGCTGCTGCGCGTTTCGCGGCGAAAAAATAAGTCTTTTTGCCTGATGGCGCTGCGCTTATCAGGCCTACGAAGAGGATTTGTCGATTTGTAGGCTGGATAAGGCGTTAGCCGCCATCCGGCATTAGATTCAGCCCCCGCAGGCATAACCTGCGGGGGCTTTCTTTTAGGCGCTTTTGGGCTTGCCTGGTGTGACTTACGTCAAATTAAAAACATCAATCCATAAAAAATGAAACATAGTTTTGTTATGTGGTTGGGATCACTTTTATTGTTCGAATGAATGTCTATCGTTTCTTCATCAACGCGGGTGTGCCTCAAAGTAAGGTGCATTCGCCCATAAAAATTGCCCGTTTTTATGTCTACAGGTGAAGGAAATGCAGATTAAACGCACGATAGAAAAAGTCCCGGGTGGCATGATGCTCGTTCCGTTGTTCCTCGGCGCGCTATGCCACACCTTCGCGCCAGGTGCAGGGAAATACTTCGGCTCATTCACAAACGGTATGATCACCGGTACGGTGCCGATTCTGGCGGTCTGGTTCTTTTGTATGGGCGCGTCGATCAAACTGAGCGCCACAGGCACCGTACTGCGTAAATCCGGGACGCTGGTGGTGACCAAAATTGCGGTTGCCTGGGTGGTGGCCGCTATTGCGTCACGCGTTATCCCGGAACATGGGGTGGAAGCGGGCTTCTTCGCCGGGCTGTCGACGCTGGCGCTGGTGGCCTCTATGGACATGACCAACGGCGGGCTGTATGCCTCCATCATGCAGCAGTACGGCACCAAAGAAGAGGCCGGGGCATTTGTCCTGATGTCGCTGGAGTCAGGGCCGCTGATGACGATGGTTATTCTGGGAACCGCCGGGATTGCCTCGTTTGAACCGCATGTATTTGTGGGGGCGGTATTGCCGTTCCTGATTGGTTTCGCGCTGGGGAATCTCGACCCGGAACTGCGGGAATTCTTCAGCAAAGCGGTACAGACGCTGATCCCGTTCTTCGCCTTCGCACTGGGCAACACCATTGATTTGAGCGTGATTGCACAGACGGGCGTGCTGGGGATTCTACTGGGTGTGGCGGTCATTATTATCACCGGCATCCCGTTAATCATCGCTGACAAGTTTATCGGCGGCGGTGACGGTACGGCAGGTATTGCCGCCTCAAGTTCTGCGGGCGCCGCAGTAGCCACGCCCGTGCTGATCGCAGAGATGGTTCCGGCGTTTAAACCGATGGCGCCCGCCGCGACCTCGCTGGTTGCCACATCGGTTATCGTGACTTCGATTCTGGTGCCGATCATTACCTCAGTCTGGTCGCGGAAGGTGAAGGCCAGAGCGGCGGAAATCGATATTCGCGGTACGGTGAAATAAACCCGTTTTGCCGGATGACGGCTTATGCCTCATCCGGCGCTTCCGGTCAGAATTAACGGCCAAACACCTCATCAATTGTGCGACGCTCGTGCTCGTTCAGTTCTCCTCCCGCATTACGCGACACGCCGGTACAATAGCCGAACTTACGCGATACCACGGTTTTAATCGTGGTTACAAAATCCTCGCCAATCGCGTAAATGGACATAAACGTGCCGATTTTCTCCTGGATATCGCGCAACGTTTGCAAATCACCCTGCTTAAACGCCTCCCGCGCGCTGACAAACAGCTCCGGCATCACGTTGTTTAAGCCGGAAATAATGCCTGCGCCGCCCGCCAGCAGGTTGGGAATGTAATACTCGTCATAGCCGGAGAGCACGGCAAAATCGTCGCGTACCGCGCGGGTGGTCTGAATCATGCTGCGGGTATGGGACTGGCAGTCGACGGTATCTTTAATCCCGGCAAAATTCGGGAATTCGGCGGCAAGGGTCGCCACCAGATCCGGCGTTAAATCGCAGCCGGTGCGTGCCGGGAAATTGTAGGCAAACCATTTGCCGCTCAGGGCGTTACCAAGCTGGCGGAAGTAGCTCAGAAGCTGCTTCGACGTCTGCCCGTAGTAATACGGCGGCAGAATCATCACCGCATCGTACCCGACGCGGTACGCTTCCTGCGCCATAAGCAGGATGTCGCCGGTGCAGGTGGAGGAGACATTGGCAACCATCTTCAGCGAACTCATCGCGCGGGCCTCGCGGATCAGCATCAGCCGCTCTTCCAGCGTGAAAGACGCAAATTCGCCAATGCTGCCCATCAGCAAAATAACATCAATGTTGGCCTCGGTAAGGCGTTTGAGATGCTGGCTCAGGCCATTGAGATCGACTTTTCCGTCATTGTCCATCGGCGTAATGGAAGGACACCAGACGCCAGCAAACTGCGATTGTACTGTCACGTTGTTGACTCCTTATTATGAAATGGTGTTTCAAAATCACTTTAATTGATAGCACGTCTGCTGGCGCATCATGTGAACCCGGCTCTCATTTTGAGCGGCTGAGACAAAATAAATATGCTCTAATGAGGATTATTTGTCGGGAGAGGGAAGCTGATGCGATATCCGGTCGAGGTGTTTACGGGCAAAATTCGGGACTATGCGGGAAGTCGTCCCAGCGCCATTGCGAAAATCCAGGTTGATGGCGAGCTGATGCTTAGCGATCTGGGCCTTGCCGGTGATGAGCAGGCCGAGATGAAAATTCACGGCGGGCCCGATCGCGCGCTGTGCCATTATCCCCGTGAACACTATCTGCACTGGGCGCGTCAATTCCCGGCGCAGGCGGATCTGTTTGTCGCGCCCGCGTTTGGCGAAAACCTTTCGACCGACGGTCTGACTGAGCAAAATGTTTTTATCGGCGATATTTTTCAGTGGGGAGAGGCGCTGATTCAGGTGACTCAGCCACGTTCGCCGTGCTTTAAGCTCAACTTCCATTTCGGCATTAGCGATATGGCGACGCAGATGCAGAACGCCGGGAAAACCGGCTGGCTGTACAGCGTTATCGCGCCGGGGCAGGTATCGGCGGATGCGCCGCTGATTCTGGCGTCGCGCGTCAGCGATGTGAGCGTACAGGAGGCGATTGCGATAGCCTGGCATATGCCGTTCGACGACGACCAGTATCATCGGTTGCTGTCGGCAGCGGGGTTATCGAAAAGCTGGACCAGAACGATGCAGAAGCGCCGTTTGAGCGGCAAAATTGAAGATCAGTCACGACGTTTACGTGGATGATGTAACGCCCGATGGCGCTGCGCTTATCGGGCCTACAACGTGCGGTTTTTCGTAGGCCGGATAAGGCGTTCACGCCGCCATCCGGCGTAATGCCCGATGGTGCTGCGCTTATCGGGCCTACAGCGTGCGGTTTCCCGTAGGCCGGATAAGGCGTTCACGCCGCCATCCGGCGTAATGCCCGATGGTGCTGCGCTTATCGGGCCTACAACGTGCGGTTTCCGTAGGCCGGATAAGGCGTTCACGCCGCCATCCGGCACCACAGCGAGACTTAAGAACGCTTATACAACGGCAGCCAGATCACCAGCCGTAAGCCGCCCAGCGGGCTGTCTTCGGCTTTCACCCAACCGCGATGCTGCTGGATCGCGGTCTCAACGATGGCCAGCCCCAACCCTGTTCCACCGGACTCCCGATCGCGCGCTTCATCGGTACGATAAAACGGGCGGAAGATCTGTTCGCGGTCTTCAGGGCTAACGCCCGGGCCATCGTCATCAACCGTTATCGTAATGCCGTCTTTATCCACCGCGAAGCCGACTTCAATCTTCGTGTGCGAATAGCGCAGGGCGTTACGGACAATGTTCTCCAGCGCGCTTTCCAGGGTGCTAGGGTTGCCGTATAACGGCCACGGCCCCGGCGGGAAGTTCACCGTTAACGATTTGCCCATCTGCTCGGCTTCGAAGGCGGCGTTATCCAGCACGTCTCCCCACAGATGATTGGCTTTCATCGTTTCGCTGACCAGCGCGTTTTTCTGTTGATTACGCGACATCACCAGCAGGTCGTTGATCATGCTGTCCAGCCGCTGCGCTTCGGTCTCGATGCGCTCCAGCTCTTTACTCTCGCCGCTACGGCGACGCAGCAGCGCGGTGCCCAGTTGCAGACGCGTAAGCGGAGTGCGTAGCTCGTGCGAGATATCCGACAGCAGACGCTGCTGCGTGGTCATCATACGTTCCAGCGCGGTCACCATCTGGTTAAAGCTGGCGCCAGCCGCAAGAAATTCCTGCGGGCCTGCTTCCAGTTCTGGATGTTGTCGCAGATTACCCTGAGCCACTTCGTCCGCCGCATTTTTCAACTTACGCGCCGGTTTCGCCAGGCTCCAGGCCAGCCAAAGCAACAGAGGCGAACTGACCAGCATGGTGACGATCAGCAACAAGAGCGGGCGGTCAAACAGCAGATTAATAAAATCGGATTGGGAACTGCTGGCCGGTCGAATCAGATAAAGCTGGTAGTTATCTTCCCCGTCTCTGACAGAGAACGGGCCTACCATCTCAACGCGGCCATATTTCTTCTTCTGCGGATGATCGGCGTTATCCGCCTGACCAATAAAGTTACGAATGATCTGCATTTCGCTGCGTTCTGCGCCGATCACGCGTCCTTCAGTGGTCACAAGCAATAACCGCTGTCCTGGCGGCGCCCACTTGTCGATCGCACGGAACAGGCGACGCCACCACATTAAATCGTTGGGTGGATCGTTCGCGAGTTCAGCTTCTACATGTTGCTCAATCATCAACCCCTGGCGCTGTTCGCTGTCCAGTAGCTCGGTCATCTGGCGTGAGTCGAGCTTGGGTAACATCAATACCAACATCAGCACCAGCGCCAGCGTCAACCAGAAGATGGCAAAGATGCGCGCGGTTAAACTGCCTATCATGAAGCGGAAACCATCAAATAACCGCGACCACGCAGGGTTTTAAACCACGGGTGCCCGTCTTTACGCTCCGGCAGCTTACGACGCAGGTTGGAGATATGCATGTCGATCGCGCGGTCAAACGGCGTCAGGCGTTTACCCAGCACTTCCTGGCTCAAATGTTCACGCGAAACCACCTGGCCGAGATGCTGTGCCAGCAGATAGAGCAGGGTAAATTCGGTGCCGGTTAACTCCAGGGTTTGACCATCGAAGCTGGCCTCCTGGCGACCCGGATTGAGGCTTAACGCATCCACTTCCAGCGTCGGCGAGCCGTTGTCGTTGTTCTGCTGCTGTTCGCTCCAGTGCGAGCGGCGCAGAATCGCACGGATACGCGCGACCAGTTCGCGGTCGTTAAACGGTTTAGGTAAATAATCATCCGCGCCCAGCTCAAGGCCGAGTACGCGATCCAGTTCGCTGCCGCGCGCGGTCAGCATAATGACAGGGGTCTGGTGTGTCTGGCGAAGCGCTTTCAACGTATCAATACCGTTTTTCTTCGGCATCATGACATCGAGCAAAAGTAAATCAATGCTGTCGTCCAGAAGCTCAAGCGCCTGCTCCCCGTCATGGGCAACCAGCACATTGAAGCCTTCCATTTCGAGCAGCTCCTTTAACAGGGAAGTTAGCTCTCGGTCATCATCAACTAACAGGATTTTATTCATTGTTTAAGTACCTCCGAGGCAGAAATTACGTCATCAGGCGTCGCTAATCCATGACTTTACGTTGTTTTACACCCCCTGACGCATGTTTGCAGCCCGAATCGTAAACTGTCTCTCGTTGAATCGCGACAGAAAAGATTTTGGGAGCAAGTGATGCGCAAAGTTACCGCTGCCGTCATGGCCTCAACGCTGGCACTCAGTCCTTTAAGCCACGCTGCTGAAGTCGTTACAGGCGATAACTGGCATCAAGGTGAAGGACTTACGCAGCGCAGTACGCAGAGCCATATGTTCGACGGCATAAGTTTAACCGAACATCAGCGTCAACAGATGCGAGATCTGATGCAGCAGGCAAGACACGAACAGCCTCCTGTTAATGTTAGCGAAATGGAGACAATGCATCGCCTTGTCATCGCAGAAAAATTTGATGAAAACGCTGTGCGCGCTCAGGCAGAAAAAATGGCGCAAGAACAGGTTGCCCGTCAGGTCGAAATGGCCAGGGTTCGCAACCAGATGTATCGCCTGTTAACGCCGGAGCAGCAAGCGGTTTTAAATGAGAAGCATCAACAACGAATGGAGCAACTGCGCGATGTGGCGCAATGGCAAAACGGCTCCTCGTTGAAGTTATTGAGTAGTAGCAACTCACGTTCCCAGTAACAAACCCTGTTTTCCTTGCCATAGACACCATCCCTGTCTTCCCCTCCATGATGGAGGGGTTTTTTTTGTCCAAAATTTGTCATCCGGTTATTGCCTTACTGTTTTACTCCATCCGTTATACTACCGGCATGGAAAGGCAGGAGTGTTTATGAATCAAACCTATGGGCGACTGGTCAGCCGGGCGGCAATTGCCGCGACAGTGATGGCGTCACTGTTACTTTTGATCAAAATTTTTGCGTGGTGGTACACCGGGTCGGTGAGTATTCTGGCTGCGTTGGTTGACTCGCTGGTGGATATTGCCGCGTCGCTGACTAACCTGTTAGTGGTGCGCTATTCGCTGCAACCGGCGGATGATGAACACACCTTTGGACACGGCAAAGCAGAGTCGCTGGCGGCGCTGGCGCAGAGCATGTTTATTTCCGGCTCGGCGCTGTTTCTGTTTTTGACCGGTATTCAGCATCTGATTACCCCTACGCCAATGAACGAACCGGGCGTCGGGATCGTGGTGACGCTTATCGCCCTGGTTTGTACGATCATTCTGGTCACGTTTCAGCGTTGGGTTGTGCGCAAGACGCAAAGTCAGGCAGTACGGGCAGATATGCTTCATTATCAGTCTGATGTTATGATGAACGGAGCGATTCTCGTTGCGCTTGGGCTGGCCTGGTATGGCTGGCATCGCGCGGACGCCTTGTTTGCGTTGGGAATCGGCATCTATATTCTATACAGCGCACTACGTATGGGGTATGAGGCAGTGCAGTCGTTACTGGATCGCGCGCTGCCCGATGAGGAACGTCAGGAAATTATTGATATCGTGACATCGTGGCCGGGCGTCAACGGTGCTCACGATCTTCGCACGCGGCAGTCAGGGCCGACCCGCTTTATTCAGATTCATTTGGAAATGGAAGATAATCTGCCGCTCGTTCAGGCGCATCTGGTGGCTGAACAGGTAGAGCAGGCGATTTTGCGGCGTTTTCCGGGTTCGGATGTCATTATCCACCAGGACCCCTGTTCAGTCGTACCCAGGGAAGGCAAGAGGTTTGAGCTTTCGTAATTCGTTGTAAAAAAGTGAGCAAGGCCAGCATTTTGTGTATAAATTACCGCCGTTTGGCCTGACCTGAATCAATTCAGCAGGAAGCGGTTGTTATACTATCTGCATATTCGTTGGATCGTCCCGATGTGCAGTAACAGTATCGGCTTCCGGCAACAGATTTCATTTTGCATTCCAAAGTTCAGAGGTAGTCATGATTAAGAAAATCGGTGTGTTGACAAGCGGCGGTGATGCGCCTGGCATGAACGCAGCAATCCGTGGTGTTGTACGCGCAGCGTTGACGGAAGGACTGGAAGTAATGGGTATTTATGATGGCTACCTGGGTCTGTATGAAGACCGTATGGTTCAGCTCGACCGTTACAGCGTGTCCGACATGATCAACCGTGGCGGTACTTTCCTCGGTTCCGCGCGCTTCCCGGAATTCCGCGATGAAAATGTTCGCGCAGTGGCTATCGAAAACCTGAAAAAACGTGGCATCGACGCGCTGGTTGTTATCGGCGGTGACGGTTCCTATATGGGTGCAAAACGTCTGACTGAAATGGGCTTCCCGTGCATCGGTCTGCCGGGCACGATCGACAACGACATCAAAGGCACTGACTACACCATCGGTTATTTCACCGCGCTGGGTACGGTAGTGGAAGCGATTGACCGTCTGCGTGACACCTCTTCCTCTCACCAGCGTATTTCCATCGTTGAAGTGATGGGGCGTTACTGCGGCGACCTGACCCTGGCGGCGGCTATCGCTGGGGGCTGTGAGTTTGTTGTGGTGCCGGAAGTGGAATTCAGCCGTGACGATCTGGTTGCGGAAATCAAAGCGGGCATCGCGAAAGGTAAAAAACACGCGATTGTCGCGATCACCGAACATATGTGTGACGTTGATGAACTGGCGCACTACATCGAGAAAGAGACTGGCCGTGAAACGCGTGCGACCGTACTGGGTCACATCCAGCGTGGCGGCTCTCCGGTGCCTTACGACCGTATTCTGGCTTCCCGTATGGGCTCATATGCCATTGAACTGCTGCTGGAAGGTTTTGGCGGACGTTGTGTGGGCATCCAGAACGAACAACTGGTTCACCATGACATCATCGACGCTATCGAAAACATGAAGCGTCCGTTCAAAGGTGACTGGCTGGATTGCGCTAAAAAGCTGTACTGATCGTTGTGTGTATTGTGCCGGGTGGCGGCTTCGCCTTACCCGGCCTACAACAGTACGGCCTGTAGGCCGGATAAGGCGTTAGCCAGCATCCGGCAATATCCTTCATTTATTCCCTCAAGTTATAGCCAATCTTTTTTTATTCTTTAATGTTTGGATTCCTTTCTGGCACGCTTTACTCATCACAACACTACATAAGAGAGCTGGGCGATGAATAAATGGGGCGTGGGGTTAACATTATTGCTGGCATCGACCAGCGTTCTGGCGAAGGATATTCAGTTACTTAACGTGTCTTACGATCCAACGCGCGAGCTGTACGATCAGTACAACAAAGCGTTTAGCGCGCACTGGAAACAAGAAACGGGCGACAACGTGGTGATCCGTCAGTCGCATGGCGGTTCCGGTAAGCAGGCGACGTCAGTCATTAACGGTATTGAGGCCGATGTGGTGACGCTGGCGCTGGCTTATGACGTTGATGCCATTGCAGAGCGCGGTCGTATCGACAAAAACTGGATCAAACGTCTGCCGGACAACTCCGCGCCGTACACGTCCACCATCGTTTTCCTGGTGCGTAAAGGCAATCCGAAGCAAATCCATGACTGGAACGACCTGGTAAAACCGGGCGTGTCGGTGATTACGCCGAACCCGAAAAGCTCTGGCGGCGCACGCTGGAACTATCTGGCTGCGTGGGGATACGCCCTGCACCACAACAACAACGATCAGGCCAAAGCGCAGGACTTCGTAAAAGCGTTATTTAAGAACGTGGAAGTGCTGGATTCTGGCGCGCGCGGTTCAACCAACACCTTTGTTGAGCGTGGGATTGGCGACGTGCTGATCGCCTGGGAGAACGAAGCGCTGTTGGCGACGAACGAACTGGGCAAAGATAAATTCGAAATCGTGACGCCGAGCGAATCAATTCTTGCAGAACCGACCGTCTCCGTGGTGGATAAAGTCGTGGAGAAAAAAGGGACGCAAGCCGTGGCGGAAGCCTATCTGAAGTATCTCTACTCGCCGGAAGGGCAGGAAATTGCGGCGAAAAACTTCTATCGCCCACGCGACCCTGAAGTGGCGAAGAAATATGAAAATGCATTTCCGAAGCTGAAACTCTTCACCATTGACGAGGAGTTTGGCGGGTGGACGAAAGCGCAGAAAGAGCATTTCTCTAATGGCGGTACGTTCGACCAAATCAGCAAACGCTAATGTAAATGGCTTTTCCAGCCCGGTGGCATCGTGCGACCGGGCTTTTTTATTTGTCATCATTTTGCGTTACTCTTGCACGTCAATAAGAGACAGGGAATGAGTAATGAAAAAAACAGGTTATTTTTTGCTGGCGGTTGTGATTGTTGCCGCCGTCGCGGGCATTGGCTACTGGAAGCTGGCCGCTAATCCGAACGCATTGCGGGATATTGTTCTGCAACAATGTGTACCGAACCAACTGCAACAGCAAAATCCTGCGCCATGCGCTGAAGTGAAACCGGATGCCGGGTATGTCGTGTTTAAAGATCGTAACGGCCCGTTGCAGTATCTGTTGATGCCGACGTACCGCATCAACGGTACGGAAAGCCCGCTGCTGGTGGAGCCCTACACGCCGAACTTCTTCTGGCTAGCCTGGCAGGCGCGCAGCTTTATGAGCCAAAAGTACGGCAAAGATATTCCAGATAGCGCCATTTCGCTGGCGATTAACTCACGCTCCGGGCGGACGCAAAACCACTTTCATATCCACATCTCCTGCCTGCGCCCTGATGTGCGAGCGAAACTGGATGATAATCTGGCGAAAGTGAGTACCCGATGGCTGCCGCTGCCGGGCGGATTGCGCGGGAATGAATATCTGGCGCGTCGGGTGACGGAAAGCGAGCTGGCGCAACGCAGCCCGTTCATGATGCTGGCGGAAGAAGTGCCGGATGCGCGTGAGCACATGGGCAGCTATGCGCTGGCGGTGGTGCGCCAGAGCGACGACTCTTTTGTTTTGCTGGCGACGCAGCGCAACCTGCTGGCGTTTAACCTCGCTTCCGCTGAGGAAATTCAGGATCATCAATGTGAGATTTTGCAGTAACCCCACCTAATCTGGCGTTTACTCCACCTGCCTGTCTCCGTATTCTTGTTGAAAAAAACAACAGGAGACAGGCATGTCGCTCTGGCTTACACACCCTCTGTTCATTCCTTCGCTGGTGGTCGGCGTGACCATTCTGCTCTGGGCAACCTCGCTGTTGCCGGAGTTTATTACCGCGCTGCTGTTCTTTACCGTGGCGATGGTGGCGAAGATCGCGCCGCCGGACGTCATTTTTGGCGGTTTTGCCTCGTCGGCTTTCTGGCTGGTTTTTAGCGGTTTTGTGCTGGGGGTGGCGATTCGCAAAACAGGGCTGGCAGACAGGGCGGCGCGCGCCTTATCCGCCAGACTGACCGACTCATGGCCGCTGATGGTGGCGAGCGTGGTGCTGCTCAGCTATGCGCTGGCGTTTGTGATGCCGTCCAATATGGGGCGTATCGCGCTGCTGATGCCCATTGTCGCGGCGATGGCGAAACGTGCCGGGATTGCCGATGGCACGCGCGCCTGGTACGGACTGGCGCTTGCGGTGGGCTTTGGAACCTTCCAGCTCTCCGCGACTATCCTGCCTGCTAACGTACCTAACCTGGTGATGAGCGGGGCGGCGGAAGGCTCGTATGGCATCCACCTGAACTATCTGCCGTATCTTCTGCTGCATACGCCTGTTCTGGGCTGGTTGAAAGGCGCGCTGTTAATCGTCCTGATTTGTTGGCTGTTTCCCGGTAAACCGCATGCGCCTCGCGACCTGACGCCGCCTGCGCCGATGAGCTGTGCGGAGAAACGGCTGGCGTGGATGCTGGCGGTGGTGCTGGCGATGTGGGTCAGCGAAAGCTGGCACGGTATTGGCCCGGCGTGGACCGGGCTGGCGGCGGCGGTGATCACACTGTTGCCGCGCGTGGGGTTCATCAACGGGGAAGAGTTTTCCAGCGGCGTGAATATCCGCACCTGTATTTATGTGGCAGGCATTCTGGGGCTGGCGATCACCGTGACGCAAACCGGCATTGGCAATGCGGTGGGCGAGGCGCTGCTGCATGTCATGCCGCTGGACCCGGAAAAGCCCTTCACCAGTTTCCTGGCGCTGACCGGCATTACCACCGCGCTGAATTTTATTATGACGGCGAACGGCGTTCCGGCGCTGTATACCACGCTGGCGCAGAGTTTTTCCGACGCAACCGGTTTTCCGCTGCTGTCGGTGATTATGATTCAGGTATTGGGATACTCCACGCCGCTGCTCCCGTATCAGGCGTCGCCGATTGTGGTGGCGATGGCATTAGGGAAAGTCCCGGCAAAACCAGGTATGACGCTGTGTCTGGCACTGGCGCTGGCAACGTATCTGGTGCTGTTGCCGCTGGATTACGTGTGGTTTAGTTTACTGGGGCGTTTGTAAAAAAAAGCCCGGCGGCGTTAATGCTTACCGGGCCTGTGATTTTGTGTGGCGGGTAAGCGCACGCGCCACCCGCCACAACAGCATTAAGCTTGTTTAGCCGCTTCCGCTGCTTTAACGATCACCGCGAACGCGTCAGCTTTCAGGGAAGCACCGCCAACCAGCGCGCCGTCGATGTCCGGCTGAGCGAACAGTTCTGCCGCGTTAGCTGCGTTTACGGAACCGCCGTACTGGATGATCACTTGCTCAGCGATTTTCGCGTCAGCTTTGGCAATGTGGTCACGGATGAATTTGTGAACAGCCTGCGCCTGCGCCGGAGTGGCGGATTTGCCAGTACCGATCGCCCATACAGGTTCGTAAGCGATAACCACGCCTTCAAACGCCGCAGCGCCCTGAGTTTTCAGTACCGCGTCGATCTGACGAGCACAGACTTCTTCAGTTTTGCCGGCTTCGTTTTCTGCTTCGGTTTCACCGATGCACAGAACCGGAGTCAGACCCTGCTCTTTCAGCACAGCGAATTTCTTTGCGATCAGCTCGTCAGACTCTTTGTGGTAAGTACGACGCTCAGAGTGGCCGATGATGATGTACTGCGCGCCGATATCCTTCAGCATTTCAGCAGAAGTTTCACCGGTGAATGCGCCAGACAGGTTCAGGTCAACGTTCTGCGCGCCCAGAATGATGTGGCTACCGGCAGCGGCGTGTTTCGCCATGTCGATATACATTTCCGGCGGTGCAATCGCAACTGCACAGCCAGCAACGCCAGCCAGTTCTTTACGCAGGTTAGCCACCAGCTCGTTTACCATGTGGCGGCTGCCGTTCAGTTTCCAGTTACCCATCACTAAAGGATGTCGCATTTCATTTCTCCACGCTTTGTCAGCGAATTAAGGAAGATGGCCGCCCTTCAGGGACGGCATGGTCTGTGAAACAGTATAGAGATCCCTCCCTCGAAAGGCTTTGCTTTTTGTCACTTAATTCAGCCCTTCCAGATTCTCCGATAGCGCTAGCTTAATCGGTTCAACAGCGAAGGTCAGCCCTTTTTCCCCGTTGTCTGCGACAACATAGCGAATCGCGCCTTCCGTTTCGGCGTAGTAGTGCTTATTCTTGCCCGCTGTGAGTAATTTTTGCAGTTTTTGCTGGCTTTGCTCTTTTGTCAGAAGCGGGGCGACGGTGCGGATCACCGCCGCCATGTATTCCTGCGCTTTGGCTTTGGCGGCTTTTTGCTCGGGCCCCTGAATGGGAAGCCAGGTAATCTGCATACTTTTGATTTTTAACGTACCGCGCTCCAGCGCCGTTGAGGCGTACAGATTTTCATTGATCTTGCTGGCGGCGCGGGTCAGGTTCGCCCTGTCGCGGCTGCTGTCGATAGCACGAAATTCGTTCAGTGGAAGCCGGGGATTTTGCTGATTAAAGTTTTCGCGAAACTGGCTGATGGAGAGATCAAACGTCGGCGCGCCAGCCAGCAGGTAGGGCGCGGTCGTCGCAGACGGCGATGCCTCCGCCAGCACCGTTGTGCTCGCAGTTATGGCGGAAAACAATAATAAAAACAGTGTACACCCTGGCTTCATCAATCTTACCTTTCGTTAGGACTGCTCACGATTAAAACGATAACTGTCGGGCTTGTCAAAAGGGTAAACTGACAGCGAAGGCAATAATAAAGGAACTTACATGACCATACAGCAGTGGTTATTCTCATTTAAAGGGCGTATTGGACGCCGTGATTTCTGGATCTGGCTCGGTTTCTGGTTTGTCGGCATGCTGGTGCTGTTTTCGCTGGCGAGCAAGAACTTACTCGATATCCAGACGGCGGCATTTTGTCTGGTGTGTCTGCTCTGGCCCACGGCGGCGGTCATGGTTAAGCGTTTGCATGACCGGGGGCGCTCCGGCCTGTGGGCGTTATTGATGATTCTGGCGTGGATGCTGCTGGCCGGAAATTGGGTGATGTTGCCGGGAATGTGGCAGTGGGTCGTGGGGCGCTTTGTCCCGACGCTCATTCTGGTCATGGTGTTTATCGATCTGGGGGCGTTTGTCGGCACTCAGGGCGAGAATAAGTTCGGCAAAGAAACGCAGGATGTGAAGTTTAAAGCAGAGCCTCAGGCAGGCGATAAACCGTAGGCCGGATAAGGCATTTATGCCGCTATCCGGCAGAGCGCCCGGTGGCGCTGGCGCTTACCGGGCCTGCAACCGTGCTTACCAGTAGTGCTCAGCGGTCATGTGCCCGGGACGACGACGCAGGTGTTTGGTCATGTGCCGGGTCTCCTTCAGCAGCTGCTGCGTATCACGCACCATCTGTGGATTTCCGCACAGCATCACATGGCTGGTCTCGGTGTCCATCGGTAAACCGACCGCCGCTTCCAGCGCGCCGCTTTCAATCAGCGCGGGGACGCGCCCGGTAAGCGAGCCTGCGATGGTTTCCCGACTGACGACAGTTTGAATGCGCAGCTTGCCTTCGTAGCGCTTTTGCAATTCCAGCATTAACGGCAGGTAACTTAAATCAGCGGCGTAACGCGCGGCATGCACCAGTACCAGGTTGTTAAAGCGCTCCAGGTCTTTACCGAGTTGCAGAATCGACAAATAAGGGCCAATGGCCGTTCCGGTCGCCAGCATCCACAGGGTGTCGCAGTCAGGCACTTCATCCAGAACAAAGAACCCCGCCGCTTCACTCACCACCTGTACTTCATCGCCAGGTTTAAGCGCCGCCAGACGTGGGCTTAGTTTGCCTTCGGGAACCGTCACCAGGTAAAACTCTAAATCGGGATTATCGGGCGCATTCACATAGGAATAGGCGCGTTGTACGCGTTCGCCATCGATCTCCAGTCCGAGCTTGGTAAACTGGCCTGCGGTGAAGGGATGAACGGGGGCGTGAACGGTCAGACTAAACAGGGCGTCGGTCCAGTACTGTACCTTCGTGACTTTTCCTGTTACCCAATCTGCCATGATCTTCTCCTGTCTGCTGCAATACCCTTATCTTCGTTCGTTGAACGAAAGATTTCCAGCCCCGAAGGGCCGGAAGGCTCAATCGAACAAATCAGTTACAGGATATGCGCCTGCACATCCGGGTCTTTGCGATCCAGATAGTGGATGGACTGAATACGGCGGATAGTGCGCGATTTGCCGCGAATCAGCAGCGTTTCGGTGGTAGCGATATTGCCTTTGCGGCTAATCCCCTCCAGCAGATCGCCTTTGGTGATCCCGGTGGCGGAGAAGATGACGTTATCGCTGCGCGCCATTTCGTCCAGACGCAGCGCTTTACCGGCGTCAATGCCCATGGCTTTACAGCGTGCCAGCTCCTGCTCGCCAATGCGGCGGTTCTCTTCGCTGTCGCCTTTGACGTCGTGACGCGCCAGCAGACGGCCCTGCATGTCGCCATCCAGCGCACGAATCACCGCTGCGGAGACAACGCCTTCCGGCGCGCCGCCAATGCCGTACAGCACGTCCACTTCACTGTCCGGCATACAGGTCAGAATAGAGGCCGCCACGTCGCCATCAGGAATGGCGAATACGCGCACGCCAAGCTGCTGCATCTCTGCAATCACCGCGTCATGACGCGGTTTGGCCAGAATCGTAACCGTCAGTTCGCTGAGTGGTTTGCTGAGGGCGGCTGCGATGTTGCGCAGGTTGTCCGCCAGCGGCAGATTCAGGTCGATAGATCCTTTAGCGCCCGGCCCGACGATCAGCTTTTCCATGTACATATCAGGCGCGTTGAGGAAACAGCCTTTATCGCCGACCGCCAGAACCGCCAGCGCGTTCGCCTGGCCCATCGCCGTCATACGGGTGCCTTCGATAGGGTCGACGGCGATATCTACCGCATCGCCACGGCCGGTGCCGACTTTCTCACCGATAAACAGCATGGGCGCTTCATCAATCTCACCTTCGCCGATGACAATGGTACCGTCAATATTGACCTGGTTGAGCATAATACGCATGGCGTTTACCGCTGCGCCGTCAGCGGTATTTTTGTCGCCGCGTCCCAGCCATTTATAGCCAGCCAGCGCCGCCGCTTCCGTTACGCGGGAAAATTCGATGGCAAGTTCTCGTCTCATAGCAAACTCGTAGCAGAAAGGAATGGCGCGAAGTGTAGCACAGGGGAGGGGGCAATCTGAAGGAAGTGTTCACATATTGTAAACAGTAAAATACCATGCTATGGTGTTCACATAATGTAAACGGATGGAACGAACGCAAGATGCACGTCATTTCAAAAGAACCTTTTGAGGAAGCGGCAAAGCGATATCCCAACGATTCGTTAGCCATACGGGCGCTGTACCGCTTAATGCGTGAAACTGACTTCTCTTCTCCGACTGAGATGAGAACTCTGATACCGAGCCTGGACAATTTTAAGTACCGGAACAAATGGTGGGTTCTGGATGTGGGAGGCAACAACTTGAGGGTTATCGCCTACATCAATTTTGTGAATAAACGCTTCTATGTGAAGCACATCAGCACCCACGCTGAATATGACAAGTTGACCCGCTATTACAGGGAGAACAAATAATGAATACCGACACTGCAAAAGCCATTGAAGCAACCAAACAACTCGTCGCTGCTGTTCCTTTCCTGGGAGGCAGCTCTTCAGAGAGCGATTACCGTGAAGCGCTGTCTCTGGTGGATTATCTGATCGAGAACGACGATGAGAACCCGCTCATTGACTTCCTGGCGAGCAAAATTGCCGATTATGAGGATAACAGCGACCGTTTCGCTGAGTTCAATAAAGATATCGCTGAAATGCCGGTTGGCGTGGCGCTGCTACGTACTCTGATTGACCAGTACAAGCTGTCCTACTCAGACCTGAAAGAGGAGATCGGTTCAAAGTCGCTGGTGAGTCAGATCTTATCTGGTCAGCGCTCTCTGACTATCGCTCACATTAAGGCACTCTCTGCTCGCTTCGGTGTGAAGCCAGAGTGGTTTCTTTAAACCGTGTCTTACATTCGAGTAATACCGCTCTTTTGGAGTGGTATTACTCTATGGTAATCAAATTATAATAAGTACCTGTAGGCCGGATAAGCGAAGCCGCCATCCGGCATGTCAGTATTACTCTTCGTGGTCTTCCCACGCCAGGGCGCGTTTGACCGCTTTTTTCCAGCCGCTGTAACGGAAGTTACGCTCGGTGGTTTCGATGCCTGGACGGAATTCACGCTCGATGACCGCTTTTTCCTGCAACTCATCCAGGTTCTGCCAGTAACCCACCGCCAGACCTGCCAGATACGCCGCACCCAGCGCCGTTACTTCGCGCACTTCCGGGCGCTCAACGCGCGTACCAAGAATGTCTGACTGGAACTGCATCAGGAAGTTGTTGGCAACCGCGCCGCCGTCAACGCGCAGGGCGTGCAGGCGAATACCGGAGTCCGCCTGCATCGCTTCCAGCACGTCGCGCGTCTGGTAAGCGATCGATTCCAGCGTTGCACGGATGATGTGGTTGGAGTTTACGCCACGGGTCAGACCGAAGATGGCGCCGCGCGCATACGGGTCCCAGTACGGCGCGCCCAGACCGGTAAAGGCCGGAACAACATATACGCCGTTGGTATCTTTCACTTTGGTGGCGAAATATTCAGAGTCGAATGCGTCGCTAATGAGTTTCATCTCATCACGCAGCCACTGAATGGATGCGCCAGCCATAAACACCGCCCCTTCCAGCGCGTAGTTCACTTCGCCGGTCGGGCCGCAGGCGATGGTGGTCAAAAGTCCGTTTTCGGACTTAACCGCTTTCTCGCCGGTGTTCATCAGCATAAAGCAGCCGGTGCCGTAAGTGTTTTTCGCCATCCCCTCTTTGACGCACAGCTGGCCGAACAGCGCCGCCTGCTGGTCACCGGCGATCCCGGCGATTGGAATACGCGTGCCGCCTTTACCCCCGATGTTCGTCTGGCCGTACACTTCTGAAGAACGACGCACTTCCGGCAGCATGGCGCGCGGGATATCCAGCGCATCCAGCATTTTGTCATCCCAGTCCAGGGTATGGATGTTGAACAGCATGGTACGTGAAGCGTTGGTGTAATCCGTGACGTGTACGCGTCCCTGCGTCATTTTCCAGATAAGCCAGGTATCCACCGTACCGAACAGCAGTTCACCGCGACGTGCGCGCTCACGGGAGCCTTCTACGTGATCGAGAATCCACTTCACTTTGGTGCCGGAGAAGTACGGGTCAATCACCAGACCGGTGTTGTTGCGGATGTAATCTTCCATGCCGTCACGCTTCAGGCGTTCGCAGATTTCGGCGGTACGGCGGCACTGCCAGACAATCGCGTTATAAATCGGTTTGCCGGTTTCACGTTCCCAGACGATGGTGGTTTCACGCTGGTTAGTAATACCGATTGCTGCGATCTGATCGGAACTGATGTCTGCTTTCGCCAGCACTTCAACCAGCGTTGAGCTTTGGGTGGCCCAGATTTCCATTGGGTCGTGTTCTACCCAGCCTGCTTTCGGGTAGATTTGCTCAAATTCACGTTGCGACACGCTAACGATATTCGCATCGTGATCCATCACGACGGCGCGGGAACTGGTGGTGCCCTGGTCGAGCGCAACGATATATTTTTTCTCAGTCATAATTTTTTTGTCCCGTAGTCACATTACAGCGAAGCTTTTTGTTGTGCGGTAGTGGTGGTGTCCTTCTCTTCAACCACGCAAGTATCACACGGCAAATGGCGGCCAATCAGTTTACGATAGGCGAATGCGCCCAGAATGGCGCCCGCAATCGGGCCGAACATCGGCACCAGGAAGTAAGGAATATCCTTACCGCCAGTCAAGGCAACGTTCCCCCAGCCAGCGAGCCAGGCGAACAGTTTCGGGCCGAAGTCACGCGCCGGGTTCATCGCAAACCCGGTCAGCGGCCCCATAGAAGCGCCAATTACTGCGATCAGTAAACCAATGAGCAGAGGAGCCAGTGGGCCGCGCGGTACGCCGTTACCATCATCGGTCAGCGCCAGAATAAGCCCCATCAGAATAGCGGTAATTACCATCTCAACCGCGAAGGCTTGCACAAAATTGATATGTGGATTTGGATATGTTGAGAAAGTGCCAGCCAGATCAACACTTTCGATACTGCCACGGACGATGTGGTGCGTTTGTTCAAAATCAGCGAAAAGATTGTAGTAAAGCCCGTAAACTAATGCCGCTGCGCAAAACGCGCCGGCAACTTGAGAAATGATAAAAGGAACAACTTTGCGTTTGTCGAAACAGGCAAACAGCCACAGTGCGATTGTTACGGCTGGATTTAAATGTGCGCCGGAGACACCTGCTGTCAGGTAGATAGCCATCGCCACCCCCAGACCCCAGATGATACTGATTTCCCACTGACCGAAAGTAGCACCTGCTACTTTAAGAGCAGCGACACAACCCACACCGAAGAAAATCAACAACCCAGTACCGAGAAATTCAGCAATGCACTGGCCTTTTAAGGTTGATGTTTGACTCATAATCGGATCCTGAAGAGAGTTTAATGTTTATTGTTTGCGAAGAGGTCACTGACGCCTTCGATGCCTGTAGGCATACTGTTAATTTATCGTTAACGAGCAAAAACGAGAAATATCGAAATCAAAATGTGTGTACTGCGTCAATAAAATGAGCGTTATCGCGCCATGAAGCGCGTTTTACGACAAACCAGGAGTGTGAGCTGAATCATTTCATTAACCAATATGTTAACACTTTAGAGTTATGTGAGTTATGTCACCAGGACAAGGATGAAAAGTGTTGCAAACCGCAATCTACGCGGTATGTCGCTGGACAGGGATGGCGCGGCTTCATACAATCGGCACTATATATTGTGCGCGTTTACGTGAAGCGTCGCCTTGCAATTCAGGAGAGGTATGGCCATGTCATTAGAAGTGTTTGAGAAACTGGAAGCAAAAGTACAGCAGGCGATTGATACCATTACGCTTTTGCAGATGGAAATCGAAGAGCTGAAAGAAAAGAACAACAGCCTGGCGCAGGATGTACAGTCTGCTCAGCATCAGCGTGAAGAGCTGGAGCGTGAGAACAACCATCTGAAAGAACAGCAGAGCGGGTGGCAGGATCGTTTGCAGGCGCTGCTGGGTCGTATGGAAGAAGTCTGAGCCGTAGCAGTGTTGGCTGCGCTCAGCGTTGTAGGCCGGATAAGGCGTAAGCCGCCATCCGGCACTGCAATATCGCCTGATGGCGCTACGCTTATCAGGCCTACAGTCGGCATCGTTTATGAGCGGCAACGCAATAAAAAAGGCACCTTACGGTGCCTTTTTTGATCACTCGATATCAAGCGGGTCTTCGGAGAGGATTATCCCGGTATTGTCGGCGTAGAGATGATCGCCGGAGAAGAAGGTCACGCCGCCAAAATTGACGCGGACGTCGCTTTCCCCGATTCCTTCACCTGCGGCGCCTACCGGAATCGCGGCAAGCGCCTGGATGCCGATATCCAGCTCTTCCAGGTCGTCTACCTGACGCACCGCGCCGTAGATGACCAGCCCTTCCCATTCATTCTGCGTAGCCAGACGCGCCAGTTCGGCGTCGACCAGCGCGCGACGGACAGAACCACCGCCATCGACCAGCAGAATGCGACCACGGCCATTCTGTTCGAGCAGATCGTAGAGCAACCCGTTGTCCTCGAAACATTTTACCGTGATGATTTGTCCGCCAAACGACGACCGCCCTCCAAAGTTAGAGAACAGTGGTTCCACGACGTTGACATCTTCCTGGTAGATGTCACAAAGCTCGGAAGTATCGTATTTCATAGGCTTAACGTTCAGTTGCTGCGAGAATTTTTAGTATATCGCGCTATGCGTACTGTTTGCAAAATCATCAATTGTTCATTGATATTTGTCAGTTAAACCGCCCACTGGCTTAAGAAAATCCCGACGACAAACAGCAGGTTAGTCAACAACGCGGCTTTAACGGTACGTTCCAGCATCGGGCGCATCGCAGCGGGTTCCATTTCGCGCATCACATAACGCGCCTGTTTAATCAGTAACGGTGCGGCCAGGATGAACAGCCATCCCCACAGGCTTTGCAGCGAAATCAGGTTAAACAGCGCTAGGCAGACCAGTGAACCCATCAACAGGCAGGCGTGATAACGACGTGCGTTAACCGCGCCTAAACGTACCACCAGCGTGTTTTTACCGTTTTCTTTATCGCTGTTGATATCGCGCAGATTGTTGATGTTGAGCACGGCGGTCGCCAGCAGTCCGCAGGCGGTAGCAGGTAAGATAAGCGCAGGAATGAGCGTATGCGCCTGTAGATACCAGCTGCCCATTACGCTGAGCCAGCCAAAGAACACCAGCACGGAAATGTCGCCCAGACCAATATAGCCGTAAGGACGGTTCCCGACGGTGTAGGTAATCGCGGCGATAATCGACAGGCCGCCCAGCACCAGGAATCCGACAAAATCCGCCAGCGTGTGACATGCGACAGCCACCAGCGCCAGACCGGAGAGGCAAATCAGCGCCACGGTAATGATCAGCGCCCGCTTCATCTCCTGCCGGGTGATCACCCCTTTTTGCATCCCGCGCAGCGGCCCGATGCGGTCAGGCTTATCACTGCCTTTGACGGCGTCGCCATAATCGTTGGCAAGGTTCGATAAGATTT
This sequence comes from Citrobacter sp. CK188, assembly GCF_030333525.1. Taxonomy (NCBI): domain Bacteria; kingdom Pseudomonadati; phylum Pseudomonadota; class Gammaproteobacteria; order Enterobacterales; family Enterobacteriaceae; genus Citrobacter; species Citrobacter sp. CK188. Next base: position 80,499 of record NZ_JAOWFU010000003.1, read on the forward strand.
GCAGCAGCCCGGCGGTGATTAACGCCAGCAGCGCAACCAGGGGATCGAAGTACCCTTGCCACCATGCCAGCGCTGTACCGACGATGATTGCCGCAAACGCGAGCGGCAACGTTTTCGGTCGTAAACTTTCCAGCCAGGCCTGGGAGCGGCTAATTTGTTGTTGTTCAGTCATATTTAGCGCCAATAAAAATGGGGCTTTTCAGCCCCATCAACAGTGATGAAAATGCATTGAACGCGATTATAGGATAAAACGACTCAGATCTTCATCTGCGACCAGCGCATCCAGATGTTTGCTCACATATTCCGCATCAATTGTTATGCTCTGACCATTCAGATCGCTGGCGTCATAGGAGATATCTTCCATCAGACGTTCCAGAACGGTATGCAGACGACGCGCACCGATGTTTTCGGTGGTTTCGTTTACCTGCCATGCCGCTTCGGCAATGCGTTTGATGCCGGATTCGGTAAACTCAATGTCCACGCCTTCAGTCGCCATCAGCGCTTTGTACTGAACGGTAACGGACGCGTTCGGCTCGGTGAGAATGCGTTCGAAATCTTCCGTCGTCAGCGCTTTCAGCTCAACGCGAATCGGCAGACGCCCCTGCAACTCAGGGATCAGATCAGACGGTTTCGCCACCTGGAACGCGCCGGAGGCGATAAACAGGATGTGGTCGGTTTTCACCATACCGTGCTTGGTAGAGACGGTGCAGCCTTCTACCAGCGGCAGCAGGTCGCGCTGTACGCCTTCGCGGGAAACGTCCGGGCCAGAGGATTCGCCGCGTTTACAGATTTTGTCGATTTCGTCGATAAACACGATTCCGTGCTGTTCAACGGCGTCGATGGCTTCCTGTTTCAGCTCTTCCGGGTTCACCAGTTTGGCCGCTTCTTCTTCAATTAGCAGCTTCATTGCGTCTTTGATTTTCAGCTTACGCGGTTTTTGTTTCTGGCCGCCCAGGTTCTGGAACATGGACTGCAACTGGCTGGTCATCTCTTCCATTCCCGGAGGCGCCATAATTTCAACGCCCATCGGTGCGGCTGCGAGATTGATCTCAATTTCTTTATCGTCGAGCTGGCCTTCACGCAGTTTTTTGCGGAATGCCTGGCGCGCGGCGGACGGCTCTTGCTGTTGCTCAGCCTGACCCCAGTTATTTTTTGCCGGAGGGATCAGCGCGTCGAGAATACGCTCTTCCGCCATTTCTTCTGCGCGGTAGCGGTTTTTCTCAATAGACTGAACGCGCACCATCTTGATCGCGGAGTCGGTCAGGTCGCGGATAATGGAATCCACTTCTTTACCCACATAACCGACTTCGGTGAATTTTGTCGCTTCAACTTTGATGAACGGCGCGTTGGCCAGTTTTGCCAGGCGACGCGCGATTTCGGTTTTACCTACGCCGGTCGGGCCGATCATCAGAATATTTTTTGGCGTCACTTCATGGCGCAGCTCTTCGTTGAGCTGCATGCGGCGCCAGCGGTTACGCAGTGCAATCGCCACGGAACGCTTGGCGTTGTCCTGGCCAATGATGTGCTTGTTCAGTTCGCTGACGATTTCGCGTGGGGTCATTTCAGACATGGGAGATCCTTACGCTTTAGACGGTAATTCTTCAATGGTGTGGAAGTGGTTGGTGTAAATGCAGATATCGCCTGCAATATCCAACGCCTTTTCAGCAATTTCGCGGGCGCCCAGTTCGGTATTTTCTAACAGTGCGCGTGCCGCAGCCTGGGCGTAGGGACCACCGGAGCCGATAGCAATCAGATCATTTTCCGGCTGTATGACATCGCCATTACCCGTGATGATCAGTGAAGCGGTTTCATCTGCGACGGCCAGCAGCGCTTCGAGCTTGCGTAGCATGCGGTCGGTACGCCAGTCTTTCGCCAGTTCAACGGCGGCTTTGACCAGGTGGCCCTGATGCATTTCTAATTTACGCTCAAACAGTTCGAACAGCGTGAATGCGTCTGCCGTTCCCCCTGCAAATCCCGCAATGACTTTATCGTTGTACAGACGGCGAACTTTCTTCACGTTGCCTTTCATTACGGTATTGCCCAGTGTGGCCTGACCATCACCGGCGATTACCACATGGCCGTTACGGCGTACGCTTACTATTGTTGTCACGAGCAGACCCCTTGGTTACAAATGCAGAATACAGGCCCCGCACGCGGTACGGGGCATAATGCAAATATAAATGGGGGGGATTTTGGGGGTTTCAACCCCCGGAGGCGAGTCGAATGCAGTTTGTGTGACCCGCCATCTTCAGGCGGTTAAGGGTGCTGTCTGCATTCTCTTTGCCTTTGACAGGGCCGATGACCACACGATTCCACCCGTTGTTGGTGGTGATTTTGGAGTCAAAGCCTTCAAAAGCCAACTGGGCGCGCACGGTTTCCGCTTGCTCGGCGCCTTTGAAGGAGCCGCATTGCACCATCCAGCGACGTTCATCTTTCTTCTCTGCCGTCTGTTTTGGCGCTTCAGGTTCACGCGCGATCGGCGCGGCCTGCTGCGTTTTAGGCTGAGAAGTCGTGGTGTGCGCAGGCGTCTGCAACAGGTCCTGATAAGGCTGCTGGGATGTCGTCTGCTTCGGCTGCTGCGTCTGGCGTGGCTGCTGTGCAGGCGCAGTCTGCGCCGTACGCGGTTGCTGCTGTGGCTGTTGGTACGGTTGCTCCGTCACGCGTGGCTGCGTACGCGGCTGTTGAACCGGCTGGGTGTTAGCCCACTGCTGCTGTTGTACCTGCTGCTGTGCCTGACGCTGGCGCTGCAATGTCTGCTGACGCTGTTCAGGCGTCTGTTCGTTCCACGGCACTTCGTTAAGCTGGGTCGGCTGCTGGCGCATATCCGCCTGCATTTGCGCCAGTAGCTGACGCTGCTCGCTGGTGAGCTGCTCCGGGTTCATCACTTCGCCGCCCGCAGAAGGCTCGGTTGGCGCACGCACGCCCGGCTGGCGGCTTTCCAGCTCTTTAATGTAGCGCCAGCGCTCTTCCGGCTTCGGCGGCAGCCCGTTGCCGGTCACTTTCTGGCTTTGCAGCGTTTCGGACTCTTCTTTTTTGTGATGAGTAATGAAGTACAGACCCCCGATAAAGGCCACAAGGACAGCCGCCGCAATAGCGACCATTGCGGGTGAAACCGCAGGCGTGTTGCGTTGCTTTTTCCGTGAGGTGCTCTTTTTGCGCCGCGAAGGTGCCGGTTGACCGCGACGTACATAATCTCGTTGTGCCACTATCGTTTCGCTGTATTTATTCGTTCGTCAGCCCGCCATGTTACTTAAGCGGCGGGCTTTTGACCAGATAGGTGAGTCTTAAAGGTTTAAGTTAAGGCTCGCGTCGAACCACGAATAATTAACTCGCAGTCCAGCAAGCGCGAGCCGCTGCTGACATTTTGCCCCTGTAACTGGTCGAGCAAGAGCAGCATTGCTTCGCGCCCGATATCGAAGCGCGGCTGTGAAACCGTCGTCAGAGGCGGGTCGCAAAATTCCGCCAGCGCAATGTTATCAAAGCCAATGATGGACAGATCGTCAGGGACTTTCAGACCATGACGCTTGGCCCAGGAGAGCGCGCCGAGCGCCATAACGTCGCTGTGACAGAACACGGCGGTCGGAGGCTGCGGAAGCGCAAGCAGCTGTTGCAGCGCGTGGCCGCCCGCCTCGTAGGTGAAATCGCCCCGGGCGATATAATGCGGGTCGACGGTAATGCCGCAGCGACGCAGCGCCTGCACATAGCCTTGCAGACGGTAGTGGCACAGCGGCATCTCCTCCGGCCCGGCAATGCATCCGATACGCTGGTGCCCCTGTTCATGCAGATAATTTACGGCGTTAAAGGCCGCAGTCAGGTTATCAATATGAACGGTAGGCAGCTCCAGCTCCGGCGCGAATTCGTTGGCCATCACCATCGGCGGCAGATTTCGTTGCTCTTCAATGCTGGCGTCGAACGGCAGGCGTGAACCGAGCAATAACATGCCATCAATTTGTTTGGTGATGATCAAATTGATAAAGGTCTTTTCTTGCTGATTCTGGTGCGCGCAGTCACCAATCAACACCAGATATCCGTGGCTTGCGGCGGTAACCTCAATGCCCCGGATGATTTCACTGAAAAAGGGATCACAAATATCCGGGACGATCACCAGGATGGTGCGTGATTCATTCCGTTTGCTATTTCGCCCCATTGATTGCGGTAAATATCCCACCTCCATCGCCGCCTGTTCAACCCGGTTACGGGTCGACTGGGAGACTTTATCCGGGTTCATTAACGCACGGGACACGGTTGCTGTTGAGACTTTCGCCTTCATAGCAACATCTTTCATTGTAGCGGCAGCAACCTGTTTCTTCGGTTTCACACTCTCTCCTCGCCTGGGAAATCAGGCGCAGAACTATCCTTGTTTAACTCACATCGAAAACATTTTTATCAGATAGTTAATGGAAGCGGTTACAGAATTTTCATAAAAAGTGTGATGGATATTTAATTTTACGATCCGCCTCGCATCGTGACCCGTTATCCCTCAATGGGATCGACATCCAGCACCCATTTAACCTTGCGGGATTCGGGTAGCGTATTGATGAGCGCCAGCGTGCCGCTGACGATATGTTGCAGACGAATTCGCGACGGATGCTGCAACAAAATTTGCCAACGGTAGCGGCCGCCGCGTTTTGGCGCGAGCGCAGGCACCGGGCCTAATACCCAGAGCTTGTCATCCGCAAGCGGGCTGGCCTGAATCAGATTACGCAGCTGTTGCAGGAACACCGGCGCCTGCTGGTTGTTATGATCTTCCGCCCGCACAATTACATGGCTGGTCCACGGCGGAAGTTGCAGCGTTTGCCGCTCGGCCAGCGCCTGTTCAGCAAAAGCGTCATAGCCTTTGTGCAGCAAGGTTTGCAGCAAAGGGTGCTCTGGATGGTGGGTCTGCAATACCACCTCGCCCTGTTTTCCGGCGCGTCCGGCGCGGCCGGAAACCTGAGTGTAAAGCTGGGCAAAACGTTCCGCCGAACGGAAATCCGCCGAGAACAGCGCGCCGTCAACGTCCAGCAGCGCCACCAGGGTGACGTCCGGGAAATGGTGCCCTTTCGCCAGCATTTGCGTGCCGATCAAAATGCGCGCGCCGCCGCGATGGACTTCCGCCAGATGCTGCTCCAGCGCGCCTTTACGGCTGGTGGTGTCGCGGTCGATGCGCGAGACCGGCACGCCGGGAAAGAAGGGCGCCAACGCCTGCTCAAGCTGTTCTGTCCCTAACCCGACCGGCACCATATGCGTGGAGCCGCAGGAAGGGCACTGACGCGGTATCGGGCGCTGGCTGTCGCAATGGTGACAGCGCAGGTGGTGTTGCGCCTGGTGCAACGTGTAATAGTGATCGCAGCGCGGACATTCGGCAATCCAGCCGCAGTCGTGGCATAACAGCGCAGGAGCAAATCCCCGGCGGTTAAGGAAGAGAATGACCTGGTTATCTGCCTGCAGGTGCTGATGCATACGGGCGATAAGCGCGGGAGCCAGCCCGGCCTGGATCTTCTGGCTTTTTAAATCCAGCACATGCTGGAGGGCAGGGCGTGCGTTGCCTGCCCGGCGCGTCAGGCGCAGCATGCGGTACTTTTTTTGTCGCACGTTGCATAACGTCTCCAGCGCCGGTGTTGCCGAGCCGAGAATAATCGGGATTTGTTCGCTGTGAGCGCGGTATACCGCCAGGTCGCGGGCGTGGTAACGCCAGCCTTCCTGCTGCTTATAGGAGCTATCATGCTCTTCGTCGATCACAATGACGCCGAGGTTTTTAAACGGCGTAAACAACGATGAGCGGGTGCCGATGACAATCGCCGCCTCGCCGTTTTTGGCTTTCAGCCAGGCTGAGAGACGTTCGCTGTCATTTAACCCGGAGTGCAGAACTTCGACGGGGGCGTTGAAGCGCTCGCGAAAGCGGGCGATGGTTTGCGGCGTCAGGCCAATTTCCGGCACCATCACCAGCGCCTGTTTGCCCTGAGCGAGGACGTTTTCCAGTACGCTGAGATAGACCTCTGTTTTACCGGAACCCGTAACGCCCGCCAGCAGCCAGGCAGAAAAGCTGTCCGACGCGCTGTGGATGGCGCCAACGGCGGTGGCCTGTTCGGTATTGAGACGCAGCCGATCGCCACAGACGGCGTAATGGGTGCGCCAGTCGCTAAAGCCGGGCGTTTCGCTCGCCAGCTCGCACAGTCCTTTTTTATGCAGCGCCTGGAGCGCCGCGTCATTAAATTCAAGATCCGCCACCTGGTCGCGCCAGATCTTCCCCTGCCGCAGCGCGGCCAGCGCCTGTTGCTGTTTAGGCGAACGCTTCAGGCTATTGAGATCGATAGCGTGGCCGTCTTCGGTGGCGAACCAGTACCACATCGGCGCGTTGCTGGCGGGTTTCCCCTGGCGCAGCAAAATCGGCAGAGCGTGAAACAGAACGTCACCCATTGGATGGTGGTAGTAATCCGCCGCCCAAAGCAGCAAACGCCAGACGGAGGGCGAAAAGACCGGCTCGCTGTCCAGTACCTCAACGACCGCTTTCAGTTCGTTAAGCGGCAGTTCGCTTTGTTCGCTGACCGACACCACAATCCCGACGCGTTCCTGCTGTTTGCCAAACGGCACGCGCACCCGACACCCGGCTTTGACGGTCATGCCTTCTGGCAAGAGATAGTCAAAGGTGCGGGGTAGCGGAACGGGCAAGGCAACGTGCGCGACGGGCATGTAATCATCCTGGCTGACTTGAATTCTGGCGGGTTAGTATACACATTGTGATGAGGGAGCGCGGATCAGTTTGCATACGCTGGTCAAATTCTGTATGATTCGCCGCCTTTGATACACATTTGTATCATCGACCTATACTATCAACATCGCGTGGTGTCTGGCGTTAGGGCTGGAAGAGCGACGCGGCCTTAAACCGAGGTTTCCCCATGAAAAAAGATATTCACCCGAAATACGAAGAAATTACTGCAAACTGCTCTTGCGGTAATGTCATCAAAATCCGCTCTACTGCAGGTCACGACCTGAACCTGGACGTGTGCGGTAAATGCCACCCGTTCTACACTGGCAAACAGCGTGATGTTGCTACCGGTGGCCGTGTTGACCGCTTCAACAAGCGTTTCAGCATCCCGGGCAGCAAATAAGTTATTGCTGTCAAAGAAAAAAGCGCCGAAAGGCGCTTTTTTTGTCTTTGCCTGATGGCGTTGACGCTTATCAGTACCTGCGGTACTGAATCCTTCCGCCGCTATCCGGCAAAAAAATCAATACTCCCACGTATCCGGGTCGATCCCCAGTTCACGCATGATGATTTTGGCCTCTTCCGGTATTTCATCACTGCGCTCTTTACGCAAGTCTTCATCGTTCGGCAATGGTTGCCCGGTAAAGGCATGCAGAAACGCTTCACACAGCAGTTCGCTGTTGGTGGCGTGACGCAGGTTGTTCACCTGACGACGCGTGCGTTCATCGGTGAGGATTTTTAACACCTTCAGAGGAATGGAAACCGTAATCTTTTTGACTTGCTCACTCTTCTTACCGTGCTCAGCGTATGGGCTGATATATTCGCCGCTCCATTCAGCCATGAGATACCTTTAATCTTCTCGTCATTAGTTAAGGGCCAGAATCGTCGTGCCTGGCCGTAATCCCGCATAGTTTACCGTACAGGCGATATCGTGACACGGGTTAAGCGTTTGTAGATGTGCGCTAATGCATATAATTTTAACGGCTATTTCCAGTTTGCTCAATCTATACGCAAAGAAGTTTAGATGTCCAGATGTATTGACGTCTATTGTAACAATGTTTACTCTGGTGCCTGACTTTTCACCGATTCAGCCCAGGAACTTCTCAACATGACGCGTAAACAGGCCACCATCGCAGTGCGTAGCGGGTTAAATGACGACGAGCAGTACGGTTGCGTTGTCCCGCCGATTCACCTTTCCAGCACCTATAACTTCACTGGTTTTAATGAACCTCGCGCCCATGACTATTCGCGACGTGGAAATCCGACGCGTGATGTGGTTCAGCGCGCGCTGGCGGAGCTGGAGGGCGGTACGGGCGCGGTGCTGACCAATACCGGGATGTCGGCCATTCTGCTGGTGACGACCGTGTTCCTGAAGCCGGGCGATCTGCTGGTGGCGCCGCACGACTGCTACGGCGGCAGCTATCGCCTGTTTGACAGCCTGGCGAAGCGGGGCTGTTATCGCGTGCTGTTTGTCGATCAAGGTGATGAGCAGGCGCTGAAAGCGGCGCTGGCGGAAAAACCGAAGCTGGTGCTGGTGGAAAGCCCCAGTAATCCGTTGTTACGCGTGGTGGATATTGCGAAAATCTGCCAGCTGTCGCGAGAAGCGGGCGCGGTGAGCGTTGTGGACAACACGTTTTTAAGCCCTGCGCTGCAAAATCCGCTGGCGTTGGGCGCCGATCTGGTGTTGCATTCATGCACGAAATATTTAAACGGCCATTCGGATGTGGTGGCTGGCGTGGTGATTGCGAAAGATCCAGAGATTGTCACCGAACTGGCATGGTGGGCAAATAATATTGGCGTCACCGGCGGCGCGTTTGATAGCTATCTGCTGCTACGTGGGCTGCGTACTCTGGCGCCGCGAATGGACGTGGCTCAGCGCAATGCCCAGGCCATTGTGGACTATCTGCAAACCCAGCCGCTGGTGAAAAAACTGTATCATCCGTCGCTGCCGGATAATCAAGGGCACGAGATTGCCGCGCGCCAGCAAAAAGGCTTTGGCGCAATGTTGAGTTTTGAACTGGATGGCGATGAGCAGACGCTGCGTCGTTTCCTGGGCGGGCTGTCGTTGTTTACGCTGGCGGAATCCTTAGGGGGTGTTGAAAGCCTGATCTCCCACGCCGCAACGATGACACATGCAGGCATGGCGCCAGAAGCGCGTGCTGCCGCCGGAATTTCAGAGACGCTGCTGCGTATCTCCACCGGTATTGAAGATGGCGAAGATTTAATTGCCGACCTGGAAAATGGCTTCCGGGCTGCAAACAAGGGGTAAACATGAGTGTGATTGCGCAGGCAGGGGCGAAGGGTCGTCAACTGCATAAATTTGGTGGCAGTAGTCTGGCAGACGTGAAATGTTATCTGCGTGTCGCAGGCATTATGGCGGAGTACTCGCAGCCTGACGATATGATGGTTGTTTCCGCCGCCGGTAGTACCACCAACCAGTTGATTAGCTGGCTGAAGTTAAGCCAGACCGACCGCCTCTCCGCGCATCAGGTGCAACAGACGTTACGCCGCTATCAGAGCGATCTGATCAGCGGGCTGCTTCCCGCCGACGTTGCGGATGGTCTGATCAGCGCTTTCATTAGCGATCTGGAGCGTCTTGCCGCGCTGCTCGACAGCGGCGTGACCGATGCCGTTTATGCCGAAGTCGTCGGACACGGCGAGATCTGGTCTGCGCGTCTGATGTCCGCAGTGCTGAATGAGCAAGGACTGGCGTCGGCATGGCTGGACGCGCGTGAGTTTTTACGCGCTGAACGCGCCGCGCAGCCGCAGGTAGATGAAGGTCTCTCTTACCCGTTACTGCAACAGCTGCTGGTGCAGCATCCGGGCAAGCGCCTGGTCGTTACCGGTTTTATCAGTCGCAGCAATGCGGGCGAAACGGTGCTGCTGGGCCGTAACGGTTCTGACTATTCCGCCACGCAAATTGGCGCGCTGGCGGGTGTTTCCCGCGTTACCATCTGGAGCGATGTGGCCGGGGTTTACAGCGCCGACCCGCGTAAAGTGAAAGATGCCTGCCTGCTGCCGCTGTTGCGTCTGGATGAAGCCAGCGAGCTGGCGCGTCTGGCCGCGCCGGTTCTGCACGCCCGTACCCTACAGCCGGTTTCCGGCAGCGATATCGATTTGCAGTTGCGCTGTAGCTACACGCCGGATCAGGGGTCCACGCGCATTGAACGCGTGCTGGCGTCCGGCACCGGGGCGCGTATCGTCACCAGTCATGATGACGTTTGCCTGATTGAGTTTCAGGTGCCCGCCAGCCAGGACTTTAAACTGGCCTGGAGAGACGTCGACCAGATTCTGAAACGGGCGCAGGTGCGTCCGCTGGCGGTTGGCGTGCATAACGATCGCCATCTGCTGCAATTCTGCTACACCTCTGAAGTCGCTGATAGCGCATTAAAAATTCTTGATGAAGCGGGCCTGCCGGGCGAATTGCGCCTGCGTCAGGGGCTGGCGCTGGTCGCGATGGTTGGCGCTGGCGTCACCCGTAACCCGCTGCACTGCCACCGCTTCTGGCAACAGCTGAAAGGCCAGCCGGTTGAATTTACCTGGCAGTCGGAAGAGGGGATCAGCCTGGTGGCCGTACTGCGCACCGGCCCGACTGAAAGCCTGATTCAGGGGTTGCACCAGTCTATTTTCCGCGCGGAAAAACGCATCGGCCTGGTGCTGTTCGGCAAAGGCAACATTGGTTCCCGCTGGCTGGAACTGTTTGCCCGCGAGCAGAGCACGCTCTCCGCGCGTACCGGGTTTGAATTCGTCCTGGCGGGCGTGGTGGATAGCCGTCGCAGCCTGCTGAACTACGAAGGGCTGGATGCCAGCCGTGCGCTGGCGTTCTTCAACGACGAAGCGATTGAGCAGGATGAAGAGTCGCTGTTCCTGTGGATGCGCGCCCACCCGTATGACGATCTGGTGGTGCTGGATGTCACCGCCAGCGAGCAACTGGCCGATCAGTATCTTGATTTCGCCAGCCACGGTTTCCACGTCATCAGCGCCAATAAACTGGCGGGGGCGAGCACCAGCGATAAATATCGCCAGATCCACGACGCGTTCGAAAAAACCGGGCGTCACTGGCTGTATAACGCGACCGTCGGCGCGGGCCTGCCGATCAACTATACGGTGCGCGATCTGATTGACAGCGGCGATGCCATTCTGTCGATCAGCGGGATCTTCTCCGGCACGCTGTCGTGGCTGTTCCTGCAATTTGACGGTTCCATACCGTTTACCGATCTGGTGGATCAGGCCTGGCAGCAGGGGCTGACCGAGCCGGACCCGCGTGTTGACCTTTCTGGTAAAGATGTGATGCGCAAGCTGGTGATTCTGGCGCGTGAAGCGGGTTACGACATCGAACCGGACCAGGTGCGCGTTGAATCGCTGGTGCCCACACACTGCGAAGAGGGATCTGTCGATCACTTCTTTGAAAATGGCGATGAGCTGAATGAGCAGATGGTACAGCGTCTGGAAGCCGCTCGTGAAATGGGGCTGGTGCTGCGCTACGTGGCGCGTTTCGACGCCAACGGTAAAGCGCGCGTTGGCGTTGAAGCGGTGCGCCCGGAACATCCGCTGGCGGCGCTGCTGCCGTGCGATAACGTCTTTGCCATCGAAAGCCGCTGGTATCGCGACAATCCGCTGGTGATCCGCGGGCCGGGGGCCGGTCGTGACGTCACCGCCGGGGCGATTCAGTCGGATATCAACCGCCTGGCGCAGCTGCTGTAGTGTTTGTTGCCGGATGGCGCTGCGCTTATCCGGCCTACGGAACATGTAGGTCGGATAAGGCAACGCCGCCACCCGGCGCTTCACCGAGTCGCAAACACCTCTTTTGCGGCGAACAGACCGTTCAGCGCAGCCGGAAAACCGGCATAAACCGCCATCTGCATTATCACTTCGATAATTTCCTCCTGCGTTAGCCCCACATGTCGCGCAGCGGCAATATGTACCTTCAGCTGCGGCGTGGCGTTGCCCAGCGCGGTTAACGCGGCGACGGTTGCGATTTCCCGACTGCGTAAATCCAGCCCTGGCCGGGAATAGATATCGCCAAACGGAAATTCGATCAGATAGCGGGCAAAATCTGGCGCAATGTCTTGCAAACTTTCGATCACCGCATCGCCACCCTTGCCATCCACCTGTTGCAGCATTTTCTGACCGGTAATAAAGCGTTCTGAATGCATAGTGTATTCCTCGTTTGTCTGGAGTCTGTGGCGTGAGGATAGGGGGCGCGGAATGATTTGGATAATACCGTTTCCGTGATACCTTTTCGGTATGACAACATCCCCTCTGCACTCTCTGGATATCCGCTTGCTACGCTACTTTGCCGTGGTGGCGGAAGAGAACAATATGAGCCGCGCGGCACAGCGACTGTTTATGTCGCAACCGCCGCTGAGCCGCCATATTCGCCAGCTTGAAGAACGCCTGGGGGTGACGCTTTTTGTCCGTCATACTCGTGGACTCACGCTGACGGATGAGGGGCTACGCGCGCTGGAAATCGTCCGCCCGCTGCTGGCGCAGCAGGACAAAACGTATGCTGCGCTGAATCAACTGGCGCAAACCGGCGCGCAATCGCTGCGTTTAGGGCTGAGCACCGCGTTTGAGCAGGGGATTTTTGCCCCCCTGGAGGCGCAGCTGAATACGCGTGTGGAGAGGCTGCATATTGTGCGTCATGGTTCGCCTGAACTGGTACGCCAGGTACGTCGGGGGAAACTGGATGCGGCGCTGGTGGCGCTGCCGCTTGAGGCCACAGGGTTAACCGTCACGCCGCTCGACTGGCAAGAACCGTTGATTGCCGCATTACCCTCCGTCTGGCCGGAAGCGAGCCTGACGTCGCTCTCCTTAGCTGCGCTTAACCACCGCCCGCTGTTCTGGTTCAAACGGGAACGTAATCCGGCCTTTTTTGACTACACCCGACACATTTTCCGTCGCGCTGGCTACGCCCCCTCCTGCCTTGAAGAACCGCTGGAACATGATGTGCTGCTCGCGCGAATCGCCCACGGCGATGGCCTGAGTTTGCTCCCGGGCTCGTTTGCCGCTATTCAGCGCCAGGGCGTGATATTCCGCGTACTTAGCGACACTGAATTACGTATTCGTGCCGGGCTGGTGATGCTGCCTGAGAACGCTGTACGGTTGCGGTGGTTAAATACGCTTGCGATGCAATCCTTCATTATTTCGGACTGATTTGAATTTTTTTCACGTTGTCTGAGTATTCCTCACCTTTAACAGTGATTTTTCTGTTGACGGCATCCCACTTTTCGGTCATTTTTACATCCAGACGTCTAAACGGATAGATGTTCACAACACAACATATAATGACATGCGATTGATGAGGTAAGGTATGAGCTTTTTTCACGCCAACCAGCGGGAAGCCCTGAATCAGAGCCTGGCGGAAGTTCAGGGTCAGATTAATGTTTCGTTCGAGTTTTTCCCGCCGCGCACCAGTGAAATGGAGCAAACCCTGTGGAACTCTATCGATCGACTGAGCAGCCTGAAACCGAAGTTTGTCTCCGTGACCTACGGCGCCAACTCCGGTGAGCGCGACCGTACGCACAGCATCATCAAAGGCATTAAAGAGCGTACGGGCCTGGAAGCCGCGCCGCACCTGACCTGCATCGACGCCACCCGCGATGAACTGCGTACCATTGCCCAGGATTACTGGAATAACGGTATCCGCCATATTGTTGCCCTGCGCGGCGACCTGCCACCGGGGAGCGGCAAGCCGGATATGTATGCCGCTGACCTGGTCAGCTTACTGAAAGAGGTTGCCGATTTTGATATCTCCGTCGCCGCTTACCCGGAAGTCCACCCGGAAGCGAAAAGCGCGCAGGCGGATCTGCTCAACCTGAAACGCAAAGTCGATGCTGGCGCTAACCGCGCAATTACCCAGTTTTTCTTCGATGTGGAAAGCTACCTGCGTTTTCGCGATCGCTGCGTCTCTGCGGGTATTGATGTCGAAATTATTCCGGGCATTCTGCCGGTCTCCAACTTTAAGCAGGCGAAGAAATTCGCTGATATGACTAACGTGCGCATTCCGGCGTGGATGTCACAGATGTTTGACGGCCTGGATGACGATGCGGAAACCCGCAAGCTGGTTGGGGCGAATATCGCGATGGACATGGTGAAGATCCTGAGCCGTGAAGGCGTGAAAGATTTCCACTTCTACACCCTGAACCGCGCTGAAATGAGTTACGCCATTTGCCACACGTTGGGTGTGCGGCCCGGCCTGTAACATGATTAGCCCTCTTCGGAGGGCTTTTTTATGCACATTTTGATCTGACGCCTGATACATAAATTTAAAAGATATTAGCTATCGAATCTGTGGGTTATTTCAACTATATCTTATCGTTGGTGATGTATATCGTAACGATAACACTGTAGAGGGAGCATATAGATGAGCATGTCTGACGATACCCATAATTCATTGTCTACCGGGAAGTGCCCTTTCCATCAGGGCAGCCACGACCGTAGCGCGGGTGCTGGCACCAGCAGCCACGACTGGTGGCCTAACCAACTCCGTGTAGATCTTTTGAATCAACACTCCAACCGTTCGAACCCGCTGGGTGAGGACTTCGACTACCGCAAAGAATTTAGCAAACTCGACTATTCCGCCCTGAAAGGGGATCTTAAAGCTCTCCTGTCCGATTCTCAGCCGTGGTGGCCTGCGGACTGGGGCAGCTATGCCGGTCTGTTTATTCGTATGGCATGGCATGGCGCGGGCACTTATCGTTCCGTCGACGGGCGCGGCGGCGCCGGACGCGGGCAGCAGCGTTTTGCACCGCTGAACTCCTGGCCGGACAACGTCAGCCTGGATAAGGCGCGTCGTCTGCTGTGGCCTATCAAGCAGAAATATGGCCAGAAAATCTCCTGGGCCGACCTGTTTATTCTGGCGGGTAACGTGGCGCTGGAGAACTCCGGTTTCCGTACGTTCGGTTTTGGCGCCGGGCGTGAAGATGTGTGGGAACCGGATCTTGATGTGAACTGGGGGGATGAGAAAGCCTGGCTGACGCACCGTCATCCCGAAGCGCTGGCGAAAGCGCCGTTAGGCGCCACCGAAATGGGGCTTATCTACGTTAACCCGGAAGGGCCGGATCACAGCGGTGAACCACTTTCCGCCGCTGCGGCTATCCGCGCGACGTTCGGCAATATGGGCATGAACGATGAAGAAACCGTGGCGCTGATTGGCGGCGGTCACACGCTGGGTAAAACCCACGGTGCGGCGGCGGCGTCCCATGTTGGCGTTGATCCAGAAGCCGCGCCGATTGAATTGCAGGGGCTGGGCTGGAGCAGTGACTACGGCAGCGGCGCAGGCGGCGATGCGATTACCTCGGGTCTGGAAGTGGTCTGGTCGCAGACGCCGACCCAGTGGAGTAATTACTTCTTCGAAAACCTGTTCAAATACGAGTGGGTGCAGACGCGCAGCCCGGCGGGCGCGATCCAGTTCGAAGCGGTTGATGCGCCAGAAATCATTCCCGATCCGTTCGATCCGTCGAAGAAACGTAAACCCACCATGCTGGTGACTGACCTGACGCTGCGTTTCGATCCAGAATTCGAGAAAATTTCCCGCCGTTTCCTCAACGATCCGCAGGCGTTTAACGAAGCATTCGCCCGCGCATGGTTCAAACTGACGCACAGGGATATGGGGCCAAAAGCGCGCTATATCGGGCCGGAAGTACCGAAAGAAGATCTGATTTGGCAGGACCCGCTGCCGCAGCCGGTATTTAATCCGAGCCAGGAAGACATCGTCAACCTGAAGGCCGCGATTGCCGCGTCCGGGCTTTCCGTCAGCGAACTGGTGTCGGTTGCATGGGCATCTGCGTCAACCTTCCGTGGCGGCGATAAACGTGGCGGCGCCAACGGCGCTCGCCTGGCTTTAGCGCCGCAGCGAGACTGGGATGTGAACGCCGCTGCGGCGCGCGTTCTGCCGGTTCTGGAAGAGATTCAGAAATCGTCCGGGAAGGCATCTCTGGCCGATATCATCGTCCTTGCGGGCGTTGTCGGTGTGGAGCAGGCAGCAAGTGCGGCGGGCGTCAGCATCAGCGTGCCGTTCGCGCCAGGCCGTGTGGATGCTCGTCAGGATCAGACGGATATCGAGATGTTTGAGCTTCTCGAACCGATCGCAGACGGCTTCCGTAACTATCGCGCACGGCTTGATGTGTCGACCACCGAGTCACTGCTGATTGATAAAGCGCAGCAGCTGACGCTGACCGCGCCGGAGATGACGGCGCTGGTGGGTGGGATGCGCGTTCTGGGCGCTAACTTTGATGGCAGCCAGAATGGCGTGTTTACCGACCGCCCGGGCGTACTCAGCAATGATTTCTTTGTGAATCTGCTGGATATGCGTAACGAGTGGAAAGCGGCGGACGAATCGAAAGAGCTGTTCGAAGGCCGCGATCGCCTGAGCGGTGAGGTGAAATTTACGGCTACCCGCGCAGACCTGGTATTCGGTTCTAACTCGGTACTGCGTGCCCTGGCGGAAGTCTACGCCAGCAGCGATGCGCGCGAGAAATTCGTGAAGGATTTCGTCGCGGCATGGGTGAAAGTGATGAACCTGGATCGTTTCGATCTGCTGTAAGCCATCTCAGTAAAATGTGTAGGCCGGATAAGCGTCAGCGCCATCCGGCAAATAAAAAAAGCCCGCACGATCTGCGGGCTTTTTGTCTCTCCTGACCGTTATTCCCACTCTTGCAGGAAACGCTGACCATACTGGTCGGCAACCAGCAGGGCGGCGTAAACCTGATCCGGCGTGGCGCCGCCAGGCATGTTGTGAATGGTTTCGCCTTCCGCGCAGGAGGCTTCCGCCACCGTGCGCATCTTCGCCGGAATGTCCTGCTTAATATCCAGTTGCGCCAGCGTGATCGGCAGGCCAACGGAATGGCACAACGCCGCAGCGGTTTCGATCTCTTCAACCGGCGCGTTTTCCAGTACCAGTTGTGTCAGCGTGCCGAACGCCACTTTCTCACCGTGATAGTAGTGATGCGCGTCTGGAATCGCCGTCAGGCCGTTATGTATGGCATGCGCCGCCGCCAGACCGCCGCTTTCAAAACCGACGCCGCTCAGGTAAGTGTTGGCTTCAATCACGCGTTCCAGCGCTGGCGTGACGACATGCTGCTCAGCCGCCAGCATGGCCTTTTCACCCTCTTCGATCAGCGTGTTATAGCACAACTCCGCCAGCGCGAGCGCCGCCTGTGTACACTTGCCGCCCGCCATCGTGGTCGCGCCGCTGCGTGAACAGGCGCGCGCTTCAAACCAGGTCGCCAGCGCATCGCCGATACCGGCAGCCAGCAGACGCGCGGGCGCGCCCGCAACGATTTTGGTATCAACAATCACCATATTCGGGTTACGCGGCAGCATCAGATAGCGTTCAAACTCGCCTGCATCGGTGTAGATCACGGAAAGCGCGCTACAGGGGGCATCGGTAGAGGCGATGGTCGGCGCGATAGCGACCGGGACATCCATAAAGTGGGCCAGCGCTTTCGCGGTATCCAGCGTTTTGCCGCCGCCGATGCCGAGAACGGCGCCGCACTGCGCTTTATCTGCGACGATACGCAGACGATCGATTTCATTTTGCGAACATTCGCCGCCAAATGGCGCGATGTCCAGAGCCAGTCCGGCATCCTGGAAACTTTTCTCCAGCGCGGACTGGGCAAAATTTAAGACAAACTTGTCTCCGACCACCAGCCAGCGTTCGGCCAGGGGTTTGAGATATTCTCCAAGACGTGTGATGACATCTGCACCCTGGATGTATTTACCAGGAGATTGAATAATGTGGTCCATACTTTATTTCCCTCACAGGTTGATGTGGCCAAATGCGTTATTCCAGTCTTGCTCAAACTTCCCTATAGCTGACTCTACCGCAGGGGTATTGAGCATTTGTTGAGCTACATCTAAAGGAAGGGTGATTGCTTCGCATCCTGCGAGTAAGCAATCCAGCGCCTGACGCGGCGTTTTAAAGCTGGCGGCCAGTACCATGCTGCCAGGCGCATGCATCTCCAGCAAGGTTTGCAGTTCCTGCACCATACGGATGCCGTCGCCGCCCTGGGCATCAACCCGATTGACATACGGGGCGACGTATTTTGCGCCTGCCAGCGCCGCCAGCAAGCCCTGCGCTGCGCTGTAGACAGCCGTTCCCAGCGTCGTAATACCTTCTTTTTTGAGCTGTTTGATCGCTGCCAGACCTTCGGCAGTGACTGGAATCTTCACCACAATACCGGGAATGGCATTGCTCAGGCGTTTGGCTTCTTCCACCATTCCTTGCGCATCGCGGCTCATCGTCTGGGCAAATAGCGTTCCCTCTTCGCCGATGGCTTTTTGCAGGCGAGGCAGTACATCCCAGATGGATTCTTTACTCGCCGCCACAATGCTTGGGTTGGTGGTGACGCCAGCAACAGGGAAGATGCGCGCCAGACGTTCGACTTCCGCGACGTTCGCGGTATCCAGATAGAGTTCCATTTTGCTCCCTCTTAGAGTTCAAGTTCATGTTGCAACAGGCTGGCAATTGCCTCGGCAGATGCGGCGTTGACCAGCGCGTTGCGGAATTCTTCGTGCATAATGCGGCGGGCCAGGCGTGAGAAAATGCGCATATGCTGGTCGCCTGCGGCGTGTTTGTTGAGTGTCAGCATGATGATGAACTGCGCATCGTCATCGCCCCAGCGTACCGGCGCTTTCAGACGCGCCACGCTGATGGTGGACTGCTCAATGTGTTCAGATTTGCTGTGCGGAATGGCGAAGCTAAACCCTAACCCGGTGGAGAACACGGCTTCACGCGCCCACAGGTCGGCCTCCAGCTTGCGCGGGTAGCGACAGCGGCTTGCCAGCAGCAGGTTGTCGGTCATCCCCTTGATCACCTCTTCTTTGCTGCGCCAGTCGCTATCAAGCGTGATGCACTGGGCGGTGACCAGCGGCGCGTCCTGCTGGGCCATGCGGAATTGCGCCAGCAGATGCTCCACTTCCAGCGAGGTGCGACAGGCCATCGCCTGATTCAGCAACTGGCGGCAGGCACGACTGTCGAGCTGCGCCATCCGCGCTTTAGCGGCAGGAATTGACGGCGCGCTCATGCTGATCTCGTCCAGCCCCAGACCGACCAGCAGCGGCAACACTGACCCCTTCGCGCCGAGTTCGCCGCACAGGCCAATCCATTTCCCCTGACGATGTACCGCCTGTACGGCGAAATCCAGCGCGCGCAGGAAGGCCGGATTCAGGCTGTTGTAGTGACGAGTGACTTTGGCGTTGTCGCGATCGACCGCCAGCAGGTATTGCGTCAGGTCATTGCTGCCAATACTGAAGAAATCAATCTCTTCACAGCACTGGTCGATGATGAACATCACCGATGGCACTTCCAGCATGATGCCGAGGGGGATCTTCTCATCAAACGGGACGTGCTCGTTGCGTAACTGCTGTTTAGCCTCCGCCAGCTTCTCTTTGACCCACAGGATCTCTTCCATTGAGGAGATCATCGGGATCATGATTTTCAGGCTGCCATGTGCGGAAGCGCGGAGGATCGATCGCAGCTGCGTGGTAAACAGCGTGGCGTACTCTTCATAAATACGTACGGCGCGATAGCCGAGGAACGGGTTGGCTTCCGCAGGAATGTTCAGATAATCAACGGGCTTGTCACCGCCGATATCCATCGTGCGCACAATAATGCTACGGCCCTGTGCGGACTCCAGCGCTTGGCAAAAAATGTTGTACAGCTCGTTCTCGCAAGGTGCGCTGATTCTGTCCATATACAGCATTTCTGTACGGAACAGACCAACCGCTTCCGCGCCGTTGCCGAATGCCGCTTGCGCTTCGACGGAGTGCGCAATGTTGGCGGCCACTTCCATACGGATACCGTCGGCAGTGCGTGCTTGTTGGGTCAGCCAGATACGCTGTTGCTCGCGTAAAGCGTCCTGCACACGGGCTTCCTGTTGGTAGTAACGGGTGACGGGTTCATCTGGCACAACGACAATCGCACCGGCGTTGCCGTCGATATAGACCGTCTGGTGCAGCCACGGCGTTAGCGCCTCAATATCCACGCCAACCAGCGTGGGAATGTTGAATGAGCGGGCAAGAATAACCGTGTGCGAAGTCGTACCGCCGCTTTTTAACAACAAGCCTTTGAGGAACGTTTTGTCCAGTTCGAGGAACTGGCTTGGGGTGAGTTCATCGGCCATACAGACGGTGGGTTGGGTCAGTTTGCCTGGCGCCGGGAAGCGTTGTTCGCCATAAATTTGTTGCAGGAGCTGGAAGCAGACGTCGCGTACGTCCAGCGCGCGTTCCTGTAAATAGCGGCTGCTGGAACGGGCAAACTCATCACAAAAGTGCCCGGCGCTTTCGACTATCGCCTGCGCACAGCTTAAACCGCGCGCAACGCCTGCCAGCAAATGTTGGCGCAGGGAGGTGTCGCCTGCCAGCGAACGGTGGGCTTCCAGAATAGCGCTGGTGGCGCCGTCGCTGTCGAGCTGGCGGAACGCAATATTCTTTATCAGCAGCGTTAAGCCGTTATCCAGCGCAGATTGCTCGGTCTCTATATCACTGGCAGCAGGAAGTTCGCCGAGCGTATTGAGATCCAGCGAGGAGAGCTGCGTCAGAACGCCGCCCGCGCTGCCGGTGCAGACGGCGCGGGCGCGAAAAAACAGCGGGTTCAGGTTTGTCAGCGACGCCGGAAGCGGCTCCAGCTCACTATTTTTGATCTCCGCCAGAGGCGCATCGCAAAGGGGGAATTCATCGCGCAGCCATTGGCTCAGGCGCTGGTGGGCATCCTGTTCGTCCGTACCCGAAATCAACAACTGACAGGCGTCGCCTGCCAGCGTGTCGGTGCCAATCAGCGCCAGCGCGCTTTTGGCGTTGCCTTTACGGTCGGTGCGCAGGTTATGCCACTCAATGTGTGAGGTAAAAGTGTTGCACAGCGTCTCAACGTGGCTTGCCGGGCGGGCGTGTACGCCATTGGGCAGCTCACAGGTAAATTCCACAATCAGGGCCATTGCCTTTCTCCCATAACGATTTTCTGGCTACAGGATAAAAGGGCGTTGCCGCATAGTGCCATGTGACAAAACTGCCAAACGCTGGACAAATGTAACATACACGTCAAATTGCGAGACACTTCACAAGTCGGAATGCGGCATCTTATTTCTGAGGTTTGATAAGTTATGAGGCGGATCGCATTTTTGTACTGATATTACAAAAATCCAGTAAATGGCCTTTTTATCCACTGTCTGCGCCGCGTTGGATTGCCTATTGTTTGCCACAACAACGTTATGGATAAGGGCCTGAAGTGGCCCGGGAGCGACTTATGAAAGAGTTGGTGCAGATCCTGAAAAACACCCGTCAACATCTGATGACCGGTGTTTCGCATATGATCCCCTTCGTCGTAGCGGGTGGGATCTTGCTGGCGGTTTCCGTCATGCTGTATGGCAAAGGCGCTGTTCCCGATGTCGCGACCGATCCTAATCTCAAGAAGCTTTTTGATATTGGCGTCGCAGGGCTGACGCTGATGGTGCCTTTTCTCGCCGCCTATATTGGCTACTCCATTGCTGAACGTTCCGCGCTGGCGCCTTGCGCGATCGGCGCCTGGGTGGGCAACAGCTTTGGCGCCGGGTTCTTTGGCGCGCTCATCGCCGGGATTATCGGCGGTATCGTCGTGCATTATCTGAAGAAAATCCCGGTGCATAAGGTATTGCGCTCGGTGATGCCTATCTTTGTTATCCCTATCGTCGGCACCTTCATTACCGCAGGCATCATGATGTGGGGGCTGGGCGAACCGGTTGGCGCGTTAACCACCAGCCTGACCCAATGGCTGCAAGGAATGCAGCAGGGCAGCATCGTGCTGCTGGCGGTCATCATGGGGTTGATGCTGGCCTTCGATATGGGCGGCCCGATTAACAAAGTGGCCTACGCCTTCATGCTGATTTGCGTGGCGCAGGGCGTATACAGCGTGGTGGCGATTGCTGCGGTGGGCATCTGCGTTCCGCCGCTGGGTCTGGGCCTGGCAACGCTGGTTGGTCGTAAAAACTTCTCTTCTGAAGAACGTGAAGCCGGTAAAGCCGCGCTGGTAATGGGCTGCGTTGGGGTCACGGAAGGCGCGATTCCCTTCGCTGCCGCCGATCCGCTGCGCGTGATCCCATCCATTATGGTTGGCTCTGCCTGTGGTGCGGTAACGGCTGCGCTGTTTGGCGCGCAGTGTTATGCCGGCTGGGGCGGGCTGATTGTTCTGCCGGTTGTGGAAGGCAAGCTGGGTTATATCGCGGCAGTCGCTGTCGGGGCGGTAGTGACGGCAATCTGCGTTAACGTGCTGAAAAGTCTGGCGCGTAAGAAAGTGTCTCAGGTTGATGAGAAAGAAGACGACCTGGATTTAGAGTTTGAGATGAATTAAGTGAGGAATGAGCCATGACGAAAATTATCGCAGTAACCGCATGTCCTTCTGGTGTCGCACACACCTATATGGCGGCCGAAGCGCTGGAAAGCGCGGCCAAAGCAAAAGGTTGGGAAGTCAAAGTCGAGACCCAGGGCTCGATTGGTCTGGAAAACGAACTGACTGCGGCGGATGTGGCGGATGCGGATATGGTGATTCTGACCAAAGATATCGGCATCAAGTTTGAGGAACGCTTTGCGGGTAAAACCATTGTCCGCGTCAACATCAGCGATGCGGTAAAACGCGCCGATGCCATTATGAACAAAATTGACGCGCATCTTTCGCAAATTGCTTAACGTTAGAATGCCCGATGGCGCAAGCTTATCGGGCCTACGATGTTAATCCCCGTAGGCCCGATAAGGCGCTCACGCCGCCATCCGGCAACAAGCTTGCCTACAGGAGTTCCTCATGACGAATCGTACCCAGCGCCTTAAAGCCGCACTTTTCCAGAATAACCGTGAAATTTCGCTTGAGCGCGCGCAGCTGTATACCGCCAGCTATCAGCAGACAGAGGGAGAGCCGGTCATATTGCGTCGCGCTAAAGCGACGGCGTATATCCTTGAGCATGTTGAAATTTCGATTCGTGATGAGGAGTTGATTGCCGGGAACCGTACGGTGAAACCGCGGGCGGGGATTATGTCGCCGGAAATGGATCCGTACTGGTTACTTAACGAGTTAGATCAGTTCCCGACGCGTCCACAGGACCGTTTTGACATCAGCGAGGACGATAAGCGCCTCTACCGCGAGGTGCTGTTCCCGTACTGGGAAAAACGGTCGATGAAGGATTTCATCAACGGCCAGATGACCGATGACGTGAAAGCCGCCGTCAGCACGCAGATTTTTAGCGTTAACCAGACGGATAAAGGGCAGGGGCACATTATTATTGATTACCCGCGGCTGTTGAATCACGGTCTGGGTGAACTGGTGGCGCAAGTGCGGCAACACTGCCAGCAGCAGCCGGACAATCACTTTTACCAGGCGGCGTTGCTGCTGCTGGAGGCTTCGCAAGGCCACATTCTGCGTTACGCGACGCTGGCGGAGAAAATGGCGGAAAGTTGCCTGGATGCGCGTCGGCGTCAGGAGTTGCTCACCATTGCCGCGAACTCCCGACATAACATGCAGTACAAGCCGCAAACCTTCTGGCAAGCGTGCCAGCTGTTCTGGTACATGAACATCATTCTGCAATATGAGTCTAACGCCAGCTCGCTCTCGCTGGGGCGTTTTGACCAGTATATGCTGCCGTTTTATCAGGCATCGCTGATCCAGGGCGAAGACCCGGCATTTTTAAAAGAGCTCCTCGAATCGCTGTGGGTAAAATGTAACGATATCGTGCTGTTACGTTCGACCAGCAGCGCACGCTATTTCGCCGGATTCCCGACCGGTTACACCGCATTGCTTGGGGGATTGACGGAGAACGGACGCAGTGCGGTGAACGTGCTCTCTTTTCTCTGTCTTGACGCGTACCAGAATGTGCAGTTGCCGCAGCCGAACCTTGGCGTGCGTACCAATGCGCTGATTGACACGCCCTTCCTGATGAAAACAGCGGAGACGATTCGCCTCGGCACCGGTATTCCGCAGATCTTTAATGATGAAGTGGTTGTGCCCGCGTTCCTGAACCGGGGTGTTTCGCTGGAGGACGCCCGTGATTACGCGGTAGTGGGGTGTGTGGAGCTGTCGATTCCGGGTAGAACCTACGGCCTGCACGACATCGCCATGTTCAACCTGCTGAAAGTGATGGAAATCAGCCTGTATGAGAATGAAGGAAACCGCACGCTGACGTACGAAGATCTGTTGGCGCATATTCGCGCCAAAATCAGCCATTACATTACGCTGATGGTGGAAGGCAGTAATATTTGCGATATCGGCCACCGTGACTGGGCGCCGGTGCCGCTGCTTTCCTCGTTTATCAGCGACTGCCTGGATAAAGGCCGTGATATTACCGATGGCGGCGCGCGTTATAACTTCTCTGGCGTACAGGGGATTGGCATTGCTAATCTGAGCGACTCCCTGCACGCGTTAAAAGGGCTGGTATTTGATCAGCAACGTTTACGTTTCGATGAACTGCTGGCGGTGTTAAAGGCGAACTTTGCGACGCCGGAAGGTGAGCGAATTCGTGCCCGGCTGATTAACCGCTTCGAGAAATACGGTAATGATATTGATGATGTGGATAACATCAGCGCTGAACTGCTGCGCCATTACTGTAAAGAGGTGGAGAAATACCAGAACCCGCGCGGTGGGCAATTTACACCGGGTTCATACACTGTCTCCGCGCATGTGCCGCTGGGTTCGGTGGTGGGGGCGACGCCGGATGGCCGTTTTGCCGGGGAACAGCTGGCAGACGGCGGGTTGTCGCCAATGCTCGGCCAGGATATGCAGGGGCCGACGGCGGTGCTGAAATCAGTAAGTAAATTGGATAACACGCTGCTTTCTAACGGTACGCTGCTCAACGTGAAGTTTACGCCCGCGACGCTGGAAGGTGAGGCCGGCTTGCGCAAACTGGCGGATTTTCTGCGCGCCTTTACCCAGCTTAAGCTACAGCATATTCAGTTTAACGTGTTGAATGCGGATACGTTGCGTGAAGCGCAATTGCGCCCGCAGGATTTCGCCGGGCTGGTGGTGCGCGTGGCGGGTTACAGTGCCTTCTTTGTCGAGCTGTCGAAGGAGATCCAGGATGACATCATTCGCCGCACCGCGCATCAGCTGTAAGAATTTGGAAACGAGCGCTGATGATGTCGCACGTATTTTCAACATTCAGCGTTATTCGTTGAATGACGGGCAGGGAATTCGTACGGTGGTCTTTTTTAAAGGCTGCCCGCATACCTGTCCGTGGTGCGCCAATCCAGAATCTATTTCGCCACGCATCGAAACGGTGCGGCGGGAGAGTAAATGTCTGCACTGCTCGCCCTGCTTGCGTGATGCGGATGAATGTCCTTCCGGGGCGTTTGAACGTATCGGGCGCGATATTACGCTGGATGAACTGGAACGCGAGGTGATGAAAGACGAACTCTTTTTTCGCACCTCCGGCGGTGGCGTCACGCTTTCTGGCGGTGAAGTATTAATGCAGGCGGCGTTTGCCACGCGGTTTCTGCAACGTCTGCGACGTTTCGGCATTTCCTGCGCGATTGAAACCGCAGGCGATGCGCCTGCCAGCCGGTTGCTACCGCTGGCTAAAGCGTGTGATGAAGTGCTGTTTGATTTAAAGATTATGGAGCCGCGCCAGGCGCATGAGGTGGTCAAAATGAATTTACCACGCGTGCTGGATAACCTGCGTTTACTGGTAAACGAGGGGATTACGGTCATCCCCCGTTTGCCGTTGATTCCGGGCTACACGCTCAACGTTGAGAATATGCAGCGAGCGTTAGCAGTGTTGCTATCGTCAGGGATTAATCAGGTGCACCTGCTACCGTTTCATCAGTATGGTGAAGCGAAATACCGTCTGCTTGGGCAGCCGTGGGCAATGAAAGATGTGCCTGTACCCTCGCCGCAAGAGGTGGCGGAAATGCAGGCGTTGGCAGAGCGAGCCGGGTTTCTGGTCACTGTGGGAGGTTAATATGACAGTCTCAACTGTACGCTATCTGGTTGCCGTTACCGCCTGCGTCAGCGGCGTGGCGCATACCTATATGGCCGCCGAACGCCTGGAGAAGCTCTGCCAGCAGGAAAAATGGAACATTAAAATTGAAACCCAGGGAGCGCTGGGCACGGAAAATCGCTTAACGGAGGAGGATATCAACCGGGCGGATGTTGTGTTGCTGATTACGGATATTGAACTGGCGGGCGCGGAGCGTTTTATTCAGAGTCGGTATGTTCAGTCAGGAATTAACGCCTTTCTTCGCGAACCTCAGCGGGTGATGAGCGCCGTGCGTAAACTGCTCACTGCGCCGCAGCATACGCATCTTATTCTGGAGTAGCCTTCTTTTCCGTCAACTGGCTGTGGTACTGCCGACGATATTCTGACGGCGAACGCTCCGTATTTTTACGAAACAGGCGGCAGAAATAGTTACTGTCGACAAATCCACAGGTGTGAGCCACTTCTTTGACTTTCAGATCGTAGCCCTTCAGCAGCGTTTTCGCGTGTTCCAGCCGAGTGTGATTCAGATATTCGTTAAAGCCGATAGCGCCTGTTTTTTGAAACAGATGAGAAAGGTAGTTTGGCGAAATATAAAACGCCTGCGCCACCGATTCGCGGGTGAGCGGGGAAGCGTAACGCTCATCGATATAGTTGCGAATCGCTTCAAAAAGCGCCTGACTCCGTGACGCCGTCTGGATTTGGCTACCCAGCAGATCGCGGCAGTGGCTCAACAGGCTGGCGACAATTAATCGGGCCGTCTGCTGTTCCTGCGGCTGCATCTGCATTTCATTGAGCGTTTGCAGCAGGAAGGAGCCAATACGTGGACCTCGACGTGCGACATGCTGCTTTGCAAGATTCTGATATTGTTTGCCGTCCCAGTGAACAACGCTGAAACCTAATTGCTGCTTGCCGAACAGGATGCTGAGCGTGGTGACGGGCGTTTGCCACTGCGGGAAGTTCCAGCTGCCTGCCGGAACATACAGAACGTCGCCAGCGATGAGTGTCACGGGCGCGGCCGGGATGCCTGTATCGGTGAACTCTCCCTCCAGCACCATCTCCAGGCGTGGAAAATCAACCTGATACGCCAGTTCGGGCGCCGTACCGCTGGTATTGGCGAAAAAAACCTGCCGCAGCGCCATAGGGCCGTTAATCAGACGGGAGAGAAGGTGGCTGACGTCGTGATACATGTTGATACCTTGCAGAGCGCAGACAGAGGAAACAGTAACGTTGAACGTAAACCGCCTCAAGCGATAATTGCCGGATGGCGGTACACGGGTTATGCATTTTGTAGGCCGGATAAGCGTCAGCGTTATCCGGCGATGCCGTTACTGATTCCCGACACGATCCCCGTAAGGCAGGGTATCGTAATCAATCAACGCGTTTTTCTTATACGGGTTGCCAATCCAGCGCGTGATCGCCTTAAACTGCGGGCTGGTGATGGAGCGCGTCGGGTCGAACCCGTCGTAGGTCAGCCCCGCTAAGTCGGACCAGGTATGGATAAGTTCAGAGCTGCTGTACTTGCGGTCAACATACGCCGAGAGATCGCGCGGGTGTGCGGCCTGCCACTTTTCTGACGTCCATAACAGGAACGGCACCGTATACATATGACGCGTAGGGTTGTCTTCGTTACGTCCCTGCGTTTTGTGCGGCGGCGTGTCATACACTTCTTCACCGTGATCGGAGAAGTAGAGCAGAAAACCGTTCGGGTCAGTCGCTTTATAGTCCTTAATCAGGCTGGCGACGACATGGTCGTTATACAGATTCGCGTTATCGTAATCGTTATAAATATCCTGTTCGTCTTCGCTCACGCCCGCAGGGATATGATCGGTTTGACCGTCAAATTTTCCCTGATTCTCCGGGTAGCGGAATTTGTATTTGATATGTGTTCCCAGCAGGTGAACGATAATAAATTTCTTCGGTGCCGGGTCGGCCATTACGTCTTTAAAGGGCGCCAGAACGTTGGTGTCATATTCCCGCGCGCTTTGAGTACGCTGCTGATTCATATAAAACTGCTTGTCGGTCTGTTTCGAGAATACGGTCAGCATCGTATTACGCGCGGTCATCGTCTGCTGATTGGTGATCCAGAACGTCTTATAACCTGCCTGTTTCATCATGTTCATCAGCGACGGTTTCGTCAGATACAGATCCGGGTTCTTTTCATTGGCGAAGGTCAGCGCCTGTTGCAGAATTTCAATCGTGTATGGCCGGGAGGTGACGACGTTATTGAATACGGTCAGACCCGGATCGCTTTTATGCAAC
Source organism: Citrobacter sp. CK188 (assembly GCF_030333525.1). Lineage (NCBI taxonomy): Bacteria > Pseudomonadati > Pseudomonadota > Gammaproteobacteria > Enterobacterales > Enterobacteriaceae > Citrobacter > Citrobacter sp. CK188. Next base: position 108,375 of record NZ_JAOWFU010000003.1, read on the forward strand.
GCGTCCAGCTCTGGCGTGGTTTCACGCGGATAACCGTACAGACTCATGCGACCACGCTGGGTTGACTCGCCGATAACCAGCACTAACGTACGCGGCGCATCACCGGAGTTATCTTTAAAATTCGTTAACGGAGGCAGCGCGTTGTTCTCGTTAAGCAGACTATTCAGCGACGTGAGTTGCTGATTATATTGATAATAGCCATTGATAAACTGCCACGGCGCAGCGGGTTCCATACGCGAGGCGAGGCCGCCTAATGTCTGCTCAAACGGCTTATGTTTGATAAACGTCCCGACGGCGATCGGATGCAGAATAAGGCCGTATAACAATACAAAGGAGACTAACCAGCGCCACGGCGCGGGAATATATATTGGCTTTAAACGCGTCCACAGCAGGATTGCCACGGCGGTATAGGCCAGGGCGATAAGGATAATCTTCAGACTGAAATACTGGCTCAAGTACTCGCTGGCTTCGTTCGCGTTTGTTTCAAACATGACATACAGAACGCTTTGCGAGAATTCCTGCCCGTAAATGACATAATAACTGAGCGCCGCCAGCGAAGAGGCCCAGAGTACAACGCCAATAGCGGCGGCAATCGCGCGGGTATGACGGGGAAATAAAAATACCGGGATCAGCCAGAGCGAACTGAAAAGCAGTGAGTCACGCAGCCCGTTGGTGCCGCTATAGCCGCTGATGCAAATAACGGCCTGAAGTAATGTAGAGAAGAACCAAAAATAGAGTAGCGCCCAGCCAAGGGCTTTCCAGCTAAACGAAGGTTTAGCAGATGTGTGTGTGAAGAACATATATGAAGCCTGTTTTTATTCGAGTCGCCAACGTAGCGACAAATCATTAAGAGAACCTTAAGTATGGCGATGCCAGTGACCTATTCTTGTTGATGGCGTATTCAGCAGAGTGAACAAAACGCAGGCAGGAATATATTGAAAAACAGGCGATTATTACAGAAATATTTCAAAGCCCTCTCGCCCGGGCGGGCGAGAGGGGATATGACGATGCGTGTGGGTTAGCCGGTATTACGCATCCCCGCAGCCACGCCCGCAATCGTGACCATCAGCGCCTGTTCGACGCGCGGGTCTGGATCTTTGCCTTGCTCTTCTGCAAGACGGGAACGGTGTAAAAGTTCCGCCTGCAACACGTTCAGCGGGTCGGTATACACATTCCTTAACTGGATAGACTCGGCAATCCACGGCAGGTCGGCCATCAGATGGGAATCGTTGGCAATCGCCAGCACCACTTTGATGTCCTCTGCCAGCAGGTTGCGTAACTCTTCACCCAGTGGCCACAGCGCTTTTTTGACCAGGCGTTGATCGTAGTATTCCGCCAGCCACAGGTCGGCTTTAGAGAACACCATCTCTAGCATGCCGAGGCGCGTGGAGAAGAACGGCCAGTCGCGGCACATGGCTTCCAGTTCGCTTTGCTTGCCATCTTCAACGACTTTTTGCAGCGCGGTGCCCGCACCCAACCAGGCCGGGAGCATCAGGCGGTTTTGCGTCCAGGCGAAGATCCAGGGAATGGCGCGCAGGGATTCAACCCCACCTGTCGGGCGACGTTTTGCCGGGCGCGAACCGAGCGGCAGCTTGCCCAGTTCCTGTTCTGGCGTTGCGGAACGGAAGTACGGGACGAAGTCTTTATTCTCGCGGACATAGCCGCGATACAGGTCGCAGGAGATCACGGACAGCTCGTCCATGATATGACGCCACGAATTTTTCGGCTCCGGCGGCGGCAGCAGGTTGGCTTCCAGAATCGCGCCGGTGTACAGGGACAGGCTGCTGATGGTGACTTCAGGCAGGCCGTACTTAAAGCGGATCATCTCACCCTGTTCGGTCACGCGCAGGCCGCCTTTCAGACTGCCCGGCGGTTGGGAAAGCAGCGCCGCATGGGCAGGCGCGCCGCCACGGCCAATGGAACCGCCGCGACCGTGGAACAGCGTCAGTTCAATTCCGGCTTTTTCACAGGTTTTGATCAGCGCGTCCTGAGCCTGATACTGCGCCCAGGAGGCGGCCATTACGCCTGCGTCTTTCGCCGAGTCAGAGTAGCCAATCATGACCATCTGTTTGCCCTGAATAAAGCCGCGATACCAGTCGATATTCAGCAACTGAGTCATTACCGCGTCGGCATTGTTCAGGTCGTCCAGCGTTTCGAACAGCGGCGCAACCGGCATGGCAAAGCTAATTCCGGCTTCTTTCAACAACAGATGCACGGCCAGCACGTCGGACGGCGTTTTCGCCATAGAGATAACGTAAGCGGCGATGGAACCCAGCGGCGCTTCGGCAATCACTTGACAGGTCTCAAGCACTTCGCGGGTGTCGTCGCTCGGTTCCCACTGACGAGGCAGCAGCGGACGCTTGGAGTTGAGTTCGCGGATCAGGAAAGCCTGTTTATCGGCTTCGGACCAGCTTTCATAATCGCCGATGCCCAGATAACGCGTCAGCTCGCCCAGCGCTTCGGTATGGCGGGTGCTCTCCTGGCGAATATCGATGCGCACCAGCGGCACGCCAAAGCATTTCACCCGGCGCAGGGTATCAAGCAGTTCGCCATTGGCGATGATGCCCATGCCGCACGCTTGCAGAGACTGATAACAGGCGTACAGCGGCTCCCACAGCTGCTCGTTTTGCGTCAGCAGGCCAGCGGGTTTCGGCAGTTTCTCGCCTTTCAGACGCGCTTCCAGCCAGGCTTGCGTTGCCATCAGGCGGGAACGCAGGCTTTTCATCAGGTAGCGGTAAGGTTCTGATGCGCCTTCTTCGCCGACCAGCGCCAGCAGTTCCGGCGTGGCGTCGACCATCGACAGCTCAGAAATCAGAACCTGAATATCTTTCAGGAACAGATCGGTGGCTTTCCAGCGGCTCAACAGGAGAACGTGGCGGGTGACATCAGCCGTTACGTTCGGGTTGCCGTCACGGTCGCCGCCCATCCAGGAGGTGAAACGCACCGGAACAAAATCCACCGGCAGTTTGTAGCCCAGATGTTCTTCCAGTTGTTCGTTCAACTCACGTAGATAATTTGGCACCCCTTCCCACAGGCTGTTTTCAACCACCGCAAAGCCCCATTTGGCTTCGTCGACCGGACTTGGGCGGTTTTTACGGATTTCATCCGTATGCCAGGACTGGGCGATCAGCTGGCGCAGACGGCGCATGAGCTGATTACGTTCGTAATCCGCGATCTCTTTGTTATCAAGCTGCTTCAGACAGGCGTTGACTTCGCCCATTTTGTGAATCAGCGTGCGGCGAGTGATCTCGGTAGGGTGTGCGGTCAGTACCAGTTCCAGAGATAACGACTCCACCGCGTTTTTGATGGTGGCTTCGTCGAGATTGGGTTGATCTTTCAGTTTACGCAGGGTGCGGGCAATCACTTCCGGGTTGCTGGCAGCTTCGCCCTGCGGCGAAATGCTGTGGTACTGCTCGGCGGTATTGGCCAGGTTCAGGAACTGACTAAACGCGCGGGCAACAGGTAGCAGCTCGTCGTTGGACAGATTCTGTAGCGTGGTGAGCAACTCCTGGCGATTCGCTTCATTGCCAGCGCGAGATGATTTAGACAGCTTACGGATTGTTTCTACGCGATCAAGAATGTTCTCTCCCAGCGCATCCTTGATGGTTTCTCCCAGCACTTTGCCGAGCATACTGACATTACTACGCAACGCGGAATATTGTTCGTTCATATGATCCCAGACACCCCATCTGTTTTGAATATGTCCTGTATCTTTCGCGTCACAGCGGCGTTGGCTGCAACGTGAAATCTTTCGGACTTTAATTTTTTACATCACTTCTTATCTTTATAAAGCCACGTAAAACACCTGACGTCAATTGCTGCGAAATCGGTTCAGCAAACGAATAAATGACGGGAATTTACGTAATTTAATTCACATCGAATCAAATAAGCGTTGCTTATGGAAATGTTAATAAATCACCTCGTTTACCACTAAAGGGTTAGCGAGGTGATAAGCAGTTAATGCCAGCAGAAATGATGGACAACCTGCGTAATCAGCTCGCGGGTTGGCTTGATAAAACGCGTTTCCAGATATTCATCCGGCTGGTGCGCCTGATTAATCGAACCCGGGCCAAGCACCAGCGTTGGGCACAAGGTCTGGATAAACGGCGCTTCGGTGCAGTAGTTCACCACTTCGGTTTGCGCGCCCAGCAGTTTCTCGACCACTTCCACCAGTTGATGGTCAGGCGGGCATTCGTAGCCGGGAATCGGCGGATGCAGTTCGGACACCGTCAGACGGCCCGGCCAGCGCTCGCTCACGGGCGCCAGCGCATCGTTGAGCAATCCGTTGAGATCGTTCAGCGTCATGCCCGGCAGCGGGCGAATATCCATATGCAACTCGCAACAGGCGCAGATACGGTTCGCGGCGTCGCCACCGTGAATGTGACCCAGGTTTAATGTCGGATAAGGAACGGTAAACGCCGCGTAGTGATAACGTTCTTTCAGGTCATCGCGCAGCTGCATGATGCGGCCAATGGCGTCGTGCATCAGTTCAATGGCGTTAACCCCGCGCGCCGGATCGCTGGAGTGGCCCGATTGCCCCAGAATGCGGATGGCGTTTGAAATGTGGCCTTTGTGCGCACGCACCGGTTGCAGGGACGTTGGTTCACCGATGATCGCGCAGTCCGGGCGCAGGGCGGTGGTTTCAGCGAAATAGCGCGCGCCCGCCATGCTGGTCTCTTCATCGGCGGTAGCCAGAATATACAGCGGTTTTTTCAGCGTCGTCACATCCACGTCACGCAGGGCATCGAGGATAAAAGCAAAGAAGCCTTTCATGTCCGCCGTACCCAGCCCGTAGAGCTTGTTATCGTGCTCGGTCAGCGTGAACGGATCGCGCGTCCAGCGTCCGTCGTCAAAGGGAACGGTATCGGTATGGCCCGCCAGCAACAAACCGCCAGCACCCTGTCCGGTGCTGGCCAGCATATTGAATTTATTGCGCGTACCGGGGACTGCCTGAACCTCAACCTTGAAGCCCAGATCTTTAAACCAGTCTGCCAGCAGAGTGATTAAAGACGCATTACTTTGATCGAGCGCTTCTTCGGTAGCGCTAATCGACGGTGTGGCAATCAGAGCGCGGTAAATCTCGATAAATGGCGGTAAAGTGTTTTTCATTGTTGACACACCTCGGGTCATGATAGTATCAATATTCATGCATTATTTGTGAATAAAAATACATTAACGTTGAGCGTAAGAAAACCCACCAACTGTAAGGTGAAGTTGTTACGGCTTAACCAGGCAACCAGACATAAGAAGGTGAACAGCCCCGATGTTGAATACGCTGATTGTGGGTGCCAGCGGTTACGCTGGCGCAGAGCTTGTGACCTATGTAAATCGTCATCCTGATATGACCATAACCGCTTTAACCGTCTCAGCGCAAAGCAATGATGCAGGAAAGCTAATCTCTGATTTACATCCGCAGTTAAAAGGCATTGTCGATCTGCCATTGCAGCCAATGTCTGATATTAGCGAGTTCAGCGGCGGGGTGGATGTGGTGTTTCTCGCCACCGCGCATGAAGTGAGCCACGACCTGGCCCCGCAGTTCCTGAATGCGGGCTGCGTTGTGTTTGATCTCTCCGGTGCGTTTCGGGTTAATGATAGCGCCTTCTACGAAAAATATTATGGCTTTACCCATCAGCACCCTGAGCTGCTGGAACAGGCGGTGTATGGCCTGGCGGAGTGGAGCGCGGGCAAGCTAAAAGAAGCGAATCTGATTGCGGTGCCGGGATGCTATCCGACGGCGGCGCAATTGTCGTTAAAACCGCTGATTGACGCAGGCCTGCTGGATCTCAACCAGTGGCCGGTCATTAACGCAACCAGCGGCGTGAGCGGCGCCGGGCGTAAGGCGGCGCTTTCGAACAGTTTCTGTGAAGTCAGCCTGCAACCGTATGGCGTCTTTACCCATCGTCATCAGCCGGAAATCGCCACCCATCTGGGGGCAGAGGTTATTTTCACGCCGCATCTGGGGAACTTCCCGCGCGGAATTCTGGAAACGATCACCTGCCGCCTGAAAGCTGGCGTTACCCATACTCAGGTGGCGCAAGCGTTGCAGCAGGCGTATGGCGACAAGCCGCTGGTGCGGCTATATGACAAGGGCGTTCCGGCGCTGAAGAATGTGGTCGGGCTGCCGTTCTGCGATATTGGTTTTGCCGTTCAGGGCGAGCACCTGATCGTGGTGGCGACCGAAGATAACCTGTTGAAAGGCGCAGCGGCGCAGGCAGTGCAGTGCGCAAATATCCGTTTCGGCTTTGCTGAAACGCAGTCTCTTATTTAAGGGTGCAATGATGAATCCATTAATTATCAAGCTGGGCGGCGTATTACTGGATAGCGAAGAGGCGCTGGAGCGTCTGTTTACTGCGCTGGTCAATTACCGCGAGTCGCATCAGCGTCCGCTGATTATCGTGCACGGCGGCGGCTGCGTTGTGGATGAGCTGATGAAACAGTTAAATTTGCCGGTGAAAAAGAAAAATGGCCTGCGCGTGACGCCCGCCGATCAGATTGACATCATCACCGGCGCGCTGGCGGGAACCGCCAATAAAACCTTGCTGGCGTGGGCGAAAAAACACCATATCGCGTCCGTTGGCCTGTATCTCGGCGACGGCGATAGCGTAAAAGTGACTCAACTCGATGAAGAGCTGGGCCACGTTGGACTGGCGCAGCCGGGTTCGCCTAAGCTGATTAACACGCTGCTGGAAGGCGGCTTCTTGCCGGTGGTCAGTTCCATTGGCGTGACCGAAGAAGGGCAACTGATGAACGTCAATGCCGATCAGGCGGCGACGGCGCTGGCGGCAACGCTGGGGGCGGATCTGATCCTGCTTTCTGATGTAAGCGGTATTCTGGATGGCAAAGGTCAGCGCATTGCCGAGATGACGGCGGCCAAAGCGGAACAGCTGATCGATCAAGGTATCATTACCGACGGCATGATTGTGAAGGTGAACGCGGCGCTGGACGCCGCCCGCACGCTGGGGCGCCCGGTGGATATCGCCTCCTGGCGTCATGCCGAGCAGCTTCCGGCGTTGTTTAACGGTACGCCGATCGGTACGCGTATTCTGGCTTAAACTATTTTGTGCCCGATGGCGGCCACGCCTTATCGGGCCTGGGTGAACCGAACCTGTAGGCCGGATAAGCTAAGCGCCATCCGGCATTGAAATTCAAGATATTAAGGAAGCATGTTATGGCACTTTGGGGTGGGCGTTTTACACAGGCAGCGGATCAACGGTTCAAACAGTTTAATGACTCATTGCGCTTTGATTACCGCCTGGCCGAGCAGGATATCGTCGGCTCTGTGGCCTGGTCCAAAGCTCTGGTCACGGTTGGGGTGTTGACTGCGGATGAGCAACTGCAACTGGAAGAGGCGCTGAGCGCGCTGCTGGAAGAGGTTCGGGTGAATCCGCAGCAGATTCTGGAAAGCGACGCGGAAGATATTCACAGCTGGGTGGAAGGCAAACTGATCGATAAAGTCGGCCAGTTGGGGAAAAAGCTGCACACCGGGCGCAGTCGTAACGATCAGGTTGCGACCGACCTGAAGCTATGGTGCAAAGATACGGTCACCGAGCTGCTGTCTGCTAACCGTCAGTTACAAAGCGCGCTGGTAGAGACGGCGCAGAATAATCAGGATGCCGTCATGCCGGGGTACACCCATCTGCAACGCGCGCAGCCGGTGACGTTTGCCCACTGGTGTCTGGCGTATGTGGAAATGCTGGCGCGTGATGAGAGCCGCTTGCAGGATGCGCTCAAGCGTCTGGACGTCAGCCCGTTAGGCTGCGGCGCGCTGGCGGGTACGGCGTATGAAATCGACCGTGAACAGCTGGCAGGCTGGCTGGGCTTTGCCTCGGCGACGCGTAACAGTCTGGACAGCGTGTCCGATCGTGACCATGTGCTGGAACTGCTGTCCGACGCGTCTATCGGCATGGTTCACCTGTCGCGCTTTGCGGAAGATCTGATTTTCTTTAATACCGGTGAAGCGGGCTTTGTGGAACTCTCCGATCGCGTGACGTCGGGTTCATCGCTGATGCCGCAGAAGAAAAACCCGGATGCGCTGGAACTGATCCGTGGCAAGTGCGGTCGTGTGCAGGGGGCATTAACGGCGATGATGATGACGCTGAAAGGCCTGCCGCTGGCGTACAACAAAGACATGCAGGAAGACAAAGAAGGGCTGTTTGATGCGCTCGACACCTGGCTGGACTGCCTGCACATGGCGGCGCTGGTGCTGGATGGCATTCAGGTAAAACGTCCGCGCTGCCAGGAAGCGGCGCAGCAGGGCTATGCGAATGCGACTGAGCTGGCGGATTATCTGGTTGCCAAAGGCGTGCCGTTCCGTGAAGCGCACCATATTGTGGGCGAAACGGTGGTGGAAGCGATTCGACAGGGAAAACCGCTGGAAGATCTGTCACTGGCTGACCTGCAAAAATTTAGCGCTGTGATTGGCGATGATGTGTATCCGATTCTGTCGCTGCAATCATGTCTGGATAAACGTGCGGCGAAAGGCGGTGTTTCACCGCAGCAGGTTGCGCAGGCGATCGACTACGCGAAGGCGCGTCTGGCGTAACTGGCGTGGTGCCGGATGACGCCTTATCCGGCCTACAAAAAATTGTGAACCGTCGCCATCCGGCAACAGTCATCAGAGCCTGGCATTACGTCGGGCTTATTTATGCAAAAAAAAAAGCGGACCATAGGGTCCGCAAAAGTTCACGTTGGCTTTAGTTATTTCGAGTTGAGAAAAACTCTTTGAACGGGCGGTGACTTCAAGGGTTAAAGAGGTACCGCTCCGTTTCTGTGATGTATTATTAGACAGAAAGCTTGATAGGGATAATCGTTCGTTGCTATGCTACCTATCGCCATGAACTATCGTGGCGACGGAGGATGAATAATGAATATTCGTGATCTTGAATACCTGGTGGCATTAGCCGAACACCGCCATTTCCGGCGTGCGGCGGACTCCTGTCACGTCAGCCAGCCGACGCTCAGCGGGCAAATCCGTAAGCTGGAAGATGAACTGGGCGTAATGCTGCTGGAGCGTACGAGTCGTAAAGTTCTGTTCACCCAGGCAGGTTTACTGCTGGTGGATCAGGCGCGCACCGTGCTGCGTGAGGTCAAAGTGCTCAAGGAGATGGCAAGCCAGCAAGGTGAGACGATGTCTGGCCCATTGCATATCGGCCTGATCCCAACGGTTGGCCCTTATCTGCTGCCGCATATTATTCCGATGCTGCATCAGACCTTCCCGAAGTTGGAAATGTATCTGCATGAAGCGCAGACGCACCAGCTGCTGGCGCAACTGGACAGCGGCAAGCTTGACTGCGTGATCCTGGCGCTGGTGAAAGAGAGCGAGGCGTTTATCGAAGTGCCGCTGTTTGATGAACCCATGATGCTGGCGATCTATGAGGATCACCCGTGGGCGAATCGCGATCGTGTGCCGATGTCCGATCTGGCGGGTGAAAAACTGCTGATGCTGGAAGACGGGCACTGCCTGCGCGATCAGGCGATGGGCTTCTGCTTTGAGGCGGGCGCGGATGAAGACACCCATTTCCGGGCGACCAGTCTGGAAACGCTGCGCAACATGGTTGCGGCGGGGAGCGGTATTACCTTACTGCCTGCGCTGGCGGTTCCGCAGGAGCGTAAGCGTGATGGCGTAGTCTACCTGCCGTGCATTAAGCCGGAGCCTAAGCGTACGGTTGGGTTGGTTTATCGTCCGGGATCGCCGCTGCGCAGTCGCTATGAGCAACTGGCGGAGGCCATCCGTGCGGAGATGGATGGCCATTTCGACAAAGCGTTAAAACAGGCGGTTTAAGCCGTTTAGCGCCGCTACCCGATAGGCTTCCGCCATTGTCGGGTAGTTAAAGGTGGTGTTAACGAAGTACTCAATGGTGTTACCGCCGCCTTTCTGTTCCATAATCGCCTGGCCGATGTGAATAATTTCGGCTGCGCGTTCGCCAAAGCAGTGAATCCCCAGAATCTCTTTTGTTTCCCGATGGAACAGGATCTTCAGCGTTCCCACGTTCATCCCGACGATTTGCGCGCGCGCCAGGTGCTTAAACTGCGCACGTCCGACTTCATAAGGCACTTTCATCGCCGTCAATTGCTGCTCGGTTTTGCCGACAGAGCTGATTTCCGGGATGGTGTAAATCCCGGTAGGGATATCTTCGATAAGATGGGCGGTCGCTTCGCCTTTCACCAGCGCCTGCGCGGCAATTCGACCCTGGTCGTAAGCGGCGGAAGCCAGACTCGGATAGCCAATCACATCGCCCACCGCGTAAATGTGCGGCAGCGCGGTCTGGTACATGCTGTTGACTTTGAGTTGCCCACGGCTGTCGGTTTCCAGACCGATATTTCCCAGCGCCAGTGAATCGGTGTTACCGGTGCGTCCGTTGGCGTACAGCAGACAGTCGGCCTTCAGCTTTTTACCGGATTTCAGGTGCATAATGACGCCGTCGTCGCAGCCTTCAATCTTCTCGTACTCTTCGTTATGGCGAATAACCACGCCGCTGTTCCAGAAGTGGTAAGAGAGAGAGTCGGACATCTCCTGATCAAGAAACGCCAGCAGACGGTCGCGGGTGTTAATCAAATCAACTTTGACGTCCATTCCCCGGAAGATTGACGCATATTCACAGCCGATCACCCCGGCGCCATAGATGATGACGTGACGAGGTTCGTGATGCAGGCTAAGGATTGAGTCGCTGTCGTAAATACGTGGATGCGCGAAATCAACGTCGGCCGGGTGATAAGGACGCGACCCGCAGGCAATCACGAATTTCTCCGCCGTCAGGGTTTCGACCGTGCCGTCGTGGCACTCCAGCGCGAGGGTGTTTTCGTCAACAAAATGCGCATTACCCTGCAATATTTCACAGTGGTTGCGCTCATAAAAGCCCTGCCGCATACGCGTTTGTTGATTAATGACGTTATCGGCATGGTTGAGAATATCGGCAAAGGAAGAACGAAGTAGTCGGGAGTGGTCGCTGTAGAGGGGGTTCTGGTTGAATTCGATGATACGGCTGACGGCATGGCGGAGCGCTTTCGACGGGATGGTGCCCCAGTGGGTACAACCGCCGCCAACGTTGTGATAACGCTCAATAACGGCGACGCGCGCTCCTTGCTTAACCAGACCCATTGCAGCGCCTTCGCCGCCGGGGCCTGAACCTATGACGATTGCATCATAATCCCAGGAATGTGGCATGGTATTACTCACCTGTTTTTATACATAAAATAAACACGATGATAACATTCGCGCGCCTTTAACCCAATTATCGTTGTGCTTTTTTGTGGGGCTGGAACACAAACAGCCTGTAAACAATCATTCACAAAGCTGAACAAACAGATTAAGTTTGTTCTCTGGTATAGTGCCAGATAAGGCATATGGAAGGATTCAGACATCGTGATGGGCGTTAGAGCGCAACAAAAAGAAAAAACCCGGCGTTCGCTGGTAGAAGCCGCATTCAGTCAACTGAGCGCCGAACGGAGTTTCGCCAGTCTCAGTTTACGCGAAGTAGCGCGTGAAGCGGGCATTGCGCCAACCTCATTTTATCGCCATTTCCGCGATGTGGATGAGCTTGGCCTGACGATGGTGGATGAGAGCGGTTTAATGCTGCGCCAACTGATGCGCCAGGCGCGTCAGCGTATTGCCAAAGGCGGCAGTGTGATCCGTACCTCGGTCTCCACATTTATGGAGTTCATCGGCAACAATCCTAACGCCTTCCGTTTATTATTGCGTGAACGTTCCGGCACCTCGGCCGCGTTTCGCGCCGCAGTCGCGCGTGAGATTCAGCATTTCATCGCGGAACTTGCGGACTATCTGGAACTCGAAAACCATATGCCGCGCGCGTTCACTGAAGCGCAAGCCGAAGCGATGGTGACGATTGTGTTTAGTGCAGGTGCCGAGGCGCTGGATGTTGGTGCGGAACAACGCCGACAGCTGGAAGAGCGGCTGGTACTGCAACTGCGCATGATTGCGAAAGGGGCATATTACTGGTACCGCCGTGAACAAGAGAAGATGGCACATCACTCCGAGTAACGTGAAGGACGAGCAATGAAACAGTCAGGTCAAGATAAAGGTACGCTGTTGCTGGCGCTGGTCGCTGGCTTATCGATCAATGGCACATTCGCGGCGCTGTTTAGCTCCATCGTGCCGTTTTCTGTATTCCCGATTATCGCGCTGGTGCTGGCGGTTTATTGCCTGCATCAACGTTATCAAAACCGCACTATGCCTGTCGGCTTGCCGGGGCTGGCTGCCGCCTGTTTTATCCTCGGTGTGCTGTTGTACAGCACCGTGGTACGTGCGGAATACCCGGATATTGGTTCTAACTTCTTCCCGGCGGTGCTGTCGGTGATTCTGGTGTTCTGGATTGGCTTTAAGATGCGTAACCGCAAGCAGGAAGTCGCGGAATAATGCCGGATGGCGGCGTAACCACTTTATCCGGCCTACGTTTTACCTGGCAGTGAGTAACACGCCGCATTCCATATGGTGCGTATACGGGAACTGATCGAACAGAGCCAGACGTGACACATTGTGCGTCTGGCTTAATGTTTCCAGGTTCTTACACAGTGTTTCCGGGTTGCAGGAAATGTACAAAATACGCGGATACGCCTGCACCATTTTCTCGGTTTCACTGTCCAGCCCGCTACGCGGCGGATCGACAAAAATCGTTTCACACTGATAGCTCTTCAGGTCGATGCCCTGCAAACGTTTAAACTCGCGTACTCCGTTCATCGCCTGCGTAAACTCTTCGGCGGCCATACGGATAATCTGCACGTTATCAATATGGTTAGCGGCAATGTTGTACTGCGCTGCGGCGACTGACGGTTTGGCGATTTCCGTTGCCAGCACCCGGTCGAAGTTACGCGCCAGAGCCAATGAGAAGTTGCCGTTGCCACAGTACAGTTCAAGCAGGTCGCCTTTCGACGCTTTGGTTGCATCCAGCGCCCACTCCAGCATCTGAATATTCATTGCGGCATTGGGCTGCGTGAAGCTGTTCTCCACCTGACGGTAGATCATCTCTTTTCCCGCCACGGGCAGACGTTCGTCAATGTAATCCTGATCCAGCTCGATTTTGGTTTTGGTCGCCCGGCCAATCAGATGCACATTCAGGTTCTGCGCTCGCAGCGCATCCCGCAGCGTTTCCGCTTCCTGGCGCCACTCATCATCCAGCTTTTTATGGTACAGCAGCGAAACCACCGCCTGATTGCTCATCGTGGTGAGGTAATCAATCTGGAACAGCTTATGGCGCAGGACGCGATTATGGCGCACGCCTTCAATCATCGCCGTCATCAGCTGGTTAATCAGCTCGCTGGCCGCCGGGAAGCTGTCGACGCGGATACGGCTTTTTGTCTGCTGATCAAAAATGATGTGATACAGGTCGTCGCCGTCATGCCACAGGCGAAATTCGGCGCGCATCCGATAATGGCTGGCTGGCGAGCGAAACACTTCCGGGACCAGGTCAGAAAACGGCGCCATCATACTCTGCAAGCGCACCACTTTTTCGGCTAGCTGCGCGTCATACTGTTCTGTCGGAAGGTGTTCGGGGGTCATGATGCATCCTGAAAAATAAAAGTACGCGGGGATTGTAGGGATTGCTCATCAGATGTCCAGTCATTGATGATTTCCGATATTGTGATATGCGGTCTGGACGTAGATTGTTACAGAATGTAGCATCCGTGAGCCGGTCCTGTGAGTTAATAGGGAATCCAGTGCGAATCTGGAGCTGACGCGCAGCGGTAAGGAAAGGTGAGATGAGAGCATAAGCAGACACTGCCACCCGGCGGGAAGTCATCATCTCTTGTATCCTGAGGATAACCTTCCAAGCCCGAAGACCTGCCGGCTAACGTCGCATCTGGTGTTCATCATCGCGTACTATCGATGAAGCCTGCGGCATCCTTCTTATATTGTGGATGCTTTACAATGATTAAAAAATCTTCGCTGCTGACGGCGCTCTCCGTCACGGCATTTTCTGGCTGGGCGCAGGATACTAACCCAGACACCCTGATCGTCACCGCAAATCGTTTTCAACAACCTGTTAATACCGTACTGGCGCCTGCTGATGTCGTGACGCGTGAGGATATCGACCGCTGGCAAGCGAAGAATTTGAATGATGTGATGCGCCGCCTGCCAGGCGTTGATATCAATCAAAACGGCGGCATGGGGCAGTCTTCTTCTTTATTTATTCGTGGTACGGAAGCCAAACAGGTATTGGTTCTGGTCGATGGTGTTCCCATGACCCGCCCCGGCATTACGAATAACCCCGATCTGAATCAGATTCCAATATCGCTGGTGCAACGCGTGGAATACATTCGTGGACCACGCTCGGCGATTTATGGTTCCGGCGCAATGGGTGGGGTCATTAACGTTATTACGCACTCCGATCAAGAACAGTCAAAAATTACCGCGGGTGTTGGTTCAAAAGGTTATCAGCAATATGACGGTACGTTGCGCCATCGCTTTGGCGACACTGTCGCCACGGTAGCAGGTTCTTATGAGGGCAATAAAGGCTTTAACGTACAGCCCGGCTCAACCTGGGATCACGATCGCGACCGCGATGGTTTTCGCAGCAAGGCATTCTGGGGCAGCCTCGAACATAAATTTAATGATAATTTCGATGGTTTTTTCCGTGGTCACAGTTATACCAACAACTCTGATTACGATCTGGGAAACCCGCCGTCTATTCCGGCCTACAGTGCTGATGAATCGCAACTCTACAATCAGAGCTGGGACGCAGGTCTGAAATTCAACTCCGGGATTTACTCTTCACAACTTCTCGCCAGCTACCAGAAGGTGAAGGACTATAACTACAGCAGTATTTATGGTCGCTATCATGACGGTACGACGCTCGATCGCATGACCCAGCGTAACCTGCAATGGGGTAATAACCTTATCGTGGGGCACGGTTCCGTTAGCGCGGGCGTAGACTGGCAGCAGCAGCGTTTGACCTCATCCGATACCGTGATGTCGGACACATATAAACGCGATAACACCGGTTTATACCTGACCGGTCAGCAACAATTCGGTGATGTAACGCTGGAGGCTTCAGGGCGTGAAGATCATGATGAACAGTTTGGCTGGCATGGCACCTGGCAGACGACGGCTGGATGGGAGTTTATCGACAACTATCGAGTAACTATCGGCTATGGTACCGGGTTCCTGTCTCCATCTCTGGGGCAGCAGTTTGGTTCTACCCGTTTTGGCATCAACGCGAATCCTAACCTGAAACCGGAAGAGTCTAAACAGTGGGAGGCCGGGCTGGAAGGGCTCACTGGTCCGCTGGACTGGCGCCTGTCTGCCTACCATTACAAGATTACTAACCTGATCACTTACTACTTTGATCCAGACACCTACCAGGGTGAGTATGACAATATTGATGCGGCAACCATTAAAGGCGTGGAATGGACGGGCAGCTTTGATACCGGCATCTTTAGCCATCGTGTTACGTTGCAATATGTCGATCCGCGTAATGACGACAACGGTGAAGTGTTAGCCCGACGCTCGAAGCGCCAGGCGAAGTATCAACTGGACTGGACGATGTTTAACGTTGATATGGATGTATCGTGGCAGTATTACGGCAAGCGCTACGATAACAACACCTCCCAGTACAATAACACCCAGCGAATCTTGCCGAGCTATAGCACTGTTGATGTTTCTGCATCGTATCCGATCACCGATCGCCTGACAGTTCGTGGTAAAATCGCCAACCTGTTCGATAAAGATTACGAGACAGCTTATGGCTACCAAACTGCAGGACGAGAGTACTACTTGTCTGGCAGCTACACCTTCTGATCCACGTCCCACCGTGCTGGTGTTTGATTCCGGCGTCGGTGGGTTGTCGGTCTACGATGAGATTCGGCATCTCCTGCCGAATCTCCACTATATATATGCTTTCGATAACGTCGCGTTTCCTTATGGGGAAAAGAGCGAAGCGTTTATTGTCGAGCGCGTCGTCGAGATCGTTACCGCAGTGCAGCAGCGTTATCCTCTCTCACTTGCGGTAATCGCCTGTAATACGGCCAGCACGGTTTCTCTTCCTGCATTGCGTGAAAAATTCGCGTTCCCGGTTGTGGGCGTCGTACCTGCGATTAAACCCGCAGCGAGGCTGACCGCCAACGGCATCGTCGGGTTGCTGGCAACGCGTGGCACGGTAAAACGCCCTTATACCCATGAGTTGATAGCGCGATTCGCGAATGAATGTCAGATAGCGATGTTGGGATCGGCAGAACTGGTGGAACTGGCGGAAGCCAAACTGCACGGTGAACCCGTATCGCTGGAGGAACTACGCCGTATCCTGAGACCCTGGCTGCGGATGCCGGAACCGCCCGACACGGTTGTTCTGGGATGCACCCATTTCCCTCTATTACAGGAAGAACTATTGCAGGTCCTTCCTGAAGGGACAAGGCTGGTGGATTCCGGGGCGGCGATTGCGCGTCGCACAGCCTGGTTGTTAGAGCATGAAGCGCCGGATGCCAAATCAGCGGATGCTAATATTGCTTTCTGCATGGCAATGACGCCAGAGACCGAGCAATTAATACCCGTTTTACAGCGTTACGGTTTCGAAACGCTCGAAAAACTGGCGGTTTGAGGTGGTTTTGCTTAAAAAGAAAGCAGTCGGAAAATAATTTTGAATTTCCCCTTGTCAGGCCGGAATAACTCCCTATAATGCGCCTCCACTGACACGGAACAACGGCACACAGGCCGCCGGGT
>NZ_JAOWFU010000004.1:0-304 GCF_030333525.1 Citrobacter sp. CK188
GGCGGAATTGGTAGACGCGCTAGCTTCAGGTGTTAGTGTCCTTACGGACGTGGGGGTTCAAGTCCCCCCCCTCGCACCAAAACCACGTTGATATTGCTCGCACTGGGCGAAGGTGGCGGAATTGGTAGACGCGCTAGCTTCAGGTGTTAGTGTTCTTACGGACGTGGGGGTTCAAGTCCCCCCCCTCGCACCAACGAGGCGATATCAAAAAAGTAAGATGACTGTGCGAAGGTGGCGGAATTGGTAGACGCGCTAGCTTCAGGTGTTAGTGTCCTTACGGACGTGGGGGTTCAAGTCCCCCCCC
>NZ_JAOWFU010000005.1:0-539 GCF_030333525.1 Citrobacter sp. CK188
GGTCTCGTAAGTTTGTTTGTCGATATAGGATTCCCAGCAGAAGACAATGTACTGAGGCGGTTTTTTGACTTTGTTGAAAATGACGCTGGGGCCATAGACAGTCGGGGCCCATTTATCGATGGAATCCGGAGCCTGAGCAGTTTGGTCAAGTGTATTGAAGGTATACAGATAACCATCCGTATCAATAACCCGGGCATGAAGGACTTCTGCGGGTAGTTCAGAAGGGGTGACAAAAGAAAAACTCCACTCGCCATAAGGCAGCGTCCAGTCGCCGCTGGCGGCCTGTTTTGACTGCAAAGGTTCAGGTTTCTGCGGGCTGCAGCCAGAGGCGATTATCAGCAGTGGGATTAAAAGCAGTTTGTTTATATTCATCCGCGTTATTCCCAGTCGCCGTACGGGTAGGTTTTGCCTTTAATGAAATCCTGCGTCGACTGAATGAAATTAAACGTGCCGCCGGGAACGACGTAGTCTTTGCAGAGCGTCATCTCGTTGCCTGCGAGGGTCCACATTTTCAGCGGTTTTACGGGAAGGCTGGGACG
>NZ_JAOWFU010000001.1:0-292220 GCF_030333525.1 Citrobacter sp. CK188
TTGTTCCGTGTCAGTGGAGGCGCATTATAGGGAGTTATTCCGGCCTGACAAGGGGAAATTTAAAATTATTTTCCGACTGCTTTCTTTTTAAGCAAAACCACTATTAACATGCCATAAAATAAGCAATTTGCCGTTTTTACAACCTTAATCACACTTCCTGATGGCATACTAATGAATAAGAAAAGAGAAAGGACAAACATTTATGCCTTTAAGCGCACAACAGTTAGCTGCACAGAAAAATCTTTCCTACGTTCTGGCTGAGAAGCTGGCGCAGCGAATCTTAAAGGGTGAATACGCGCCCGGCACCATTCTTCCCGGAGAAATCGAACTGGGCGAGCAGTTTGGCGTGAGTCGCACGGCGGTACGTGAGGCAGTGAAGACGCTAACAGCAAAAGGCATGGTGTTGCCCCGTCCTCGTATTGGTACGCGGGTTATGCCGCAGGCAAACTGGAACTTCCTCGATCAGGAACTGCTCACCTGGTGGATGACAGAAGAAAACTTCCATCAGGTTATTAATCATTTTCTGGTGATGCGTATCAGTCTCGAACCGCAGGCATGTTCACTGGCAGCGACGATCGGATCAGCGGAACAGAAAGCGCATCTGAATACCTTAATGGAAGAGATGGTGGCGTTGAAGAAGAACTTCAGACGCGAACGCTGGATTGAAGTCGATATGGCGTGGCATGAGCATATTTATGAAATGAGCGCGAATCCGTTCTTAATCTCTTTTGCCTCGCTGTTCCATTCGGTCTATCACACCTACTTCACCTCTATTACCTATAACGATGTGGTGAAGCTGGATTTACACCAGGCTATTGTAGATGCCATAGCCGACAGTGATGGCGATCGCGCCTTTAAAGCGTGCCAGGCATTGTTGATAGCGCCGAACGAACAACCGGACAAGTAACGGGATACCGAATGTCAGAGAAAAAAGCGCGCAGTATGGCCGGGTTGCCGTGGATAGCGGCTATGGCTTTTTTTATGCAGGCGCTGGATGCTACCATTCTTAATACCGCTCTACCCGCTATCGCGCACAGCCTCAACCGTTCTCCTCTTGCCATGCAGTCCGCTATTATCAGTTATACCCTGACGGTCGCGATGCTGATTCCGGTAAGCGGATGGCTGGCCGATCGCTTTGGCACCCGTCGCGTCTTTATTATTGCCGTCAGTCTGTTTACGCTCGGCTCGCTGGCATGCGCGCTTTCTGGCTCATTAGCTGAATTGGTTGTCTTCCGCGTGGTGCAGGGGATCGGCGGCGCAATGATGATGCCGGTCGCCCGTCTGGCATTATTACGCGCTTACCCCCGAAGTGAACTGCTTCCGGTTCTGAATTTCGTGACGATGCCAGGCCTGGTCGGCCCCATCCTCGGCCCGGTATTGGGGGGCATACTGGTGACATGGGCAAGCTGGCACTGGATCTTCCTGATTAATATTCCCATTGGCATTGTAGGTATCCTGTATGCCTGTAAGTACATGCCAAACTTCACCACGCCGCGACGCCGTTTCGACATGACCGGCTTCTTCCTCTTTGGTTTGAGTCTGGTGCTGTTCTCCAGCGGAATGGAGCTTTTCGGCGAGAAGATCGTCGCAACCTGGATAGCATTAACCATTATTCTGAGCAGTATCGTGCTGCTGCTGGCCTATATTCGCCATGCGCGTCGACACCCAACGCCATTGATTTCACTTTCGCTGTTCAGAACGCGCACGTTCTCCGTTGGGATAGCTGGAAACCTCGCCACGCGTCTGGGAACGGGATGCGTTCCCTTCCTGATGCCGCTGATGATACAGGTAGGATTTGGATACCCGGCGCTGATAGCCGGCTGCATGATGGCTCCGACGGCGCTGGGTTCTATTCTGGCGAAATCAGCGGTCACTCAGGTGCTGCGCAAACTGGGGTACAAGACGACGCTGGTCGGCATTACGGTATTTATTGGCCTGATGATTGCGCAGTTCTCTTTGCAATCCCCCGCCATGCCGGTATGGATGTTGATTCTGCCGCTGTTTGTTCTGGGTATGGCGATGTCCACGCAGTTTACCGCCATGAACACCATCACCCTTGCGGACCTGACCGATGATAACGCCAGCAGCGGCAACAGCCTGCTGGCCGTCACGCAGCAGCTTTCCATCAGTTTAGGGGTAGCGATCAGCGCTGCCGTATTGCGTCTCTATGAAGGGATTGAAGGAACCAATACGGTTGAACAGTTCCACTATACCTTTATTACGATGGGCGCTATTACGGTGGTATCCGCGCTGATGTTCATGTTGCTGAAAGCCAAAGATGGCCGCAATCTGATCAAAGAACGGCACAAACCTAAACCGACCCCCGCGCCATCAGAACAGGAGTAAGTTGCAGACGCTGCTGTTGTAGCGTGGGTTGTGCCATACGGTGAATCAACACATCGATGGCCAACTCACCCAGTTCATCTTTCGGTTGATGAATCGTCGTCAGCGGCGGCGTCATGTAGCGCGCCAGTTCAATATCATCATAGCCAATTACCGCCATATCCTGCGGGATGCGCAGCCCTGCCTGATAAAGCGCCTGATACGCGCCAACGGCCATTGCATCATTGCCGGCAAATACCGCCTGTGGGCGTTGTTTATGGGACAGCAGCATTTGCATGGTTTCAAATCCGCCGCCAAACTCGAAATCTCCTGTGATCTCATACCCTTCAGGAATTTCCAGCCCCGCGCGTTTCATCGCCTCCCGATACCCTTCCAGCCGCAAACGCGCGGGCGTTTTGTCCAGCGGGCCGGTAATGCAGGCTATTCGGGTAAAACCTTTATCAATCAGGTATTGCGTCGCTAAATCGCCGCCCAGAAGGGAGTTGTCCTGGATCAGATCGCAATCCCCTTCGTCATCAAAGGGCGACCAGTCCATCATCACGGTAGGAATAGAGGGATAACGCTGCATGATCTCCCGGGAGGGTTGATGCGTCTCCGTACAGAGCAGCAATAGGCCATCGACCCGCTTTTGCATCAGCGTTTCCAGATTGCGGTTCATTCGCTGCTCATCGCCTTCGGTATTACACAATACCAGGCTGTAGCCCCGCTCGAAGCAGCTACGTTCAACGCCGCGCACCAGTTCTGAATAAAAAGGATTGGTACTGGCGGTGATCAGCATGCCGATTGTGCGGGTCTGATTTAATTTCAGGCTACGCGCCAACGCTGAAGGCGCGTAGTTTAACTCTTTAATCGCCGCTTCCACTTTCCCGGTGATAGCTTCACTGACAAAGCGATCTTTATTAATAACGTGCGAAACAGTTGAAGTGGAAACGCCCGCCAGACGGGCAACATCCTTCATTGTAGCCAAACGTTACCTCTGCTGACCTAAAAACGCCTCTATCTCTTCACGCCACGGAACAGAAGGTTGCGCACCTTTGCGTGTCACCGCAATCGCAGCAGCGGCATGGGCAAAGCGAATGGCCTCCGGCAGCGGCGTCTCTTCCAGTAAGGCGGTAACTAACGCACCATTAAAAGTATCCCCGGCAGCTATCGTATCAACGGCGTTCACTTTAAACCCCGGCACACGACGGCCTTCGCCCTTCACGCTGGCCCACACGCCGCGGCTGCCTAACGTAATCAGTACGGTATGAATGCCTTTATCATGCAGCACCTGCGCTGCTTTAGCGGCATCTTCATCACTTTCGACGCGAATTCCCGTGAGCTTTTCCGCTTCGGTTTCATTTGGCGTAATGATGTCCACCAG
This sequence comes from Citrobacter sp. CK188, assembly GCF_030333525.1. NCBI lineage: Bacteria > Pseudomonadati > Pseudomonadota > Gammaproteobacteria > Enterobacterales > Enterobacteriaceae > Citrobacter > Citrobacter sp. CK188. The sequence continues at coordinate 3,707 of NZ_JAOWFU010000001.1, forward strand.
CGCCAGCAGCTCATCAGACAGTTCACGCGCCGGAGCCGGGTTAAGCGCAACGGTAGTGTTGTTCTGATGCGCAATTTTTGCCGCCGCCAGAACGCTTTCAATCGGCGACTCGAGCTGCATCAATAGCGCAGAAGCCCCGGCGATACGCTCGCGTTGCGCTTCCACCAGCGCAGGCGACAATGCGGCATTGGCGCCAGCATGAATGCCGATGACATTTTCCCCTTCGCCATTAACAAAAATCAGCGCGACTCCGGTAGATTCCCCGTTAATCACGCTGACCGGAACAATATCAATGTTATCGCTGGCTAACTGTTTACGCACGCTCTCGCCAATATCGTCATCGCCAGTACAGGCAATAAACGCGATATTTGCGCCGCTGCGCCCTGCGGCCACCGCCTGATTCGCGCCTTTACCGCCGAATGCCACCTGATATTGGGTGCCCGTTACGGTTTCGCCTGGCGCAGGAAAAGATTCGAGGTTGAGGATGTGATCGGCATTAATACTGCCAAGGACGACAAGGTTGCCTGCGGTTTTCATGTTCGGGATGTCCAGTAAAGTGCGCCACCGGGTTAGGGTGGCGCGTGCCCTGCTTTTCTTTTTACGCTTTCATCTTCAAATAACTCTCTGAGGATGGCGTATTTATGTCGCCATCAGACCGCGAACGGCCTGAGCCGTTATTACTGCTTGATGACAAGTTTCAGGTCAACCGGATATTTGGCCTGAACTTTCTCGCCTTTCAGTACTTTATCAGCGGTTTCAACGCCTTTAGCGCCAATCTGATCCGGCAACTGAGCGATAGTCGCAGCCAGTTTGCCATCATTTACCGCCTTCTCGCCATCCGGCGTACCATCAAATCCAACCACCATCACATCAGATTTACCTGCGGTTTGCAGAGCGCGCAGCGCACCCAGCGCCATTTCGTCGTTCTGTGCGAATACCGCCTGCACATCAGGATGCGCAGTCAGCAGGTTCTGCATGACGTTCAGACCTTTGGTGCGGTCAAAGTCAGCAGGCTGGCTGGCCAGTACATTAAATTTGTGTGCCGCAACGGCCTGCTGGAAGCCTTCGCCACGCTCACGCGCTGCGGATGTTCCGGCGATGCCTTGCAGTTCAATCACTTTCGCGCCTTCACCTGCTTTCTTCGCGATGTAATCACCGGCGATTTTGCCGCCCAGCACGTTATCGGAAGCAATGTGGCTGACAACGTCGCCTTTGGTTGCCTGGCGATCAAGGGTGATAACCGGAATATTCGCCTGGTTAGCCATCTTAACCGCGTTGCCTACCGCGTCGGAATCGGTTGGGTTGATCAGCAGAATTTTAGTGCCGCGAACGGTTAAATCCTGAACGTTAGCCAGTTCTTTCGCCGGGTTGTTCTGGGAGTCCAGCACGACCAGGTTATAGCCCAGTTTATCCGCCTCTTTCTGCGCCCCCTCTTTCAGGGTGACAAAGAACGGGTTGTTGAGCGTGGAGATCACCAGAGCAATGGTGTCTTTCGCCATCGCATTCGCGCTCACGGTGGCGCTCAGCGCAACAGCAGAAACCAGGGTAGCCAGTTTTTTCATGTTCATATTTAAGATGTCCTGTAGTCGTTGTTACTGCTTTTTGTTGTCTACCAGTACCGCCAGCAAAATCACCACCGCTTTGACGATCATCTGGTAATAGGAGGAAACACCTAACAAATTCAAACCATTATTAAGGAAACCGAGAATCAATGCGCCGATCAATGTCCCAACAATGCGCCCTTTACCGCCCGCCAGGCTGGTGCCGCCTAACACAACCGCTGCGATGGCATCCAGCTCATAACCCGTACCCGCCGTTGGCTGCGCGGAGGAGAGACGGGCCACTTCGATGATGCCCGCCAGCGAGGCCAGCAGACCACAAAGCGAATAGACGATGATTTTGACTTTACTGACGCTGATACCCGACAGACGCGTTGCCGCTTCGTTGCCGCCCAGCGCATAGATATAGCGGCCCAGGCGAGTATGATGCAGCATGTACCACGCCGCCAGGAAGACGATACCCATAATCCAGACCGGCGTCGGAACGCCCAGCGGGCGGCCAATCCCGAACCAGCCGAAGAGATCGGCGTTATCCGTAAAGCCGGTATTCACCGGGCTTCCGTTGGTGTACACCATCGTGACGCCGCGCAGCAGAAGCATCATTACCAGCGTGGCGATAAACGCCTGCACGCGACCTTTCGCCACGATCACGCCGGTCACTGCGCCAATGGCGGCGCCTAACGCCAGCGCCGCCGCAACGGCCACCAGCGCATTCACTTCAATCCCTACAATTGAAGCAGCAACCGCGCCGGTAAGCGCCAGCAGGGAACCAACGGACAGATCGATGCCTGACGTCAGGATAACCAGCGTCATCCCGACGGCCATGATAGCGTTGACGGACGTTTGCTGGAGAATGTTAAACAGGTTATTAACGGTAAAAAAGTTGGGACTCATGGTAGAAACAATCGCGATCAGCACCAGCAGAGCGATGAGCGATTTCTGCTCCATCAGCCACGCTTTAGTGAAATAACGGCGACCAGAAACAGCCTGGATAGTCATCTTTTTTACTCCTGATTCACGCGATTAAGCTTGCCCACAGCGGCAGCCATTAACACTTCCTGGGTGGCCTGCTCGCGAGTGAATTCACCGCCGAGATGCCCTTCATGCATGACGATAATGCGATCGCTCATACCCAATACTTCTGGCATCTCAGATGAGACCAGAATGATGCTCAGGCCATCGGCCTTAAACTGGTTGATAAGCTGATAAATTTCTTTTTTCGCGCCAACGTCCACACCGCGGGTTGGCTCATCGAGGATCAGCACTTTGGGGCGGGTCATCAGTCCACGCGCAATGGCGACTTTCTGCTGATTGCCGCCAGAGAGCAACCCGATAGCCTGCTCCATCGACGGCGTTTTCACATTGAACAGACGGATAAAGTCACTCACCGCCTGCTGTTCATCTTTATGTTTCAGGTTGCCGCCAGCGCGGCTGAAATAACGCAGCGCGGTGAGCGACATATTCTCTTTTACCGACATGCCGAGCACTAAGCCGTCACGTTTACGGTCTTCAGAGATATAAACAATACCGTTAGCCAGGCCATCCTGCGGTGAACGGGTAACCACTTCATGCCCGTCGAGCGTGACGTAACCGCTGGTGCGCGGCAGCGCGCCGTACAGCACTTTCATCAGTTCCGTACGCCCGGCGCCCATCAAACCGGAGATCCCCAGAATTTCCCCTTTGCGCAGAGTAAAGGAGACATTATTAACGCCGGGACCGCACAGGTTATCGACTTTCAGGCGTACCTCGCCTGGCGCTTTATCCAGACGCGGGTACTGATCTTCAAGCTTACGTCCGACCATCATTTCAATCAGCGAATCTTCGGTCAGCGATGCCACTTCACGCTCGGCAATAAACTGCCCGTCGCGGAAAACCGTCACGTCATCGCAAATCTCGAAGATCTCTTTCATGCGGTGGGAGATATAGACAATGCCGCGCCCCTGCGATTTCAACTCGCGGATGACACGGAACAGCGATTCCGTTTCGGTATCAGTGAGCGCATCCGTGGGTTCATCCATAATGATGACTCGGGATTCGAAGCTCAGTACCTTGGCGATTTCGACCATCTGCTGATCGCCGATAGAGAGTTCGCCCACCAGCCTGTCGCTTTTGAAGCGCAGGTTGAGTCTGGCAAGCAGAACATCCGCTTCGGCATACATCTTTTTCCAGTCGATTTTGCCAAAGCGATTTACAAACTCACGCCCCAGAAAGATATTCTCGGCAATCGTGAGCTGTGGGATCAGGTTCAGTTCCTGGTGAATGATGCCGATCCCGGCTTCCTGCGAGGATTTTGGGCCATTGAAGGTCGTTTCTTTACCCAGCCACAATAACGATCCCGCATCACGGGTATAGATACCGGTCAGGACTTTCATCATGGTGGATTTGCCCGCGCCATTTTCGCCCACCAGCGCCATTACGCGACCTGGATAGACATTTAACGCGGCGCCAGATAGCGCTTTCACGCCCGGGAACGCTTTATCGATCCCTTTGAGTTGCAGTAATGCGTCCATGATGGCCTCAGAACGTGACGCCGGCACAGAGAATAACATTCGCATACGGGGAGCACTCCCCGCTGCGAATCACCGCCTGACTGTCTGCGGTTAGTTTTTTAAAATGTTCATGCGTGGTGTAACGAATTTCTATGGTGTTTCCCTGGTGTTGTTGCAGTTGCTCAATATGGCTGAGCAACGTTTCGTGGAGTTGCGGATTATGTTCTTTGATTTCCGTCGCGAGAATAGCCGCCTCAACCTGCATTTCATGGGTAACGACATCCAGTACCTGCATAAAAGAAGGTACGCCCTGGGTTAACGCCATATCGATACGCGTTGTACTGGATGGAACAGGTAAACCTGCGTCACACACTACCAGCGTATCAGTATGCCCCAGACGGGAGATGACCGATGAAATATCAGAATTAAGTACCGCGCCTTTCTTCATTTTCTTTCCCCACTAGCGAAACGTTTCGCTGGTAATAAGTTTACTCCCGGAAGTGAGCAGAAAACCATCATGACGTAACGGAATTGTGATCGGGGTCGAAACGTTTCGCTAAGTGAAATGCGGCAGGGGATAATTGCCCGGCGGCGCTGCGCCGCCCGGCATTTTAAAAGGCTTAAATCTCGACCTGCGTTCCCAGTTCGATAACCCGGTTCGGTGGGATTTCAAACTGATCCGGCGCACGCAGCGCATTACGCTGCAACAGCAGATAGAGCTTGCCGCGCAGACGCAAATACCACGGGCGTTTGCCGAGGATCAGCGATTCATGCGACATAAAGAAAGAGGTTTCCATCATCCGGCAACTCAGCCCTTCCAGCCCGCAGCGGTGGAACACTTCCTCAACGTTCGGCGTTTCGCGCCAACCGTAGCTGGCCACCACGCGCCAGAAGGTTGGCGACAGTTGCTCAATCTGCACCCGGCGAACATTGTGTACGTATGGCGCGTCTTCCGTGCGTAGCGTCAGCAGAATCACGCGTTCATGCAGCACCTTGTTATGCTTGAGGTTATGCAGCAACGCAAACGGAATGACGTTCAGCGCGCGGGACATATACACCGCCGTACCGGGGACGCGTACCGGAGGCGATTTCTCCAGCGAGGCGATCAGGGCTTCCAGGGAGTTACCGTGCTCATGCATACGACGCAGCAGACGGAAACGCTCGCTCTTCCAGGTCGTCATAATGATGAACATCACGATCCCCAGCGTCAGCGGCAACCAGCCGCCCGACAGCAGTTTGTCGAGGTTTGCCGAGAACAGCGGAACATCAACGCACAGGAACGCCACCAGGATCAGCGCGACAAAATACTTATTCCAGTGCCAGTTTTTACGCGCCACGGTGGTAGAAAGAATCGAGGTCAGCACCATCGTACCGGTAACGGCAATACCGTATGCCGCCGCCAGGTTGCTGGAACGCTCAAAGCTGACAATAACAATAACCACCGCAAAATAGAGCATCCAGTTCACGAACGGAATATAGATCTGCCCGGACTCCATTTCGGAGGTGTGGATAATGCGCATGGGCGACAAATATCCCAGCCGCACCGCCTGGCGCGTCAGCGAGAAGACGCCGGAAATCACCGCCTGAGAGGCGATAACCGTCGCCAGCGCGGCAAGAATCAGCAGCGGGATCAGCGCCCACTCCGGCGCCAACAGGAAGAACGGGTTCTTAATCGCTTCCGGGTGTTTGAGCAGCAATGCGCCCTGACCAAAGTAGTTTAACGTTAATGAAGGAAGAACAACCGAGAACCAGGCCAGACGAATCGGCAGCTTGCCGAAATGCCCCATATCCGCATACAGCGCCTCAACCCCGGTAATCGAAAGCACCACGGCGCCCAGCGCAATAAACGACACCGTTTTGTACTCAAGGAAGAATTTCGCCGCCCACATGGGATTGAGGGCATGAAGCACATCCGGGTTAGCGATGATACTGCGCAGGCCGAGTCCGGCCAGAATCAAAAACCACGTCAGCATAATCGGCGCAAACAGCTTACCGACCATCCCCGTCCCGTGTTTCTGAATCATAAACAGCAGAGTAAGCACAATAATAGAAAGCGGGACGACCCAGGTATCCAGTTCCGGCGCCACAATTTCCAGACCTTCAATGGCCGACATGACTGAGATCGCGGGTGTAATCACCACTTCGCCGTAGAAGAAGCTACCGCCAATTAACCCCATAATGACCAGCGTGGACGTCATTCTCGCCGATGTATTACGCCCGGCTAGCGACATTAAGGTCAGAATCCCGCCCTCACCGGCGTTATCTGCGCGCATGACAAAAGTCAGATACTTGATGGAAACAACAAAGATCAGCAGCCAGAAAATCAGCGACAGAAAGCCAAATACGGCATCACGTTCAACACCAAAACCAAACTGACCGGACAAGCATTCACGAAGTGTATAAAGTGGGCTGGTACCAATATCACCATAGACAACCCCAATCGCTGCGAGAGTGATCGCAGACAATGATTGTTTATTATCAGTGCTCATAGACTCGTCTTTCGTTTATACATGGCATCTTTCAAACGACAAGGCTCCCGGGGATCCACTCCTTTGCCACCTTGATGCAGTTTGAATGATTTAGTGTATATATATGAAATGTGTGCGTAGTCCCTTGGCCCACAAAAAAGGCGCACAGTATGCACGATTAATCGCAAAATCGTACCCCTAATCGACGTCAGATTAACCTGGCGCAAAGAAAAAGAAACGATGCTTCAGTCTATTATTGCTTCGTGGCGAAACGTCTATACTCGCTGTTAACATGATACATCTGGCGGAAGGACGCCACCTTATTATGGCTCACCCACATTTATTAGCGGAAAGAATTTCCCGTCTGAGCAGCGCCCTGGAAAAGGGACTTTATGAACGTAGCCACGCCATTCGCCTTTGCCTGCTGGCAGCGTTGAGCGGTGAGAGCGTCTTTTTACTTGGCCCGCCAGGCATTGCCAAAAGCCTGATAGCCCGTCGTCTGAAGTTCGCCTTTCAGCACGCCCGCGCCTTTGAGTATCTGATGACGCGTTTTTCCACGCCCGAGGAGGTTTTTGGTCCTCTCTCCATTCAGGCGCTAAAAGATGAAGGTCGCTATGAGCGTCTGACCACGGGTTATCTTCCTGAAGCGGAAATCGTCTTTCTGGATGAGATCTGGAAAGCGGGCCCGGCAATCCTGAACACTCTGCTGACCGCCATTAACGAACGCCATTTCCGTAACGGCGCGCACGAAGAAAAAATTCCGATGCGCCTGCTGGTGGCGGCCTCAAACGAGCTTCCCGAAGCAGACAGCAGTCTGGAGGCGTTATACGACCGTATGCTCATTCGTCTGTGGCTGGATAAAGTACAGGATAAGGCGAATTTCCGCTCCATGCTGGTAAGCCAGCAGGACGAAAGCGACAACCCGGTGCCAGCCTCATTACAGGTGACTGATGAAGAGTATTATCAGTGGCAGAAGGATATTTCCGCCATTACGCTGCCCGATCATGTATTTGAACTGATTTTCACGCTGCGCCAGCAGCTTGATGCGCTGCCAGATGCCCCCTATGTCTCCGACCGTCGCTGGAAAAAAGCCATTCGCCTGTTACAGGCCAGCGCGTTCTTTAGCGGACGCGACGCCGTTGCGCCAATCGATCTTATCCTGCTGAAAGATTGCCTGTGGTATGACGCGCAAAGCCTGAATCTGATGCAGCAACAGCTCGAAATATTGATGACCGGGCACGCCTGGCAGCAACAGGCAATGCTGACGCGCCTCGGCGGCATTGTGCAACGTCGCCTCCAGTTGCAACAGCAGCAAAGCGATAAAACAGCCTTTACCGTTGTTCGTCAGGGAGGAATGTTCAGCCGCCGTCCCCATTACGATCTGCCGCCAGAGGCGAGCGCGCCAGTGCTAACCTTGCTTTTGCAACAACCGCTTAAACTGCATGATATGGAAGTCATTCATATCGCTTTTGAACGCAGCGCCCTTGAGCAGTGGCTGGCAAAAGGCGGAGAGATCCGCGGCAAACTCAACGGGATCGGTTTTGCCCAGACGCTGAATATGGAAGTTGATAGCGCTCAGCATCTGGTGGTGCGCGACGTCAGCCTACAGGGCAGCCGTCTGGCGCTACCGGGCAGTTCAGAAGAGGGAATGCCCGGCGAAATCAAACAGCAGCTTGAGGCGCTGGACAGCGAATGGCACCAGCAACACAGCCGGTTCAGCGAACAGCAAAAATGTCTGTTTATCCATAGCGACTGGTTAGGTCGTATTGAAGCCAGCCTACAGGATGTTGGTGCGCAGATCCGCCAGGCGCAGCAATGCTGACACTGGACACGCTGAATGTCATGCTGGCGGTCAGTGAAGAGGGGATTATCGAAGAGATTATCCTCACTTTGCTGGCCTCCCCGCAGCTGGCTATCTTCTTCGAGAAATTCCCCCGATTAAAGAGAGCCATTTCCGACGATCTTCCCCGCTGGCGCGAAGCGCTGCGCAGCCGTCTTAAAGACGCGCGCGTGCCGCCGGAACTCACGGAAGAGGTGATGTGCTATCAACAAAGCCAGCTTCTCGGAACAACGCAGTTTATTGTGCAATTGCCGCAGATATTAGCGTTGCTGCACCGGCTACATTCGCCCTATGCCGGGCAAGCCCAGCAACTGGTGGACAGTAACGCCACTTTTACGCCAGCGCTACACACGCTTTTTCTGCAACGCTGGCGTTTAAGCCTGATCGTGCAAACCACGGCCTTAAATCATCAGTTGCTGGAAGAGGAGCGCGAGCAGTTGCTGAGTGAAGTGCAGGAACGCATGACGCTCAGCGGGCAACTGGAGCCGGTCCTGGCGGAAAATGACCATGCAGCCGGCCGCCTGTGGGACATGAGCGCAGGGCAACTCAAACGCAGCGATTATCAGCTGATCGTAAAATATGGCGACTTCCTGGCAGAACAACCCGAACTGAAACGCCTGGCGGAACAGTTAGGCCGCTCCCGGGAAGCCAAATCGGTGCCGCGCAAAGATGCGCCGATGGAGACATTTCGTACGCTGGTGCGCGAACCGGCGACCGTTCCAGAACAGGTTGACGGTATTCAGCAAAGCGACGACATTCTGCGCCTGCTGCCGCCTGAGCTGGCAACGCTCGGCATTACCGAACTGGAATATGAATTCTACCGACGGCTGGTGGAAAAACAGCTACTCACGTACCGTCTGCACGGCGAAGCGTGGCGTGAGAAAGTGACTGAGCGCCCGGTCGTTCATCAGGATTTTGACGAACAGCCGCGCGGGCCATTCATTGTTTGCGTGGACACCTCCGGCTCAATGGGCGGATTTAACGAGCAGTGCGCGAAAGCCTTTTGCCTGGCGCTGATGCGCGTCGCGCTGGCGGATAACCGTCGCTGCTTCATCATGCTGTTTTCCACAGAGGTCGTGCGCTATGAACTGTCTGGCCCAGAAGGCATCGAGCAGGCCATCCGCTTTTTGAGCCAGCGCTTTCGCGGCGGCACGGATATCGCCAGCTGTTTTCGCGCCATCATTGAGCGGATGCAGGGGCGAGAGTGGTTTGATGCGGATGCGGTAGTCATTTCAGATTTTATCGCCCAGCGCTTACCTGACGATGTTGTGAATAAAGTAGGGGAGTTACAACGGGTACACCAGCATCGTTTTCATGCGGTGGCGATGTCGGCACACGGCAAACCCGGCATCATGCGCATTTTCGACCATATCTGGCGCTTTGATACCGGGATGCGAAGCCGCCTGCTACGACGCTGGCGGCGTTAGAGAATTACAGCAGGGAAGCGACGCTTTCACGAACCTGCGCAGGCCACACGCCGCACTGAACCTGACCAATGTGCGGCAGTTGCAGTAGCAGCATCGTCAGGCGAGACTGACCAATACCGCCGCCGATCGTTTGCGGCATCTCGCCACGCAGCAGCGCCTGGTGCCACTCCAGACTCAGACGATCTTCATCTCCGGTCAGAGCAAGCTGGCGTTTCAGCGCATCGGCGTCGACACGGATCCCCATTGAGGAAAGCTCAAACGCATCTTCCAGTACCGGGTTCCAGACCAGGATATCGCCGTTCAGACCAGCATGGCCCAGATCAGAAGCAGAGCTCCAGTCATCATAATCCGGCGCACGCACGTCGTGGCGTTTACCGTCACTCAGTTTCCCGCCGATACCGACCAGGAAAACGGCGCCAAGCTCTTTCGCGATCGCGCGTTCGCGCCCTTTCGCATCCAGATCCGGGTAACGCGCCAGCAGCTCCTGGCTGTGAACAAAGTGGATCTGCTCCGGCAGGAACGGCGCCAGACCAAATTCTTTGCTTACCGCGGCTTCGGTTGCCTTAATGCCTTCCCAGATAGCCTCTACCGTGCTTTTCAGGGTGGCGAATTGACGCTCACCGTCGCCCATAACGCGTTCCCAGTCCCACTGGTCGACATAGACGGAGTGGAGTGGGGAGAGGCGGTCTTCGTCAGGGCGAAGGGCTTTCATGTGCGTGTACAGCCCTTCACCCGCGCTGAAGTCGTGTTGTCCCAGCGTCTGGCGTTTCCACTTTGCCAGTGAATGCACCACTTCAAACTGGGCATCCGGCAACGCTTTCACTTTTACCTGTACCGCTTTTTCACAGCCCGACAAGTTATCCTGCGTGCCATCTCCTACTCGGCTAAGGATCGGCGCCTGAACTTCAATCAGACCCAGACGCTCCTCCAGTTGACGAGAGAAGTGAGATTTCACGAAGCTAATTTGACGTTGTTTGGCGATGTAAGCGGTTTTCATTTTGTATACTCCTGCGTCCTGTTGCCTATGATTAAGCAACAGATTGAGGGTGATATTCAATAATCCACAAACAAAAAGCCGACTTCACTTTTGATTCGATAAAATAAGACGCTAAAATAGAGTGAATCACTAATCTACATAAGAAAAACCTATGGAAAATTATCAGATCGACAATCTGGATCGCGGCATCCTGGAAGCGTTAATGGCAAATGCGCGTACGGCATACGCTGAACTGGCCAAACAATTTAGCGTCAGCCCGGGGACGATTCACGTTCGCGTAGAAAAAATGAAGCAGGCGGGGATCATTACCGGCGCGCGGATTGACGTCAGTCCAAAACAGCTCGGATACGACGTCTGCTGCTTTATCGGCATTATTTTAAAAAGCGCGAAAGACTACCCATCCGCGCTGGCGAAGCTCGAAAGCCTGGACGAAGTGACCGAAGCGTATTACACCACCGGCCACTACAGCATCTTTATTAAGGTTATGTGTCGATCCATCGACGCCTTGCAACAGGTACTTATCAACAAGATCCAAACAATTGATGAAATTCAGTCCACCGAGACATTGATCTCCCTGCAAAACCCGATCATGCGTACTATCCGGCCGTGATCGGCTTTTTTAATACCACATTTTTCCACAGGTAGATCCCAGCTCGCTCACAGCGTACAATACCCCCTCTTTATAAGGATGGGCTCGTATGGCAGACATTACTCTTATCAGCGGCAGCACCCTTGGCGGTGCCGAATATGTTGCAGAACATCTGGCTGAAAAGCTGGAAGATGCAGGTTTTTCAACCGAAACCTTGCACGGTCCGCTATTAGAGGATCTGTCAGCGTCAGGAACCTGGCTGGTTATCAGCTCCACGCATGGCGCGGGCGATATCCCGGATAACCTTGCTCCTTTCTATGAAGCGCTTCAGTCGCAGAACCCCGATCTTTCTCAGGTTCGTTTCGGCGCCATCGGCATCGGAAGTCGTGAATATGACACATTCTGCGGCGCCATCGATAAAATAGAGGCCGCGCTCAAGACATCAGGCGCAAAACCGATCGGGGAAACCCTCAAGATCAACATCCTTGAACACGATATTCCTGAAGATCCGGCAGAGGTTTGGCTGGGATCCTGGATTAATTTACTCAAAATAGTGTAAAGATCGTGCGATCGAGTGTGGATAACTCTGGTAAGAAGCTTGGATCAACCAGTAGTTATCCAAAGAACAACCGGTGTTCAGTTTTTGAGTTGTGCATAACCCTTCATTCTGATCCCAGCTTATACGGGCCAGGATCACCGATCATTCACAGCTAATGATCCTCAACAACTTGTTGATCTTATTCAGCGGATCCTGGTTATCCACAGACAATCGCGATCCTAATAAGAGATCACAATAAAACAGATCTCTAAATAAAAAGATCTTCTTTTTAATACCCAGGATCCCGGGACTTTCTCCAGCGACTAAAGTTGAGTAGAATCCACGACCCGGGCTTCAATCCACTTTCACACCGCCGTATGCGAGGCAATTACCATGTTTTATCCAGATCCTTTTGACGTCATCATCATTGGCGGGGGTCATGCAGGCACTGAGGCCGCAATGGCCGCAGCGCGTATGGGACAACAGACCCTGCTTTTGACACACAATATCGACACGCTGGGGCAAATGAGCTGCAACCCGGCCATTGGCGGTATTGGGAAGGGACACCTGGTAAAAGAAGTGGATGCGCTCGGCGGGCTGATGGCGAAAGCGATCGACCAGGCGGGTATCCAGTTTAGGATACTAAACGCAAGCAAAGGTCCGGCCGTTCGTGCGACTCGCGCACAGGCGGATCGCGTGCTATATCGCCAGGCGGTGCGTACTGCGCTGGAGAATCAGCCGAACCTGATGATCTTCCAGCAGGCGGTTGAAGATCTGATTGTTGAAAACGATCGCGTCGTGGGCGCTGTTACCCAGATGGGCCTGAAATTCCGGGCTAAAGCGGTGGTTCTCACCGTCGGGACTTTCCTTGACGGCAAAATTCATATTGGTCTGGATAACTACAGCGGCGGCCGTGCTGGCGATCCGCCATCCATTCCACTGTCTCGTCGCCTGCGTGAACTTCCGCTGCGCGTCAGCCGCCTGAAAACCGGTACGCCACCGCGTATTGATGCGCGCACCATTGATTTCAGCGTACTGGCGCAGCAGCACGGCGATAACCCGATGCCTGTGTTCTCGTTCATGGGCAACGCGTCCCAGCATCCGCAGCAGGTGCCGTGCTACATCACGCATACCAACGAAAAAACCCATGATGTGATCCGCAACAACCTCGATCGCAGTCCGATGTATGCTGGTGTGATCGAAGGGATCGGCCCGCGTTACTGCCCGTCGATCGAAGATAAAGTCATGCGCTTTGCCGATCGCAACCAGCATCAGATCTTCCTTGAACCGGAAGGACTGACCTCTAACGAAATTTACCCGAACGGTATCTCCACCAGTCTGCCGTTCGATGTGCAGATGCAGATCGTTCGCTCAATGCAGGGGATGGAAAACGCGAAAATCGTGCGTCCTGGTTATGCCATTGAGTACGATTTCTTCGATCCGCGCGACCTGAAACCAACGCTGGAGAGCAAATTTATCCAGGGATTGTTCTTCGCCGGGCAAATCAACGGGACGACAGGTTACGAAGAAGCGGCCGCGCAAGGTTTGCTCGCCGGTCTGAACGCCGCCCGTCTGTCTGCGGACAAAGAAGGCTGGGCGCCTGCGCGTTCTCAGGCTTACCTCGGCGTTCTGGTGGACGATCTTTGCACGCTGGGCACCAAAGAACCGTACCGCATGTTTACCTCCCGCGCGGAATACCGCCTGATGTTGCGTGAAGATAACGCCGACCTGCGTCTGACCGAAATGGGCCGCGAGCTGGGCCTGGTGGATGATGAGCGCTGGGCGCGCTTCAACGAGAAGCTGGAGAATATCGAACGCGAACGTCAGCGTCTGAAATCCACCTGGGTAACGCCGTCGGCGGAATCGGCCGGCGAAGTGAACGCTCACCTGACTGCGCCGCTGTCGCGTGAAGCCAGCGGCGAAGATCTGCTGCGTCGCCCGGAAATGACCTACGCGCAGCTGACTTCGCTGACGCCGTTCGCTCCGGGTCTTGATGATGCGCAGGCCGCTGAACAGGTTGAGATTCAGGTAAAATACGAAGGCTATATCGCCCGTCAGCAGGATGAGATCGAAAAACAGCTGCGTAACGAGAACGCATTGCTGCCTGCAACGCTGGATTATCGCCAGGTTTCTGGTCTGTCGAATGAAGTTATCGCCAAGCTGAACGATCACAAACCGGTCTCTATCGGTCAGGCGTCGCGCATTTCCGGCGTTACGCCCGCGGCGATTTCAATTTTGCTGGTGTGGCTGAAGAAACAGGGAATGCTGCGTCGCAGCGCTTGATAACACTAATTTGGCGGGGGCGCTTCGCTTGCCCGCCCTACAAATTTGTAGGCCCGATAAGCGAAAGCGCATCGGGCATTTGATTATTAACAGGTAACGACCGTGCTTAACAAACTCTCCCGTCTGCTGGATGAAGCAGGCATTTCGCTTACCGATCACCAGAAAAATCAGCTGATTGCGTATGTCGATATGCTGCACAAATGGAACAAAGCCTACAACCTGACGTCAGTGCGGGATCCTAACGAGATGCTGGTACTCCATATTCTGGACAGCATCGTTGTGGCGCCGCACCTGCAAGGGGAGCGTTTTATTGACGTCGGTACGGGACCGGGGCTGCCGGGGATCCCGCTCTCCATTGTCCGTCCTGAATCGCATTTCACGCTGCTGGATAGCCTGGGCAAGCGGGTACGCTTTCTGCGCCAGGTTCAGCACGAACTCAAGCTGGAAAATATTACGCCAGTGCAGAGCCGCGTTGAAGAGTTCCCTTCTGAGCCGCCGTTTGATGGCGTGATCAGCCGTGCATTCGCCTCTCTCGATGACATGTTGAGCTGGTGTCGCCACCTGCCGGGGGAAAATGGCCGCTTTTATGCGTTAAAGGGTCAGTTGCCGGAAGAGGAAATCGCCTCGCTGCCTGCGGCGTTCAGCGTCGAGTCCGTGGTTAAACTGCGTGTCCCACAGCTGGAAGGCGAACGTCATTTGGTGGTCATTAAGCCAAACAAAATTTAATTTTTATCAAAAAAAATAGAAAAAAAACGGGCGCTCGCGTGTTAACAATCGCGAGGTAACGAATAGTTATACCTTGTTACTGTTAACCATGAGTTCACCGTTTTGTATCATTGCTACAACGTAGCTCTTTTTATTAAAAAATGAATTAATCAACATTGAAAATATCAGGTTGCTAAAAATTGAACCTAAGAATCACTCAGGTATGTTGAATTTTTATTATAAATGTCAATGAATGGTTTTTAGCTTGTAACCGGGTGTTTTTTAAATAGTGAGTGATTTTAGGCTTAAATATCAGAAAGATGAAAAGGCATCATTTGCCAAGTAAATAAATACTGCCGGGGCGAATATGCTCAATATGTGATCCGAAGCACGCTTTATCACCAGTATTTACGCGCCATTTGCAGTTTTGCATGATCGTTCACAGTTTGATGAAAAGTGATAAATGTGCACCAGGGAAAAATATTTAAACATTTATTCACCTTTTAGCTACTTATTGTTTGAAATCACGAGGGCGCACCGTATAATTTGACCGCTTTTTGATGCTTGACTCTAAGCCTTAAAGAACGTTTTATACGACACGCGGCATACCTCGAAGGGAGCAGGAGTAAAAACGTGATGTCTGTGTCGCTCTTGAGTCGAAACGTTGCTCGTAAGCTTCTGTTCATTCAGCTTCTGGCGGTAATAGCAAGTGGATTGCTGTTTAGCCTCAAAGACCCCTTCTGGGGCGCTTCCGCCTTATGCGGAGGCCTGGCAGTGTTGCTGCCTAACATGTTGTTTATGATATTTGCCTGGCGTCACCAGGCGCATACACCTGCGAAAGGCCGCGTGGCCTGGTCATTCGCCTTCGGCGAAGCCTTCAAGGTGTTAGCGATGCTGGTTCTACTGGTGGTGGCGTTGGCGGTTTTTAAGGCGGTATTTTTGCCGCTGATCGTTACGTGGGTTTTGGTGCTGGTGGTTCAGATACTGGCGCCGGCTGTAATTAACAACAAAGGGTAAAAGGCATCATGGCTTCAGAAAATATGACGCCGCAGGATTACATAGGACACCATCTGAACAACCTTCAGTTGGACCTGCGTACATTCTCGCTGGTGGATCCGCATAACCCCCCAGCCACCTTCTGGACGCTCAATATTGACTCCATGTTCTTCTCGGTGGTGCTGGGTCTGTTGTTCCTGCTTATGTTCCGCAGCGTAGCCAAAAAGGCGACCAGCGGCGTACCAGGTAAATTTCAGACCGCGATTGAGCTGGTCATCGGCTTTGTGCATGGTAGCGTGAAAGACATGTACCATGGCAAAAGCAAGCTGATTGCGCCGCTGGCCCTGACGATCTTCGTCTGGGTATTCCTGATGAACCTGATGGACTTACTGCCTATCGATCTGCTGCCGTATATCGGTGAGCATATCTTCGGTCTGCCGGCACTGCGTGTCGTTCCGTCCGCTGACGTGAACATCACCCTGTCGATGGCGCTGGGCGTATTTATCCTCATTCTGTTCTACAGCATCAAAATGAAAGGCATCGGCGGCTTCACGAAAGAGTTGACGCTACAGCCGTTCAATCACTGGGCGTTCATCCCTGTCAACTTAATCCTTGAAGGGGTAAGTCTGCTGTCCAAACCGGTATCACTCGGTCTGCGACTGTTCGGCAACATGTATGCCGGTGAGCTGATTTTCATTCTGATTGCTGGTCTGTTGCCGTGGTGGTCACAGTGGATTCTGAATGTGCCGTGGGCCATTTTCCACATCCTGATCATTACGCTGCAAGCCTTCATCTTCATGGTTCTGACGATTGTCTATCTGTCGATGGCGTCTGAAGAGCATTAATTTTACCAACACTACTACGTTTTAACTGAAACAAACTGGAGACTGTCATGGAAAACCTGAATATGGATCTGCTGTACATGGCTGCCGCTGTGATGATGGGTCTGGCGGCAATCGGTGCTGCGATCGGTATCGGCATCCTCGGGGGTAAATTCCTGGAAGGCGCAGCGCGTCAACCTGATCTGATTCCTCTGCTGCGTACTCAGTTCTTTATCGTTATGGGTCTGGTGGATGCTATCCCGATGATCGCTGTAGGTCTGGGTCTGTACGTGATGTTCGCTGTCGCGTAGTAAGCGTTGCTTGAATTAAGAGCAATATCAGAACGTTAACTAGATAGAGGCATTGTGCTGTGAATCTTAACGCAACAATCCTCGGCCAGGCCATCGCGTTTGTCCTGTTCGTTCTGTTCTGCATGAAGTACGTATGGCCGCCGTTAATGGCTGCCATCGAAAAACGTCAAAAAGAAATTGCTGACGGTCTTGCTTCCGCAGAACGAGCACATAAGGACCTTGACCTTGCAAAGGCCAGCGCGACCGACCAGCTGAAAAAAGCGAAGGCGGAAGCTCAGGTAATCATTGAGCAGGCGAACAAACGTCGCGCTCAGATCCTGGATGAAGCCAAAACTGAAGCAGAGCAGGAACGTACTAAAATCGTGGCCCAGGCGCAGGCGGAAATTGACGCCGAGCGTAAACGTGCCCGTGAAGAGCTGCGTAAGCAAGTTGCTATCCTGGCTGTTGCTGGCGCCGAGAAGATCATCGAACGTTCCGTGGATGAAGCTGCTAACAGCGACATCGTGGACAAACTTGTCGCTGAACTGTAAGGAGGGAGGGGCTGATGTCTGAATTTGTTACGGTAGCTCGCCCCTACGCCAAAGCAGCTTTTGACTTTGCCGTCGAACACCAAAGTGTAGAGCGCTGGCAGGACATGCTGGCGTTTGCCGCCGAGGTAACCAAGAACGAACAAATGGCAGAGCTTCTCTCTGGCGCGCTGGCGCCGGAAACGCTCGCTGAGTCGTTTATCGCAGTCTGCGGTGAGCAGTTAGACGAAAACGGTCAGAACCTGATTCGGGTGATGGCTGAAAATAATCGTCTGAACGCGCTCCCGGATGTTCTGGAGCAGTTTATTCACCTGCGCGCCGCGAGTGAGTCCACCTCTGAAGTTGAGGTAACTTCCGCCACCGCATTGAGTGAAGAACAGCTTGCGAAAATTAGCGCTGCGATGGAAAAACGTCTGTCACGCAAAGTTAAGCTGAATTGCAAAATCGATAAGTCTGTAATGGCAGGCGTTATCATCCGAGCGGGTGATATGGTCATTGATGGCAGCGTACGCGGCCGTCTTGAACGCCTTGCAGACGTCTTGCAGTCTTAAGGGGACTGGAGCATGCAACTGAATTCCACCGAAATCAGCGAACTGATCAAGCAGCGCATTGCTCAGTTCAATGTTGTGAGTGAAGCTCACAACGAAGGTACTATTGTTTCTGTAAGTGACGGTGTTATCCGCATTCACGGCCTGGCCGATTGTATGCAGGGTGAAATGATCTCCCTGCCGGGTAACCGTTACGCTATCGCACTGAACCTGGAGCGCGACTCTGTAGGTGCGGTTGTGATGGGTCCGTACGCTGACCTTGCCGAAGGCATGAAGGTTAAATGTACTGGCCGTATCCTGGAAGTTCCGGTTGGCCGTGGCCTGCTGGGCCGTGTGGTTAACACCCTGGGCGCGCCAATCGACGGTAAAGGTCCGGTTGAGCACGATGGCTTCTCTGCTGTTGAAGCTATCGCGCCGGGCGTAATCGAACGTCAGTCCGTTGATCAGCCTGTTCAGACGGGTTATAAAGCCGTTGACTCCATGATCCCAATCGGTCGTGGCCAGCGTGAATTGATCATCGGTGACCGTCAGACCGGTAAAACCGCTCTGGCAATCGACGCCATTATCAACCAGCGTGATTCCGGCATCAAGTGCGTCTACGTGGCTATCGGCCAGAAAGCGTCCACCATCTCTAACGTGGTTCGTAAGCTGGAAGAACACGGCGCGCTGCAAAATACCATCGTTGTGGTTGCAACCGCATCTGAATCTGCCGCACTGCAATACCTGGCTCCGTATGCCGGTTGCGCAATGGGCGAATACTTCCGCGACCGCGGCGAAGATGCGCTGATCATCTACGATGACCTGTCCAAACAGGCTGTTGCTTATCGTCAGATCTCCCTGCTGCTCCGTCGTCCGCCAGGACGTGAAGCATTCCCGGGCGACGTATTCTACCTCCACTCTCGTCTGCTGGAGCGTGCTGCGCGTGTTAACGTTGAATACGTTGAAGCCTTCACGAAAGGTGAAGTGAAAGGGAAAACAGGTTCTCTGACTGCGCTGCCGATTATCGAAACCCAGGCGGGTGACGTTTCTGCGTTCGTTCCGACCAACGTAATTTCTATTACCGATGGTCAGATCTTCCTGGAAACCAACCTGTTTAACTCTGGTATTCGTCCTGCGGTTAACCCGGGTATCTCCGTATCCCGTGTTGGTGGTGCAGCGCAGACCAAGATCATGAAGAAACTGTCCGGTGGTATCCGTACCGCGCTGGCGCAGTATCGTGAACTGGCGGCGTTCTCCCAGTTTGCATCTGACCTTGACGATGCAACCCGTAAACAGCTTGACCACGGTCAGAAAGTGACTGAGCTGCTGAAACAGAAACAGTATGCGCCGATGTCCGTTGCGCAGCAGTCTCTGGTTCTGTTCGCGGCAGAACGTGGTTATCTGGCGGATGTAGAACTGGCGAAAATCGGTAGCTTCGAAGCCGCTCTGCTGGCTTACGTCGACCGTGATCACGCTCCGTTGATGCAAGAGATCAACCAGTCCGGTGGCTATAACGACGAAATCGAAGGCAAGCTGAAAGGCATCCTCGATTCCTTCAAAGCAACCCAGTCCTGGTAACGTCTGGTGGCCTGCCTTAAGGCAGGCCGCAAGGCATTGAGGAGAAGCTCATGGCCGGCGCAAAAGAGATACGTAGTAAGATCGCAAGCGTCCAGAACACGCAAAAGATCACTAAAGCGATGGAGATGGTCGCCGCTTCCAAAATGCGTAAATCGCAGGATCGCATGGCGGCCAGCCGTCCTTATGCAGATACCATGCGCAAAGTGATTGGTCACCTTGCGAACGGTAATCTGGAATATAAGCACCCCTATCTGGAAGAACGCGACGTTAAGCGCGTGGGCTACCTGGTGGTGTCGACCGACCGTGGTCTGTGCGGTGGCTTGAACATTAACCTGTTCAAGAAACTGCTGGCGGATATGAAAGCATGGTCCGATAAAGGCGTTCAGTGCGACCTCGCAATGATCGGCTCTAAAGGCGTGTCTTTCTTTAGTTCCGTAGGTGGCAATGTTGTCGCCCAGGTGACGGGTATGGGGGATAACCCATCCCTGTCCGAACTGATCGGCCCGGTAAAAGTGATGTTGCAGGCCTATGATGAAGGCCGTCTGGACAAGCTTTACATTGTCAGCAACAAATTTATTAACACCATGTCTCAGGTTCCGACTATCACTCAGCTGCTGCCGTTACCGGCTTCAGAAGATGATGAACTGAAACGTAAAACCTGGGATTACCTGTACGAACCCGATCCGAAAGCGCTGCTGGATACCCTCCTGCGTCGCTATGTGGAATCTCAGGTTTATCAGGGCGTGGTAGAAAACCTGGCCAGCGAGCAGGCCGCACGTATGGTGGCGATGAAAGCCGCGACCGACAATGGCGGTAGCCTGATTAAAGAGTTGCAGTTGGTATACAACAAAGCTCGTCAGGCCAGCATTACTCAGGAACTCACCGAAATCGTCGGTGGTGCATCCGCGGTATAACCAGGTTAATTCGTAGAGGATTCAAGATGGCTACTGGAAAAATTGTCCAGGTAATCGGCGCCGTAGTTGACGTCGAGTTCCCTCAGGATGCCGTACCGCGCGTGTACGACGCCCTTGAGGTGCAGAATGGTAATGAACATCTGGTGCTGGAAGTTCAGCAGCAGCTCGGTGGCGGTATCGTACGTACCATCGCCATGGGTTCTTCCGACGGCCTGCGTCGTGGTCTGGATGTGAAAGACCTTGAGCACCCGATCGAAGTCCCGGTAGGTAAAGCAACGCTGGGTCGTATCATGAACGTACTGGGCGAACCAGTAGACATGAAAGGCGAGATCGGTGAAGAAGAGCGTTGGGCTATCCACCGTGCGGCACCGTCCTACGAAGAGTTGTCAAACTCTCAGGAACTGCTGGAAACCGGTATCAAAGTTATCGACCTGATGTGTCCGTTCGCGAAGGGCGGTAAAGTGGGTCTGTTCGGTGGTGCGGGTGTAGGTAAAACCGTAAACATGATGGAGCTGATCCGTAACATCGCGATCGAACACTCCGGTTACTCCGTGTTTGCGGGCGTAGGTGAACGTACTCGTGAGGGTAACGACTTCTACCACGAAATGACCGACTCCAACGTTATCGACAAAGTATCCCTGGTTTACGGCCAGATGAACGAGCCGCCGGGAAACCGTCTGCGCGTTGCGCTGACCGGCCTGACCATGGCGGAGAAATTCCGTGACGAAGGTCGTGACGTTCTGCTGTTCGTCGACAACATCTACCGTTACACCCTGGCCGGTACGGAAGTATCCGCACTGCTGGGTCGTATGCCTTCAGCGGTAGGTTACCAGCCGACCCTGGCGGAAGAGATGGGTGTTTTGCAGGAACGTATCACCTCCACCAAAACCGGTTCTATCACCTCCGTACAGGCGGTATACGTACCTGCGGATGACTTGACTGACCCGTCTCCAGCCACCACCTTTGCGCACCTTGACGCAACCGTGGTACTGAGCCGTCAGATTGCGTCTCTGGGTATCTACCCGGCCGTTGACCCGCTGGATTCCACCAGCCGTCAGCTGGACCCGCTGGTTGTTGGTCAGGAGCACTACGACACCGCGCGTGGCGTACAGTCTATCCTGCAACGTTACCAGGAACTGAAAGACATCATCGCCATCCTGGGTATGGATGAACTGTCTGAAGAAGACAAACTGGTGGTAGCTCGCGCACGTAAGATCCAGCGCTTCCTGTCCCAGCCGTTCTTCGTGGCAGAAGTATTTACCGGTTCTCCGGGTAAATACGTCTCCCTGAAAGACACCATCCGTGGCTTTAAAGGCATCATGGAAGGCGAATACGATCACCTGCCGGAGCAGGCGTTCTACATGGTCGGTTCCATCGACGAAGCCGTGGAAAAAGCCAAAAAACTTTAACGCCTTAATCGGAGGGTGATATGGCAATGACTTACCACCTGGACGTCGTCAGCGCAGAGCAACAAATGTTCTCTGGTCTGGTCGAAAAAATCCAGGTAACGGGTAGTGAAGGTGAACTGGGTATTTACCCGGGCCACGCGCCGCTGCTCACCGCCATTAAGCCTGGTATGATCCGCATCGTTAAACAGTTCGGTCATGAAGAGTTTATCTACCTGTCTGGCGGCATTCTTGAAGTGCAGCCTGGCAGTGTGACCGTACTGGCTGATACCGCGATTCGCGGCCAGGATCTCGACGAAGCGCGAGCTCTGGAAGCGAAACGTAAGGCTGAAGAGCGCATTAAGAGCTCTCATGGTGACGTGGATTACGCTCAGGCATCTGCGGAACTGGCCAAAGCGATCGCCAAACTGCGCGTTATCGAGTTGACCAAAAAAGCGATGTAACACCGGCTTGAAAGCATAAAAACCAGTCTGAAATCAGGCTGGTTTTTTTTTGCCTGAATGTTATTCCGTGCTGTCTCATCTTTATTCATGGGTCAAAAAAATAGCAAAAACATTAACCTAAGCCTTTAATGAAAGGTAAGTCTGACTTTTCTGAAGACAAAAGGCAGGGTGATGAACGAAAATATCCCATTAACAAGCGGTGAAAACCCCGCGTTGAGCGTTTTCTCTTCTGCCCATTTCACGATGAAAAAAATGTAGTATTTTCAATGTGAAACGGTATAAATTCGTTCTCAAATTACAGTCAGGACGCGTATGTTGAATAGTGCTATGAGCGTAGTGATCCTTGCCGCAGGCAAAGGCACGCGTATGTATTCCGATCTTCCTAAAGTGCTGCATACCCTTGCGGGAAAAGCGATGGTTCAGCATGTCATTGATGCCGCTAATGAATTAGGCGCATCTCAGGTGCATCTGGTCTATGGCCACGGCGGCGATCTGCTTAAAAACACCCTTAAAAATGACAACCTGAACTGGGTTTTGCAGGCAGAGCAACTGGGGACGGGCCATGCGATGCAGCAGGCGGCACCGTTCTTTAGCGATGACGAAGACATTTTAATGCTCTATGGCGATGTGCCGCTGATCTCTGTGGAAACCTTACAGCGTCTGCGTGACGCCAAACCGCAGGGCGGCATTGGTTTGTTAACCGTGAAGCTGGACGATCCGAGCGGTTACGGTCGTATTACGCGTGAGAACGGTAAAGTGACCGGCATCGTTGAGCATAAAGATGCCACCGACGAACAGCGTCAGATCCAGGAAATCAATACCGGTATCCTGATCGCTAATGGTGCGGACATGAAGCGCTGGCTGGCGAAACTGACCAACAATAATGCTCAGGGTGAATATTACATTACCGACATCATTGCGCTGGCATATCAGGAAGGCCGCGAAATCGCTGCTGTACACCCGGATCGTTTAAGCGAAGTGGAAGGCGTAAACAACCGTCTGCAACTCTCTCGTCTGGAACGCGTTTATCAGTCCGAGCAGGCTGAAAAGCTGCTGCTGGCCGGTGTGATGCTGCGCGATCCCGCGCGTTTTGACCTGCGCGGCGCTCTCACCCACGGGCGCGATGTTGAAATTGATACTAACGTTATCATCGAAGGCAACGTCACGTTGGGTCACCGCGTGAAGATTGGCGCGGGTTGCGTTATTAAAAACAGCGTAATTGGCGATGACTGTGACATCAGCCCGTACAGCGTGGTGGAAGATGCGCACCTGGAAGCGGCCTGTACTATTGGTCCGTTTGCCCGTCTGCGCCCTGGCGCGGAACTGCGGGAAGGCGCTCATGTCGGCAACTTCGTTGAAATGAAAAAAGCGCGTCTGGGGAAAGGTTCGAAAGCGGGCCACCTGAGCTATCTGGGGGATGCGGAAATTGGCGACAACGTGAATATCGGCGCGGGCACCATTACCTGCAACTACGATGGCGCAAATAAATTCAAAACGATTATTGGCGATGATGTGTTTGTCGGTTCTGATACTCAGTTGGTGGCGCCAGTTACCGTGGGTAAAGGTGCGACCATCGCCGCCGGCACAACCGTTACCCGCGACGTTGCGGATAACGAACTGGTGTTAAGCCGCGTGCCGCAGGTGCATAAGCAGGGCTGGCAGCGTCCGGTGAAGAAGAAGTAAGTCTTTTTGCCGGATGGCGGCTTTGCCTTATCCGACCTACGTTCGATGACGTTCTGTAGGCCGGATAAGCGTAAGCGCCATCCGGCAGATGAGGGATGAGGCGATAAAGATATATCGCTCGCCCAAAAGCAGTACCTATAAAAATAACCCCACTCTCTACAAGGCTCGGGGCGCCCGGAATACGGGTATACAGGTCGGCGACAACGACAGGCTTAATGCCAAAATCGGAATTAAATACTATGTGTGGAATTGTTGGCGCTATCGCGCAACGTGATGTAGCTGAAATCCTTCTCGAAGGTTTACGTCGTCTGGAATACCGTGGTTATGACTCTGCCGGTCTGGCCGTGGTTGATGCGGAAGGTCACATGACCCGTCTGCGTCGCCTTGGTAAAGTACAGATGCTGGCCCAGGCAGCAGAAGACCATCCTCTGTCTGGCGGCACCGGTATTGCTCACACCCGCTGGGCGACCCACGGCGAACCTTCGGAAGCAAACGCGCATCCGCATGTTTCTGACCACATTGTGGTGGTGCATAACGGCATCATCGAAAACCATGAACCACTGCGTGAAGAACTGAAAGCGCGTGGCTATACCTTCGTTTCTGAGACCGACACCGAAGTGATTGCTCACTTAGTGCACTGGGAGCTGGAACAGGGCGGGACGCTGCGTGAAGCGGTTATGCGTGCGATTCCGCAACTGCGCGGCGCGTACGGCACGGTAATCATGGATACCCGTCACCCGGATACGCTGCTGGCGGCGCGCTCTGGCAGCCCGCTGGTTATCGGTCTGGGTATGGGCGAAAACTTTATCGCTTCCGACCAGCTGGCGCTGCTGCCGGTAACCCGTCGCTTCATCTTCCTGGAAGAAGGCGATATTGCGGAAGTGACCCGTCGTTCGGTCTCCATTTTCGATAAATCCGGCGCGGAAGTGAAACGTCAGGATATCGAATCCAGTCTGCAATATGACGCGGGCGATAAAGGTATTTACCGCCACTACATGCAGAAAGAGATCTACGAACAGCCGAATGCGATTAAAAATACGCTGACCGGGCGTATCAGCCACGGTGAAGTGGATTTAAGCGAGCTGGGGCCAAAAGCGAACGAACTGCTGTCTCAGGTTGAACATATTCAGATTATCGCCTGCGGCACGTCGTATAACTCCGGTATGGTCTCTCGCTACTGGTTTGAATCGCTGGCCGATATTCCGTGCGACGTCGAAATCGCCTCTGAATTCCGCTATCGCAAATCCGCCGTACGTCGTAACAGCCTGATGATCACCCTGTCTCAGTCTGGCGAAACGGCGGATACCCTTGCCGGTCTGCGCCTGTCGAAAGAGCTGGGCTATCTGGGTTCTCTCGCCATCTGTAACGTTCCGGGTTCTTCCCTGGTGCGTGAATCCGATCTGGCGATGATGACCAACGCCGGGACGGAAATCGGCGTGGCCTCCACCAAAGCGTTTACCACTCAGCTGACCGTTCTGCTGATGCTGGTGGCGAAGCTGGCGCGTCTGAAAGGTCTGGATGCGTCTATCGAGCACGACATCGTTCACGGTTTGCAGGCGCTGCCGAGCCGTATCGAACAGATGCTGTCTCAGGACAAGCGTATCGAAGCGCTGGCGGAAGATTTCTCTGACAAACACCATGCCCTGTTCCTGGGCCGTGGCGATCAGTATCCGATCGCGCTGGAAGGTGCGCTGAAGCTGAAAGAGATCTCTTATATTCACGCAGAAGCGTATGCGGCAGGTGAGCTGAAACACGGCCCGCTGGCGCTGATCGACGCAGATATGCCGGTTATCGTGGTGGCGCCGAACAACGAACTGCTGGAAAAACTGAAATCCAACATCGAAGAAGTCCGCGCCCGTGGCGGCCAGTTGTACGTCTTCGCCGACCAGGATGCCGGTTTTGTCAGCAGCGACAACATGCACATCATTGAGATGCCGCATGTGGAAGAGGTGATTGCACCGATCTTCTACACTGTTCCGCTGCAACTGCTGGCGTATCACGTTGCGCTGATCAAAGGCACCGATGTGGACCAGCCGCGTAACCTGGCGAAATCAGTTACCGTTGAGTAATCGTGACGATGCCCTGCGAAAGCGGGGCATTTTTTTCTGCGCTGTTCTGTTTTTAATCAATTCTCCCGTCGTTTTAATGTGACAAACCGTCATCTTCAGCTACTGTTTTCAGTGTCATAAAAAGAAAATTTTCATGAAATCGCATTGTCATGAAGTGAATTAACTGATTGTTTATAAATTGTTTTTTCTGTAATTTATTTCATCAGTTTTCGTTGTCATAAAACTGTCATATTTCGTACATTTAACTGTCACCTGTTTGTCCTATTTTGCTCATCGTAGCCACTTAACAATGATTTACGAAAATCTTGCAGGAGACATTATGAAAGTCATGCGTACCACTGTCGCAACTGTTGTCGCCGCGACCTTATCCATGAGCGCGTTCTCTGCTTTCGCAGCAGCGAGCCTGACAGGTGCAGGTGCAACTTTCCCTGCGCCGGTGTATGCCAAATGGGCTGATACCTATCAGAAAGAGACCGGTAGCAAAGTAAACTACCAGGGTATCGGCTCCTCCGGTGGTGTAAAACAAATTACGGCTAACACCGTTGATTTCGGTGCATCCGACGCTCCGCTGTCTGACGAAAAACTGGAGCAGGAAGGTCTGTTCCAGTTCCCGACCGTCATTGGCGGCGTAGTGCTGGCGGTGAATATCCCGGGTCTGAAGTCTGGCGAACTGGTGCTGGATGGGAAAACCCTGGGTGACATCTACCTGGGTAAAATTAAGAAGTGGGATGATGAAGCCATCACCAAACTGAATCCGGGTCTGAAACTGCCTTCTCAGAACATCGCCGTTGTGCGTCGTGCAGATGGTTCCGGCACTTCTTTCGTTTTCACCAGCTACCTGGCGAAAGTGAACGAAGAGTGGAAATCTAAAGTCGGCGCTGGCTCTACCGTTAACTGGCCGACCGGTCTGGGCGGTAAAGGTAACGACGGTATCGCCGCATTCGTACAGCGTCTGCCAGGCTCTATCGGCTATGTTGAATACGCTTATGCGAAGCAGAACAACCTGGCTTACACCAAATTGATTTCAGCGGATGGTAAACCCGTAAGCCCGACCGAAGAGAGCTTTGCTAACGCCGCGAAAGGCGCTGACTGGAGCACCTCTTTCGCTCAGGATCTGACGAACCAGCAAGGTGACGATGCGTGGCCAATCACTTCCACCACCTTCATCCTGGTCCACAAAGAGCAGAAGAAACCTGAGCAGGGCGCTGAAGTGCTGAAGTTCTTCGACTGGGCGTACAAAAATGGCGGCAAACAGGCGAATGACCTGGATTACGCCAGCCTGCCGGACAGCGTTGTTGAGCAGGTTCGTGCAGCATGGAAGACCAATGTGAAGGACAGCAGCGGTAAAGCGCTGTACTAATAGAATATCTTTAACGAACTGGCGGATGGCGCTACGCTTATCCGCCCTACAGTTCCGACTGTAGGCCCGATTTGTAGGCCGGATAAGCGTAGCGCCATCCGGCATGGGCAACTTCGTAAACGCGTTTAATGGAAAGAGTAATTTATGGCTGCAACCAAGCCTGCTTTTAACCCGCCGGGTAAAAAGGGTGACATGATATTCAGCGCGCTGGTAAAACTGGCTGCGCTGATTGTGCTATTGATGTTGGGTGGCATTATTGTCTCGCTGATTATCTCCTCCTGGCCAAGCATTGAGAAGTTTGGCTTCTCGTTCCTGTGGACTAAAGAGTGGGACGCGCCAAACGATATCTACGGCGCGCTGGTTCCCATTTATGGCACGCTGGTTACCTCGTTTATCGCTCTGCTGATCGCTGTTCCGGTGAGCTTCGGTATTGCCCTGTTTCTGACGGAACTGGCGCCGGGCTGGCTGCGTCGCCCGCTGGGCATCGCCATCGAACTGCTGGCGGCTATCCCCAGCATCGTCTACGGCATGTGGGGCCTGTTTATCTTCGCGCCGCTGTTTGCCACCTGGTTCCAGGAACCAGTCGGGAATATTCTTTCCAACATTCCGTTTGTTGGCGCACTGTTCTCCGGCCCGGCATTTGGTATCGGTATTCTGGCGGCGGGCGTCATTCTCGCCATTATGATCATTCCTTACATCGCGGCCGTTATGCGCGATGTCTTCGAACAAACCCCGGTGATGATGAAAGAGTCGGCCTATGGCATCGGCTGCACCACCTGGGAAGTTATCTGGCGTATCGTCCTTCCGTTCACCAAAAATGGGGTGATTGGCGGCGTTATGCTGGGACTGGGTCGTGCGCTGGGAGAAACCATGGCGGTGACCTTTATCATCGGTAACACCTACCAGCTCGACAGCGTTTCGCTGTACATGCCGGGCAACAGTATCACCTCTGCGCTGGCGAACGAATTTGCCGAAGCGGAGTCTGGTCTGCACGTTGCCGCGTTGATGGAACTGGGTCTGATTCTGTTTGTGATTACCTTCATTGTGCTGGCGATTTCTAAGCTGATGATTATGCGTCTGGCGAAGAATGAGGGGGCACGCTAATGGCTACGCTTGAAATGCAAACGACCGCAGAACTGGCGGAATCCCGCCGTAAAATGCAGGCTAAGCGCCGCACGAGAAACCGCATCGCATTGACGCTCTCAATGGCGACGATGGCGTTTGGGTTGTTCTGGCTCATCTGGATCCTGATGTCCACCATTACGCGTGGTTTCGACGGCATGTCGCTGGCGCTGTTTACCGAAATGACGCCGCCGCCGAATACCGCTGGCGGTGGTCTGGCGAACGCCCTGGCGGGGAGCGGACTGTTAATTTTGTGGGCGACGGTATTTGGTACGCCGCTTGGCATCATGGCGGGGATCTACCTGGCGGAATATGGTCGTAAATCCTGGCTTGCGGAAGTGATCCGTTTCATTAACGACATCCTGCTTTCCGCGCCGTCTATCGTGGTCGGTCTGTTTGTTTACACCATCGTGGTGGCGCAAATGGAGCACTTCTCCGGTTGGGCGGGCGTGATTGCGCTGGCGCTGCTACAGGTGCCTATCGTCATTCGTACCACAGAGAACATGCTGAAACTGGTGCCGGATAGCCTGCGTGAAGCGGCCTATGCGCTGGGGACGCCGAAATGGAAAATGATCTCGGCGATTACCCTGAAAGCCTCGATTTCCGGGATCATCACCGGCGTACTGCTGGCGGTTGCCCGTATTGCGGGTGAAACCGCGCCGCTGCTCTTTACTGCGCTTTCTAACCAGTTCTGGAGCACCGACATGATGCAGCCTATCGCTAACCTGCCGGTCACTATCTTTAAATTTGCGATGAGTCCGTTCGCGGAGTGGCAGCAACTGGCCTGGGCTGGGGTGTTGATCATTACCCTGTGCGTATTGTTGCTGAATATTCTGGCGCGCATCATTTTTGCGAAGAGTAAACACGGTTAATTTCAGGTGCCGGATGGCGGCGTAAACGTCTTATCTGGCCTACAGATGTGAACAGCGGTTAATTTTTTTACGGCGCGGCCAACGGCGACGCCGAATGAGGAAGAGATTGAAATGAGTATGGTTGATACTGCTCCGGGTAAGATTCAGGTTCGTGATTTGAACTTCTACTACGGCAAATTCCATGCCCTGAAGGATATCAACCTGGATATCGCGAAGAACCAGGTCACGGCGTTTATTGGGCCGTCTGGCTGTGGTAAATCCACACTGCTGCGTACCTTTAACAAAATGTATTCGTTGTATCCAGAGCAGCGCGCGGAAGGCGAGATCCTGTTGGATGGCGATAATATCCTCACCAACACCCAGGATATCGCTCTGCTGCGTGCCAAAGTGGGGATGGTGTTCCAGAAGCCGACGCCGTTCCCGATGTCTATCTATGACAACATCGCTTTTGGCGTGCGCCTGTTTGAGAAACTGTCTCGCGCCGATATGGACGAACGCGTTCAGTGGGCGTTGACCAAAGCCGCATTATGGAACGAAACCAAAGATAAATTGCACCAGAGCGGGTACTCTCTCTCGGGTGGTCAGCAGCAGCGTCTGTGCATTGCGCGTGGTATCGCCATTCGCCCGGAAGTTCTGCTGTTGGATGAGCCGTGTTCAGCGCTGGACCCGATTTCCACCGGGCGTATTGAAGAGCTGATCACTGAGCTGAAGCAGGACTACACCGTGGTGATCGTGACGCACAACATGCAGCAGGCTGCGCGTTGTTCCGATCACACGGCGTTTATGTATCTGGGCGAGTTGATTGAGTTCAGCAACACGGACGATCTGTTCACTAAGCCCGCGAAGAAACAAACCGAAGATTATATTACTGGCCGCTACGGTTGATTTGGAGCTAACCATGGACAACCTAAACCTTAACAAACATATTTCCGGCCAGTTCAACGCAGAACTGGAAAGCATCCGCACCCAGGTGATGACCATGGGCGGCATGGTGGAGCAACAGCTTTCTGATGCGATCACCGCGATGCATAATCAGGATAGCGAACTGGCGAAGCGCGTTATTGACGGCGATAAGCACGTCAACATGATGGAAGTGGCGATCGATGAAGCGTGCGTGCGCATCATTGCCAAACGCCAGCCGACAGCGAGCGACCTGCGCCTGGTGATGGCGATCATCAAAACCATCGCTGAACTGGAGCGCATTGGCGACGTGGCGGACAAAATTTGTCGCACCGCGCTGGAGAAATTCTCCCACCAGCACCAGCCGCTGCTGGTGAGCCTGGAGTCGCTGGGGCGTCACACCGTACAGATGCTGCATGATGTGCTGGACGCGTTCGCGCGAATGGATATTGACGAAGCGGTGCGTATCTACCGTGAAGACAAGAAAGTTGACCAGGAATACGAAGGTATCGTGCGTCAGCTGATGACCTACATGATGGAAGATTCGCGCACCATTCCAAGCGTGCTGACCGCGCTGTTCTGCGCACGCTCCATTGAGCGCATCGGCGACCGTTGCCAGAATATCTGTGAGTACATCTTCTACTTCGTGAAGGGACAGGATTTCCGCCACGTCGGTGGTGACGAGCTGGATAAACTGCTGGCAGGCAAAGATCCGAAGGAATAAGCGGCTTGTTGCGTTCGCCGGGATCCCCCGGCGTCGCTATTGTAGGCCGGATAAGGCGTTACGCCGCATCCGGCATTCTGCGCCATTCGCCTGATGGCGCTTTGCTTATCAGGTCTACGGTTTAATCGACGATATCCCACCCGCGCGCTTTCCATAATCCCGGCAACTGCGCCAGATCGGTAAACGTCGTTACTTTTGGATGATCGATCGGTTTGTTGTGCGGATCGGCGCAGAAGTAGAACACCTCCATTCCCGCATCGATTCCCGACCGGGCGCCGGCACTGGAGTCATCCACCAGAATGCAATTCTCCACGTTAACGTTCATGGCTTTTGCCGCGTGGAACATCAGAGCCGGATCGGGCTTCCAGCGTTGAATGTCATAGCCGCTGAACAATTTTTCTGGAAAATGATGCAACATGCCCAGCTTGCCCAGTGAATGCTGCATTTTGCTGACCGGGCCGTTAGAGACGACGCACATCGGCACCGTCATACTGTCCAGCAGCGCATTCGCCCCTGCGATTACCTCCAGTTCTGAGTCGAACAGGCGTGCGACCTCGGCGCGGTAAACGGGTTCTAAATCCGTTTTTGCTAACGACACACCCTGCTCCTCGTTAATGATATCGATGATTTCGTAGAGTTTTACGCCTTTAAAGCGTTTGAACACCTCTTCGAGATCGAGCGTGATGCCGAATTCCTGGAACATCGCGACATACGCGCGGGAGCAAATGACTTCACTGTCGACCAGCGTACCGTCGCAGTCGAAAAATACCGCTTGAATCTGGGACATGCTTTCTTTTCTCGCTAGTTTAACGTTTTCGTAATGCCTTATTGTGCGACGCAATCGTTGCCGTATAAGCAAATTCAATGAAAAAAGTGTCTCACAACTGCCCTTATTGTCGCATTTTGGTATAGGATAGCGACGAATTTTCCCTCCTTGTTCGGAAATAGATAATGAGTCAACAACACACCACCCAGACTTCTGGTCAGGGTATGCTGGAACGCGTGTTTAAACTGCGCGAACATGGCACGACGGCACGAACCGAAGTGATCGCCGGTTTTACCACCTTCCTGACGATGGTTTACATCGTTTTTGTTAACCCGCAGATTCTTGGCGTTGCTGGCATGGACACCAGCGCCGTCTTCGTTACTACCTGTCTTATCGCGGCGTTCGGCAGCATTCTGATGGGGCTGTTTGCTAATTTACCGGTCGCGCTGGCGCCGGCTATGGGTCTGAACGCGTTTTTCGCCTTCGTGGTCGTTGGCGCGATGGGGCTGTCCTGGCAGGTTGGTATGGGCGCAATCTTCTGGGGAGCGATCGGCCTGCTGCTGCTGACCATCTTCCGCGTGCGTTACTGGATGATTGCTAACATTCCGGTCAGTCTGCGCGTGGGCATCACCAGCGGTATCGGCCTGTTTATCGGCATGATGGGGCTGAAAAACGCAGGCGTTATCGTCGCGAACCCGGAAACCCTGGTGAGCATCGGTAATCTGACCTCTCACAGCGTACTGCTCGGCGTGCTGGGCTTCTTCATCATCGCTATTCTGGCATCACGTAACATTCATGCCGCCGTGCTGGTCTCTATTATTGTAACGACGCTGCTCGGCTGGATGATGGGTGATGTGCATTACAACGGCATTGTCTCTGCGCCGCCAAGCGTTAGCTCTGTGATCGGGCATGTGGATCTGGCGGGCTCGTTTAACATTGGTCTGGCTGGCGTGATTTTCTCCTTCATGCTGGTGAACCTGTTCGACTCCTCCGGTACGCTGATTGGCGTTACCGACAAAGCCGGTCTGGCTGATGAGAAAGGTAAATTCCCGCGGATGAAGCAGGCGCTGTTTGTCGATAGCGTCTCTTCTGTGACCGGGGCGTTTATTGGAACCTCGTCGGTTACTGCCTATATCGAGTCCTCATCCGGCGTATCCGTCGGCGGGCGCACGGGCCTGACCGCCGTTGTTGTCGGTTTGCTGTTCCTGCTGGTTATCTTCCTGTCGCCGCTGGCGGGAATGGTGCCGGGTTATGCCGCTGCCGGGGCGCTGATCTATGTTGGCGTACTGATGACTTCCAGTCTGGCGCGCGTGAAATGGCAGGACCTTACCGAGTCTGTTCCGGCGTTTATTACTGCCGTGATGATGCCGTTCAGCTTCTCGATTACCGAAGGTATCGCGCTGGGCTTTATCTCTTACTGTGTGATGAAAATCGGCACCGGACGTCTGCGTGAGCTGAGCCCTTGCGTGGTGGTTGTGGCGTTGTTGTTTGTGCTGAAGATTGTGTTTATCGACGCGCACTAATTGCCGCTGATACGGCGCTGCGCGAGGTGTCCTGGCCTGATAAGCGTAGCGCCATCAGGCAAATTTGATAGCCGGATGGCGGCCAAACGCCTTATCCGGCCTGCGGCTCTACGCGCGCGCTGTTATCACGCTTTAACGCGCTGAATGTAATCGCCAAACGCGGTTAGCTGGCCGGTAAGATGATCAATCGTGCTTTGATCAACCACTTCCCCGGTTTGCGGGTCAACTTTGTTCTGAATCACGCCGCCCATAAACTCCGGTTTGTTCATTACCATCGCATCAAGGAATACCAGAATCTGGCGCAGATGATACTGACAGCGAGCGCCGCCGATTGCCCCCATTGAGCTGGTCTGGATCAGCACCGGTTTCCCGGCTAACGGCTGTTCTGGCAGGCGGGACAGCCAGTCGATCGCGTTTTTCAGTCCGCCAGGCACCGAGTAGTTGTATTCCGGTGTGACGATGACGACGCCGTCCGCTTTACGGATTTGCTCCGCCAGCGCTTCAACGCTCGCCGGGAACCCCTCTTCCTGCTGCACATCAGCGTCATACAGCGGAATATCGCCAATCGAAGGTAATGCGCTGACCTCCATGCCTGCCGGGGCAATTTTCGGCAGCGTGCGGGCGACCATACCGTTAAATGAACCTTTGCGCAGGCTCCCCAGTAACGTAACAACATTCAACGTTTCGGACATGATTACTCCTTTTCATCATGGCGGCCGGGACAGGGCCGAATCAGCTAAGTGTATAAGATGACTTTGCTGTGGATAATTGAGCGAATCGCATCAGGCGACCGGTAGGTTCATTCGCCCGGGTCTGGATATCGGCCAGGCTTTTCCATCCTTGCTTACTATCAAACTCCCAAACATTCAGTTTTTCAATGGCTGGCGTAACCGCCACCGACCAGACCAGAATATCTTCCGCGTCGCATATTGCCTCCACCTGCGTAACGTGGGCGCATTTCAGGCGGCCTGCGCCGGGAAGGAGCTGGAGTTCACGCGGATCGTCATTCAGTACGTCACCGGTTAGCTTTAGCACGCTCTGGCGTAAGGTGATCAGTTGCGCGCGCGCTTCGTTGGGATCGCTCTGATTGTTGATCCACAGATTTTCGTTGCTGGAGAACGCCGGGCTCTCGGCTGAGAGTGGGCTATGGAAGCCTCGCATGGCTCGCTGTAATTCCATATCCAGGCCGCATTCCCCCTCCGTTGTCAGCGCCACGCCTACCATATTCCCGGCATATGAGATGGAGAACGCAGGCAGATTTTTATCGCGAAAGACAGGCTTCCCTTTGGCCTGAATAGCAATTTCTGGCAGCTCGCTGGTTCCGTAGAGCATAAACATCAGTTCAGCGAGTAAGCCGCGTGAAGCCAAAAAACGTGTCCGGCGGTGAGCGGGAAGGTTTCTGGCTTCGATGTGGCATGGAGAAGGCAGACGGACTGAAATCAGGTGTCCCTCCGTAAGAATCCCTCTGGCAAAATGTGTCGCCATTTTTCGCTCCGTGATTAATGGTCCGTGATTAATGGTCCGTGATTATTACGAGAGTAACATTTACGTAGATTATGGACAGGTTTTACTGGTCAAAAGTTCGACGAAAACAGCGGCGCTTACGCGACTTTTACATTTCTGACGCGGTCGTGGTTAATTTACCGTCAGGAGAGGTGGCTATAGAGCGTTTTGATGGTCTCTTTTAACCAGATAATTTTAGGGTTATGGCTGTTACGTTTATGCCAAAGGAGGGTAAAAGGCACCATCAGCTTTTCTCGCTGGGCGGCGTCAAAAGGGAGAGGACGCGCGACCAACGGTAGCTGGTGGAGCTGGTTATAACGCTGGCAGTAGAGAGGCGCGGTCGCCAGCAGCGAGTGGTTCGGCTGGGCGGCCATAAACAGCGATTGTTCAAACCCCGGTAAACTTAAGGCGATATTGCGTTTGCGGCCCATCTCCTGCAATACATCATCCAGCGCCCAGGTGTCGCTTTGCTCCCAGCAAATGCTGATATGCGGATAGCGTAAAAATGTTTCCAGATTCCACTCTTCTTGTAGCGCCGGGTGATCTTCCCGCAGCCAGACCCAGGGGAGGTCGCTGAACAGGACTTCAAAATCGATAGACAGCGGTAGCAGGCTGAGAAGCTCCCGCGAACGGGGATGGCTCTCCCTTCCGGTAAAGCCGAGATCCACCTCGCCGCGTGTGATGGCATCCAGCGAGTCGTAATCCCAGTTACGAACCTTGATTGTGGCCTGCGGATAGCGCTGATAAATCTGCTGCGACAGAGAATTGAACATGATCATTACCAGCGGCGACTCTGCCGCCAGTTCAAATTTCAGGCTGCGTGGCGATTCGTGATGCGGTTTATCAAGCAGCTGATTGCTCATCTGCATCCAGTCCGCCAGGCTTTGTTCCATATTGACCATCAGCGGCGTCGGCGTCAGCCCCAGCGGCGTGTTCACAAACAGCGGGTCATCAAACCATGTTCGCAGCTTTGACAACGATTTACTCACCGCCGAGGGCGTGACGTTCATCCGCTTCGCCGCTTTGGTGACGCTGCGCTCCTGCATCAGAAGCTGCAAACATAACAACAGATTAAGATCGAGACTGGTGATGGATTTTTTCATAGTGCGCTGCGGGCTGTATGGTCATCAGTAACAGGATACAGACCATGCTACAGCCAATCAGAATCCCGATCAGCATATTCAGGGCGTTAAAGCCAATGACTGCCGCCAGCCATATCCACAGCGATGACCCGCAGACCTGTGCAATGCCGAGTACAGAGCTTGCGACGCCAGCACGCAGTGAGAATGGGCCTAATGCCTGGCTCATCGCCACGCCAAAGCCAACTGAAAAACCCGCGCAGATGAGCGTCAGGCCAAAGAGCGTGACGGCGTGAGAGGATGAGAGGCTGAGTACGATGCCCGCAGCCAGAAACAGCCCTTGCGACGTGAGCATCAGCGTGCGCGGTTTAAATACGCTCAGCGCAAAGGGCGTTGAGAACGACACCGCCATGCTGATGCCTGCCGTCAGCGCCATTGTGGTGGCGTATTCACCGCGATCAAAGCCCATCATTTCCATGAGCAACACCGGCGAAGTGTTTACAAATGTGAGGATCACCGACACGCTCAACGTGGTGATCGCCAGACGGCTGAGGAAAAAGCGGTTGAGCAGCGACTCTGCATTTTGCTGAGGGCGCGAGATCGACGAGCATGTTGCCGGGCGCGTTTCTTTCAGGATAAACACCGAGAGCAGGCATACCGCGATACCCATCGCTATCATCGTGTAAAACAGACTTTGCCACGGGAATTTAAGCATAATCAAATGCCCTAACACTGGCGCTAATACCGGTACAATGCAGGTAATTCCGTTTAATAGCGATAACACTTTCGCCCGGCGGCGATCGTCCAGCGTGTCGCGCAAAATCGCAAACGCCACCACATAACAGCACCCCGCCCCGATGCCCTGAATAAAGCGCCCGGTCAGGAACAGCGACCCGTCCGTTGCTCGTGAGCAAAGCATGGAGGCGATGATGAATATCACCGCGCCCGCTATCGCCACCGGTTTGCGCCCTGACTGGTCTGCAACTTTACCCGCAAACAGCATTGCGGTGGCCATCCCGGCCAGGTATACCGAAAACGCGATGTGCAGCTGCGCCTCGCTGGCGTTCAGATCGGCGGCAATACGGGGTAAACCGACCAGATACATGTCGATGCCGGCTGGGTAGAGTAAAACAAGGGCAAAACTACAGATTAGAAAGCGGGTCATAGCGTCCTCACAATAAGCGTGGCGCTAAGAATACGGGGAGCTTTTCAGTGACGCGAGTTGCCATTTGGACAACGATGATTTCCTGTGAGGAAATTCATTATTGCCGGATGGCGACTTTGCCTTATCCGGCCTACAGATTTAGTCGGCCCGGTAAGCGTAGCGCCACCGGGCAAAACAACATCACTTACCAATACAGAAGCTGGAGAAAATACGGCCCAGCAGATCGTCGGAGGTAAACTCACCGGTGATTTCACTCAGCGCCTGCTGCGCCAGACGCAGCTCCTCCGCCAGCAGTTCGCCTGCCCAGGCGCCAAGCAGCTGTGATTTACCCTGCTGGAGATGTTCTGCGGCTTCTGCCAGCGCCTGAAGATGGCGACGGCGGGCAAGGAAGCCGCCTTCCATATTGGTGTCAAAGCCCATGCTTTGTTTGAGATGGTTACGCAATACGTCCACGCCTTCGCCGGTACGGGCGGAAAGACGGACAAGTGAGTGACCATTCACCTCGCTGATACCCAGCGTCTCGCCAGTGATGTCAGCTTTGTTGCGCACAACGGTGATCGGCAGTTTCGCCGGTAAACGGGCGATAAAGTCCGGCCAGATTTCCGCCGGATCAACGGCATCGGTGGTTGTGCCATCTACCATAAACAGCACGCGGTCGGCCTGTTCTATCTCCTGCCAGGCGCGCTCAATCCCAATACGTTCCACTTCATCGCTGGCATCGCGCAGACCGGCGGTATCGATGATGTGCAGCGGCATTCCGTCAATGTGAATATGCTCGCGCAGCACGTCGCGGGTAGTGCCAGCGATATCGGTGACAATGGCGGCCTCACGGCCCGCCAGGGCGTTCAGCAGGCTCGATTTCCCGGCGTTAGGGCGTCCGGCAATGACCACCTTCATCCCTTCACGCAGCAGGCTGCCCTGACGCGCTTCGGCGCGTACCGCATCGAGATCGGCGATCACGCCGTTGAGCTGGGCTTCAATTTTGCCGTCGGAGAGGAAGTCGATCTCCTCGTCCGGGAAGTCAATGGCCGCTTCCACATAGATGCGCAGGTGAG
This sequence comes from Citrobacter sp. CK188, assembly GCF_030333525.1. Classification (NCBI taxonomy): domain Bacteria; kingdom Pseudomonadati; phylum Pseudomonadota; class Gammaproteobacteria; order Enterobacterales; family Enterobacteriaceae; genus Citrobacter; species Citrobacter sp. CK188. Next base: position 41,946 of record NZ_JAOWFU010000001.1, read on the forward strand.
TGAGTGCTTCCACAAGATGATTCACACGCGCGGAAAATGCCCCCTGTAGCGAGTTCAGCGCCGAGCGTGCCGCCTGCTCGGAACTGGCGTCGATCAGGTCGGCAATCGCTTCTGCCTGGGCTAAGTCGAGCTTGTCATTGAGGAACGCGCGCTCGGAGAACTCGCCCGGTCTGGCAATGCGCAGGCCGGGGAGCGTCAGAATACGTTTTAACAGCAGGTCGAGAATGACCGGGCCGCCATGCCCTTGCAATTCCAGTACGTCTTCACCAGTAAACGAGTTCGGGCCAGGAAACCACAGCGCGATCCCCTGATCCAGCGCCGTGCCATCGGCATCTTTAAACGGCAGGTAATCGGCGTAACGCGGTTTTGGTAGCTTGCCCAATACGGCTTCGGCCACCTCGTGCGCCTTGAGACCGGAAATACGCAGGATACCGACGCCACCGCGTCCCGGTGGGGTAGCCTGGGCGACGATAGTGTCGTTATGGCTCATGATCTTCTCTTTTTTGCTAATAAAAAAGGCGGTCAATTGACCGCCCTGTCATCGCTGTTCTGATTGCCGGGTGGCGCTACGCTTACCCGGCTTACATGGAATCAGGAGCTTTTCTTCTCGCGGCTATGCAGGCCACGTTTCTCCAGACCACGGTAAATCAGCTGCTGCTGGATGATGGTTACCAGGTTGCTGACGATATAGTACAGCACCAGACCTGACGGGAACCACAGGAAGAATACCGTGAAGATGACCGGCATAAAGGTCATGATCTTCTGCTGCATCGGGTCGGTCACGGTGGTCGGAGACATCTTCTGGATGAAGAACATCGTCACGCCCATCAGGATCGGCAGGATGTAGTACGGGTCCTGTGCGGACAAGTCATGGATCCACAGTGCGAACGGCGCATGACGCAGTTCAATGGAGCCCATCAGCATGTAGTACAACGCCAGGAAGATAGGCATCTGGATGATCAGCGGGAAGCAGCCGCCCAGCGGGTTAACCTTCTCAGCTTTGTACAGAGCCATCATTTCCTGGCTCTGACGCTGTTTGTCATCGCCCAGACGCTCGCGCATAGCCTGAATCTTCGGCTGTAGCATACGCATCTTCGCCATGGAGGTGTACTGCGCTTTCGTCAGCGGGTACATGATGCCACGAACGATAAAGGTGATAACGATGATGGAGAAGCCCCAGTTACCCAGGAAGCTATGAATCCATTTCAGCAGTTTGAACAGCGGCTGAGAGATGAACCACAGCCAACCGTAATCAACGGTCAGATCCAGGTGCGGTGCAACGGCCGCCATTTTATCCTGAATTTCCGGGCCAACCCACAGGGTGCTGGTCATGGCACCAGTCTGACCCGGCTGTACCAGAACCGGCTGAGATTTATAGCCGATAGCGGCAATGCCGTTACCCAGATTAGCGGTATAGAAGTTATTGGTGCCGTCGTTACGTGGAATCCATGCCGTTGCGAAGTACTGCTGCAACATGGCGACCCAACCGCCGTTGGAGCTGACGTTCAGGTTTTCGTTATCGGCAATGGTGTCGAATTTGTATTTTTCGTACTTCTCATCCGGCGTAGAGTACGCCGCGCCACGGAAGGTATGCAGTGCAAAGTTGCTGCTACCGGTGTCGCGATGAGACGGCAGATTGATGGATTGCTTCAACTGACCAAAGGTGGAGATCTCCAGCGGTTTCTCACCGGCGTTCTGCACGCTGTAGTTGACGTTGACCGCATATTCACCGCGTTTGAGGACAAACGTTTTGGTGAAGGTGTTGCCAGCGGCGTCAGTCCAGGTCATCGGAACATGCAGTTCGTTCTGGCCATCCGCGAGGACAAACGTGTCGTTATCGACGCTGTACAGCGGACGCGGGCCGTTAGCCGGGTTATCCGGGCCATCACGACCGGTCAGGCCGCTTTGCGCCTGGTAGATAAACTGCGGAGTCGTTTCCAGCAACTGGAACGGTTCTTTAGAACCCAACTCTTTCGGGTAAGTTGGCAGCAAGGCCTGCTCAACATCACCGCCACGGGTGTTGATGGTCAGATCAAGCACGTCGGTCTTAACCGTAATCAGTTTCCCCTGGCCACTGGCCGGTACGCCCTGGTCGGCGGCGCTACCCGCTGCGGTGGTCGTTGTCTGCGTGGTCTGTTGGGTCTGAGGCTGCGGATTTTTATCCTGCTCCCAGGCTTGCCAGATCATGAAAGACACGAACAGCAAAGCGATGACTAAAAGATTGCGTTGCGAATCCATCGTTAGTGTTCTCTGGTATCAAATGGTCCGGGCGGGACGGGATCGTCACCACCAGGGTGTAAAGGGTGGCATTTTAATACGCGTTTCACCGTCAACCAACTGCCTTTTATCACTCCAAACCTGCGCAATGCCTCAATTCCGTAGCTTGAGCAGGTTGGCGTGAAACGGCAATGCGGCCCAAGCAGCGGACTGATCAGGCGTTGATAGACCCGTATAAGGGCTATCAGGACCCGCGAGCCAGGCGACAGTGGCGGCGCCATAATTTTTCCAACGCTTCCGAGAGAGCACGGTTATCGAGGTCGGCAACCCCTTTTTTCGCCACCACCACGAAATCCATTGCAGGGAGTTCATGTTGACGCAGACGGAAGCTTTCACGCGTCAGACGTTTAATCCGATTGCGTTCATGCGCGCGTCGAACGTTTTTCTTGGCGACGGTTAGACCGATGCGGGGATGCCCCAGCGAATTCAGGCGGCCGAGAATGGTGATTTGCGGCGTGCCAGCCCGTTGTGGCTGCTGGAAGACAAATGTGAAATGACTGGGAGTTAACAAACGTAACTCCCTGGGAAATGCGAGCTTAACCACTCAGGGGTTAGCTTTTATTACTTGGAAACGGTCAGACGAGCGCGGCCTTTAGCACGACGACGTGCCAGAACCTGACGACCATTTTTAGTAGCCATACGAGCACGGAAGCCGTGAGAACGGTTGCGCTTCAGTACAGACGGTTGAAAAGTGCGTTTCATGGCGATTTCTACCTAAACTTGAATAAATTCACTGACTTTTGCGTATACCCGAACGATTATCGAACGACTTACGCCTCAGCGTGGGTGATTAAAGAGGCCGGATTGTAATAATTGTACACTCCAGAGTCAATTCTCTTTCCTTAAAACCCTGCGTTTTTCCGCACCTTTTCGCGCGAAAAACAAGCAGCGCTAACGCCGTACGATGGGCATTGTACAACGGGTGGAGGATTATACGGACTGCCGGGCAAAGCGCAAGGATCGCACGGGATCTTTATTAGATCGTTTAAGGCGCTTAATGTCTTTACTCATTAATTTTTTCAATATGCGCGCGAAATCGTGCAGCACTTCGCCTGGATCGTTTACACTTACCCGGTTCTGGATCATCCTGTGGATAAATCGGGAAGAATCTGTGAGAAACAGAAGATCTCTTGCTCAGTTTAGGCTATGATCCGCGGTCCTGATCGTTTCAACGGATCCTGATCGGGTAAAATTGCAGATAGCAATTCGCACGTCACCCTTTTATGCACAGGGTCTTTTCGACGTGCGTCAACAATCATGAATGTTTCAGCCTTTGTCATTTATCGACTTTTGTTCGAGTGGAGTCCGCCGTGTCACTTTCGCTTTGGCAGCAGTGTCTTGCCCGATTGCAGGATGAGTTACCAGCCACAGAATTCAGTATGTGGATACGCCCGTTGCAGGCGGAACTGAGCGATAACACGCTGGCTTTGTATGCGCCAAACCGTTTTGTGCTCGATTGGGTAAGAGACAAGTACCTCAATAATATCAATGGACTGCTGAATAATTTCTGCGGAGCGGATGCCCCACAACTGCGTTTTGAGGTCGGGACGAAACCCGTCACTCAAACGCTCAAAACGCCGGTCAACAATGTTGTTGTGCCTGCGCAGGTCGCTCAGGCGCAGCCACAGCGTGCGGCGCCAGCCGCGGCGCGCCCGGGCTGGGATAACGTGCCGGCTCCGGCAGAACCGACCTACCGCTCTAACGTCAACGTGAAACACACGTTTGATAACTTCGTCGAAGGTAAATCCAACCAACTGGCGCGCGCGGCGGCGCGTCAGGTGGCGGACAACCCTGGCGGCGCCTACAATCCCTTGTTCCTCTACGGCGGCACCGGTCTGGGTAAAACTCACCTGTTGCATGCGGTGGGCAACGGCATTATGGCGCGCAAACCGAATGCGAAAGTGGTGTATATGCACTCCGAGCGCTTTGTGCAGGACATGGTTAAAGCCTTGCAAAACAACGCGATCGAAGAGTTTAAACGCTACTACCGTTCCGTTGACGCACTGCTTATTGATGACATTCAATTCTTCGCCAATAAAGAACGATCCCAGGAAGAGTTTTTCCACACCTTTAACGCCCTGTTAGAAGGGAATCAGCAGATCATTTTGACGTCGGATCGTTATCCAAAAGAGATTAATGGCGTCGAAGATCGTCTGAAATCCCGCTTCGGTTGGGGGTTGACGGTGGCGATCGAACCGCCTGAGCTGGAAACCCGCGTGGCGATCCTGATGAAAAAAGCGGACGAAAATGATATTCGTTTGCCTGGTGAGGTGGCGTTCTTTATTGCCAAGCGACTACGCTCTAACGTGCGTGAGCTGGAAGGGGCGCTGAACCGCGTGATCGCTAACGCTAACTTTACCGGACGCGCTATCACTATCGACTTTGTGCGTGAAGCGCTGCGCGATCTGCTGGCGTTGCAGGAAAAGCTGGTCACCATCGACAATATCCAGAAGACGGTGGCGGAGTATTACAAAATTAAAATCGCGGATCTGCTTTCCAAGCGTCGATCTCGCTCGGTAGCGCGCCCGCGTCAGATGGCTATGGCGCTGGCAAAGGAGCTCACCAACCACAGTCTGCCGGAAATTGGCGACGCGTTTGGTGGACGTGACCACACTACCGTACTTCATGCCTGCCGTAAGATTGAGCAACTGCGTGAAGAAAGCCATGATATTAAAGAAGATTTCTCAAACTTAATCAGAACATTATCTTCGTGACGCTATGAAATTTACCGTTGAACGTGAACATTTATTAAAACCGCTTCAGCAGGTCAGTGGCCCGCTGGGCGGTCGTCCTACGCTGCCCATTCTCGGTAACCTGCTGTTGCAGGTGGCTGACGGTACGCTGTCGCTGACGGGCACCGATCTTGAAATGGAAATGGTGGCGCGCGTTGCGTTGATTCAACCTCATGAACCAGGCGCAACTACCGTCCCGGCGCGGAAATTCTTTGATATCTGCCGTGGCTTGCCGGAAGGGGCTGAAATTGCCGTCCAGCTGGAAGGCGATCGGATGCTGGTGCGCTCCGGGCGTAGCCGTTTCTCGCTTTCCACGCTGCCTGCCGCCGATTTCCCTAATCTGGATGACTGGCAGAGCGAAGTCGAATTCACCCTGCCGCAGGCAACGATGAAGCGCCTGATTGAAGCCACCCAGTTCTCAATGGCGCATCAGGACGTTCGTTACTACTTAAACGGCATGCTGTTTGAGACTGAAGGTGAAGAGTTGCGTACCGTCGCGACCGACGGTCACCGTCTGGCGGTCTGCTCTATGCCGGTCGGGCAATCTCTGCCTAACCATTCGGTGATTGTGCCGCGTAAAGGCGTGATTGAGCTGATGCGTATGCTCGACGGCGGCGAAACCCCGCTGCGCGTACAGATCGGCAGTAACAACATCCGCGCCCACGTCGGTGATTTTATCTTTACGTCCAAGCTGGTTGATGGTCGTTTCCCGGATTATCGCCGCGTATTGCCGAAGAACCCGGACAAAACGCTGGAAGCGGGTTGCGATATTCTCAAGCAGGCGTTTGCCCGCGCGGCGATTCTCTCCAACGAGAAATTCCGTGGCGTACGCCTGTATGTGAGCGAAAACCAACTCAAAATCACCGCCAACAACCCGGAACAGGAAGAAGCGGAAGAGATTCTGGACGTCACCTACGGCGGTACTGAGATGGAGATCGGCTTTAACGTCAGCTACGTGCTCGATGTGCTGAACGCGCTGAAATGTGAAACCGTGCGTATTCTGCTGACAGACTCCGTTTCCAGCGTACAGATTGAAGATGCGGCGTCTCAAAGTGCTGCGTATGTTGTGATGCCAATGAGACTGTAATGTCGCTCACCCGCCTGTTGATCCGCGACTTTCGCAATATTGAAAATGCGGATCTCGCTTTATCCCCCGGCTTTAACTTCCTGGTTGGCGCAAACGGTAGCGGCAAAACCAGCGTGCTGGAGGCTATCTATACGCTCGGCCACGGCCGGGCGTTTCGCAGTTTGCAGATTGGCCGCGTCATTCGTCATGAGCAGGAGTCGTTTGTCCTCCACGGACGTTTGCAAGGGGAAGAGCGCGAAACCGCTATCGGCCTGACGAAAGACAAGCTGGGCGACAGCAAAGTGCGCATCGACGGCACCGACGGCCACAAAGTGGCGGAGCTGGCGCACCTGATGCCGATGCAGTTGATTACCCCTGAGGGGTTTACTTTACTCAACGGCGGCCCCAAATACAGAAGAGCGTTCCTTGACTGGGGATGCTTTCACAACGAAGTCGGTTTTTTTACCGCCTGGAGCAACCTGAAGCGGTTGCTCAAGCAGCGCAACGCGGCGCTGCGCCAGGTAAGCCGTTATGAACAATTGCGTCCGTGGGATAAGGAGTTGATTCCTCTCGCGGAACAAATCAGTACCTGGCGTGCTGAGTACAGTGCTGGTATTGCGCAGGATATGGCGGATACCTGCCAGCAATTTCTACCGGAGTTCTCCCTCACCTTCTCTTTTCAGCGCGGTTGGGAAAAAGAGACGGATTATGCCGAGGTGCTGGAGCGGAGCTTCGAACGCGATCGCATGTTGACCTACACTGCGCATGGCCCGCACAAAGCGGATTTCCGCATTCGTGCTGACGGTGCGCCGGTGGAAGATACCTTATCGCGTGGGCAGCTTAAACTGCTGATGTGCGCTTTACGACTGGCGCAAGGGGAGTTCCTCACCCGTGAAAGCGGGCGGCGGTGTCTCTACCTGATAGATGATTTTGCCTCTGAACTTGATGATGCGCGTCGCGGGCTGCTGGCCAGCCGCTTGAAAGCGACGCAATCACAGGTCTTTGTCAGCGCAATCAGCGCTGAACACGTTCTGGACATGTCGGACAAAAATTCGAAGATGTTCACCGTGGAAAAGGGTAAAATAACGGATTAACCCAAGATAAATTGAGCGAGAAACGTTGATGTCGAATTCTTATGACTCCTCCAGTATCAAAGTCCTGAAAGGGCTGGATGCGGTGCGTAAGCGCCCGGGTATGTATATCGGCGACACGGATGACGGCACCGGTCTGCACCACATGGTATTCGAGGTGGTAGATAACGCTATCGACGAAGCGCTCGCGGGTCACTGTAAAGACATTATCGTCACCATTCATGCCGATAACTCCGTATCCGTGCAGGATGACGGGCGTGGCATCCCGACCGGTATTCACCCGGAAGAGGGCGTTTCTGCTGCGGAAGTGATCATGACCGTGCTGCACGCGGGCGGTAAATTTGACGATAACTCCTATAAAGTGTCCGGCGGTCTGCACGGCGTGGGTGTTTCCGTGGTTAACGCCCTGTCCCAGAAACTGGAACTGGTTATCCAGCGCGATAACAAAATCCACCGTCAGATCTATGAGCATGGCGTACCGCAGGCGCCGCTGGCGGTGACTGGCGAAACTGATAAAACCGGTACGATGGTGCGTTTCTGGCCGAGCCTGGAAACCTTCACCAACGTCACCGAATTTGAATACGAAATTCTGGCTAAGCGTCTGCGTGAGCTGTCCTTCCTGAACTCCGGCGTCTCTATTCGTCTGAAAGACAAGCGCGACGGCAAAGAAGACCATTTCCACTACGAAGGCGGCATCAAAGCGTTTGTTGAGTACCTCAACAAGAACAAAACGCCGATCCACCCGAATATCTTCTACTTCTCCACCGAAAAAGACGGTATCGGCGTGGAAGTGGCATTGCAGTGGAACGACGGTTTCCAGGAAAACATCTACTGCTTTACCAACAACATTCCGCAGCGTGACGGCGGTACGCACCTTGCAGGCTTCCGTGCGGCGATGACCCGTACCCTGAACGCCTATATGGATAAAGAAGGCTACAGCAAGAAAGCCAAAGTCAGCGCCACCGGCGACGATGCGCGTGAAGGCCTGATTGCCGTGGTTTCCGTGAAGGTGCCGGACCCGAAATTCTCCTCCCAGACTAAAGATAAACTGGTCTCTTCCGAGGTGAAATCGGCGGTGGAACAGCAGATGAACGAGCTGCTGAGCGAATACCTGCTGGAAAACCCGTCCGACGCTAAAATCGTGGTCGGCAAAATTATCGATGCGGCGCGTGCGCGTGAAGCCGCGCGTCGTGCGCGTGAAATGACGCGTCGTAAAGGCGCGCTGGATCTGGCGGGTCTGCCGGGTAAACTGGCGGATTGTCAGGAACGCGACCCGGCGCTGTCTGAACTGTACCTTGTGGAAGGGGACTCCGCGGGCGGCTCTGCTAAACAGGGTCGTAACCGCAAGAACCAGGCGATTCTGCCGCTGAAGGGTAAAATCCTCAACGTGGAGAAAGCGCGCTTCGACAAGATGCTCTCTTCCCAGGAAGTGGCGACGCTGATCACCGCGCTGGGCTGCGGCATCGGTCGTGACGAGTACAACCCGGATAAACTGCGCTATCACAGCATCATCATCATGACCGATGCGGACGTCGACGGCTCGCACATCCGTACGCTGCTGTTGACCTTCTTCTATCGTCAGATGCCGGAAATCGTCGAGCGCGGTCACGTCTATATTGCGCAGCCGCCGCTGTACAAAGTGAAGAAAGGCAAGCAGGAACAGTACATTAAAGACGATGAGGCAATGGATCAGTACCAGATCTCCATCGCTCTGGATGGCGCAACGCTGCACACCAATGCCAGCGCACCGGCACTGGCGGGCGAAGCGTTAGAAAAACTGGTTTCTGATTACAACGCGACGCAGAAAATGATTGGCCGCATGGAGCGTCGCTTCCCGAAAGCGCTGCTGAAAGAGCTGGTTTATCAGCCGACGCTGACGGAAGCCGATCTTAGCAACGAACAGGCTGTCACCCGTTGGGTGAACGCGCTGATTACCGAGCTGAACGAGAAAGAGCAGCACGGCAGCCAGTGGAAGTTTGACGTTCGCGAGAACGCCGAACAGCAGCAGTTCGAACCGATTGTTCGCGTGCGTACCCACGGCGTGGATACCGACTATCCGCTGGATCACGAGTTTGTTACCGGCGGCGAATACCGTCGCATCTGCACGCTCGGTGAGAAGCTGCGCGGTCTGATCGAAGACGATGCGTTCATTGAACGCGGCGAGCGCCGTCAGCCGGTTGCGAGCTTCGAGCAGGCGCTGGAGTGGCTGGTGAAAGAGTCCCGTCGTGGCCTGGCGATTCAGCGCTATAAAGGTCTGGGCGAGATGAACCCGGATCAGCTGTGGGAAACCACGATGGACCCGGAAAGCCGTCGTATGCTGCGCGTCACCGTGAAAGATGCGATTGCCGCCGACCAGCTGTTCACTACGCTGATGGGCGATGCTGTTGAACCGCGTCGCGCCTTTATCGAAGAGAACGCCCTGAAAGCGGCAAACATCGATATCTAATCAGCTTGTAGGCCTCTCCTGTAGGCCTGATAAGCGAAGCGCCATCAGGCAGTTCATCAGCCTAAGCTGCCGGATGGCGGCTTAGGTCTTATCCGGCCTACAACCGAGCTGCAAAAGGGGAATCCCGGTTCCCCTTTCCATCCCCCTTTTCGTTGCTGTTTTTTGAGCGGAATCGCGTTAGCATGAGGACGGACTCATTTAATCCGGGGAACTCATGGCTATCAAACTCATTGCTATCGATATGGATGGCACCCTTTTGCTGCCCGATCACACCATTTCACCTGCGGTAAAAACGGCGATTGCCGCCGCGCGCGCCCGTGGCGTTAACGTGGTGCTGACCACTGGCCGTCCGTATGCGGGTGTCCATAGCTATCTGAAAGAGCTTCACATGGAACAACCCGGCGACTACTGCATCACCTACAATGGCGCGCTGGTGCAGAAAGCGGGCGATGGCAGTACCGTTGCGCAAACGGCGCTGAGCTATGACGATTACCGCTTTCTGGAGAAGTTGTCCCGCGAAGTCGGCTCACACTTCCACGCGCTGGATCGCAACACGCTGTACACCGCAAACCGTGATATCAGCTACTACACCGTACATGAATCCTATGTCGCCACCATTCCGCTGGTGTTCTGTGAAGCGGAGAAAATGGACCCGGCAACGCAGTTCCTGAAAGTGATGATGATTGATGAACCCGTCATCCTTGATCAGGCCATTGCGCGTATTCCGGCGGAAGTAAAAGAGAAATATACCGTGTTAAAAAGTGCGCCGTACTTCCTCGAAATCCTGGATAAACGCGTCAATAAAGGCACTGGCGTGAAGTCGCTGGCCGATGCGCTGGGGATCAAGCCGGAAGAAATCATGGCGATTGGCGATCAGGAAAACGACATCGCGATGATCGAATATGCAGGCATGGGGGTGGCGATGGACAACGCGATTCCGTCGGTGAAAGAGGTGGCCAATTTTGTCACTAAATCCAACCTGGAAGACGGTGTGGCATACGCAATTGAGAAATTTGTGCTGAATTAAGTGGCTGGCCTGGATTAATCCGGCAAAACAGACGTTCCGTAACCCGCCTCTGCTGCGGGTTTTTTTACGCCCTCATTTTCCCTTCATAACATTCCCATTACCGATTGTCGTTTTTGTGATCTAAATTGTAGTACAACAAATTTGTGTTGTACTACATTATCAACACGGCAACGATGAATGACATCACGTTAGTACTACAAAGTTGAGGCGAATTTCAGCGGTAACGGTAAAGTAGAGCGGTACATACAGAGCACAAGGACTCTCCATGACCCTCAATAAAACCGATCGCATCGTCATCACGCTGGGAAAACAGATTGTCAGCGGCAAGTACGTACCGGGTTCGGCACTGCCTGCGGAAGCGGATCTGTGTGAGGAGTTTGAAACCTCGCGCAACATCATTCGCGAAGTGTTCCGTTCGCTGATGGCGAAGCGGCTCATTGAAATGAAGCGTTATCGCGGAGCGTTTGTCGCACCACGAAACCAGTGGAACTACCTCGATACCGACGTGCTGCAATGGGTGCTGGAAAACGATTATGACCCGCGGCTGATCAGCGCGATGAGTGAAGTCCGTAACCTGGTGGAACCTGCTATTGCGCGCTGGGCGGCGGAACGCGCGACGTCGAGCGATCTGGCCGAAATTGAGTCGGCGCTCAATGACATGATCGCCAACAACCAGAACCGGGATGCCTTCAACGAAGCGGATATTCGCTATCACGAGGCGGTATTGCAGTCGGTACATAACCCGGTTTTACAACAGCTTAGTGTGGCGATCAGTTCGCTACAGCGAGCGGTGTTTGAACGAACCTGGATGGGTGATGAGGCCAACATGCCAAAAACGCTCCAGGAACATAAGGCGCTATTCGATGCGATACGGCATCAGGATGGCGATGCGGCAGAGCAGGCGGCCTTAACGATGATCGCCAGCTCGACACGAAGGCTCAAGGAAATCACATGACAGCTCGCTACATCGCAATTGACTGGGGATCGACCAATTTGCGCGCCTGGCTTTACCAGGGCGACAAATGCCTGGAGAGCAGGCAATCAGAAGCAGGCGTAACGCGTCTGAAGGGTAAATCTCCTGAAGCGGTGTTAGCAGAAGTGACGCAAAACTGGCGCGACAGCGCCACTCCCGTGGTTATGGCGGGAATGGTCGGCAGCAATGTGGGCTGGAAAATCGCCCCCTATCTGCCGGTTCCTGCCCATTTCTCTGCCATAGGCGAGCAGTTAACCTCCGTTGGCGACAAGATCTGGATTATTCCCGGACTCTGTGTCTCACGCGACGATAACCATAATGTGATGCGCGGCGAAGAGACACAGTTGCTTGGCGCCCGCACGCTTTCTCCTTCTTCTGTCTATGTGATGCCCGGTACGCACTGTAAATGGGTACGGGCTGATAACGCGCAAATTCACGATTTTCGCACCGTGATGACGGGTGAATTACACCATCTGTTGCTGCGTTATTCACTGGTTGGCGCAGGGTTGCCTGAACAGGAAACCTCGCCTGTCGCCTTTACTGCTGGGCTGGAGCGTGGTCTCGCTACCCCCGCCATCCTGCCGCAACTTTTTGAGGTTCGCGCCTCGCACGTCCTGGGAACACTCCCGCGCGCGCAGGTGAGTGAATTTTTATCCGGTCTGTTGATTGGCGCTGAAGTCGCCACCCTTAGCGAAAGCTTTGACGCCCGGCAGATCACCATTGTTGCCGGAGACGCGCTGGCGGAACGCTACCAGCAGGCGTTCAGCGCCATTGGCCGTCATGCAACCGTCGTTTCCGGTGAGAAGGCATTTCAGGCAGGAATAAGGAGCATCGCTCATGCAGTGGCAAACTGATCTTCCGCTTATTGCGATATTACGTGGCGTGACGCCCGATGAAGCGCTGGCGCATGTTGGCGCGGTCATCGAGGCTGGCTTTGATGCGGTGGAAATCCCGCTTAACTCCCCGCAGTGGGAAAAAAGTATCCCGGCGATAGTGGATGCGTATGGCGATAAGGCGTTGATCGGCGCGGGCACCGTACTTCAGCCTGATCAGGTAGACCTGTTAGCGCAAATGGGCTGCAAGCTGATCGTCACGCCAAATATTCAGCCCGAGGTGATTCGTCGCGCGGTGAGTTATGGCATGACCGTATGCCCTGGATGCGCGACCGCCAGCGAGGCCTTTACCGCGCTGGATGCGGGTGCGCAGGCGCTGAAAATATTCCCCTCATCGGCATTTGGCCCGGACTACATCAAAGCGCTGAAAGCGGTGCTTCCGGCTGATGTCCCGGTGTTTGCCGTGGGGGGCGTGACGCCGGAAAACCTGGCGCAATGGATTAACGCGGGTTGCGCAGGCGCCGGGCTGGGCAGCGATCTCTATCGCGCCGGGCAGTCCGTTGAGCGTACCGCGCAGCAGGCGACGGCATTTGTTAAAGCGTATCGAGAGGCAGTGAAATGAAAATAACCAAAATCACCACGTACCGTTTACCCCCGCGCTGGATGTTCCTGAAAATCGAAACGGATGAAGGCGTGGTTGGCTGGGGCGAACCGGTTATAGAAGGGCGCGCGCGTACCGTCGAAGCGGCGGTTCATGAGTTTGGCGACTATCTGATCGGTCAGGACCCGGCGCGTATCAACGATCTGTGGCAGGTGATGTACCGCGCCGGTTTTTATCGCGGCGGCCCAATAATGATGAGCGCCATCGCCGGTATCGACCAGGCGCTGTGGGATATCAAAGGCAAAGTGCTGAACGCGCCGGTATGGCAACTGATGGGCGGTTTGGTTCGCGACAAAATTAAAGCCTACAGCTGGGTGGGCGGCGACCGTCCGGCGGAAGTGATCGACGGCATCAGGAAACTGCGCGCTATTGGCTTCGACACCTTCAAACTGAACGGTTGTGAAGAGATGGGCGTGATTGATAATTCACGCGCGGTGGATGCAGCAGTCAATACCGTAGCGCAAATCCGTGAGGCTTTTGGTAACGAAATTGAATTTGGTCTCGACTTCCACGGTCGTGTCAGCGCCCCGATGGCGAAGGTATTAATTAAAGAGCTGGAACAATATCGTCCGCTGTTTATTGAGGAGCCGGTGCTGGCGGAGCAGGCGGAATATTATCCGAAGCTGGCGGCGCAGACGCATATTCCGATTGCCGCAGGCGAGCGCATGTTCTCACGCTTTGAGTTTAAACGCGTGCTGGAAGCGGGCGGGCTGGCGATTCTGCAACCGGATCTGTCGCACGCTGGCGGTATCACCGAATGCTACAAAATCGCCGGGATGGCGGAAGCCTACGACGTGGCGCTGGCGCCGCACTGTCCGCTGGGGCCGATTGCGCTGGCAGCCTGTCTGCATATCGACTTCGTATCGCGCAATGCGGTATTCCAGGAGCAGAGCATGGGCATTCACTACAACAAAGGCGCGGAGCTGCTCGACTTCGTGAAAAACAAGGACGATTTCAGTATGGAAGGCGGCTTCTTTAAACCGTTAACTAAACCGGGCCTTGGCGTGGACATTGACGAAGCTAAAGTCATTGAACTGAGTAAAAACGCGCCGGACTGGCGCAACCCGTTGTGGCGTCATGAAGATGGCAGCGTAGCGGAATGGTAATCGCCATCCCGTAGATCCGGTAAGCCACCGGGCAAAAACCTTACATACAAAAATATAACCCTCTGTAAATTACAGGGCATGGTGAGCGGTCTCGCTATGCCCAAAATCTGGAGACAGATTGCGATGGATATTTCAGTTACAGCTGCAAAACCCGGGCGTCGTCGTTATCTGACGCTGATTATGATCTTTATTACCGTGGTTATTTGTTATGTTGACCGCGCGAACCTCGCCGTGGCGTCGGCGCATATTCAGGAAGAATTCGGCATCACCAAAGCGGAAATGGGCTACGTCTTTTCGGCTTTTGCGTGGCTTTATACGCTATGCCAGATTCCTGGCGGCTGGTTCCTTGACCGTGTGGGATCGCGACTGACCTACTTTATCGCTATTTTGGGCTGGTCTGTTGCAACGCTATTTCAGGGGTTCGCCACCGGATTAATGTCGCTGATTGGTCTTCGCGCCATCACCGGGATTTTTGAGGCGCCCGCATTTCCGACCAATAACCGGATGGTTACCAGCTGGTTCCCGGAGCATGAGCGCGCCTCCGCCGTCGGTTTCTACACCTCCGGGCAGTTTGTCGGCCTGGCGTTTCTGACGCCGCTGCTGATTTGGATTCAGGAGATGCTGAGCTGGCACTGGGTGTTCATCGTTACCGGGGGAATCGGGATTATCTGGTCGCTAATCTGGTTCAAGGTTTATCAGCCGCCGCGCCTGACCAAAAGCATCAGCCAGGCTGAGCTGGACTATATTCGCGATGGCGGCGGTCTGGTGGACGGCGATGCGCCAGTCAAAAAAGAGGCGCGTCAGCCACTGACCAAAGCTGACTGGAAACTGGTGTTTCACCGCAAACTTGTCGGGGTCTACCTGGGGCAATTTGCGGTTACTTCTACGCTGTGGTTCTTCCTGACCTGGTTCCCGAACTATTTAACCCAGGAGAAAGGGATCACCGCCCTGAAGGCAGGTTTTATGACGACCGTACCGTTCCTTGCCGCTTTCTTTGGGGTGCTGCTCTCCGGCTGGCTGGCGGATAAGCTGGTGAAAAAAGGGTTCTCGTTGGGTGTTGCGCGTAAAACGCCTATTATCTGCGGGCTGCTGATTTCTACCTGCATCATGGGGGCGAACTACACTAACGATCCCGTATGGATTATGACTCTGATGGCGCTGGCGTTCTTCGGCAATGGTTTTGCGTCTATCACCTGGTCACTGGTCTCTTCACTCGCACCGATGCGTCTGATTGGCCTGACCGGCGGCGTGTTTAACTTTGTTGGCGGACTGGGCGGCATCACCGTGCCGCTGGTGATTGGCTACCTTGCGCAGGATTATGGCTTTGGCCCGGCGCTGGTCTATATCTCCGCTGTTGCCCTGATTGGCGCGCTCTCTTATATCCTGCTGGTCGGCGACGTTAAACGGGTAGGCTAATTTCTTCCAATGCTATACCCTGATGCGAAAACCGCGCATCAGGGTATCTCCATGAAACAAATCACTTTCGCTTCGCGTCATCATCAGCTTACGAATACCAACACCTGGACGGCGGACAGCCAGTGGCTGGTTTTTGATGTGCGTCCGTCAGGCGCCTCGTTTACCGGTGAGACGATTGAGCGCGTCAACGTACGGACTGGCGAGATTGAGGTCATTTATCGCGCTACGCAGGGCGCGCACGTTGGCGTGGTGACTGTTCATCCACAAGACGATCGCTATGTGTTCATTCATGGCCCGGAGAACCCGGACGAGACGTGGCGTTATGATTTCCACCATCGTCGCGGCGTGATAGCGGCGCAAAACCGCGTGACGAATCTGGATGCAATGGACATCACCGTGCCGTATACGCCCGGCGCGTTGCGCGGCGGCAGCCATGTGCATGTGTTCAGTCCGAACGGCGAGCGTGTCAGCTTCACCTATAACGACCATGTACTGCGTGAGCGCGATCCGGCGCTGGACTTGCGTAACGTCGGCGTTGCGGTGCCGTATGGCCCGGTTACGGTAGCGGTTCAGCATCCTCGGGAGTACAGCGGCAGCCACTGGTGCGTGTTAGTGAGCCAGACCACGCCGGCGCCACGGCCGGGCAGCGATGACATTAACCGCGCCTACGAAGAGGGTTGGGTGGGCGATTATGCGCTGGCGTTTATTGGCGATACCTTGTCGGCGAAGGGTGAAAAAGTGCCGGAGCTGTTTCTGGTGGCGTTGCCGCAGGATGAAAAAGGCTGGAAACAGGCAGGCGATATGCCGCTGACCGGAACAGAATCAACGCTGCCAGCGCCGCCTGCGGGCGTTGTTCAGCGCCGTCTGACCTTTACGCATGATCGCGCTTTCCCTGGGCTGGTAAACGTTCCGCGCCATTGGGTGCGGAGTAACCCGCAAGCCACGGACATTGCGTTTTTGATGCGCGATGATCGCGGTATTGTTCAGCTCTGGCTGATCCCGGCGCAGGGGGGAGAGCCGCGCCAGCTTACGCATAACGCGACCGATATTCAGTCAGCGTTCAACTGGCACCCGTCAGGCCGGTGGTTGGGGTTTGTGCTGGAAAACCGCATTGCCTGCTGCGACGCGCAGAGCGGAGCAATCGCCTTTTTAACGGCGAGTCATGACAGCCCGCCTTCAGCGGACGCCGTTGTTTTTTCGCCGGATGGAGCGTTAATCGCGTGGATGGAAGAGGTTGACGGTTTCCGCCAGCTTTGGGTGACGGAAACCGAACGATAAATCAGTGAGCGGGCATTCTTGCCGGGGGGATAACGGCGTTGGTCATCTTTGTTTTCTCCTCGCTCTTTTCCACTCGCGACTTCACTGAGCTGTCTGTGCGGAAGAAGTCCCACGGCAAGAGTATCGTATCCATGACGGCGGTAAAGGGCATATCCAGGATTGCCAGCGATTTGGTGCCCCAGTTTGTATCACTGCTGCCGATCATTTCGGCGCTGGCGCGTGTGCCGGGGTAGGTCCCCTCTTTGCCGCCGGTATGTGACATTACGCTGGAGCAGCCACCCAGTAAAACCAATCCACTGCACATCATCAGCGTTAACAACACATTTTTTATCATGATTTATTCATCTGTTGATTATCGGTGTTTGCATGATGAGTTATAGCGATCCGTCGCGAAAAATAACATCACCATCACGTTGCACTGTGGCGCTTATCGCACTTTAACAATGTGTGCTGTTCACCCAGTCTATGCGATAGACAACAAACTGCAAAAAAAGTCCCCTGCAAGCGCTTGAAAAGTTCATTTCCAGACCCATTTTTAGGGTGTAGGCAAATAAAGAGCACGCCTGATGGGTGTTCTGGCTACCTGACCTGTCCATGATGGAAGGTCCACTATTCTCGCTGATTTCAGGAGCTATTCATTATGCGTAACTTTGACTTATCCCCGCTGTACCGTTCTGCCATTGGTTTTGATCGTCTGTTTAACCTTTTAGAAAACAACCAGAGCCAGAGTAATGGCGGTTATCCTCCGTATAACGTCGAACTGGTGGATGAAAACCATTACCGCATTGCGATTGCCGTTGCAGGCTTTGCGGAAAGCGAACTGGAAATTACTGCTCAGGATAATCTGCTGGTGGTAAAAGGCGCTCATGCGGATGAGCAAAAAGAACGTACCTATCTCTACCAGGGCATCGCAGAGCGTAACTTTGAACGCAAATTCCAGTTAGCAGAGAACATTCATGTTCGCGGCGCTAACCTGGTGAATGGTCTGCTGTATATCGACCTGGAGCGCGTGATTCCAGAAGCGAACAAACCGCGCCGTATCGAAATTAACTGATTCAGTCAGGTCGCCGTTGGCGGCCTGTTATCCCCGTGCTCGCCGTCAGGGAGCATATGCGAATCTGAGGATTCGCTGGCAATAATATACCCTAAATAATTTGCGTCGCAGGAAGGCGGCAAGCAAGCAAATCCCCGGGAGCGTACAAAAGTACGTGACTGGGGTGAGCGAGCGCAGACAACGCATCTGCGGCGTGAAGTATGACGGGTATTACTCGCTTCTTAGAAGGAGATGATTATCATGCGTAATTACGATTTATCCCCACTGCTGCGTCAATGGATCGGTTTTGACAAACTGGCCAACGCCCTGCAAAACACCGGCGAAAGCCAGAGCTTCCCGCCCTATAACATTGAAAAAAGCGATGACAACCACTACCGCATTACCCTCGCGTTAGCCGGTTTCCGTCAGGAAGATCTGGATATTCAACTGGAAGGCACGCGCCTGACCGTAAAAGGCACGCCAGCGCAGCCGGAAAAAGAAACCAAATGGTTGCATCAGGGGCTGGTGACACAGCCATTCAGTCTGAGTTTTACTCTGGCAGAAAATATGGAGGTCAGCGGCGCGACCTTCACCAATGGGTTATTGCACATTGATTTAACCCGCAACGAGCCGGAAACCATCGCTCCGCAGCGTATCGCCATTAGCGAACGTCCCGCGTTAAATAGCTAATCCAGGACTACCTGTAGGCCGGATAAGGCGTAGCCGCCATCCGGCAAATCGCCCCGCCAGCAATGACGGGGCATTTTTGTGCGTGAAAGCACACTAAATCACGTTGTTGTAATAGATGTTTTACTGTAAGAATATCCAGTACAAAAGCTCTTTAACGAAGGAATGTTTTTATGAGTGAGCATCAACCATTTGAAGTAATGAAACAGCTTGATGATCAGGGTATTGAGTTTTGGTCAGCGCGCGCACTGGCTAAGGCTCTTGAATATTCAGAGTATCGACATTTTGTACCCGTGCTGAAAAAAGCTGTGGAATCATGCCGTACCAGCGGCCAGTTAGCCTGCGACCATTTCGAGGAGCTCCTCGCTATGGTACGGATTGGTTCCGGTGCGTGTCGGGAACTGAAAGATATGAAGTTATCCCGCTACGCCTGCTATCTGGTCGTTCAGAATGGGGACCCTTCAAAACCCGTCATTGCGGCAGGGCAAACGTACTTTGCCATTCAAACCCGACGCCAGGAATTGGCCGATGATGCCGCTTTTAAGTCCTTGCGCGAAGATGAAAAGCGCCTGTTTTTACGCAATGAACTGAAAGAACATAATAAGCATCTGGTTGAAACTGCTCAGCAGGCTGGTGTCGAGACCACTTTTGACTTTGCTATCTTCCAGAACCATGGCTACAAGGGGCTGTATGGTGGTTTGGATCAGCGAGCCATCCATGAACGTAAGGGATTGAAGAAAAACCAAAAAATACTCGACCATATGGGCTCAACTGAACTGGCGGCGAACCTTTTTCGGGCGACTCAAACGGAAGAAAAGCTGCGTAGGGATTCTGTTAATACGAAGCAGCAGGCCAACCAAACGCATTACAATGTCGGGCGTAAAGTCCGCCAGACCATCGAGGATCTGGGGGGAACAATGCCTGAAGCGCTGCCTTTACCAGAAAAAAGCATTCAGCAACTTCAGATTTCTATTAAGAAAAAGACCTGAAACGCCCTTGCGACGGGCATCTCAGGGACGTTGTAACGTGATAATGTGCGCCATGCTGCATATATGCCTGAACGGTTCAGTCATAATCCACGTAAATTGAAATGTTATTCACAGGGAAAAGAAGATGAGTGATATAGCATTGACGGTCAGCGTTCTGGCGTTGGTGGCGGTTGTCGGGTTGTGGATCGGCAATATCAAGGTGCGGGGTGTCGGTTTTGGCATTGGCGGCGTACTGTTCGGCGGGATTATCGTCGGCCACTTTGTCGATCAGGCCGGGATGACGCTGAGCAGTGACATGCTGCACTTTATCCAGGAATTCGGCCTGATACTCTTCGTTTACACCATTGGTATCCAGGTGGGGCCGGGGTTCTTTGCCTCTCTGCGCGTCTCAGGGTTGCGCCTTAATCTCTTTGCCATCCTGATTGTCATTATCGGTGGGCTGGTTACCGCCATTCTGCATAAAATCTTCGCTATCCCGCTACCGGTGGTGCTGGGGATTTTCTCCGGCACGGTCACCAATACGCCAGCGCTGGGGGCAGGGCAGCAAATTCTGCGCGATCTGGGAACGCCAATGGAAGCGGTGGATCAGATGGGGATGAGCTATGCGATGGCCTATCCTTTCGGGATTTGCGGTATTTTGCTCACCATGTGGCTGATGCGGATGATTTTTCGCGTCAACATGGAGGCGGAGGCGAAGCAGCATGAAGACACGCTTAGCAATGGACACTCGTTAATCCAGACCATGAATATCCGTGTTGAGAACCCGAATCTCAACAATATGGCGATCCAGGATGTGCCTATCCTGAACAGCGATAAAATCATCTGTTCGCGTCTGAAACGCGACGAGACGCTGATGGTGCCTTCACCGGGAACGATCATCCAGTCGGGCGACTTGCTGCATCTGGTGGGACAGCCCGCCGATCTGCATAACGCGCAGCTGGTCATTGGTCAGGAGGTGGACACCTCGCTCTCAACGCGAGGGACGGATTTGCGCGTTGAACGCGTCGTGGTCACTAACGAAAAGGTGCTCGGAAAACGCATTCGCGACCTCCATTTTAAAGAGCGCTATGACGTGGTGATCTCCCGTCTGAACCGTGCGGGCGTAGAGCTGGTGGCCAGTAGCGACGCCAGCCTGCAATTCGGTGACATCCTCAATCTGGTTGGCCGTCCCTCTTCAATTGATGCGGTGGCTAATGTTGTGGGTAACGCCCAGCAAAAGCTGCAACAGGTGCAGATGTTACCGGTGTTTATCGGTATTGGTCTGGGCGTGCTGTTGGGGTCGATTCCGTTGTTTGTCCCTGGATTCCCGGTAGCGTTAAAGCTGGGACTGGCGGGCGGGCCGCTGATCATGGCGCTGATTCTGGGACGTATCGGCAGCATTGGCAAGCTGTACTGGTTTATGCCGCCAAGCGCCAACCTGGCGCTGCGTGAGCTGGGGATCGTGCTGTTTCTCGCGGTGGTCGGGCTGAAATCTGGCGGTGACTTTATTGATACGTTGACTCAGGGTAATGGTCTGAGCTGGATTGGTTACGGCATCTTTATTACTGCCATTCCGCTGATTACCGTCGGTCTTCTGGCACGTATCTTTGCCAAAATGAACTACCTGACGCTATGCGGGATGCTGGCGGGGTCAATGACCGATCCGCCTGCACTGGCGTTCGCTAACAACCTGCATGCCACCAGCGGCGCGGCGGCGCTCTCCTACGCCACCGTTTATCCACTGGTAATGTTCTTGCGGATTATCACCCCACAACTGCTGGCGGTGCTTTTCTGGGGGTTAGGCTAGGTCAGGTTTGCATCCGGGTGGACGCGCCGTAAATGGTAGTCCACCTGGTATTCGCTGGCATTTCTGAACATGACCGAATAATTCAAAAACTCCCCGCTGTCGCTATAAGAAAGTGATGTGATCCGCAGTAGCGGCGTTTGCTCGGGGACGTTCATTTGCGCGGAGAGCTGTTTATCGGCCAGTACGGGCGTCAGGCTTTCATAGTTGCCACTGATGGTGATGCCGCACTCTTTCTCAATATAATCAAATTTCGACCCTTCCAGGTGGATCAGCGAGAGGTTACGGAACAGCCTGACGGGCATATAGCTGTCCTCCAGCATCAGCGGTTTGCCATCCACATAGCGCACGCGGCGGGAAAAGTAGATACGTTCGTTGATCTGAATCCGCAACTGGCTGGCAATGGCGGGGGGCGCAGGCATCACTTCAAATACCAGCACTTGGCTGGTGACCTCTTTTCCCTGACGCCGCAGCACTTCCGCCAGTCCGGTCAGGTTGGTGGTTTCATGATGAACGTCTTTACGCGCCACGTATGTGCCGCTCCCGTGCCGCCGCACCACCAGTCCCCATCCCACCAGCATATCGACGGCTTTGCGGATGGTCATTCGTGACACAGTAAACTCTTCCGCCAGCTTTTTTTCACCAGGCAACGGGCTACCGATGTTGTAATCAGATGAGTTGAGCCGGATTCTTAGTCGTTCCGCTATCGATTTGTAGATCACTACCAGACCTCTTTTTCCCTTTAATTTCCGCGCTACGAACCTTTTGATGTCTAACTTTTATGTAAAAAGTAGACATCATTGACTGAATTAAAACCATGAATGCGATCACGAATCGAAGCGGCGCGTCATGTTCTCAGAATCGCAACTACCTATTCTCGTATCAGGCCAGCAATCACTACAAAAAAGGCCTCTCCCTACTGGTTGTTATATGAGGATGTAAAAATGCTCAGTCAAATACAACGCTTTGGCGGCGCTATGTTTACCCCGGTACTGCTGTTCCCGTTCGCCGGTATTGTCGTGGGTATCGCCATCATGCTGCGCAACCCGCTTTTTGTTGGCGAAGCGCTGACCGATCCCAACAGTTTATTCGCGCAAATCGTTCATATTATTGAAGAGGGCGGCTGGACGGTTTTCCGTAATATGCCGCTGATTTTTGCCGTCGGCTTGCCGATTGGCCTGGCTAAACAGGCGCAAGGCCGAGCTTGTCTGGCGGTGCTGGTCAGCTTCCTGACATGGAACTATTTCATTAATGCCATGGGCATGACCTGGGGGCATTTCTTCGGCGTGGACTTCAGCGTAGACCCGACGGCAGGCAGCGGTCTGACGATGATGGCCGGAATAAAAACGCTCGATACCAGCATTATCGGCGCCATTATGATTTCGGGCATCGTCACCGCGCTGCACAACCGCTATTTCGATAAGCCGTTGCCCGTGTTCCTCGGTATTTTTCAGGGCACGTCGTTTGTGGTGATTATCGCGTTCCTGGTGATGATTCCCTGCGCCTGGCTGACGCTGCTCGGCTGGCCAAAAGTGCAGATGGGCATTGAATCCCTACAGGCTTTCCTGCGTTCAGCGGGCGCGCTGGGCGTGTGGGTCTACACCTTCCTCGAACGTATTCTGATCCCGACAGGGCTGCACCACTTCGTCTATGGCCCCTTCATTTTTGGCCCGGCGGCGGTAGAAGGTGGCATTCAGGTTTACTGGGCGCAACATATGCAGGCGTTCAGCCAGAGCACGGAATCGCTGAAGACGTTATTCCCGGAAGGCGGTTTTGCCCTACACGGTAACTCAAAAATCTTTGGCTCCGTCGGGATTGCGCTGGCGCTCTATTACACCGCATCGCCAGAAAACCGGGTGAAGGTCGCCGGTTTGCTGATCCCCGCCACGTTAACCGCTGTACTGGTGGGCATTACGGAACCGCTGGAATTCACTTTCCTGTTTATCTCTCCGCTGCTGTTTGCCGTACACGCGGTGCTGGCGGCCTCAATGGCGACGGTGATGTATATCTGCGGCGTGAGGAAATATGGGCGGCGGACTGCTGGATCAGTTCTTACCGCAAAACTGGATCCCGATGTTCCACAACCATGCCGGAATGATGTTTACCCAGATAGGCATCGGGCTGGCATTCACCGCCCTCTATTTTGTGGTTTTCCGCACCCTGATCCTGCGCTTCAACCTGAAAACGCCGGGTCGTGAAGAGAGTGAAGTCAGACTCTACAGCAAAGCGGATTACAAGGCCGCGCGTGGACAGACAACGGCGCCCGCGCCGGACGCAAAACTTGGGCAGGCAGCCGGGTTCCTTCAGGCGCTGGGCGGTGCGGGCAATATCGAAAGCATTAATAACTGCGCCACGCGCTTACGTATCGCGCTCCACGATATGGCGCAGACCCAGAGTGATGACGTCTTTAAAGCGCTGGGCGCGCACGGCGTGGTTCGCCGTGGCAATGGCATCCAGGTGATTGTCGGCCTGCATGTGCCCCAGGTGCGTGACCAGCTTGAAACGCTAATGAAATCCCCCTTATCGACCGAACAAATCCCCATGACGGAGGCAGTATCATGAAAAAATTCTCAGTGGTTATCGCAGGCGGCGGCAGCACATTTACGCCGGGCATCGTATTGATGTTGCTGGCAAACCAGGACCGTTTTCCGCTTCGCGCGCTGAAATTCTATGACAACGACGGCGCTCGCCAGGAAGTGATTGCCGAAGCGTGCAAAATCATCCTTAAAGAGCAGGCGCCGGAGATTGAGTTTAGTTACACCACCGATCCCGAAGCAGCGTTTACCGATGTTGATTTCGTGATGGCGCATATCCGCGTGGGCAAATACCCTATGCGGGAAAAAGACGAAAAAATCCCGCTGCGCCACGGCGTATTAGGCCAGGAAACCTGTGGCCCGGGCGGGATTGCGTATGGGATGCGTTCTATTGGCGGCGTGCTGGAGCTGGTGGATTACATGGAGAAATACTCCCCAAACGCGTGGATGCTGAACTACTCCAACCCGGCGGCGATAGTGGCCGAGGCGACGCGCCGTCTGCGCCCGAACGCCAAAATCCTCAATATCTGTGATATGCCGATCGGCATTGAAGGGCGGATGGCGCAGATTGTCGGCCTGCAAGATCGTAAGCAAATGCGCGTGCGTTATTACGGGCTGAACCACTTTGGCTGGTGGACGTCGATTGAGGACTTGCAGGGTAACGACCTGATGCCGAAACTGCGGGAATACGTCGCGAAACACGGTTATGTTCCGCCATCTAACGATCCGCATACTGAAGCGAGCTGGAATGATACGTTCGCCAAAGCGAAGGATGTGCAGGCGCTGGACCCGGACACCATGCCGAATACCTATCTGAAATACTATCTGTTCCCGGACTATGTGGTGCAGCACTCGAACCCGGCGCGCACGCGTGCTAATGAGGTGATGGATCACCGTGAAAAACAGGTATTTGGCTCCTGCCGCGCGATTATTGAAGCAGGCCACTCCTCCGCTGGCGAGCTGGAAATTGATGAACACGCGTCTTATATCGTCGATCTGGCAACGGCAATCGCCTTTAATACGCAGGAACGGATGCTGCTGATTGTGCCAAACAACGGGGCGATTCATAACTTTGATGATGAAGCGATGGTGGAGATCCCTTGCCTGGTGGGGCATAACTGGCCGGAACCTCTGACGGTTGGCGATATTCCGCAGTTCCAGAAAGGGCTGATGAGCCAGCAGGTGGCCGTCGAGAAACTGGTGGTCGATGCCTGGGAGCATCGCTCCTATCAGCGTCTGTGGCAGGCGATTACGCTCTCCAAAACCGTGCCGAGCGCGTCTGTCGCCAAAGCGATTCTTGATGATCTGATTGAAGCCAACAAAGAATACTGGCCTGAACTGCACTAATCTTGTTGACCGGCATCCAGCGGGTGCCGGTCAGGATGTTTCAACACCGCCGACGGCGCGTAGCCAAATTTATGCTTAAATGCTTTGCTGAAATGAAATGAGTCAAAGAAGTTGAGCATATCCGCTACCTGACCCACCGAATTCCCTTCCTGTTTTAACAGCGATAATGCCAGTTCCAGTCGGGCGTCCAGATAATATTCTTTCGGTGTTTTCCCGGTATAGCGTAAAAACAGACGACGCAGCCAGGCTTCGCTACAGGGGATCGTGGCCGCCATATCCGCCACGCTCCAGCGGCGTTGCAGGCTGGCATGTAACGCTGCAATTAACTTTTCAACCTGTATGCGTTGTGGGTCTTTTTTCCCGTTTGAGTCAATAAGACAAATCCACTGATAAATAATTTTCGTGAGAAACGCGACGGCGAGATTATTTTTAATCGGTTCCGGGCTGGTAATTAATTGTGAAACTTCGGCCAGTTCCTGATTATAAACGTCACCGTTATAAATAACGCTTTGTTGTCGGATAGGAATATCCATAATACTGGTTGGGGTAAACTCCATCCAGTATTGCTCCCACAATAAACCTTCGCAATGGTAAGACTGTATATCAGTGGGTTTTAAAAAGATAATGCAGTTGCCGTTTAATGTAATTTGCTCGCCGTCTTTCAGCAGGATTTTCCCGCACCCCTGTACGGTATAGACCGCGACCCACGAATTGGCAATTAGCGGCTTTTTCTTATCTCGCGGCCATATAACACGGTAATTTTCGTCAGCGTAGGTATGCCACAGCGAGATCAATGAAATTCCGCTGGAGATCACATTTTCATTAATCAGCAGGGGAATATTGTACGTAGTTTCGTTTTTTACATGCGAACTTAGCAAGTTTCCATTCATTTTATTTTCTCGCCGGAGAATGATGCCCACAACCTGAACATAACAGAAAGTGAATGCTTCAGGGAGGCGATGTTTGTAATTAAGAAATCTGACTGCCTGACCCGGCACGCTTTACCTCGTGTTGACCCTACCGCTGCCGGGACATAATGAAAAACAAGGGCTATGAGATGAATACGCTACAAATTTTGAGCTTTGTTGGTTTTACGCTACTGGTGGCGGTTATCACCTGGTGGAAGTTACGAAAAGCGGATACCGGTTCGCAGCAGGGATATTTTCTGGCGGGACGTTCGTTAAAAGCGCCGGTTATTGCCGCCTCGCTGATGTTAACTAACCTCTCAACGGAACAACTGGTGGGATTAACCGGCCAGGCTTACCGCAGCGGTATGTCGGTAATGGCATGGGAAGTCATCTCCGCAATTCCGCTTATTTTTCTGGCGCTGATCTTTCTGCCACGCTATCTGCAACGCGGCATTGCAACGATCCCGGATTTTATTGAAGAGCGCTATGACAAAACTACCCGCATCATTATTGATTGCTGTTTTTTGATTGCGACGGGAATCTGTTTTTTACCCATCATTCTGTATTCCGGCGCGCTTGCCTTTAACAGCATGTTTCATGTCACTGAAACCTTTGGTATTTCACAACATACGGCGATCTGGCTGATGGCTGTCGTGCTGGGGATTAGCGGCATCCTGTATGCTGTCGTCGGCGGGATGCGGGCGATTGCCATTGCCGATGTGATTAACGGTATCGGCCTGGTGATTGGCGGCCTGATGGTGCCGCTGTTTGGTCTGATGGCGATGGGGAAAGGCAGTCTGAGCGAAGGTATTACGCGTTTAACCCAGGATCACAGCCAGATGCTGAACTCGATTGGCGGCAGCAACGACCCGGTGCCGATTGGCGCGGCGTTGACCGGGCTTATCCTGGTCAATACGTTCTACTGGTGCACCAACCAGGGGATCGTTCAGCGTACGCTGGCATCAAAAAGTTTATCGGAAGGGCAAAAAGGGGCGCTGCTTACGGCGGTGTTGAAGATGCTGGACCCGCTGATTCTGGTGCTGCCGGGCGTTATCGCTTTTCATCTCTTTCAGGATCTACCAAAAGCAGACATGGCCTACCCGGCGCTGGTGAACAAAGTGATGCCGCTGCCGCTGATTGGCTTTTTTAGCGCGGTGCTGTTTGGCGCGATTATCAGCGCATTCTGCGGTTTTTTGAACAGTGCTTCGACCCTGTTTAGCCTCGGTATCTATCGCCGACTGATTAATGAACAGGCCAGCCCCGATAAACTGGTCACTGTTGGTCGTCGCTTTGGCTTTATTGTGGCCGTGATCTCCGTGCTGGTGGCGCCGTGGATCGCCTATGCGCCGCAAGGGCTCTACAGTTGGATGAAACAGCTCAACGGGATTTATAACGTGCCGTTGGTGACCATTGTTATTATGGGCTTCTTCTTTCCACGTATTCCGGCGCTGGCTGCGAAGGTCGCAATGGGACTCGGTATTGTCAGTTACATCACCATCAACTACCTGGTGAAATTTGATTTTCATTTCCTCTATGTGCTGGCCTGCACCTTCTGTATCAACGTCGTGGTGATGCTGCTCATTGGCGTGATTAAGCCGCGTGCAACGCCGTTTAAATTTCATGATGCGTTTGCGGTCGACATGAAACCGTGGAAAAACGTGAAGATCGCCGCCGTTGGCGTCCTGTTCGCGATGATTGGCGTCTATTCTGGTCTGGCGCAGTTCGGTGGCTATCAGACCCGGTGGCTGACCATTCTCAGCTACGCCATCACCGCTGCGGTGGTTGTTTACCTGATTTACAGCTCATGGCAGACGCGCCATTCCGCGCCTGTGGTTTATGTTTCTGACGCTAAGGATAAAGCATGACCCGTCCGAATTTTCTGTTCATTATGACCGATACACAGGCGACCAATATGGTGGGCTGCTATAGCGGTAAGCCGCTGAACACGCAGCATATTGACAGCCTGGCCGCTGAAGGGATTCGCTTTAACTCCGCGTATACCTGCTCGCCGGTGTGTACGCCAGCCCGCGCGGGGCTTTTTACCGGTATTTATGCCAATCAGTCCGGCCCGTGGACGAACAACGTCGCGCCAGGGAAGAACATCTCCACGATGGGGCGTTATTTTAAGGATGCAGGCTATCACACCTGCTATATCGGCAAATGGCACCTCGACGGGCACGATTACTTTGGCACCGGCGAGTGCCCGCCTGAGTGGGATGCCGACTACTGGTATGACGGCGCGAACTACCTTTCTGAACTGACGGAGAATGAAATCAGCCTGTGGCGTAACGGACTGAACAGTATTGAGGATTTGCAGACCAATAATATTGATGAGACCTTTACCTGGGCGTATCGCATCAGCAACCGGGCGGTTGATTTTCTCCATCAGCCAGCGAGAGATGACGAACCGTTCCTGATGGTGGTCTCTTATGATGAGCCGCATCATCCGTTTACCTGTCCGGTTGAGTATCTGGAGAAGTATCAGGATTTTTATTATGACCTGGGCGCGAAGGCGCAGGATTCGCTGAGTAATAAACCTGAGCACCATCGGCTATGGGCGCAGGCGATGCCGTCCCCGGTGGGCGATGATGGCTGTTATCATCATCCGCTCTACTTTGCCTGCAATGACTTTGTTGACGATCAGATTGGGCGGGTGATCAATGCGTTAACCCCGGAACAACGTGAGAATACCTGGGTGATTTATACCTCCGATCACGGTGAAATGATGGGGGCGCACAAACTCATCAGCAAAGGGGCGGCAATGTATGATGACATTACCCGCATCCCGCTGATTATGCGCCCGCCGCAGGGAGCGCCGCTGCAGATCGATACGCCGGTCAGCCATATTGACCTGCTGCCTACGATGATGGCGCTGGCGGGGATTGATAAGCCCGATATTCTTCCGGGTGAAAACATCCTGGCCGTTGAAGAGCCGCGCGGGGTGATGGTGGAGTTCAACCGCTATGAGATCGAGCATGACAGCTTTGGCGGCTTTATTCCGGTGCGCTGCTGGGTGACGGATAACTGGAAGCTGGTGCTGAACCTGTTTACCAGCGATGAGCTGTACGACAGGTGTAATGACCCGGATGAACTGCATAATCTGATTGCTGCGCCGGAATTTGCCGGTGTTCGTAGTCAGATGCACGACGCGCTGCTGGATTACATGGATAAAATCCGCGACCCGTTCCGTACGTATCAGTGGAGCCTGCGTCCGTGGTGTAAAGATGCCCGGCCGCGCTGGATGGGGGCATTCCGCCCACGCCCGCAAGACGGTTATTCTCCGGTGGTACGTGATTACGATACCGGTTTGCCCACGCAAGGCGTGAAAGTAGAAGAGAAAAAACAGAAGTTTTGATGCGTTATGCCCGGTGGCGCTACAAAAGCGCAATACCGTAGGCCGGATAAGGCGTTTACGCCGCCATCCGGCAATAATTTAAAGGAGCCGTCATGAAGATTTCCCGCCTCGGAGAAGCGCCGGATTACCGCTTCTCGCTGGCAAATGAGCGTACCTTTCTGGCGTGGATTCGCACCGCGCTGGGGTTTCTGGCGGCGGGCGTCGGGCTTGACCAACTCGCGCCGGACTTCGCCACGCCGGTGATTCGCGAACTGCTGGCGCTGCTGCTGTGTCTCTTTGCGGGCGGCCTGGCGATTTATGGCTATCTGCGCTGGCTACGCAACGAAAAAGCGATGCGTCTGAAAGAAGACCTGCCGTACACCCATAGCCTGATGATAATCAGCCTGATGCTGATGATTGTTGCGGTGATTGTCATGGCGCTGGTGCTGTATGCCGGATAGCCGCAAAGCCCGCCGTCAGGTTGATCCCGGTCTACAGCCGGAGCGCACGTCGCTGGCCTGGTTTCGTACCCTGTTAGGTTATGGCGCATTGATGGCGCTGGCGCTGAAACATAACTGGCATCAGGCGGGGTTTTTGTTCTGGGTCTCTATTGGCGTGCTGGCGATTGTCGCGCTCATCCTCTGGCGCTATACCCGCAGCCGTAACCTGATGGATGTGGCACACAGTGATTTTTCCGAATCTCGCGCCGTGCGTGACAAATTTTTGATCTCTCTCGCGGTGTTGTCCCTCGCAATACTGTTTGCTGTAACGCATATTCGTCAACTTATCGTCTTTATTAGGGATGTTGCATGACAGGATGTCAGGTCATGGCTAAACCGGCCAGCTCACGTTGTAATCTTGATTGCCATTACTGTTTTTATATCGATAAACCCTCTCAACCCGTTATGGATAACGCGACCTTAGAGGCTTTTATTTGCCAGCATATTGCCGCGCAGCCGGTTGATGATGTGCTGTTTGCCTGGCAGGGCGGAGAGCCGACGCTGTGTGGACTCGATTTTTTTCACCGCGTGGTCGCGTTGCAAAAACGCTATGGAGAGGGGAAATGCATCCAGAATACCTTCCAGACTAACGGCATTTTACTCAGTGACGAGTGGTGCCGATTCTTACGCGATAATGGCTGGCTGGTCGGTATCTCACTGGATGGCCCCGCCGATTTACATGATGCTTATCGCGTTAGCCGTAGTGGAAAACCAACGCATCATAAGGTGGTGGAAGCGATAGCAAGGCTGGTTGCCCATCGCGTGGACTTCAACCTGCTGGTGGTGGTGAATCGGCTGAACAGCCAGCAGCCTGCGCGTATGTATCGCTATCTTCGCCAGCTTGGCACGCCTTTTCTTCAGTTCATTCCGTTGGTTGAACGTGACGATCGCGGCAAACTGACCGCTGATTCCGTGACGTCGGAAGACTGGGGGCATTTTCTCAATGATGTGTTTGATCTCTGGGTTCGGGAAGATATTGGGCGCGTTTTTGTACAACTGTTTGATTCGATGCTGGGCGTGTGGAGTGGGCATCCGGCACAAATGTGCGCGCTTAGCGAAACCTGCGGTCACGCGTTCGCCCTGGAAGCAAACGGCGATCTCTATCAGTGCGATCACTATGTCTACCCGGCGTTCCGGCTGGGTAATATCCATCAAACGCCACTACATATGCTGAATGCCAGCCCGCAGGCGAGTGAATTTGGACAGCAGAAAAAATCAACGCTGGGGGCGGATTGCCTGGACTGCGCCTTATTGCGATTCTGCAACGGTGATTGTCCAAAGCATCGGGATTTAAGCGGGAAAAGCGTGCTGTGCGGCGGGTATAAAGCATTTATTAACTACACGTCGCCGCATATGCGCGTCATGCGGGATCTGATTAAACAGCATCGCTCACCGATGGAGCTGATGGCGATGCTGCGTTAAGGTCAGTGACGTTTAGCGCCCTTTCGCCAGGTACTGCGCCATCTCTTCTTCCGGCACCATACCGCCGCCGGTCGCCCACACCAGATGCGTGGCGTGATTAAGCTGCTCAGCGCTGAAGGCGTGCATCTGCTGGTAATCCGTCGAACGGCAAACACGCTGCGGCCCGGCCATTCCCGCCAGTGCGGACGGCTCCAGGCGAATGCCTTCTTCCTGCGCCAGCCAACCCAGCATGTCGTACATCGTCCGATCGTCGAGGGTGTACAGCCCGTCCAGCAGACGTTCCATTGCCCGCCCTACAAACCCGGATGCGCGCCCCACCGCCAGGCCGTCTGCCGCCGTCAGGTTATCGATGCCAATCTCCTGGACGGAAATGGCATCATGCAGGCCGGTATACACGCCCAGTAACATGCACGGAGAGTGGGTTGGTTCGGCGAAGAAGCAGTGGACGTTGTCGCCAAATGCCAGTTTCAGACCAAAAGCCACGCCGCCAGGACCGCCGCCAACGCCGCACGGCAGGTAGACAAACAGCGGATGGTCGGCATCCACCACGCGCCCCTGCTGCGCAAACTGAGCCTTCAGGCGTTGCCCGGCCACCGCATAGCCCAAAAACAGCGTGCGGGAGTTTTCATCGTCAATGAAGAAACAGTTTGGATCGGACTGTGCCGCTTTGCGTCCTTGCTCAACCGCTACGCCGTAATCCTCTTCGTATTCCACTACCGTTACGCCGTGGCTGCGCAGTTTGGCTTTCTTCCAGGCGCGGGCGTCGGCGGACATATGCACCGTCACCTTAAAGCCGATACAGGCGCTCATAATGCCAATCGACAGCCCCAGATTACCGGTTGAACCCACGGCAATGCTGTACTGGCTGAAGAACTGCCTGAACTCCGGTGAAAGCATTACGCTGTAGTCATCTTCGGTCGTCAGCAGACCCGCCTCCAGCGCCAGTTTTTCCGCGTGGGCCAGCACTTCATAAATCCCGCCACGGGCTTTTATCGAACCGGAAATCGGTAAGTGACTGTCTTTTTTCAGCAGAAGCTCGCCGCTGATTTTCTGTCCGTACTCTTTTTCCAGCCGCTGCTGCATTGCGGGGATGATCGCCAGTTCAGATTCAATAATCCCGCCGGTTGCGGCGGTTTCCGGGAAGGCTTTTGCCAGATACGGCGCGAAACGGGCCAGGCGGGCATGCGCATCCTGTACATCCTGCGCTGTCAGACCAACATAGGGTAAACCTTCCGCAAGAGAGGTGGTGCCTGGGTTAAACCAGGTCGTTTCTTTGAGGGCGATCAGATCCTCTACCAGAGGATACTGAGCGATGAGTGAAGTCATTTTAGCGTTTTCCATAATACGTCTCTTTGCGCTTAGATGATAAAGGAAAGCAGGAATGTGCCCGCCAGAGCAACAACCGACGCGATAAATGTCGCGGTTGTATAGTACTTAAATGTTTCATTCAGGGTGGCGCCGCAGTATTGCTTCACCAGCCAGAAGAGGGAGTCGGTCACGATCGTGCAGCCAATCGCGCCGGAACCGATGGCAATAGCGATGATCTCCGGGCTGACGTTGGGGTAGAGCGGCAGCATCGGCGCGACAATCGCCGTCGCGCCCATCATCGCAACCGTTGCGGAACCCACTGCGGCGTGCAGAATCAGCGCCACCAGCCAGGCCAGCAGAATCGGGTGCATGTGCATATTGGAGAGGATCACCGCCAGCGTATCCGCCAGACCGCTGCTTTTGAGGATAGCGTTGAACGCGCCGCCTGCACCGATAATCAGCAGGATGTTAGCAATCGAGCCAAAGCCGTTTTCGGTATGGGTCAGCAACGTACCCATACCGATATGCTGACGCAGGCCGAGAATGTAATAGGCCACGAAAACGGCGATAAACATTGCGGTGATCGGGTTGCCGATAAACTCCAGCAGCGTATACAGCGTGCCGCCCTGCGTCATATTCAGTTCGGCAACGGTTTTTACCAGCATCAGGCCAATCGGCAGCAGGACGGTAAACAGCGTCGCGCGTAAAGAAGGCAGCGTATTTTCATCGCGCACTTCGAGATCCGCAAACTCCGTCGGCACCGGCTTAAACGGCAGGCGGTTGCCGAGGAACTTCAGGAATAGCGGCCCGCCGACCAGCGACGCCACCAGCCCAACCAGCAAACCGTAGACGATAACGGAACCGATATCCGCGCCCAGCTTATTCGCCACAAACAGCGCAGCCGGATGCGGCGGCACCACGCAATGCACCGCCATTAGCGCGGTACACAGCGGAATAGCCAGCTTCAGCAGCGACGTGTTGGTTTTCTTTGCTATCGAAAATGCCAGTGGGATGAGCAGCACCACACCCACTTCCACAAACAGCGTGATGCCGCAAATCAGCCCCACCAGCACCATGATCACGTCAGCGGAAAGCCAGCGGCAACGCTGGAGCGTCAGGCCGATCCGTTCTGCCGCGCCGGACACTTCCATCATTTTGCCGAGAATGGTTCCGAGACCGATGACGGCGGCGAGGAAGCCTAACGTGCCGCCAATACCGCTTTCAATCGCATTGACCATCTCCAGCGGCCCCATGCCCATCATCGCGCCCACAAAGAAACTGGCCAGCAGCAGTGCCAGAAACGGGTGGAATCTGAATTTCACGATGGTCAGCACGATTAGCACGATGCTTACCAGCAGTGTGCTCACAACCCAAATTTGAGAGTGCATATCTCACCTTACCCTGTGATTAACATAGGCGTATTGGACGAAAAAACGGCACTTGCTGACAAACGATATAAATTGCCCTTCACATGAACCAGATTGAATCAAAAGGGTGATTTGCATCCAATAATGGTCTGTTTATGCGATATGGTTCACTTTGATTCATCTTTACGCTGATTTTCCAGGCGCATTTTTTTACACTGCAAAGCCAAAAAGAGGTCACAGAGGCGGCGATGGAACCCTTACGCGACGGCAGAAACCGTTTACTCAACGGCTGGCAATTATCAAAGCTGTACACCTTTGAAGTGGCGGCCAGGCATCAGTCTTTTGCGCTGGCGGCGGATGAGCTGTCGCTAAGTCCCAGCGCGGTCAGCCATCGAATCAATCAACTGGAAGAGGAACTGGGGATTCAGCTCTTTGTCCGTTCGCACCGCAAAGTGGAACTCACCCATGAGGGCAAGCGGGTATTCTGGGCGTTGAAATCGTCGCTGGATACGCTGAATCAGGAAATCCTCGATATTAAAAATCAGGAGTTGTCAGGGACGCTGACCGTCTACTCGCGGCCTTCGATTGCTCAGTGCTGGCTGGTGCCTGCGCTGGGAGATTTTACTCGCCGCTATCCGTCCATCTCGCTGACCATGTTGACCGGTAATGACAACGTGAATCTCCAGCGGGCAGGGATTGATTTAGCGATCTATTTTGATGATGCGCCCTCGGCGCAGCTGACGCATCACTTCCTGATGGATGAGGCCATTCTGCCGGTGTGCAGCCCCGAATATGCCCGTCATCATGACTTAACGAATGCGCGGGTTAACCTGCGCCACTGTACGCTCCTGCATGACCGACAGGCATGGAGCAACGACTCCGGCACCGATGAATGGCACAGTTGGGCGCAGCATTTTGGCGTGAATCTGCCGACATCGTCGGGCATTGGCTTCGATCGTTCCGATTTAGCCGTTATTGCGGCAATGAACCATATCGGCGTGGCGATGGGGCGTAAACGGCTGGTGCAAAAGCGTCTTGATAGCGGCGAACTGATTGCGCCTTTCGGCGAGATGACGCTGAAATGCCACCAGCACTATTATGTGACCACGCTGCCTGGCAGACAGTGGCCGAAAATCGAGGCGTTTATCGGCTGGTTGCAGGAGCAGGCGACGTAGCGTTTGCCACGCGAAGATTTATTGCATGTAAAGCCAGAAAGCGTGCTAAATACGTGATATGACTCCTGATGATTTGCTTAAGGACAATCGTGTTAAAGCCGCTTGCTTCTCTCTTCCTGCTCGTCAGCGCCACGGTGTGCGCGGCTCAGCCGCCGTTGACCGCTTCGCGCTATGCGCAGCAGCTTGGTGTGGGGATGGACGTTGACTGGGCGCGCACCGAACGGGGTATCCGGGAGTTTGATCCTCTGGTGGTGCGTGATTTTCAGGCGAAGGGATTTAAGCATGTGCGCATACGCGTCGCGGGAGAGCCGACGGAAGCGCGACTCATCCACCTGCGAAAACTGGTGGAGGCGTGTGAGCAGTATGGCGTGATTCCGATCATTGCTTATCAGGCCGATGAGTATAAAAACGACCCCAGTCCCGGCAATGAACAAGAGGTGATCAACTGGTGGGTAGCCGTCGCGCACTATTTTGCGCAACGTTCGCCGCTGCTGGGGTTTGACCTGATTTATGAACCGGCGGAGAAACTCAACCACAGCCAGGCTTCCCTGAACCGGGTATATGACAAAACCATCCGCACCCTTCACGCGATTGACCCCCAACGCATGATTTTTGTCGCGCCTCGTTTGCGCGCCGCGCCGGAAGCGTTGTCGGCCCTAAAACTGCCCCCGCAAAGCCAGAATTACGTGCTGGCGGAGTGGCATATCTTTCCGTGGGGGCCGTTGAAAAATAACGGTAAATACCCGTGGACGTCGGGCACGGCGGCGATTCGCGCGCGAATTAACGCCGCCGCGCGCTGGCAGCAAAAAACCGGCCATGTCAGTTGGGTTGGCGGCTGGGCGCCGGGCGAATCAATCAAAAATAGCCCTTCCGCTTCGCAGCTCGCGTTTGCCCGATTTATGGCGTGCGAGTTGCAAAGGGTGAATATTCCGTATGCGATTAACGCGGATACGCAGTTTTATGACGGGGAAGAAGGGGCGTGGCGCCCGGCGCTGGAGCCGCTCCTGACCACGATGATCTCGCCGGTATGTGAAAAGCCCGGCGGGAAACCGGGCCATCATTCGATTAAATCGTCTGCCCCTGATGCGGCACACGCGACGCCAGCGGCAGCCAGCACAGTAAAATCAGCAGCCCCATAAGCGTCATCAAAAAGCCGAGGCTACCCTGCCCGGTTTGCGGCAGCATCGCGGAGAGCCACGCCAGCACGCCGGAGCCGATGTTTTGCAGGCCGCCCACCAGCGCGCCAGCCGTTCCGGCAAGGAACGGGAAAGGTTCCATCGCGCCGCTGGTCGCCAGTGGGAACAGCATTCCGGCGCCGAAGAAGAACAGCGCGGCGGGGATCAGCAGCGTCCAGACGTTCATCACGCCAAACAGACCTGGAACCCACATCATGACGCCCGCCAACAGGCAACTGAATACCGACTGCCACATCAGCGTTGCGAAGCGCTTATTCGGGCGACCCGCAAACCACGCGCCGAAAAACGCCGCCGGAATTGGCAGAATAAACAGGATGCTTACCACCATGCTGCTCAGACCCAGCACCGCTCCCATCAGCACGCCGGAGCAGGCTTCAAAGACGGCGATTCCCGCCAGTCCACCAATCAGCATCAGCAGATAACAGGTAAATGCGCCGTTGCCGAATAATGTTTTATAGCTGGCGATCAGGCGGGTACGTGGTGCGCCTGTGGGGCGCGTCTCCGGCATCCAGCGCGCCATACTGAAGGTAACGCCTGCGCAGAGAACCAACAGGAAAACGTAACAGGCGCGCCAGTTCCAGACGGTATCCAGCAGTCCGCCAATCAGCGGCGCCAGCAACGGACTCACCAGAATCCCCATATTCAGCAGGCTGTTAGCGTGGCGTAACTGCGTGCCTTCATACAGATCGCGCGGCAGCGTACGCGCCATCACGCCGCCGACGCCGGTGCCCATGCCCTGCAACGCGCTGGCGGCAATCAATACCGTCAGGCTGTGGGTGGTAATCGCGACCAGCGTAGCCAGCATAAAAATGGACATCCCGACGAGGATTACCGGGCGGCGCCCTACCCGATCGGAAAGCGGGCCGTAAAACAGTTGTGATACGCCGTAGGTGAGCAGGTAAGCGGCCATGACGCTCTGTACTGCCCCTTCACGAACGTTCAGTTCACGCGCCATATCGGCAATGGCGGGGATATAAATGGTTTGCGCCATCTGCCCGACGGCCACCAGTAATACCAACATCAACAACAAATTGACGCTTCTCTGCCTTTTCATTTCGCTGATTACTTTTAAAAAAAGAAAAAAATAAGAATAAGGTGCTACGCATTCCCATAAATGCGAGTGGAATCTACCACACTAAAAAAAGAAGGCCATATTCACGGCGGGAATAGCGTGGGAGCCGAACGGCAGGATATGTAAACAAAAAGCGGCAACAATTGTTGCCGAGAGATTATTTTACCGCAGTTTGATGGTGCCCGGCGGCTCCCGTAGGCCGGATAAGGCGTAGCCGCCATCCGGCAATCAGGATAAACGCAGCAATATCGCCCCGGCGGCAATCCCGCCAGCCGCGACCAACCGTAGCCCGGCGACTTTCTCATTGAGCAGCAGCCAGGCAATCAGCGCGCCGAACAGAATGGATGTTTCACGCAGTGCGGCCACCACGGCCAGCGGCGCCTGAGTCATCGCCCACAGCGCCAGCCCATAGGAACCCATCGTGCCGATACCGCCAAAAATGCCTTTCTTCCAGTGCTGCGCCAGATAGCGCGAGGCTTCCCGCCGCCGGGCAATCATCGCCCAGCCAAGCAGACAGGTGCCGTTCAACAAGAAGGTCCACAGCGTATAACCCAGCGCGGTTTCTGACACCCGCACGCCCGTACCGTCCACCAGCGTATAGCCAGCGATAAAGCAGGCGTTGATCAGCGCCAGCGTGATACCCCGCCGGGAGCGGGCACGACCGTTACAGGCCATGCCGAGAATCGCCAGGCAAATTACCGCGATGCCGAGCCAGGCCATTGTGGAAAGGCTATCGCCAAGAAACAGGACGCTAATTATCGCCACCAGCAGCGGTGCGGTGCCGCGCATCAGGGGATAGGTCTGGCTCATATCCGAAACCTGATAGGTTTTGGCGACCAGCACGGTATAAACCACCTGTAAGGCGGTGGAGGCGGCTAAAAAAGGGATGCTGGCGGCGGGAAGGGGCGGGGCGAAGGGCAGACACGCCAGCGCCATCAACGCTGCGGAACCACTGACGCTGATTGCGGAGTAAAGTTTGTCATTTCCCGCCTTCACGATGGCGTTCCAGCTGGCATGCAGCAGCGCGGCGAACAGTAAAATGCAGAAAATGGAAAGGGTCATGGTTCAGGTATCGTCAGTGGTTGTCATAAAAACGTAACATATCGACGATGGACAAGCACCAGGCAGATGATGAAAGGGGAGCGGTTGCCCGCTCCCCTTCGGTACGGCTTGAATCTGAATTACCGGAGGTATTTCAGAACGGCATCAAGCAGTTGCAGTGCAGCAACAATGAGTTTCAGGATAAGAATAGCGATATCCACGAGGCTCATACGCTCTCCTTCTGGTAAAAGGAGCACGGTGCTGACGTACCTCTCCGCCGCCTGTTGTCAGCACCTTTTGTTGACATAACACAGTGTGCTCACACGGGGGTTAAGGCGCTGACGGCACCACCCGTTTCAGCCAGGACTTTGTTGCGCCGGTTACGATGCGGCCCCCTATAACACATTGCGTACAGTGATATTATAGATAAATACTGTATGAATGAACAGTATTTTGTGGACGGATCGCGACTTCTGATCCATACTCAAATGCGTCAAAATTCGTGCCGAAATTGCGTGTTCTTCGCGGAACGCGTATACTTCTGATGTTGATATAACACAGTGTGCTTTGCGGCAACCAACCGCATAACGCTGATAAAAACCTCGCTCCGGCGGGGTTTTTTGTTTTGCAGGCCTGTGTCGGCATCTGGCAAAGCGTGATCGTCGACGCATTTTTGTGCAGATGAAAAATTTTCCGTTGTCATGCCTGAAAAGCTGTGCTTGTATAAAACCTGTTAATCCATAAACAGACAAGGTCCCTAATGAACCCTTCCATGCTGACTGCGACCCTACTAAAAACTGCGCAACCTGCCGCAGTGGTCGTCGTGCGTGTGGTGGTGGTCGTCGGCAATGCGCCGTAGGGACTGGAACAACACACGATTCCAAAACCCCGCCGGCGCAAACCGGGCGGGGTTTTTCGTTTAAGACACCTTCCCGGCAAGTCGGCCCAGAATAAAAGGACTGGAGCATGGCAAGTTCGGGCACAACATCAACATCCCCGCGTACGCGCTTTACGGGCGCAGAGTTTATCGTTCATTTTCTGGAACGTCAGGGCATTAAAATCGTCACTGGCATTCCGGGCGGTTCGATTCTCCCCGTTTACGACGCCTTAAGCCAAAGTACGCAAATTCGCCACATCCTGGCGCGCCATGAACAGGGGGCGGGGTTTATCGCTCAGGGGATGGCGCGAACCGACGGTAAACCCGCGGTATGTATGGCCTGTAGCGGGCCGGGCGCGACTAACCTGGTCACCGCCATTGCCGACGCGCGTCTCGACTCCATTCCGTTGGTATGCATCACCGGTCAGGTTCCGGCCTCGATGATCGGCACTGATGCGTTTCAGGAAGTTGACACCTACGGCATCTCTATCCCCATCACAAAACATAACTATCTGGTCAGAGATATCAATGAGTTGCCACAGGTAATGTGCGATGCGTTTCGTCTTGCCCAGTCCGGGCGCCCTGGGCCGGTGTGGATAGACATTCCTAAGGATATACAGACGGCGGTGTTTGACATTGAAGCGTTGCCTGCTCCGGCTGAAAAAATGGCGGCGCCGGAATTCAGCGCTGAGAGCATTCGTGATGCGGCGGCGATGATCAACGCCGCGAAGCGCCCGGTGCTGTATCTTGGCGGCGGCGTGATTAACGCGCCTGCGCGTGTGCGTGAACTGGCGGAAAAAGCCAGACTGCCCACCACTATGACTCTGATGGCGCTGGGCATACTGCCGAAGGCGCATCCGCTTTCTCTGGGAATGCTGGGCATGCATGGCGCGCGCAGCACAAACTATATTCTGCAAGAGGCGGATCTGCTGGTGGTTCTGGGGGCTCGTTTTGATGACCGGGCGATTGGCAAAACCGAGCAGTTCTGCCCGAATGCCAAAATCATCCATGTGGATATCGATCGCGCGGAGCTGGGTAAAATTAAACAACCGCACGTTGCCATTCAGGCTGATGTTGATGACGTTCTGGCGCAGTTGATTCCGCACATTGAGGCTCAGCCACGCGAAGAGTGGCATCAACTGGTGGCGGATTTGCAGCGCGAGTTCCCGTGCGCGATCCCTGAAGCCAGCGATCCGCTCAGCCATTACGGGCTGATTAATGCCGTTGCCGCCTGCGTGGATGACAGCGCGATTATCACGACCGACGTAGGCCAGCACCAGATGTGGGCCGCACAGGCTTATCCGCTCAACCGTCCACGTCAGTGGCTGACTTCCGGCGGGCTGGGGACGATGGGTTTTGGCTTGCCTGCGGCGATTGGCGCGGCGCTGGCGAACCCGGACAAGAAAGTGTTGTGCTTCTCCGGCGACGGCAGCCTGATGATGAATATTCAGGAGATGGCGACCGCCAGCGAAAACCAACTGGATGTAAAAATTATCCTGATGAATAACGAAGCGTTGGGGCTGGTGCATCAGCAACAAAGCCTGTTCTACAAGCAGGGCGTGTTTGCTGCTACCTATCCGGGGATGATCAACTTTATGCAGATTGCCGCAGGTTTTGGTCTGGAAACCTGTGATTTAAATAATGAAGCCGATCCGCAAGCGGCGCTGCGGGAAATCATCAGCCGCCCAGGACCGGCGCTGATCCATGTACGTATTGATGCGGACGAAAAAGTTTATCCGATGGTGCCGCCGGGTGCGGCCAATACTGAGATGGTGGGGGAATAAACCATGCAGAAACAATCACATGAGAACGTTATCCTGGAACTCACCGTCCGTAACCACCCCGGCGTCATGACGCACGTTTGCGGGCTGTTCGCCCGTCGCGCTTTCAACGTGGAAGGGATTCTGTGTCTACCCATCCAGAGCAGCGACCAGAGCCGCATCTGGCTACTGGTCAACGACGATCAGCGTCTGGAGCAGATGATTAGTCAGATCGATAAACTGGAAGATGTGGTGAAAGTGGCGCGCAATCAGTCCGATCCGTCAATGTTTAATAAAATCTCGGTTTTCTTTGAGTAATAATGGCTATCTGAACAAGGGGAAACCCTTGTTCAGGTTAATTATTCGAGAGTGTTATATAACTATAAGTAATATTTTCGGACGTGACGTGTCTTTATTATCCGGTTTATGAACTGTCTTATTTGCAGTATAGAAAGTATCTTTTCGGACAAAGTGACCAATACTCGCCTGAGCGTCTGGGGCGCTTCTTTACGATGTCATATTGCAATGATATTATGCGCCGGGTTGCTGTGATTCAGAGCGAATAACTAATGGAAATCGTTGAGCATCTTTTTATTGTTTGCTCCCCGCTTCAGCTCAGAATTGTTTCTAAGATTAAAGCGAGGTATAAACACGCGCGTTTTCATATCATCTACCTTAAAACAAAGGTAGAGTTAAAGTCCTATATATATGAAACAGTTAATAATGAATTCTCTTCTGGCTTAGTCGCCAGTATGGATTATGGCTTTATTAACATGCTGAAAATCAATCGCTTTCTTTCTCATAAGACAATCCATTATGTCTATATGGCAAATATCAGCCATCTTTCAGTGCAATACATTCTAAAAATGTTGTCTGATGACGTTAAGATTAGAACGTTTGATGATGGCATTCTGAGTATCAACTCCGCAGGCTATCTTGATAAACAAATAAAACTACGAAAAGGCCCCGGTCGTAAGTTAACGCGGATGTGGCTTGGTCAGCATTATAATATCAGGGATATCGCGAAAAGAAGTGAACTGCATTTCTCTATCGTAAAGCATAAAAGCAAAAGTAGAAATGTAGACTGCGATATTGTTTATATTGATGTTCTCTCAGAGGAGAAACAGCGCTTGCATACTGAGCGCAGTGCGCCTGTCTATGCCGGGGAGATCAATGTTTTTGTGGGCTCGAAATTTAAAGATATCCTTGATGTGAAAAATGATTCCAACCTTATTGCGTTGATTCATAAGATAAAGACGCTCGCAGCGCACTATCCTTCACTCCAGTACCTCAGGCACCCAAGAGAGTACAGCCAGCAGGTGTTTGGCATGACGGAAATTACGCTGAACGCCATTTCTGAAGATTATATTTGCCAGTTATCCTCGGCTTACCAGAGAGTGAATGTCTTTGGGTTTGCAAGCACTTGCCAGCTTAATGTGATGAAATTAGAGAATGTTTACATCACACTGCTCAAAACCACCCTGATCCGGCCCGATATTCGGGATTCCTTTGCGCTTTTTTCTGATAGCGACAAAGTGCGTATCTGCGACCTGGACAGTATGGAACCGTAACGGAGTCGTACGCCCGCCAGACGCATTGAATACTGCTCACGGCTTGAACAGCCATGCGCTTATCGTTAAGGTAAGCGCTTTGTGGGATGGCCGGCCTACAACGGCTCCCGCCCGTAGGCCTGATAAGCGCAGCGCCATCAGGCACTTTCAAGTACCAGGACAGAACCATGATCACCATCGCCCTTATTGACGATCACCTTATCGTCCGCTCCGGCTTTGCGCAGCTGCTGGGGCTGGAACCTGATTTACAGGTTGTGGCCGAGTTTGGCTCGGGGCAGGAGGCGCTGGCGGGATTACCGGGGCGCGGCGTGCAGGTCTGCATCTGCGATATCTCCATGCCGGATATCTCCGGGCTGGAGTTATTAAGTCAGCTTCCTAAAGGGATGGCGACGATAATGCTGTCGGTACATGACAGTCCGGCGCTGGTGGAACAGGCGCTGAACGCCGGTGCGCGCGGCTTCCTTTCCAAGCGCTGTAGCCCTGACGAGCTGATTGCCGCGGTACACACGGTGGCGACGGGCGGCTGTTACCTGACGCCGGATATCGCCGTTAAACTGGCGGCCGGACGGCAGGACCCGCTGACCAGACGTGAACGCCAGGTGGCGGAAAAGCTGGCGCAGGGAATGGCGGTGAAAGAGATCGCCGCCGAGCTGGGGCTGTCGCCAAAAACGGTACACGTACATCGCGCCAATCTTCTGGAAAAGCTGGGCGTCAGCAACGATGTTGAACTGGCGCGCCGCATGTTTGATGGCTGGTGATGAAAACCATCCTTTCCCGGTTAATTACCGTTATTGCCTGCTTTTTTATCTTCTCCGCCGCGTGGTTTTGCCTGTGGAGCATCAGCCTGCACCTGGTTGAGCGCCCGGAGCTGGCGGTACTGCTGTTCCCGTTCGGTTTACGCCTGGGGCTGATGTTGCAGTGTCCGCGCAGCTACTGGCCGGTATTGCTGGGCGCGGAATGGCTGCTGGTCTGGTGGCTGGCGCAGGAAGTGGCGCTGGCGCATCTACCGCTTTTGATGATCGGAAGCCTGTTGA
The DNA here is from genome assembly GCF_030333525.1 of Citrobacter sp. CK188. Taxonomy (NCBI): domain Bacteria; kingdom Pseudomonadati; phylum Pseudomonadota; class Gammaproteobacteria; order Enterobacterales; family Enterobacteriaceae; genus Citrobacter; species Citrobacter sp. CK188. The sequence continues at coordinate 85,790 of NZ_JAOWFU010000001.1, forward strand.
CGCTGCTGCCTGTGGCATTAATCTCCCGCTATCGCCATCAGCGCGACTGGCGCACCCTGCTGTTACAGGGCGCGGCCTTGACGGCGGCGGCATTGTTACAGTCTCTGCCCTGGTTAGGCCAGGGGGAAGAGACGTTAAACGCGCTGCTGCTGACGCTTACCGGCGGGTTGACGCTGGCGCCCATCTGCCTGGTGTTCTGGCATTACCTGACCAGCACCACCTGGTTACCGCTCGGCCCGGCGCTGGTCTCGCAGCCGGTGAACTGGCGCGGGCGGCATCTGGTCTGGTATCTGCTGCTGTTCACCGTCAGCCTGTGGCTACAGCTGGGTCTACCGGCTGAGCTGTCACGCTTTACGCCGTTCTGCCTTGCGCTGCCGATTATTGCGCTCGCCTGGCATTATGGCTGGCAAGGGGCGCTGATCGCGACGTTGATGAACGCCATCGCGCTGATTGCCAGCCAGACCTGGCACGATCATCCCGTTGATTTACTGCTTTCTCTGCTGGCGCAAAGCCTGACCGGGCTGCTGCTTGGCGCGGGGATTCAGCGCCTGCGCGAACTCAACCAGTCGCTGCAAAATGAGCTGGCGCGCAACCATCGTCTGGCGGAACGCCTGCTGGAAACGGAAGAGAGCGTGCGGCGCGACGTAGCGCGGGAACTGCACGACGACATCGGTCAGACCATCACCGCCATTCGCACTCAGGCGGGAATTGTACAGCGGCTGGCGGCGGATAATGGCGGCGTAAAACAGAGCGGGGCGCACATTGAGCAACTGTCGCTGGGCGTGTATGACGCGGTGCGTCGCCTGCTGGGGCGCTTGCGTCCACGCCAGTTGGATGACCTGACGCTGGAACAGGCTATCCGTTCGCTGATGCGGGAAATGGAGCTGGAAAGTCGCGGCATCATCAGCCATATCGACTGGCGAATAGACGAGTCTGCGCTCAGCGAAAGCCAGCGGGTAACGCTATTTCGCGTTTGTCAGGAAGGGCTGAACAACATTGTGAAACACGCTAATGCCAGCGCGGTTACGCTACAGGGCTGGCAGCAGGATGAGCGGCTGATGCTGGTGATTGAAGACGATGGCAGCGGCCTGCCGCCGGATTCCGACCAGCAAGGCTTTGGTCTGACCGGGATGCGCGAGCGCGTGACGGCGCTTGGCGGCGTGCTGGCCATCTCCTGTACGCACGGCACGCGCGTTAGCGTGTCGTTGCCTCTGCGTTACATTTAAGGAGCGGCGATGCTGACGTTTCTGAAAGCTCCGGCAAATGCGCCGTTGATAACCGATAAACACGAAGTTGATGCGCGTTACCGCTACTGGCGGCGACAGATCTTACTTACCATCTGGCTTGGCTACGCGCTGTTCTATTTCACCCGTAAAAGTTTTAATGCCGCCGTGCCGGAGATCCTCGTCAGCGGCGTGCTGACCCGCAGTGATATCGGCCTGCTGGCGACGCTGTTTTACATCACTTATGGCCTGTCGAAGTTTGTCTCCGGCATCGTCAGCGACCGTTCCAACGCCCGTTATTTTATGGGCATTGGGCTGATCGCCACCGGCGTGGTGAATATCCTGTTCGGTTTCTCCACGTCGCTGTGGGCCTTTGCATTACTGTGGGCGTTGAATGCCTTCTTCCAGGGCTGGGGAGCGCCGGTGTGCGCCCGTCTGCTGACGTCCTGGTACTCGCGTAATGAGCGTGGCGGGTGGTGGGCCATCTGGAATACCGCGCATAACGTCGGTGGGGCGCTGATTCCGATCGTCATGGCTGCTGCCGCTCTGCATTACGGCTGGCGCGCCGGGATGATGATTGCCGGAACGCTGGCGATTATCGTCGGTATTTTTCTCTGCTGGCGGCTGCGCGACAGGCCACAGGCTATCGGTTTGCCAGCGGTCGGGGACTGGCGGCATGATGAGCTGGAAATCGCTCAGCAGCAGGAGGGCGCGGGGCTGACCCGCAAAGAGATCCTGACCAAATACGTGCTGTTGAATCCCTATATCTGGCTGCTCTCGCTGTGCTATGTGTTGGTGTACGTGGTACGCGCGGCGATCAACGACTGGGGCAACCTGTATATGTCGGAGACGCTGGGTGTCGATCTGGTCACCGCCAACACGGCGGTCACGATGTTCGAGCTGGGCGGGTTTATCGGCGCGCTGGTGGCGGGCTGGGGCTCAGATAAACTGTTCAACGGCAACCGTGGGCCAATGAACCTGATTTTCGCTGCCGGAATACTGCTCTCTGTCGGTTCGTTATGGCTGATGCCGTTCGCCAGTTACGTGATGCAGGCGGCGTGCTTCTTCACCACCGGCTTTTTTGTCTTTGGCCCACAGATGCTGATCGGCATGGCGGCTGCGGAATGTTCGCACAAAGAGGCGGCGGGGGCGGCAACCGGTTTTGTCGGTCTGTTTGCCTATCTTGGCGCATCGCTCTCCGGCTGGCCGCTGGCGCAGGTGATGGAAACCTGGCACTGGACCGGGTTCTTTGTGGTGATTGCCATCGCGGCGGGCATTTCCGCCCTGCTGCTGCTGCCGTTTTTGAACGCGCAGGCGCCGCGCGAGGCCAGCATTACGTGACGGACTTCACCTTTTTACCCCGAGTGGGGCAAAACTAAGAAATTTTCCCGGTTTCGCCTGGACGCTGTCTCAGGCTGGTTGGGCGGCTGATTTTTACAATGCCTGCAATAAAGCAGGCTTAAAAAATCAGGAGATACCCGTCCCATGCTGAACTTCTTAAACCAGGTGCGTAAGCCGACCCTGGATCTGCCGCTCGATGTACGGCGCAAAATGTGGTTCAAACCGTTCATGCAGTCCTATCTGGTGGTCTTTATCGGCTACCTGACCATGTACCTGATCCGCAAAAACTTCAACATCGCCCAGAACGACATGATCTCCACCTACGGGCTGAGCATGACGCAACTGGGGATGATTGGTCTGGGCTTCTCGATCACCTATGGCGTAGGCAAAACGCTGGTTTCCTACTATGCCGACGGCAAAAACACCAAGCAGTTCCTGCCGTTTATGCTGATTCTTTCCGCTATCTGTATGCTGGGCTTCAGCGCCAGCATGGGGAGCGGTTCCGTTAGCCTGTTCCTGATGATCGCCTTCTACGCGCTGAGCGGTTTCTTCCAGAGTACCGGCGGGTCGTGCAGTTACTCCACCATCACCAAATGGACGCCCCGTCGTAAGCGCGGCACCTTCCTCGGCTTCTGGAATATCTCCCACAACCTCGGCGGCGCTGGCGCGGCAGGCGTGGCGCTGTTCGGCGCGAACTACCTGTTCGACGGCCATGTGATCGGCATGTTTATCTTCCCGTCGATCATCGCGCTGATTGTGGGCTTCATCGGCCTGCGCTTTGGCAGCGACTCCCCGGAATCTTATGGTCTTGGTAAGGCGGAAGAGTTGTTCGGCGAAGAGATCAGCGAAGAGGACAAAGAGACCGAAGAAAATGAGATGACCAAGTGGCAGATCTTTGTGGAATACGTCCTGAAAAACAAAGTGATCTGGCTGCTGTGCTTCTCCAACATCTTCCTGTACGTGGTGCGTATTGGTATCGACCAGTGGTCTACCGTTTACGCATTCCAGGAACTGAAACTCTCAAAAGAAGTGGCGATTCAGGGCTTTACCCTGTTTGAAGTGGGCGCGCTGGTCGGCACGCTGCTGTGGGGCTGGCTGTCGGATCTGGCGAACGGTCGTCGCGCGCTGGTGGCCTGCGTTGCGCTGGCGCTGATTATCGCCACCCTCGGCGTTTACCAACATGCCAGCAACCAGTACGTCTACCTGGCGTCCCTGTTCGCGCTCGGTTTCCTGGTGTTTGGCCCGCAGTTGCTGATCGGCGTGGCGGCAGTCGGCTTCGTCCCGAAAAAAGCGATCGGCGCGGCGGACGGCATTAAAGGCACCTTCGCTTACCTGATCGGCGACAGCTTCGCCAAGCTGGGGCTGGGGATGATTGCCGACGGTACGCCAGTCTTTGGTCTGACCGGCTGGGCGGGTACCTTCGCCGCGCTGGATGCTGCTGCCATTAGCTGCATCTGCCTGATGGCGATGGTCGCGGTGCTGGAAGAACGTAAAATTCGCCGTGAGAAAAAAATACAGCAACTGAAAGTCGCTTAAGTGTGTATTGGTAACGTTTTGCCCGGCCTGGCGCCGGGCTTTTTTATTGTGCGCAGGGTGATGCTCCACATTGCCTGTCGAGAATTTGTCGTTATGATGGACGTCCTGTTGAGTAACGGATGTGCGCATGATTTGGATTATGCTGGCCACGCTGGTCGTGGTGTTTATTGTTGGCTTCAGGGTGCTCACCTCGGGGGCCCGGCGTGCGATTCGTCGGTTAAGCGAGCGTCTGGGCATCAGCGTGGTGCCGGTGGAATCAATGATCGACCAGATGGGCAAAGCGCCTGGAGAGGCGTTTTTACAGTACCTGCATCGTCCTGATGAATCACATCTGCAAAATGCCGCCCAGATATTGCTAATCTGGCAGATCGTGATTGTGGATGGCAGCGATCAGAACCTGCAACAGTGGTATCGTCAGCTGCAAAAAACGCGTCTGGCCGCGCCAATTACTGACGCGCAGGTACGCCTGGCGCTGGGGTTTCTGCGCGAAATAGAACCGGATATGCAAGAGATTAACGCCTTCCAGATACGCTACAACGCCCTTTTTCAACCTGAAGATGGCGTGCACTGGTTGCATTGAGAACGGTATGTGCCATTTTGCATATAACGAATGGTGTTAATTGCTTATCAGCGAGATTCATCAGGCCAGCACTTTTAGTCCGTGCTTTTGCACAATGGTAAGAAGCTTCAGCGCCATACCGCCGGGGCGCTTTGCGCCGCTCTCCCATTTTTGCACTGTAGAAACGCTGGTATTCAGATAGCGCGCGAAAACGGGCTGGCTGACGTTCAGCTTCTCGCGTAGTGCTTTGATTTCAAGCGGCTGAAGATCCTCCACGCTACTGAGGCATGCTTTGTCAAAGTTGCGCATCGTTTCCTGGGGAATGGCATCAACGCTGAATAATCCAGAAGCTGCGCTGTGAATAGCTTCAAAAGCAGGGCTTTTGAATTTATTTTTTGCAGTCATGGCAAATCTCCACCAATTCTTTACTTTTAATCAATGCCGTCATTTTATCTTCAGCGAGACCAGCATAATGCTTTGCTAACTCGCGGAACCCGGCTAATTCACCGTTGTCGATGTTTGCCATATCCTGTTTGGCATATAAAAATGTATAAAACCAATGTATACCGCCTTTTGCGAGGATGATCGCGCGATCGCGATTCTGATTGAGGCGTTTTTTGTAAACCCCACCACCGAGATCCTCCACTTTTCCCTGCATTGCTGCTGCAATAACCTTACATAACTCTTCGTCTTTGATTGCATGGGACTTTGCTTCCCTGGCAAACCATTTGGTTTTAAATACACGCATCGGGTTGACATCCTGTAACCGTAAGTATAGCACTTAGTGCTATACTATGTCCTTTTCTTCCCACTGTGAATGCGAAGGCGCGCGAATATCATGGCGCATTTTTCATCATGCGATCGGGTAAGCATATTTCCCTGCAACAAAGGAAAGTTGCTAAAACGTTAAATACGTCACACTTTAGATGTTACACTGCACGGCTTTTCTGGCAGAGAAAGACGCAGGTAACGAAATGAGTGCAAGAATCGAAGAACAATCCCATGCTGAGACGATTATCCGGCCAAACTGGTCGGCTGTTTTCGCTGTGGCGTTCTGTGTTGCCTGCCTGATCACCGTTGAGTTTTTGCCCGTCAGCCTGCTGACGCCGATGGCGCAGGACCTCGGAATCTCTGAAGGTGTCGCCGGGCAGTCGGTAACGGTAACGGCGTTTGTCGCCATGTTTGCCAGCCTGTTTATCACCCAAATTATTCAGGCGACCGATCGTCGCTATGTGGTGATCCTGTTTGCCGTTTTATTAACGCTTTCCTGTCTGCTGGTCTCGTTTGCAACTTCCTTCACGCTGCTGTTGGCCGGGCGTGCCTGCCTGGGGCTGGCGTTGGGGGGATTCTGGGCGATGTCGGCTTCGTTGACGATGCGTCTGGTGCCGCCGCGTACCGTGCCTAAAGCGTTGTCGGTTATTTTTGGCGCGGTCTCCATCGCGCTGGTGATCGCCGCGCCGCTGGGCAGTTTTTTAGGTGGGATTATTGGCTGGCGTCATGTTTTTAACGCGGCGGCGGTGATGGGCGTACTGTGTGTTATTTGGGTAGTGAAATCGTTACCTTCGCTGCCTGGCGAACCGTCTCACCAAAAGCAAAATATCTTCAGTCTGTTGCAACGTCCCGGCGTAATGGCGGGGATGATCGCCATCTTTATGTCCTTTGCCGGACAGTTCGCGTTCTTTACCTACATCCGCCCGGTGTATATGAATCTGGCGGGCTTTGATGTCGATGGCCTGACGCTGGTGCTGCTGAGCTTTGGCATCGCCAGTTTTGTGGGAACGTCGCTCTCCTCTTTTATTCTTAAACGCTCGGTCAAACTGGCGCTGGCAGGCGCGCCGTTGGTTCTGGCCGTCAGCGCGCTGGTGCTGACGTTGTGGGGAAGCGAAAAAGTGGTGGCGGCAGGGATCGCGATTGTCTGGGGGCTGTCGTTTGCGCTGGTGCCGGTAGGGTGGTCAACGTGGATCACCCGTACGCTTGCCGATCAGGCGGAAAAAGCCGGGTCCGTTCAGGTTGCGGTGATCCAGCTTGCCAATACCTGCGGTGCGGCTGTTGGCGGCTATGCGCTTGATAACCTTGGTCTGCTGTCGCCGCTGGCGCTCTCCGGCAGCCTGATGTTGCTGACGGCGCTGCTGGTGACGGTAAAAGTTCGCATACAAACGACGCGATAATACATCAAAAGGGGTGACGATTCGGTCACCCATGACGTTTTACATATCCGGGCATTCGACTTTGCCGAGCGCTTCCCAGTAGTTATTCTGGTTGTTCCTTTCTATCGCCACGATGGCTTCGCGGATATGCTGTTGATTACTCTCATTCGACATGATCATTTTCTCCCATGCCTCATCCGACAGCGATGCCTGCGGTGTACACATTTTGCGTAGCTCTTTCAGGACGGTGCTTTTTTCGTTAGCGGTCTGAAGCGAGCTATAAGGCGAGTTAGCCAACGCAATGCCTGGCAGCGCGAGAAGGGCGGTAAAGAGCAGCAGAGCGGTTTGTTTCATCGTCATCATCCAGTATTCAAAGTTTAAGCATAAGTATAGACAGAACACGACTCTCTCAGCGGTCCGCATTACTTCGCAAAACCGTCTCGTCTGTAAGTTGTAGGCGGATTCTCCCCGCTCTCTCACTTTCTTGCGTAGCAGAATAGTGTATGTTCTGAACAATCATTTATTTCTTAAGCGGTAAAGAGATGAGACGGATTGAGGTAATACTGGGGGAACTCGAACGGCTGACGCGCGGGCTGAATCTTGCCGATTTGGCGCAGGAGACGGCATTTACGGCGGAAGCCATTGGCTTTAACCTCGGGCTGGCGCGCAACTCGGTCAGTAAAGATCTCAATCAACTCTGCAATGATGGTCTGGCGATCAAAAGCCGGGGCCGCCCGGTGTTTTTCCTGCACCGTCAGGCGCTGGAAACGCTGCTGGGGCGTAAGCTGGATGACGCCGAACGTGAAGTACGTACGATTACCGATCTGTTGCCGCGTCAGGAAGGGCACACAATCGACGATCCCTTTACCGGTCTGATTGGCTACGATCGCAGCCTGCGCGATGCAGTAGAAAAAGGCCGCGCCGCAGTGCTTTACCCCCACGGGTTGCATGTGTTGCTGACCGGACCTTCCGGCGTTGGCAAAACCTTCTTTGCTGAACTGATGCACCGCTTTGCCTGCGAGCACGCCGCTGGCTCCCTGCCGCCGCTGGTCTATTTTAACTGTGCGGAATATGCCCATAACCCGGAACTGCTCTCTTCGCACCTGTTTGGTCATCGACAGGGAGCGTTTACCGGAGCGAGCGAGAATAAACCAGGCCTGGTGGAGCAGGCGGACGGCGGCTATCTGCTGCTGGATGAGGTACACCGTCTGCCATATGAAGGGCAGGAAAAGCTGTTCTCCATTCTCGATAAAGGTGAATACCGTCCGCTGGGGGCAAGCAGCAAGGCGCGTTCGATATCGGTACGCCTGATTTGCGCGACGACAGAACCGGTAAGTTCGGCGTTGTTGCGTACTTTCCAGCGGCGTATTCAGGTCTGTATCGATCTGCCGGGCATTCGCCAGCGTTCAATCGAAGAACAGGTGGAGCTGATTGTCGGCTTTCTGCAACGTGAAAGTCGCAAAATTGAGCGCACGGTGAGTATCGACAAGACGCTGTTGCTCTGGCTGCTGAATAAGCCGCTGGAAGGCAACATCGGCCAGCTCAAGAGTGATATCCAGTTCCTCTGCGCTCAGGCGTGGGCGTCGGGGATGACGGAGCATAACGATACGCTGCAACTGGATAAACGGCTGGCGGAAATGCCGTTTAACGCCACGCCGGAGCAACGTCTGCTGGTGGACACGCTGTTTGATGGCAAAGAGCGCTTGAACGTTGACGCGCGCACGTTGCCCGCCTTGAAAACGTCGCTGGCGACGGGCGCCGAGATTGAAGAGAGCGATCTTTTTTACAGCTTCCTGACCCGCGAATACGTCAATCTGCGCAACAGTAACGTGCCTCCGGCGGAAACGCTGGCGATCCTGAAAAATAAGCTCAGCTCGATTTTTGAATATGGCCTCTACAGTCGCGACAATATTGCGCATCCGCCGCGTTATGGCGACCAGATTGAGGAACGCGTGACGCTGCTTATTGGCTGCGTGGAGCAGGTGCTTACGTTTACGCTGCCGGAGAACCTGGTAAATCCGCTGCGTAAACATTTTCTGGCGCTGATTGGCTACGTTCAGCGCGGCCTGATTCCGCAGCTTTATTCTTCCAGCCTGATCCTCGATCGTTGCAAAGATGAGTACGACAACGCCACATTGTTGTGCCGAAAAATCAATGAATTGCTGCATATTCAGTGTCCGGCGACGGAAGTGGTCTGGCTGTGTCTGTTCCTCAAAGAGTGTCGTCATTATCGTCAGCGTATTGACGCCAGCCCGGACTGCGGGGTGATCCTGATTGCTCACGGCGCAACAACGGCCACAAGCATGGCGCAGTATGTGAATCGGGTTCTGGAGCGCGAGTTGTTCAGTGCTATCGATATGCCGTTTGAGCAGTCGGTGCATGACACGCTGGAAACACTGACCCAGATGATTCAGACCCGACGTTATCAGCGGCTGATCCTGATGGTGGACATCGGCTCGCTGGTACATTTTGGCAGTACGATCAGCAAATTATTCCAGATTGACGTTCTGCTGATGCCAAATATAACCCTGACCAGCCTGCTGGAGGTGGGGCTGGATTTAAGCTATGAAACCAGCGACCTGCCGCAGCTGGCGGCGTTAATGCAGGGTAAAAGCATCCCCTGCCAGCTTTGTACGCCACAGCAGGAAAACGGCGGCAAAGTGCTGGTTATCTCCTGTATTACCGGCATGGGCACGGCGGAAAAAATCAAAAAGGTGCTGGAGGAGAGTTTTGGCGAGCTGATGTCGCAAGACACGCGGATGGTGATCCTCGATTACAACGATGTTCGCAGCCTGGAGCGCGTCCAGCAGTCGCTGCATGCCAGCGAACGACTGGCGGGTATTGTTGGCACCTTCCAGCCGGGGCTGCCGGATATTCCATTCATTTCGCTGGAGGAATTGTTCTCTGAGCAGGGGCCGGAACTGGTGTTGAGCCTGTTAACGCCGGATCTCACCAGCGCTGAACGTCGCCTGGAAATGGAACGCAGCGCAATGCGCTTTATCAGCGCGCTGACGATGGAGAGCATCATCAACCATATTTCAGTGCTTAACCCGCAGCGCATTCTGAAAGAAATGGAAGGGGTGCTTAACCATCTGACCACCGCGCTTTCGCTGAAACCAAGCCGCCAGGTGACACTGCGCTTCCTGATCCACTGCTGCTGTATGGTCGAGCGTATCGTGATTAACCGAAAACCGTTACAGATGGCGCTGGAAAACAAACCGGATCTGGATGCCCGCGCGTTTAGTGTCATCAAATCGGCTTTCCTGCCGATTGAAGAGGCTTATGCCATCCGTTTATCGGACGCGGAATATTTTTATATCTACGAATTACTCTATAGCTGATCCCTTATCTGGCGTGGCGCTGCGCCTCGCCAGACCTCTCTTCTCCCCCGTGTGACACAAATCCTGGCACAGCCTTTGCTCTTACTCTGATGAGTTTTGCCGGATGGCGTTTGCTATTCGTAGGCCCGGTTCGTAGGCCCGGTAAGCATAGCGCCACCGGGCAATGTGTGCCGGATGGCGCTATCGGGCATTGTCAGTCTCATGTAATCGAGCCAGGAGGCCATTTTGACTACCACTGAATCCTTGCCCCAGATCCTGCTGCTGACGCATGGCGGCTGGGGACAACAGCTCTGCAACAGCCTTCGCATGGTGATGGGGGAAATTAAAGGCGTAACAGAAATTGCGCTCATGCCCGTGGATACGCTGGGCGAGTTTTATCAACGTGTCGAAGCCGTGGTGAAAACCATGCCGGAAGGCTCACTTATTCTGACCGATTTTGTTGGCGGCACGACCTCCAATGTGGCGGCACGACTGAGTGCGGATTATCCGGTGGCGGTGGTTTCCGGGCTGAACGCCTCGCTGCTGCTGGAGGCGCTGGATCGGCGCGAACACGGCCCGCTTACCGCCTGCGTGAGCGGTCTGGTGGAAGCCGGGCGCAGCAGTTGTCTGGATGTCGTCGCCCATGTTCGTCAATTACAACAATCACAATAAGGAAAATCATTATGGCAAACATCGTGTTATGTCGCATCGACAGCCGTCTGATTCATGGGCAGGTCGTGACGAAGTGGGTCGGACAATCCCAGGCGAACCGGATTGCCGTGGTCAGTGACGAACTGGACGCCGATCCGTTTATGAAAAATATCTACCTGATGGCCGCGCCGCCAAACATCAAAGTGGATTGCTACAGCAACCAGAGCTTTGCGGCATCGTGGAAAGAAAACCAACTCGGTGACGGCAATGTGCTGGTGTTGTTCCCGTCTCTGGCGGCCATTCAACAGGCCGTGCAGCAGGGATTTGATGTCACCACCATTCAGGTTGGGGGCTTAGGCGGCGGGCCAAACCGCAAAGCGGTTTTCCAGAACATTACGCTCGATGAAAAAGACGTTGGCATTCTTAACGACCTGAAAAGTCGTGGGATTCAGGTGTTCTTCCAGACTATCCCGGAAGATAAACCACAGTCGCTGGACGATATCCTGAAAAAATTCTAACCCTCTGATAATGGGATAACACTATGGATACTTTAGTCTTTGCAAGCCTGATGGGGTTGTATTACTGGTTTGCCCGATTACGCCTTGGCTACACCTTCTCCGCCATGCTGCTTCAGCCGGTGGTTGTCGCGGTCTTTGTGGGGCTGCTGCTCGGGAATATGCAGACGGCGATGATCATCGGGGCGGGTATGCAGCTCGTCTATCTGGGCGTGACCTCGACGCCGGGCGGCAACGTGCCGTCAGATCCGGCGCTGGCGGCCTGTATCTCGATCCCCATTGCGGTTAAAGCCGGAATGGACCCCAACCTGGCGATTGCGCTGGCGATTCCGTTTGGCGTGATCGGCGTATTCCTCGACCAGCTACGCCGTACGCTGAACGCCGCCTGGGTACATATGGCCGACAAACACGCGGAAACGGCAAACATGGCGGGCATTATGCGCTGCGCTTTCCTTTACCCGGCGTTACTCGGTCTGGCGCTGCGTTTCCCGGTGGTGTTCGCCGCCAACTATTTCGGCCAGAACGTAGTAGAAAGCTTCCTCAAGCTGATGCCGCACTGGCTGACCCACTCCTTTGAAATTATGGGCGGGATTCTCCCGGCGCTGGGCTTCGCCATCACCATTATGGTGATCGGCAAAAAGAGTCTGCTGCCGTGGTTTATCGGTGGATTCTTCGCGGTGCTGTACCTCAAGGTCGACATCATGGCGATGGCAATCTTCGGCACCTGTGTGGCCTTCCTGATTAAAGGTCTGGCGAAAAATGAAGGAGCAGCATGATGAGCAGCGACGTAATGCAACATGAACTGGTTGAGCGTGCGCGGGAAACCGGAGCGCTGACCAAAGCGGACATCACCAGGGCGTGGTTTATCTACTGGCTGGGCGCGGAGGTTTCTAACTCCTATGAACGTTTACAGAGCCTGATTTTCTGCGCCTCGATGACGCCGATCATCAAAAAACTCTACCCGCAAAAAGAGGAACAGGTGGAAGCGCTGAAGCGCCATCTGAACTTCTTTAACTCAGAACAGACCTTTGGCGCGGTGATCCAGGGCATCTCCATCGCTATGGAAGAGCAGAAAACGCGTGGCGAACCGATCAGCGACGCCTCCATCACCGGGATTAAAACCGGCCTGATGGGGCCGCTGGCCGGGATGGGCGATTCCATCGTCTGGGCGGCGGTGATGCCGCTGTTGATTGCGATTTTTATTCCGTTCGCCGCCAATGGCAGCGCATTCGGGGGTATTGCGCCGCTGATTCTCTATCCGGCCATTACGCTGGCGATCAGCTACGGCCTGATTCACAAAGGCTATACGCTGGGGCGTGATTCCATCGTCGGGCTGTTGCAAGGGGGGCGAATCAAGGAACTGATCTACGGCGCTAACGTGCTGGGGCTGATCATGATGGGGGCGCTGTCGGCGAGCTACGTCAAGATCACCACCCCGCTGAAAATCAGCGCCCTGAAAGGTTCTGAAGTGGTGGTTCAGCAGATCCTCGATTCGATTGCGCCTGGCCTGCTGCCGCTGGCGGCAGTGTTTGCCATCTATATCTTTCTGGTGAAGAAGGGGCCGCGTTATACCACCATTCTGCTGTCGATTGTGGCGCTTAGCGTGGTCTGCTCGCTGCTGGGAGTGTTGTAAGCCATGACACAGAATATCTATCAACAGCTGGGGCTAAAGCAGGTGATTAACGCCTGCGGCAAGATGACGATTCTTGGCGTCTCCAGCGTCGCGCCGGAGGTGATGCACGCCACGGCGCGTGCGGCCTCCGCTTTTGTCGAGATCGACAAGCTGGTGGAAAAAACCGGTGAGCGGGTCTCCCGCTATACCGGCGCGGAAGACAGTTATGTCACCTCATGCGCCTCGGCGGGAATTGCGATTGCCGTTGCCGCCGCCATTACCCGTGGCGACCCGTTCAGGGTGACACTAATGCCGGACAGTACCGGTATGGCCAATGAAGTGGTGATGCTGCGTGGGCATAATGTGGATTACGGCGCGCCGATCACCAGCGCGATCCGTCTGGGAGGCGGACGCGTAGTGGAAGTAGGGTCGAGCAACCTGGCCGCGCGCTGGCAACTGGAGAGTGCGATTACCGATGACACCGCTGCCCTGCTGTATGTGAAATCACATCACTGCGTGCAGAAGGGGATGTTGGGCATTGAGGACTTCGTCCAGGTGGCGCAGATTCACAACCTGCCGTTAATTGTTGATGCCGCTGCCGAGGAGGATTTGCACGTCTGGGTGGCGAGCGGCGCGGATATGGTTGTCTACAGCGGCGCGAAAGCCTTCAATGCGCCAACCTCTGGATTTATCACCGGCAAGAGAACGTGGATCGCCGCCTGCAAAGCGCAGCATCACGGCATCGCCAGAGCGATGAAGATCGGTAAGGAGAATATGGTCGGGCTGGTATATGCGCTGGAGAATTATCACCAGGGGCAGACGATAGTCACCGCCGAACAGCTTCAGCCGGTAGCCGACGCCATTTCAGCGATTCGTGGGTTGAGTGCGGATATCGAGCAGGATGAGGCCGGGCGCGCGATCTGGCGTATTCGTATTCGGGTGAATGCCCGTGAACTGGGGCTGGATGCCCGCGAAGTCGAAGCTCAGCTGCGCGGCGGCGATATCGCCATTTATGCCCGTCGCTATAACCTCCACCAGGGCGTTTTCAGCCTCGACCCGCGAACGGTCGCAGAAGGGGAAATGGCGTTAATCGTGGCGCGACTGAAGGAGATTGCCGACCATGCAGCAGATTAATTTTTATCGTAATCGTGTGGCGATTAACGTACTGGCGAAAGATATCGCCAATGCCAGGGAAATCTATGATGCTGCCGAAGGCCATGCGGCGATCGGCGTCCTCTCCGCACAGTTTGCCTCAGTGGAGGACGGTGTTCAGGAGGTAAAACGCTGGATGGCAGAGGTGCCGTGCATCTCCGTAGGGCTGGGAGCGGGCGATCCGGCGCAATACTATAAGGCGGCGATGATTGCTGCAAAGGTACACCCGGCGCACGTCAACCAGACCTTTACCGGATGTGGTTTTGCCGCTGGCGCGCTGGCGGCAACGGGCGGCGAGAAAACGCATATCAACGCGCTGGTCAGCCCGACAGGCACGCCGGGCGAGGTGCTTATCTCCACTGGCGTTTGCAGCAGCCAGGGGACGCCGGCCCGCGTTTCCTGCGATGCAGCGGTACGCATGATGCAGGATATGGGGGCGCACGCGGCGAAGTTTTTCCCGATGGGCGGCGAGACGTCGTTACCGGAGCTGTATGTGCTGGCAACCAGCGCAGCCCGCAACGGGATGACGCTGATCGAACCGACCGGCGGCATTTCCCTGGAAAATTTCGGCGTTATTTTGCAAACCTGTCTGGAGGCGGGCGTGCCGCGCGTGATGCCGCATGTTTACAGCTCGATTATCGATCCGCAAACCGGAAACACCCGGCCTGACGATATCGTCAGGTTAATGGAGATCGTGAAAGCGCTGGTTTGATGGCGTAGTTTACGTAGGCCCGGCAAGCGTTCGCGCCACCGGGCTTTTGTATATGCCTTTTTCTTCTTGCTGATGCCTTTTCGTTTTTTAAACCGCAGCGGCCTTCCCGCTATAGTCATTTCATTACCCATCAGATGGTTATTTAATAAGGATAAAAACGTGAAATTGACGATACCTCATTTACGGGCAGGGGCGGCGGTACTGTTGGCGGGCATATTGCTGGCGGGGTGCGATCAGCAAAGCAGCGATGCGAAACACATCAAAGTCGGCGTGATTAACGGCGCCGAGCAGGATGTGGCGGAAGTCGCGAAGAAAGTCGCCAAAGAGAAGTACGGTCTTGATGTGGAACTGGTAGGATTCAGCGGTTCATTGCTGCCTAACGATGCGACCAATCACGGCGAACTGGACGCCAACGTGTTCCAGCATCGACCGTTCCTCGAACAAGATAACAAAGCCCATAACTACACGCTGGTAGCGGTAGGCAACACCTTTGTTTTCCCGATGGCGGGCTACTCGAAAAAAATTAAAACGGTTGATCAACTGAAAGACGGGGCGACGATCGCCATTCCTAACGATCCGACTAACCTCGGGCGTGCGCTCCTGCTGCTGCAAAAAGAGAAGTTGATTACCCTGAAAGAGGGGAAAGGTCTGTTACCAACGGCGCTGGATATCACCGACAACCCACGTCATCTGAATATTATGGAGCTGGAAGGCGCGCAGCTGCCGCGCGTACTGGACGATGCGAAAGTGGATGTGGCGATCATTAGCACCACCTACATCCAGCAAACCGGACTTTCGCCGGTACATGACAGCGTCTTTATCGAAGATAAAAACTCGCCGTATGTGAACATACTGGTGGCGCGGGAAGACAACAAAGATGCTGAAAATGTGAAAGCGTTTTTACAGTCTTATCAGTCGCCGGAAGTTGCGAAAGCCGCAGAGACTATCTTTAACGGTGGCGCGGTGCCGGGGTGGTGATCGGTAACGCTTTAAGTTAAATGAACTTTATCGCCAGAGACTCTTTTCTGGCGATAACATGCAGCATGGTATTTCCCGCTTAACGACAATAGCGAAATTTCTCTTCTTTTTTCCCCGTTCGGAGTTTTCAACAAACTTTCCCCTTCCATTCTTTTTTGTGCTCAAAAAAGCCGATTCTAATAGTGGATTGTCCTTTTTTGTAAGGTTGTGGTAAGCAATCTTTAGATTTTTATACTGAGAAATAGTAGGTGATTAAAAGAAAAGATCGTTCCGGTAAAATTCCTGGAAATGGTATGTATTGTAACCTTAGCTTAACAATAGTTACGTTTAGAATCTAAATAGGATTATTCTTGCAAAAAATTAAAAAAATGATTTGTTTGTAATAACTCATTAATTATTAATAAATTATATAAAATACTTTAGTCGTATTGTCAGGATTATTCTCGTAATTCTAAAAGTGGTGTTTTCTGGCTAATAATGCAGCAATAAATGTGATCGTTTTGTTTTTGTTTGTTTGATATTTGGTTTTTATTGTGTTTTTTATATGTTTAAATTTCGACTGTTTTGAGTTGCGCAGTGATCTGGATCAATTTATTGGATTTATAAAATTTTATCTTTTTTTAACTGATACTGTCTTATAAAAACCTGGTTATCGATATATTTTGCATGGTGAATAGCGCAGATATTATGCGGTACTTTATTTTCCTGTAAGCATTTGGATTTGATTTCTTTTGGTTGAAAAATCCTAATATTGCGGATGAAAGTTTTGCGTATATTATGTCAATGGAACCGGAAGGTGTTATTCAGTACTCATTTTTGATAATGGGGTGAGGTTTGTTTTGCCTTAATAACACATTCAATACGTCGTTCATTTATATCAACAACACCAGGGGAATTTATTATGCGTAAATATAATTATGCGTTATCCGCGTTAGCAATGGTTATCACTTCAGCATTTACTGCTTCAGCATTTGCGGTGGATGGAACTATTACAATTAACGGACAAATTACTGATACAACTTGTACTATTTCTGTCGACGGTGGCAGTAATGATGCAACGGTAACGCTGCCAACCGTTTCGTCTACTACGCTCGGCGCAGCAGGCGCAACGGCAGGTGCTACGCCGTTCACTATCTCGCTGAGTAACTGCTCAGGAACATCTTTAAATACCGCCAGCACCTACTTCGAACCTGGCGCTTATGTTGATAGCACAACCGGTCGTCTGAACATTGATTCAGCAGCGGCAGATGCAGCGACTAACGTGCAGGTTCAATTATTAAACGCCGATCGTGACGCCATTGTTGCAGGGGCTTCAGTAGCGAATGGCCAGAATGATATCCCTGTCGATATCTCTTCTGGAAACGGTACGCTGAATTACTTTGCGCAATATTATGCTACTGGCGCATCTACTGCGGGTTCTGTAACGACTCAGGTCGATTACACCATGGTTTACGAGTAATAAAGACAGGAGTAAAGGCGGCGTCCTTTACTCCTGATTATGAGGTGATGAGATGTTAAAGATATTATCTTCCGGGCTGGTATTGTTATTTTCGGCGTTCTCACTGAATGCTATGGCTGACGTTGTGATTAACGGAACACGCATTGTATTTAATGCAAAAGACAAGGAATCAACGGTACAGTTAAAAAACCGGGGGAATAATCCTTATCTTTTACAAATATGGATGGATGATGGTAACCCAAATGCAAAGCCTGGGGAGATCACGGTTCCGTTCCTCATTGCTCCTCCCGTTGTTCGTATTGATCCGGCGAAAGGGCAAGCTGTGCGAATCATGGCGACGAACCCGTCATTGCCGCAGGACAGGGAGTCCTTGTTTTGGTTCAACATGCTGGAAATTCCGCCAAAAGCACAGGATTCAACGTCGGGCAAAACGCATATGCAATTGGCATTTCGTACCCGAATAAAATTATTCTATCGCCCGGATAATCTGCAACCAACACCATTACAGTCTTATAAAGAATTAAAAATATACCAACAAGGGAACAACATAAAAGTAGTAAACGACTCTCCCTATTACATCACTTTCAGCAAGGTTGAGATTCGTCGAACAACAGGGTCAGCTGTATTAGCTGCTGTAGAAAACTTCCCCCAGCGTATGGTGAAGCCAAAAAGCGAAATAGTATTTCCGCTCGCTAATAAAAAATCGACGCAATTGAGCGGTGCTTCAGTTTTTTACAGTGTAATAAATGATTATGGTGGAGAAACAACAAATGAGCAAAAATTACAAAGTAGCCCATAACGTTATTTCTTGTCCTCTGAGATTAACCCGCATTGCTCAATTCGTTGTTTTATCTTTTATTTCTGTTCAGGTTGCCTTCGCTGAAAATGATGAAGTGCAATTTAATAGTGATTTTTTACGCTCAGCGATTGATGTTAGCAACTATTCTCAGGGAAACCCGGTTCCGCAGGGACAATATAATGTCGATCTGTATGTGAACGACAAATGGCGAGGGCGTGGTGAAGTTAAGTTCGAAAATGATAAAAGCAATGCCGTGGTAGCCAAACCGTGTTTTACGCTGAAGCTGATATCAACGCTGGGAATCGATATTGATAAAATTGATCCAATGCTGCGCCAGTCGTTAAAGAATAATGAAAGTTGTGTGCGTATTGGTGATATATCTTCTGATTTAACAGCTTATTACGATGTGACGACACAGCGCATCAATGTGCAGGCGCCTCAGATATGGCTGCTTCGCCAGGTTCGCGGCTATGTTAATCCTGAATTATGGGATAACGGTATTCCTGCTGCGACGTTGCAATATGATTACAACGCATGGCATGCAGAGATGTCTGGAACGGACTCTATGTCATCTCAGTATCTGAGCCTGATGGGAGGGCTCAATTGGGATGCCTGGCGCTTACGCTATCGCGGTGTTTTCAACTGGAACAACGATCAGGGTTGGCATTATGACTCAACCAGCACTTATCTTGAGCGCGGCATTATTCCGCTGCGCAGCAAACTGGTGATGGGTGATTCCACCACGGATGGCCAGGTCTTCGACAGCGTTGGTTTTCGGGGCGTAATGCTGACTTCTGACGATCGTATGTATGAGGATTCCCAGCGAGGCTATGCGCCAGTTATTACCGGAGTTGCAAACACCAACGCACTCGTCAGCGTGAGTCAGCGCGGCGCGCGTATCTATCAAACGACGGTTCCGCCTGGCGCGTTCCGTATTGATGACCTGTACCCCAATGGCACCGGCGGCGATCTGCTGGTAACGATTAAAGAGGCAGATGGGAGTGAGCACAGTTTTACCGTGACCTATGCTTCCATCGCTGAACTGCTCCGCCCGGGAACCAGTCGCTATTCGCTGATGGCGGGGCGCTATCGGAATACCTCCGTGAATGAGAAACCACAGATTGCGATGGGGACATTCCGTCATGGTTTTACTAACTTACTGACCACTTACACCGGTGCGATGGGCGGGGAGGATTATCAATCGGTCGCAGGTGGCGTCGCGCTCAATACGCTCATTGGCGCGCTTTCTGCTGACATAACACATGCGCGAACGACGCTTGTGGATAACAGTAAGCGTGAAGGCCAGAGCATCCGCTTTTCATTTGCCAGGATTCTGCCCGTCGTTGATACCAATATCACCCTGGCGAGCTATCGCTATTCCAGCTCCGGTTATTACGATATTGACGATGCGATGTTGATGCGTGATTTAGAGCGGACAAATAAAGGGGCTTATTCCAGCAGCATTAACCGCAAGAATCGTCTGCAACTCAGCGCAACGCAAACTATTTCCGAGACGCTTGGGAGCATTAATCTCAGTGCCAGCACTCAGGATTACTGGAACAAAAGCGGGCGTGATACCGAGTATCAGTTGGGTTACACCAATGCGTTCAAGTGGTTCAATTTTAACCTCAACGCCAGCCGTACCCGCGATTTAGTGAAAGACAAATGGGATAACAAAATCGCGATAGGGATTTCCCTGCCGTTAGGGAACAGCGCGCGCTCGGCTTATCTCAGTACCACCTATGTTCAGGAAAGCGGGCATCGGGGGCTGCAAAACTCAATCGCCGGCACCTCCGGGGAGAACCGTCAGTATAACTGGGGCGCGTTCGTCAATCAGGATGACTACGACCATAGCAGCAATAAAACCACGGGCGGCGTCAGTGGTAACTGGACTTCGCCGTGGACCAGCATGGGCGGCAGTTTCTCAGCAGGCCAGGGCTACCAGCAATACGGCATGAACCTCTCTGGCGGTGTTGTCGCCTGGCAAAATGGCGTTGTGCTGACGCCGATCATGGGGGACACCATGGCGGTCATTGAAGCGGAACATGCGGGCGGCGCAAAGGTGGCAAACAACAGCAGCCTTAGCCTTAACCGCAATGGTAATGCCGCAGTGCCTTACCTCTCACCCTATCGCCAGAACACGATTGAGCTCGATCCCCGGGGGTTATCGAATGATATCTCCCTGGACGTCACCAGCCAGAACAGCGTCCCTACCGCAGGCGCCGTGGTGTTGATGAAATACGCCACGGATACAGGGTATTCCGTGCTTTTCACTCTCCGCCATGCCGGTGATGTGCTGCCTTTTGGCGCCGATGTGGTCGATGAGCGCGGCAATACTGTCGGTTACATCGCCCAGGGCGGGCAAAGTTTTGCGCGCGTTAAGAATCTGGCGGGCAAATTGCGCGTGAAATGGGGAAGTGGATCGGGTCAGGAGTGCCAGTTCAGTTACCGCTTATCAGAGCAGAAAAGCGCAGATGTCGCCGACTTACGTCGGGCTGATGCGGTATGCCAGTAATTAAGGAGTGAAAGATGAAAACTATCGTAACGGGCGTTGCCCTCTCTTTTCTGGCACTGGCGGCGATGTGCGGCGTGGCGCGAGCGGACGGGACGTGGGTGAACTGTGAGCGTACCAATGGCTACTACCAGTACTTTGACTCTACGACCGTACAGGTGGGTAAAGATGCTGCCGTCGGTGATTTGCTGGGGACCTGGGCGACCTCTTACAACCCGACGGCATGGACCTGCTCTCATCGTACCAATTATCAAAGCTACGCCATCCCGATGGCGGTACAGGGGTATCCCCCCTACACCGTTTGGGGAACTACCCAGGTCGATGGGCAAACGTATACTGTCTATAACACGACGGTAAAAACCGGGCTGGGGTATATCGCTCGCTGGCGCTATACGGTAAAAGGGCAAACCAGCGACTGGTATCCTCTTACTATTGCGAGCGGAGGGCAGCAGACGCCTTCGCAGTTATTTACGGTGACAGGCGATGGAAGTTCATGGAATCTCGGCGTGGATGTCCAAATCCGTTTTGTAAAAACCTCGACATCGTTAACCGCAGGCAGCACTTCCGTCTTTGACCCGATGTATATGCGACACTACCAGACATACGGGGGCAGTACGTCTGTTGGCAGCGGCACCTATATGATCGCTGATTTTCTGGCGGGAGGGCTGATCATATCCACCACCGGGGGAACCTGTACGACGTCGGATGTCACGGTTAATTTACCGGCTGTTAGCCGAACTGATTTTAGTGGCATAGGTTATACCGCTGCGCGTACTGATTTTAATCTGAACTTTACAAAATGCCCGGCAGGGTTATCGAGCATCAGCTATTTGTTTACGCCGACCACGGCCATTATTGATAACGCCAACGGTGTTTTTGCGCTGGCGAGCACCTCAACGGCGAGCGGCGTGGGTATCCAGTTGTTGGACGATCAGAATATCCCTCTGTCGTTTAATACGGCATATCTCCTGACGGATTATGATCCGGCTCAGGACAATGCGAATTATACCGTGCCACTGCGTGCCGGTTTATATCAGACTGCGGCAAATGTCTCTTCTGGCGATGTCAGAGGTGCAGTGACATTCACCCTTGTCTATAAATAGAGGAGGGGGCATGGCGAAACGGCTAAAATATGTTCTGAACCACTTCCTGATTTTACTTTTATTGCCGTCATCGGCTATGTCGGCAACGTATATTAATTACACGCGAGTGATAATTAATGAAAAGGCGCGCGAAACATCATTTACTATTTACAATGAAGGGCTGAAACCCGTTTTATTGCAGTTGTGGACTGAAAAAGACAATATTTTTGATCGTCCCGAGGAGATTAAAACACCGTTTATCATTTTACCTCCGATTTTTCGGCTTGAAGGAAAAACATCCCGGGCGGTGCGGATACAGTTTACTGGCGACCAGCATACATTACCTGCTGACAGAGAATCTTTATTCTGGCTGAACACGCTGGAAGTCCCTCCTGTGGCTGATAGTAAAGCGGAGAAGAGCGCGCTACAGGTCGCTTTTCGTACTCGGGTGAAGTTATTCTGGCGGCCCACTGCACTGGCAGCAATCACCCTTGAGGAAAGTATAAAAGAATTACACATCTCTTTATCTGATTGTGGAGGAAAACGCTGCCTGTTAGTAAATAATAACTCACCTTTGTACGTAACATTAATGGATCTTACGTTGAATGACGGTACAGAAATAAAGCAATTACCTGATGATGGTCTTTGGGCACCATTGTCAACTAAAACGGTTGTTTTACCCAAAAACACAAAAGGGGAGGGCACAGTCAAAACACTCTCATGGATTGATGATTATGGCGTGGTCAATACCTATAACTACTAATGCGAAGGATAACGTTATGCTTAATTTTAACCCTTCATCCTTACGTTTTAAATTTATTTACCTGACAAAAAATATTTATGATGGTATTGCCATTCATACACTTTTTGAAGATGCCCTGCATGAATCAGGATTGAAAATGGGGCTTAATGAAGATATACCCTTTCACCTGATCGATAAGTACAGTAATTTTATTCCGTTTTCATTGCGGTTTGATGCGACGTATAAACAACGCAGTCGCACGCTCGAACACGATATTACCCTCTCGGCAAAAGGGGAAGAGATAAAGCGAATGCGTTTTAATCATATACTCTTTTTTGTCGATATGTATAACCCTGACCATACCTCTTTTCTTTCGGTCGCCGGACTGCATGGCCTTACGGTGGTCAGGGAGCGCATGGATGCTTTCATGGTGCATTGTAATGCGGTAATTAATGGCAATAGAAAATGCCGTTCAAGTAGTTTCTTGTTCACGCTGCGTGAGCAGCAAATTGTGTTTCATCTCTTACAAGGCATGTCGGTTAAAGAAATCGCACTGGAATTAAATGTGAGCGATAAACTGGTTTATCGGGAGCGCTGGGCGCTGACGCGTAAGCTTATCGACCAGAAAAATTGCAGATTATACAAAAGGCTAATAAACATTAACGCGACATTATAAGCGATAAAAGAGTGGACCAGATTATTGGAGTCCACTCTTTTGCCTTATGCCGCCCGGGCGCGACGGCGGGAATCCATTGAAATCAGCACCACCGACGAGAGGATCAGCAATGTACCAAGCCAGTCCGGCAGGGTGAAGCTGATGCCCAGCAACAGCAGCGATAACAACGCGCTGCTTAGCGGTTCCGCGCAGCTCAGAATGCTCGCTTTCGGCCCGCCAATCATTTGCGCCCCTTTCAGATACAGGCTGAAAGTCAGCGATGTGCCGATGACCACCAGATAGAAAAACGCCAGAATCAGGCTGCCGCTGACCACAAAATCCGTTCCCTGCCCGGCATAGAAGGGCAGCAATATCACGCCGCCGATCAACATGCTCCAGCCAACGACAGGAAGCGTGCCGTAACGCGCGATCAGCGTAGAGGGCCAGGTCGTATAAAACGCTGCGGCAAACGCGGAGGCAATCCCCCAGAATAGCGCGGCAGGCGAGATAGACAGCGATGTCGGATTACCGTGTGTTACCAGCAAAAAGGTGCCAATAAGAGAGGTGAGAATGGCCGTCAGCACCAGAATGCCGGGGCGCGCTTTCCGTACCAGCGAGAACCACGCCACGATAATCGTCGGCGATAAAAATTGCAGCACCGTTGCGGTGGCGGCATTGGATTTCTCAATGGTGAGCAGGAAGGTGAGCTGTACGGTAAGCGCCCCCATGATGGAAAAGAACAGCAGGCTTAGGGCGTCCTGGCGGTTTTTGAAAATGGAAAATACTTTGTCGCCGTGAACAAACGAGAGCATCAGCAGAATTAACCCGGCGAATATCAGACGCGTCATGGTCAGAAACTGCGACGACATCTGGCTTTGTTCCATAATGTACTGCGCGCAAACCCCTGAACTTCCCCATAATACGGCGGCAATCAGGACGTTCAGCATCCCTCTTCTGGTGGACCCCATTTTTTCCTCAACATGGTGTTTTGTCTTTTTTATGTGCAGGCATCATAGCAGAGATGGCGGCACAAACGAGACGGGCGTTAGCATCGCCCACTTTTACGACAGTCGGGTAAGCTGTGTTTCACCGTCCTCCATCGCCAGTTGATACAGCGAAAACGCGGCATGTTTCTCGATCAGATTGGCCAGTTCAGGCGAATGACTGGTGAGCCAGATTTGCGAATGGCGGCTGGCTTCGGCGATCAGTTGGGCGAGGGCGGGCAACATCTGCGGATGCAGGCTGTTTTCCGGTTCGTTGAGCGCGATAAAAGCTGGCGGTCGCGGGCTTAACAGCGCTACGGCCAGGCACAGGAAACGTAGCGTGCCATCCGAGAACTCCGCAGGTTCCAGCGGACGGGTCAACCCTTCGCGTTTCATCATCAGGCGAAAGCGGCCGCCGCTGTTATCGCTGTAGAACACGCAACCGGGAAATGCCCGATCGAGAATCCGCATCAGCAGCAGTTCATCGCCAATCTCGACGATTGTCTGGAACGCTGCCGCCAGGTTTGCTCCGTCGCTGGCCAGAACCGGTGAGCGGAATCCCACCTGCGGAACACGAATCGCAGAACCAGACGAGACTGAAAACTCATGATAAAAGCGCCAGTTGCGCAGCATTTCTCGCATCTGCGACACCTCCGGGTAGAGGTGTGGCTCTCCCAACTGGCCGAATACCGACTCGTTCTCATACAGCGTGCCGCTGTGGGTGACTTTCTCGTGATGGATATTATTGAGGAATACGACCTGGTTTTTACGTTTCATCAACTGTGAGGAGGGGCGGCGAGCGTGTCCGCTCAACCAGACAGACTCCTCTTTGATGACCGGGTCGAGATCGAACTGCGACGGGTAGGGGAGCTTCTCGACAAACCCTACCTGTAACTCGTATTCATAGGTTTCTGTTTCTACCGCCAGAGTCATGCGCCGCAACTGGTCGCTGCGCGTTTTCCCGGCCCAGAATACCTTCAGAATGCCGCCTTCGTTCGCCAGCGCCTGTGAGAACTGCCCCTGTGCCGCACTGTGCATCAGGTGAATCGCCTTATAGATATTCGACTTTCCGGTGCCGTTAGGGCCGAAGACGATATTGAGCTGTTCCAGTTCCAGAGACTGATGGCGAATCGAGCGGTAGTTTTCGATGTGCAGCGTTTTGATCATGGGCGTTAGCGGTAGAGGGGCGATGCGGCAAGCATAGCGATTTCGTCCCGGAAGAGACAACCCGTTCATATAGTTTTACGAGGCGTATAAAAAAGCAGGGGCGACTTTCTCGTCCCTGGGGGGCTTATCAGAAGCCTTCCAGCACAATCTTGCCGACGGAGCGGCCCGTTTCAAGCTGTGCGTGCGCTTTCTGAATATTCGCCGCGTTGATGGCTCCGTAATGTTCGCCCAGCGTGGTGTGAATCACCTTAGCATCAATAAGCTGCGCCACGCGGGTCAGTAGCTGATGCTGGGCGAGCATATCGTCGGTTTCAAACATTGAGCGGGTAAACATAAACTCCCAGTGCAGCGAAATACTCTTTGTTTTCAGCGGTCGTGCATCGAGCGTTGCCGGATCGTCTATCAGCGCCAGCTTACCCTGCGGCGCCAGGGCTTCGATGAGCTGCGGGTAATGCTTATCAGTGTGGGTCAGGCTGGCGACGTGCGTCACCGTGTTGATGCCGATCCGCGCCAGCTCTTCCGTTAGCGGTTTGCTATGGTCGATGACATGATGCGCACCGGCTTCGCGTACCCATTTCTGGCTTTCCGGGCGCGACGCGGTGCCGATTACCGTCAGTCGGGTGAGTTTGCGGGCCAGCTGCGTCAGGATGGAGCCCACGCCGCCTGCGGCGCCGACAATCAGCAACGTATCCCCTTCGTTGCCGCCTTCTTCAATGCCGAGGCGGTCAAACAACATTTCCCATGCGGTGATCGAGGTTAGCGGCAGCGCTGCTGCGGCGGCATTATCCAGCGTTTTGGGTTTCAACGCGACGATGCGCTCATCAACAAGCTGGAACTCGCTGTTGCTTCCCGGACGGCCCAACGCGCCGGCATACCAGACTTCATCCCCCGGTGCGAACAATGTCACCGCCTCGCCGACTGATTTCACTACGCCTGTGGCATCCCAGCCCAGCACGCGCGGGGTCCCTGCGTTAAAACCCGCGCGTACTTTGGTATCGACCGGGTTAACGGAGATGGCTTTCACCTCAACCAGCAGGTCATGTCCGGCGGCGACCGGAACAGGGAGGTCAATGTCCTGTAAAAACTCAATATTGCTGCCTTCTGGCGCGGCGCGGGTAATTGCGATGGCTTTCATAACGTCTCCGGTGTGGGAACAGGTTTATCGTTTGTATAATTCGATGGTAAACCGCCAGCAGAACGGGAAAAATAGCCTCACGATGACAGGACTTATATTCGGGGAGTGAAAATGTTCCGGCTTGAAGATCTCACGTTGTTTGTTCGCGCGGCGGCGCTAAACAGTTTTAGCGATGCGGCGCGGGAAGCCGGGGTACAGCCTGCCCAGGTCAGTTCCGCCATCAAACGGCTGGAGTCTACGTTAAACATTCGCCTGTTCGCACGCTCGACCCGCAGCTTACGGCTGACGCCGGAAGGCGAGGTCTGGTTGCCTTACGCCAGGCAGATGCTTGAGGTGATGCACGCCGGGCTGCAAAAAATTCAGACGCCGGAAGATGAGATCTCCGGTACGCTGCAAATCGCCGTGCCCTCCGATCTTGGGCGCAATTTACTGCTCCCGGTATTCCAGTCGTTTCGCCATCGCCACCCTGCGTTGCGCCTGCGGGTGTTTTTCTCCGATCAGGTCGCCGATGTATTTAAAGATCCGGTTGATGTCGCGTTCCGTTACGGCAATACGGAAGATGCTTCTTACATCGCGCTGCCCGTCTCCCCCGATAACCGGCGTGTGCTGGTGGCTTCGCCGGACTGGGTCGCGCAACACGGCGATCCACGTCATCCCGATGATTTAGCGAATCTGAATGCGTTAACGTTCGTCTTGCGCGGACGCCTGCATGACCGCTGGACGTTCATCCGCAACGGTGACGTCAGCAGCGTACAGGTCAACGGCACCATGATGAGCGATGATGCTGAAGTTATCCGGCGGCTGGCTATCGCCGGAGAGGGGATGGCGTATAAATCCTGGCTTGATGTCTCTGAAGATGTGCGTGACGGGCGATTGCAGCGCCTGATGCCAGATTATCAGGGAGAGAAAGTCCCGCTGAGCATGATCTGCCCGCACCGCAAACAGCTTTCGACGGCAGTCCGCCTGCTGCACGAAGCGGTAAAAGCGCGCTGCGAAAGGCTGGAACTCCCCCCGATGTGAAGGCGATATGCGTTGCCGTTTGTATTTTGTAGGCCGGATAAGCGTAAGCGCCATCCGGCGCACAATATGACGAGGGGAATCAGCGCGCCCTTAATCCTTTTTAACTGCGGTTGTGCTTCTTTTAGTTCACCAGGTAATGTTTTCTCCCGTTCGCTCCAGGCCGTCAGGACGATACAGCCATAATCGATTTCTTAATAATGGGTGAGGGCGTTTAAAGATCAGGTCGCAATGAAGGAATGAGTTTGGGGAATTGGCTTAAGACCCAGGGGAAGAGTGAGGAACTTTGGCGGAAGATCACAGGAGTCGAACCTGCCCGGGACCGCTGGCGGCCCCAACTGGATTTGAAGTCCAGCCGCCTCACCGGAGACGACGATCTTCCGCGCCCACATTGCTACATGGAGGCGGGGCGCATTATAGCTACTTTCTCAAGGTTTCCACATCCCCCCACTCACTTTTTTCATCAGCCTTTCGCCTTACCATGATCGGTTTCATATAAATCTTCACAAAATCCATGAGTTACCTGTTTTCATATCTTTTGGGAATTATGAGTACACATAACGTCCATGCGACGTTTCGTGAGAAAACCTGTCACAGGCCCGGTACGCGTAGCGCCACCGGGCAAAACACACTATTGCGCAGGCTGTGGTTGCGTGACTTCCGCTCCTGACACAACGCCTGCCCGCATTATTTGCGTCACCTGCTGTTTATCGGCGTTTACCGCGTGCAACTGACCGTTTACCGTTGGCTTCAGTGGGGCGTCCGCCTGGATATTACCGCTGGCGGTAAGCTGGATGTTGCCGTCGCCGGAAATGGGCAGCGCAGGCCATCCCCATTGCTGCAATACGTTCATTGGCACGCCGCGTCCGTTCAGGCTGACTTTTGTCTGGCGCTGGGGGAGTTGTGAAACGCTGGCCGTGGCTTCTAACAGCCCTTTCTCCGTAAATGCGCTCAGCTCGTTGATGTTAACTGTGCTGCTGTTTGCCGCCAGCGCCAGGGAGGGGCGACGCACGTCCACTCGGTTAAACGTCGCGGCTGCCGCGTTAAGCGTTGCGTTCCCGCTCCATATACCCCATTGATGGTTCTGCACCAGTCCCAGATTCGCGCCATAACCATCCAGCGCGGTGAGCTGCCACGGGAAAGCCGGGTCGATATCAATCACCAGGTTGCGACTGGCGCTGAATTTTTTCAGCGTCAGGCTGTTTAACCAGCCTGGCAGAGGTTTCATCCACTGTTGCTTCCAGTTTTCCGGCAGCGTGTATTCCAGCCCGGCAATGGCGGCATCGTCGAGGATTAGCGCTTTGCCATTACGCAGCCAGTTGCCGGATGTTCTGACCATACCGCCTTCCCAGCGGGTCGTGAACTGGCGTAGCGCAATGCCCTGCGGTGAGAATTCGGCATTCAGAATGGGATCGAAGAAATGCAGAGAACCGTAGATGAACTCGCTGGCATTCATCGACAGTTTGCCCTCTTGCGTCTGCCAGTCATCTTTGCTGAACGTCAGGTTGCGCAAACTGAGATCGAGGTCGGTTACTGCCCAGTCCGGGCCTTGCAGGCGGGCATCGGTCACTTCAAGACGGCCAATTTGCAGAGACGGGATAGCGGTGAGCGGGGCAAAAAAGTCGGTCAGCGATTTATCGCTTTGTAGCCGGATGTCGTTCAGACGCAGATTTTCCACCACCCAACTGCCGTCCGCGTTGCGTCGCGCCACGCCGGTTAAGGCACCGCGCGCAATGTCTGCGCCAATGTTGCTTAAGATTATCTGTTCCTTATCAATGCTGCCTTCAACCAGCACGTTGGTCGCGGGAACATCATTCAGCGTGAGTGAACCAGCGCTGAGCTGGATCTGTGCCTTATTCCCCAATACCTTGCCCGCTTCGGGACGCCAGGGAACCACGCCGCCGTTAACGCGCTGAGCGCTCAGGTTCCACTCACCGCCCGGGCTGTTAAGCGCCATGTTCTGTAATTGCAGGCGGTCAGCCTGAACAGGAAGCGGTGCGGTCTGCGGGGAGATATTGAGCGTGCCGTCCTGCAACAGGATGGCGTCGACGTGCAGGGGATCGGTTATCTGGCGACTGCTCAGGCCGATATCCACCGTTTTCGCGACTAACGTGGCGGGCTGGCCATCCCGGCCAAACGTAACGTTCTCAAGCAAAACGTGGGACGGTGCGGAGAAGCGGTGATCCATGACATCAAATGTCAGGCTGTACCCGCTGTTCTCTGATATCCAGGCGCTTACATGCTCCGCGCCCCAGCGGGTTTGCAGCAGAAAATAGAGGCCGAGGATCACCACCAAAAGGGCAATCAATATGTAGAGAATCAGCTTTCCAATAAATTTCATGGTCTTCCATCCCGCGAAGTGCACACATCTGAGTTATGCACGATTTACGCGCAATCCTCAAGGCGGGAATGGTGAAAGAGCGTTACAGCGGCGATGATTGTCGATCATCGCCGCATTTCGCTTACGGCTTCTCTGGCGGGAAAATCAGGTTCAGAACGATAGCGGTGATGCCCCCAGCGGCAATGCCGGAGGAGAGCAGGTTTTTCACCCAGTCTGGCGCAAATTGCAGGATCAGCGGCTGCTGAGAAACGCCCAGGCCGACAGCCAGCGACAGCGCGATAATCAGGATAGCGCGGCGGTTCAGCGGTTCACGGGAGACGATACGCACGCCGGAAGCGGCGATGGTGCCGAACATCACCAGCGTGGCGCCGCCGAGCACTGGTTCAGGAATGTGCTGCACAAAGCCGCTTACCGCCGGGAACAGGCCGAGCAGGATCAGCATCAACGCTACCACAAAGCCGACATAGCGGCTGGCCACGCCGGTCAACTGAATCACGCCGTTATTCTGCCCGAAACAGGAGTTGGGGAAGGTATTGAACACGGCAGAAACAAAAGAGTTCAGGCCGTTAGCCAGCACGCCGCCTTTCAGACGCTTCATATACAGCGGCCCGGAGACCGGCTGCTCGGAGACATCGGAGGTGGCGGTGATATCGCCGATGGTCTCCAGCGAGGTGATCATAAAGACCAGCATCAGCGGCAGCAGCAGGTTCCAGTCAATGCCCAGACCGTAGTACAGCGGCGTGGGCACCATGATTAAGTCTTGTGTTGCCGGTGTGGTGTTTTCCGGCAGCATTCCCATAAACCAGGCCAGCAGATAGCCTGCCGCCATCGCGATCACCAGCGAGGCCACGCGCAGGTAGGGGTTGCGCTGGCGGTTAAGCAGGATGATCAGCGCCAGTACAACGCCTGCCAGCATCAGGTTTTTGGGCGCGCCAAAGGTGTTGTCGCTCATTGCGGCATAGCCGCCGCCAATGGATGTTAAACCCACCTGGATCAGCGACAGACCGATAATCATCACCACCACGCCGGAGACCAGCGGTGTGATAATGCGGCGCGCCAGATGCAGTATGCGGGAGAGAACCATCTCGGTGCAGCTTGCCAGCATCAGCGTGCCGAATAGCGCTGCCATCATGGTGGGGACGTCCGCTCCGCCGGTTTTCAGCGCGGTGCCGCCCATAATCAGCGGGGCGACGAAGTTAAAACTGGTGCCCTGAATAGATAACAACCCTGAACCGACCGGCCCCCATGCTTTGATTTGAATAATTGAGGCCACACCGGAGGCGAACAGCGACATACTGATAATGTGTTGAGTATCTTGTGCCGGTAAACCGAGCGCCTGGCAGATTAACAGCGCTGGCGTGATGACCGCGACGAACATTGCCAGCAGGTGCTGACAGGCGGCAAACAGGGTTTGAGGGAGCGGCGGGCGATCTTCAAGGCGGTAAATCAGTTCGCTGTTTTGCGTCTGCGCAACCGGTTGCGCATTTGCCGACTCGACGGTGTTAACAGACATCAGAGGCAATCCCATGGTGGAAAAACGGTGATTTTATCTGACCAGATGGTAAAAGCAAACGATTGCATTTATAAATTTTACAAACGGTCTCGGGCAGGGGTTATCAGGCGTTGGAATAACGCTCGGTTTCGGGCATCCAGCGTTCAATCAGGGCGGTTGCCTGTTGCGGATAATGTTCGTGAATGTGACGGGCGATGCGTTGAACATCCGGGATAATGGCCTGATCGCGCAGCAAATCCGCCACTTTGAACTCGGCGTTACCCGTCTGACGCGTGCCCAGCAGTTCACCGGGGCCGCGAATCTCTAAATCCTTTTGCGCAATCACAAAGCCGTCGTTGCTGTCCCGTAAGACCTGAAGGCGCTTCTGTGCGGTTTTCGAGAGCGGTGATTTGTAGAGTAGTACGCAATGGGAGGCCACCGCGCCACGGCCCACGCGTCCACGCAACTGGTGTAATTGCGCCAGACCTAACCGTTCCGGGTTTTCGATAATCATCAGGCTGGCGTTGGGGACATCCACCCCGACTTCAATCACCGTTGTCGCGACCAGCAGGTGCAGCTCACCTTGCTTAAAGGCCGCCATCACCGCCTGCTTCTCTGCGGGTTTCATCCGCCCATGAACCAGACCAATCTTCAACTCCGGTAAGGCGAGCCTGAGCTCTTCCCATGTCGCTTCCGCAGCCTGGGCTTCTAACAAATCTGACTCTTCAATCAACGTACAGACCCAGTATACCTGGCGGCCTTCCTGGGTACAGGCATTGCGGACGCGATCGATAATATCGCTACGACGGGTGTCCGGGATGGCAACGGTAGTGACAGGTGTGCGACCCGGCGGTAGCTCATCAATCACGGAGGTATCGAGATCGGCATAGGCGGTCATTGCCAGGGTGCGGGGGATCGGCGTTGCGGTCATGATTAACTGATGCGGGTGGAACCCCTGCTGCTGACCTTTTTCCCACAGCGCCAGACGTTGATGGACGCCGAAGCGGTGCTGTTCATCGATAATCACCAGCGCCAGCCCGTTAAATTGTACCTGCTCCTGGAAAATCGCGTGGGTGCCGACCACCATCTGTACCTGCCCGCTGGCGATGGCTTCCTGCTGCGCCAGGCGCGCTTTTCCCTTCTGTTTACCTGCCAGCCAGCCCACTTCAATACCAAGCGGTGCAAACCAGTTGCGGAAGTTACTGGCATGCTGCTCGGCCAGCAGTTCTGTCGGCGCCATCAACGCCACCTGTTTGCCGTGCGCAATGGCGCGTAGCGCAGCCAGTGCGGCGACCAGCGTTTTACCGGAACCGACGTCGCCCTGCACCAGACGCATCATTGGCACATCGAGCGCCATGTCGCGTTCTATCTCCGCCACCACGCGCGCCTGCGCACCCGTTGGTTTGAACGGCAATGCGGCCAGCAGCTGATTCTTCAGTGAATCGTTCGTGCTAAGCGGCTGGGCGTGAAAACGCTGCGCGCCGGCACGCAGCGCCAGCATGCTCAGGTTATGCGCCAGTAGCTCTTCCAGAATCAGGCGTCGCTGCGCCGGATGCTGCCCGGTTTCCAGATCGCTAAGCTGTAACGACGGTGGTGGGCGATGCAGCGTGCGCAAGGCTTCCGGCAGGCTCGTCATTCCTTGCGCAAGTTCAGGCGGCAGAAGCTCGGCAATGGCGCAGGTATCAAGCAGGTCCAGCGCCTGGTCGGTGAGCTTACGCAGCGTGGCTTGCTTAATGCCTTCGGTGGTCGGATAAACGGGCGTGAGCGTTTCCTGAAGCGCCGGCGTGCTGAGATCGCCCTGCACGCGGTATTCTGGGTGAATCATCTCCGCGCCGTACTTCCCGCGTTTGGCTTCACCATAGGCCAGTACGCGCCGTCCGGTCGCCAGGCTGTTTTTCATTGCCGCGCTGAAGTTGAAAAAGCGCATGGTGAGAATGCCGGAGCCATCGCTAATCTGGCAGGTCATCATCCTGCGACCGCCGAAGGTGATATTGCAGTTCAGCACTTCGCCTTCAACAGTGGCGTAAATGCCCGGCAGCAGTTCGCCAATCGGGTAAAGATGGGTGCGATCTTCATAACGCAGGGGAAGGTGCAACAGGAGGTCCTGCACGGTGTGCAGGCCAATTTTTGCCAGTTTGCTGCTTTGTGCCGCGCCAACGCCGGTCAGGGAATTGAGCGGGATGGCATCCAGCAAACGGCCTTTCATGTGATTACCCTGCTGCCTGCATCGTGGACCACCAGGCGGCGTCGGCCTCGATCTCACCCTGCATGTTTACGTGAGGGTAGGGCAGGCCCTTGCGCTTGGCGACTTTCGCCAGCACCGGATAGCCGCCCTCAAACAGCAGGCGCTGCTGTTCGTCTTCCGGCAGCATGCTGTTTTCACGCAGGTACATGCCGGCGTTCTGCCGCTGGCGCTGTGCTTCGTAGAGAATCAGAGCGGAAGCGACGGAAACGTTAAGTGACTGCACCATGCCGATCATCGGGATGATGATGTCCTGATCCGCCAGGTCTAAGGCTTCCTGGGTGATGCCGGTTTTCTCCTGCCCCATCAGGATGCAGGTTGGGCGCGTGTAATCGATTTCGCGGAAATCAACGGCTTTATCAGAGAGATGAGTCGCCAGAACCTGCATGCCCCGGCCCTTCAAATGGCTGACCGCATCGCCGATGGTACGGTGGGTTTTCACCTGTACCCAGCTATTGCTGCCCGCTGCCGCCGACGCCATGGTGCGCATACGGCTGCCCGGCCAGACGGCGTGAACTTCGTGTACGCCTACTGCGTCGGCGGTGCGAATGATCGCCGAGACATTATGAGGTTTGTGGACCTGCTCCATGCAGACCGTCAGATCAGGCTGACGCCTGGCGAGCATCTCGCAGATACGCGCATAACGCTGTAAGTTCATAAAACTAGTTTCGGTTACGGGTGACTTTTATCACGTCCGGCATCACGCGGATTTTGCGCATGATATTCGCCAGATGAACACGGTCACGCGCGGTGAGGCGAATAAAGGCGCTATAGACGCGACCATCCTTTTCTTCCGTATTCAGACTCTGAATATTGGAGGTCGTCGTGTTGATTGCCGCCGTCAGGTTGGCCAGCGCCCCCTGGTGATTAAACATATCCACCTTAATTTCAGTGATGAACTCCTGCTCCGTCTCTTTGTCCCATTCCACAGCCATAAACTTCTCTGGCTCTTTCTGGTAACCACGGATGTTGCGGCAGGATTCATGGTGGATCACTAACCCTTTACCTGGGCTGACGTGCGCAATGATCGGGTCGCCTGGAATCGGGCGGCAGCACTTCGCAAAGGTGATCAGCACGCCATCCGCGCCTTTAATCGGCAAATGCCCATGATTGGACTGCGTTGTGGCAGGTGCGGCGGCTTCGCCTTGCTGAAGATTTTTCGCCACCACCACGCTCATCGCATTGCCCAGACCAATTTCCGCCAGCAGATCGTCCAGCGTTGCGAGCTTCATACGCTCCAGTTCGCGCTGGATGTTCTCTTGCGGGATTTCAGCCAGTTTACGGCTGCCGCCGAGGGCATGGTTGAGCAAACGGCGCCCCAGGCTGACGGAATCATCACGCTTGAGGTTCTTCAGCAACTGGCGAATTTTGGCGCGAGCTTTTGAGCTGACGACAAAGTTAAGCCATGCCGCATTCGGGCGTGCGCCAGGGGCGGTAATAATTTCGACGGTCTGACCGCTGGTAAGCGGCTGTGACAGTGGGTATGGCTGCCTGTCGACGCGCGCGCCTACGCAGGCATGACCGATATCGGTATGTACGGCATAGGCGAAGTCGACCGGCGTGGCACCGGCAGGCAGCTCAACAATGCGCCCTTCCGGTGTGAAAACGTAAATCTCATCCGGGAAGAGATCGGATTTAACGCTCTCGATAAATTCAAACGAGCTACCGGCGCTCTGTTGCAGCTCCAGCAGGCTTTGCATCCAGCGCTGAGCGCGGATTTGCGCGGTGGTGCTGGTTTCACCGTGCTCTTTATAAGCCCAGTGCGCCGCAACCCCCATTTCCGCCATCTGGTCCATGTCTTCGGTACGGATCTGTACCTCAACCGGAACGCCGTGCGGGCCGATCATCGAAGTGTGTAAAGACTGATAGCCGTTCGCTTTTGGAATGGCGATATAGTCTTTTACGCGCCCCGGACGCGGCTTATACAGGCTGTGCATCTGGCCGAGTACGCGATAGCAGGTATCGGCATCATGTACGATCACGCGAAAGGCGTAGATGTCCATGATGGAGTGAAAACGCTGCTCTTTGAGCACCATTTTGCAGTAGATAGAGTACAAATGCTTTTCACGCCCGCTCACGCGACACGGAATGCCTGCTTCCTGCAAACGTCCTTCGATCTCAGAGAGGATTTTTTGAATCATCTCTTTGCGGTTGCCGCGAGCGGCTTTTACCACTTCTTTAATCACGCGATAGCGGTTTGGGTACAGCGCTTCAAAACCCAGCTCTTCCAGCTCGGTTTTAATGTGATGAATACCTAAACGGTGCGCCAGCGGACTGTAGATCTCAAGGGTTTCACGGGCGATGCGGCGACGTTTATCCGGGCGTAATGAGCCCAGCGTGCGCATGTTGTGAGTGCGGTCGGCAAGTTTGATGAGAATGACGCGGATATCCTGCACCATCGCCATAATCATCTTGCGAAAGTTTTCAGCCTGCGCTTCTTTCTTATCGCGGAACTTAAGCTTATCAAGCTTGGATACCCCTTCTACCAGCTCTGCAACGCTTTTACCAAAAAGCTGTTCCATGTCCTGGTAGGTCGCAGGAGTATCTTCAATCACGTCATGCAGCAGCGCAGCCATCAGCGTTTCATAGTCGAGTTTCATCTCGGCCAGAATACAGGCTACCGCAACCGGGTGCGTGATATAGGGTTCACCGCTTGAACGTGTCTGACCCTCGTGAGCGTCACGTGCAACGAGATACGCCTGCTGAAGACGTTTTATCTGGTCTTCAGGCAGGTAGTTTTGAATCAGTTGATTCAGGCTTTCAAACAGATACAAGGGCGACCCGCTTTGTGATTAACGACGGCCTTCAGCAATAGCGGTAACGGCTTGTAATTCAGCGGCTTCCTGCTCTTGCTGTTCCTGGCGCTCACGGACGTCGAGGATCTGGTTGTTGATCAGACCTTCTTCGATTTCGCGCAGCGCGATTACGGTAGTTTTATCGTTTTCTTCCGGTACAAGCGGATCCTTGCCGCCTACCTGCATCTGACGAGCGCGACGCGCGGCGACCAGTACCAGGTCAAAACGG
This sequence comes from Citrobacter sp. CK188, assembly GCF_030333525.1. Classification (NCBI taxonomy): domain Bacteria; kingdom Pseudomonadati; phylum Pseudomonadota; class Gammaproteobacteria; order Enterobacterales; family Enterobacteriaceae; genus Citrobacter; species Citrobacter sp. CK188. The sequence goes on from NZ_JAOWFU010000001.1 coordinate 122,186, forward strand.
TTACCAATTTTCTCTACAGCGTCCTGAACAGTTACGCGTGCCATATTTAAAATGCTCCACAGGTGAAGAAATGACTGGGCATAATACTGAAAGTGGGTTCAGTCTGCCAACAGTTTGCTGATTAAAGCGTCATGACGCTGCTTTTGGCGGCTCATGCGCAGACGTTCGGCGCGAATAATGGTTTTCAGATCGCCCAGGGCGGTGTCGAAATCATCATTCACAATAAGGTAATCATATTCGGCGTAATGGCTCATTTCTGCAACAGCTTGCGCCATACGTTTTGCGATTACTTCTTCGCTATCCTGACCGCGCCCGCGAAGGCGGCGGTCCAGCTCAATTTTGGACGGCGGTAAAATAAAGATACTGCGCGCTTGCGGCATCTTCTCACGAATTTGCTGTGCGCCCTGCCAGTCGATATCCAGAAAAACATCCACACCCGTTGCCAGCACTTGCTCAATGGTTTCACGCGATGTGCCGTAATAGTTACCAAACACTTCAGCGTGCTCCAGAAACGCATCTCTGCCAATCATGGTTTTGAACTCATGATGATCGACAAAGAAATAATGCTCGCCATGCACTTCACCCGGACGCGGTGCGCGCGTGGTGTGTGAAACAGAAACCTGGGTGTCATACAACGGTTGGGTTTTTAACAACGCCTGAATCAGGCTGGATTTACCCGCGCCACTGGGGGCAGAAACAATATAAAGCGTGCCTTGAGCCATGAGTATCTTATGTATGTGATTATCGAAAGAGAGCCTACATACGAGCTTATTATACACGTCGCCGCTATGTGACGTAGCCTTTGTCACACTTTTTGCGTCAGTTTATTGCGTTTTGCGTACCTGTTTCCTGATTTACCGTGTAGTTACTGCAATCAATGAAAATGTCTGGAAGCGTGTTCGCACGATCGCTTTTTGCCTCTCGGTTTTGATGACGCCCCGCGTTATACCTGGCCCGCAATCTACAGCGGAGGTACTGATGAGAAGAGGGAAAAGTATCGTGCTGAGTCTGTTGCTGTGGCATTTCCCGGTATGGGCGGCTTGCCCTGACTGGTCGCCAGCCAGAGCGAATGACGAAATCGCCCGGCTACAGCAGCAGCTCGCCCAGTGGAACGACAGTTACTGGCAGCAGGGGGTTAGTGCGGTAGACGATAGTGTTTACGATCAGCTCAGCGCGCAATTGGTGCAGTGGCAACGCTGCTTTGGCGGTGATACCGGGGCAGAACTGGCGCCGCCAGTGAGCGGCTCATTGCCCCATCCTGTTCCGCATACGGGTGTGCGAAAGCTTGCGGACAAACAGGCGGTGCAGCAGTGGATGCGTAAGCGCAGCGATTTGTGGGTGCAACCGAAAGTGGATGGAGTGGCGGTTACTCTCGTATACCGGGATGGGCGCCTGGTCAGCGCGATTAGCCGGGGAAGCGGGCTTAAAGGCGAGGACTGGACGCAGAAGGTGCGTTTAATACCCGCAGTACCGCAAAGCACAAAAGGCGCGCTTGCCAATAGCACGTTGCAGGGTGAGATTTTTTTGCTGCGCGACAACCATATTCAGCGGCAGATGGGAGGAATGAATGCCCGCTCGAAGGTCGCCGGAATGATGATGCGCCAGAATAACACCTCGTCGCTCCAGTCGCTGTCTGTTTTCATCTGGGCATGGCCTGATGGCCCGGCAACGATGCCTGAGCGCTTGCGTCAACTGTCCGGGGCAGGATTTGGCTTTGCACAACAATATTCTCAACCGGTGAAAAGCGCTGATGATGTTGAACGCGTGCGTACAGCATGGTGGACAACGGGATTACCGTTCGTTACCGATGGGGTCGTGGTAAGAACGGGTAAAGAACCTGAGGCCAGACACTGGATGCCCGGGCAGGGCGACTGGCTGGTTGCCTGGAAGTATCCTCCGGTCGCAAAAGTGGCTGAAGTCACCGGGGTTCAGTTTGCTGTCGGCAAGAGCGGGAAAATCTCGGTTGTGGCGTCGCTTGCGCCAGTAATGCTGGATGATAAACGGGTGAAGCGCGTAAATGTAGGGTCTGTCAGGCGTTGGGAGGAGTGGGACATTGCGCCAGGTGACCACATTCTTGTCAGCCTTGCCGGACAGGGGATTCCGCGTATTGATAAGGTTGTCTGGCGTAGCACTCAACGGGATAAGCCCGCACCGCCGGGGAATCGCTATAACGCATTAACCTGTTTTTATGCGACTGAGGTATGCCAGGAGCAGTTCATCGCCAGGCTGGTCTGGCTGGGGTCGAAGGAGGCGCTGGAGGTTGACGGGATGGGGGAGGCAGGATGGCGTGTGCTTCACCAGGCGCATCGTTTCGAGCATATTTTCTCCTGGCTCGCGTTAACGCAGGAACAACTACAGGCGACACCTGGGTTTAGTAAAGAAAAAAGCAAGCAGTTGTGGCATCAGTTTAACCTGGTGCGGCATCGGCCATTTATCCGCTGGGTGATGGCGATGGGCATACCGTTAACGCAGGCGGCGCTTAAGGCCAGCGGCGATCGTTCATGGGGGCAGCTACTGGCACGCACGGCAGGATACTGGCAACAGCTTCCGACGACAGGGGAGGGGCGCGCCAGGCGGGTCATCCAGTGGCGGGATAACCCGGAAATACGGGCGCTGGGCAACTGGCTGGCTGCCCGGCATATTAACGGCTTTAGCCCTTAGTGACCTTCGTGGCGATAGTAAAACACCGGCAGGCCAAGTTTGAGACGCAGCGCCAGCAAGCGAGCGGTAAAGCCAAAAACCAGCGTGGAGATAACCACGACGTCTTGGTTGGATACGTAGTGTTGTAGCGCGATGTACAACACGGCAGACGCAAAGGAAACACCAGCATACAGCTCTTTCTGGAAGACCAGCGGAATACGTTTGCAGAACATGTCACGCAATACGCCGCCAAATACGCCGGTAATGACAGCCGCCACAATAGCGATGACCGGGCTATGCCCCATATCCAGCGCAACCTGAGCGCCGATAATAGAAAAGACCACTAAGCCCAGCGCATCAAGTACAAGGAACAGTTTGCGTAGGTAAGGCATTACAGGGGCGACGATCGTCGTCAGAACCGCAGCAGAAGCGACAATAATCACGTACTCAGGGTGCTGTACCCAACCGAGCGGATAGTGACCGAGCAGAATATCGCGAACGGAACCGCCGCCAATTGCTGTCGCGGTGGCAATGATAATTACGCCAAATGTATCCATGCGGCGTCGACCCGCAGCGAGCGCCCCGGTCATGGCTTCGGCAGTAATGCCAATTAAGTAGAGAACGTGTAACAGCATGTCTTCCCCCTGGTTTACTGAGGGCAGAGACTAACGATTTGTGCGTAATATCACGATTGAGATTTTCTAAGGTGAAGCAATTTTGATAACTATATTTTATGTGGTTATTGCGATTCATCCGCTATTTATGCGTTATTCATTTTTAATGGATTAGAAAATGGATAAGAAAAAATAATCCGAAAGTGGCGAGGGCAGTACGGAGTGTAAAGGAAGCACGTAGCACCATCGCATCGCGACGGGCTACGTGGGAATGAGGTTTACTCGATGTTCTGGATCTGTTCGCGCATTTGCTCGATCAATACTTTCAGCTCAATTGCAGAATTGGTGACATCAGCATTGATGGATTTGGAGGCCAGCGTGTTCGACTCGCGGTTGAACTCCTGCATCATAAAGTCCAGACGACGGCCAACCGCCTCTTTTTTCTTCAGGATGTTGTAGGTTTCTTTGACGTGCGCGTCCAGACGATCCAGCTCTTCTGCCACGTCAATGCGCTGTGCCATCAGCACCAGCTCTTGCTCCAGGCGGTTATTTTCCAGTTGTACCTGTGCGTCTTCCAGTTTTGCTACCAGACGTTCGCGCTGCCATTGCAGGATTTCCGGCATATGGGCGCGGACTTTCACTACCTCAGCGCTGACGCCTTCCAGACGCTGCTCAATCAGTGCTTTCAAAGCCTGACCTTCGGTTTCCCGGGCGACAATGAAGTCATCCAGCGTCCCGTCCAGCGCGGCGAGGATCTCTGCGGCAATCGCGTCCAGATCCTGTTCCTGGGCGGCCATGACGCCCGGCCAACGCAGGATATCTACCGGGTTGATTTCCCCTTCATCGCTCTGCATTTTGACCCAGTTCGCAGAGGCAACGAGCTGCTTTGCCAGCTTCTCATTCAGAATGAGTTCGCCTTGCGCGCTGGCATCGGGTTCAAAGCGTAAAGTACATTCGATTTTTCCGCGCGTCAGGCGTGTACGAATGCGTTCGCGTACAACAGGTTCAAGGCTACGGAACTGTTCCGGCAGACGAAAATACGTTTCCAGATAACGCTGGTTTACCGAGCGCATTTCCCAGGTAGCGCTACCCCATTCACCCTTGATTTCACGCCGGGCGTAGGCGGTCATACTGCGGATCATAGACGTTCCTGTTTTTAAAGGAGAGATGGAAGGATTATAGCCATCCATGCCTTGTCAGGATAGGAATAACCGCCGGAAGTCCGTATAATGCGCAGCCACATTCGTTTCAAGCCGGAGATCTCAATATGCGTCCAGCAGGCCGTAGCGCTAATCAGGTGCGTCCCGTAACCCTGACCCGTAACTATACAAAACACGCTGAAGGCTCGGTGCTGGTCGAATTTGGAGATACCAAAGTGCTGTGCACGGCATCCATCGAAGAAGGCGTACCGCGCTTTTTGAAAGGGCAGGGCCAGGGGTGGATCACCGCAGAATATGGCATGTTGCCACGCGCTACGCATACCCGTAACGCGCGTGAAGCGGCGAAAGGCAAGCAGGGCGGCCGCACGATGGAAATCCAGCGTCTGATCGCCCGCGCGCTGCGCGCTGCTGTCGATCTTAAAACGCTTGGCGAGTTTACTATCACTCTGGATTGCGATGTGATCCAGGCGGACGGCGGTACGCGTACTGCATCTATCTCCGGGGCTTGTGTTGCGCTGGCCGATGCGCTGAACAAGCTGGTTGCGAACGGTAAGCTGAAAACCAACCCGATGAAAGGGATGGTGGCTGCGGTTTCCGTCGGCATCGTGAATGGTGAAGCGCTCTGCGATCTGGAGTACGTTGAAGACTCCGCGGCTGAAACCGATATGAACGTGGTAATGACCGAAGACGGTCGAATTATTGAAGTGCAGGGAACGGCAGAAGGCGAGCCGTTCAGTCACGAAGAACTCCTTACCTTGTTGGCATTAGCCCGAGGGGGAATCGAATCCATTGTAGCGACGCAGAAAGCGGCGTTAGAAAATTGATTTTAAGGCGACCAGCGAGTCGCCTTTTTTTTGTCTGTAATAAAGTGAAATGAGGAGCGAATCCATGAAACCGTATCAGCGCCAGTTTATTGAGTTTGCGCTTAACAAGCAGGTACTAAAGTTTGGCGAATTTACGCTGAAATCCGGGCGCAAAAGCCCCTATTTCTTCAACGCCGGGCTGTTTAATACCGGGCGCGATCTGGCTCTGCTGGGACGTTTTTATGCCGAAGCGTTGGTGGATTCGGGTATCGATTTCGATCTGCTGTTTGGTCCGGCCTATAAAGGTATTCCGATTGCGACGACCACCGCTGTTGCACTGGCGGAACACCATGACAAAGACCTGCCGTACTGCTTTAACCGTAAGGAAGCCAAAGACCACGGTGAAGGCGGAAGTCTGGTCGGGAGCCCATTACAGGGACGCGTGATGCTGGTGGATGATGTGATCACTGCGGGTACTGCGATTCGTGAATCGATGGAGATTATCCAGGCGAATGGCGCAAGTCTGGCGGGGGTGCTGATTTCTTTGGATCGTCAGGAGCGTGGCCGTGGCGAGATTTCCGCGATTCAGGAAGTGGAACGCGATTACGGGTGTCAGGTGATCTCGATTATCACGCTGAAAGACCTGATTGCGTATCTGGAAGAGAAACCAGAGATGGCGGAACATCTGGCGGCAGTGCGCGCGTATCGGGAAGCGTACGGGGTTTAAGTGAATTGCCCGGCGGCGTAGCGCTTACCGGGCCTGTAAGGCCGGATAAGGCATCGCCGCCATCCGGCTACGCTGTTACTGCAATTGCGCAGCAACCAACGGCCAGCGGGCGTCGAAATCGTCCGTTGGGCGGTATTTGAACTCGCTGCGTACAAAGCGGGACAACATCCCTTCACAAAACGCCAGCAACTGACTTGCCAGCAGGGTTTCATCCGTGGCGTACCCTTCGCCTTCGCGCATTCTTTTTTCCCGCAGAACCTGACGCAGCTGCGCTTCAATGCGCTCAAACAGCTGGTTAATCCGTCCTTGCAGGCGATCTTGTTCAAACATTAACGCATGACCGGTGAGGATACGCGTCAGGCCTGGGTTGCGTTCGCCGAAGCCCAGAATCAACAACACGATTAAACGCAGACGCGCGCTGGTGTCTTTCTCATCTTTTAAGATCAGATTGATACGGGTAATCAGACTGTCTTCGATAAACTCAATCAGACTATCGAACATGCGAGTCTTACTGGGAAAATGGCGATACAGCGCCGCTTCAGAAACGCCGACGGAGGCTGCCAGTTTCGCTGTTGTGATGCGTTGGCTTCCATCGCTGGATTCCAGCATCAGCGCCAGAGACTGAAGTATTTCTTCGCGACGATTCCTTTTCGCAGTTTGTTTTTCTGCCATGTTACAAAATACCCCTGAAAATAAGCACTTGCCAGGCGAGCATCCACACTATGACCGCAAACTCAGCGTTTGCGGCGATGTTATGTCGTTATCAGGATGCGTAAATGTCTTACTTGCGACCAGAATGGCCGAAGCCGCCTTCACCACGGTCGGTGGCTTCAAACTCTTCCACCAGATTAAATTCGGCCTGTACAACCGGTACGAAAACCATCTGAGCAATACGTTCGCCTGGCTCAATGGTAAAGCTGTCCTGGCCACGGTTCCAGATGGAAACCATTAACTGACCCTGATAGTCAGAGTCGATCAGGCCGACCAGATTGCCGAGCACAATACCATGCTTATGGCCCAGGCCGGAACGTGGCAGCATTACCGCCGCCAGAGACGGATCGGCAATATGAATCGCCAGACCGGTCGGCACCAGCGTTGTTGCGCCAGGCGCCAGTTCTACGGCGTCATCGAGACAGGCGCGCAGGTCAAGTCCGGCGGAGCCGGAGGTGGCATAAGTTGGAAGCGGAAATTGCTGCCCAACGCGCGGGTCCAGAATCTTAACGTCGATTTTTTTCATCATAACGGGTCACGATCTCGTCGAGTAATAATTGGCCCAGGAGCGCTTTCCGTTCGAGCGGTAAGGCTTTATCTCCATCCTGCCAGAAAAGGTGTAATGCGTTGCTGTCGCTATTAAATCCTTGAGTTGAAAGCGAAACATCGTTCGCGCAGATCAGATCAAGGTTTTTGCGGATACGTTTTTGCCGGGCGTATTCTTCCACATTATTTGTTTCCGCGGCAAACCCAACGACATAAGGACGCTTGTCTTTGAGTGCGGCGACCCCGGCGACAATATCAGGGTTCTTGACCATTTTTACTGTTAATTCATCGCCCTGCGTCGCCTGTTTCTTAATTTTTTCACTGGCGACGGCGGCTGCACGGTAATCAGCAACCGCAGCACAGCCGATGAAAATATGCTGCTTCTGAACCGCTGCCTGGACTGCCGCTTCCATTTCCAGCGCGGTCATCACATCAATGCGCTGAACAAAAGGTGGCGTGGGCAGCGCAACGGGGCCGGAAACCAGCGTAACGTTGGCGCCGCGTCGTGCGGCGGCGGCGGCAATGGCAAATCCCATCTTACCGGAGCTGTGGTTAGAGATATAACGCACCGGATCGAGCGGCTCGCGCGTCGGGCCCGCCGTAATCATGATGTTGAGATGTTGCAGATCGTTGACAGGGGAGAAATGCGCTGCCGCCATATCCACAATGGTCAACGGGTCGAGTATGCGTCCTGGCCCCACGTCTCCACACGCCTGGCTGCCGCTGTCCGGCCCCCAGATAAGCATTCCGCGTGACGCGAGTACATCCAGATTATGTTGCGTGGCGGCGGCGCGATACATTTGCTGATTCATGGCCGGAAGCACGGCAATCGGGGCGGGTGTCGCCAGACAAATCGTTGAAACCAGATCGTTGGCCATACCGGCAGCGACGCGAGCGATCAGATCTGCCGTGGCTGGCGCGAGGATAACTAAATCCGCCCATTTCCCCAGCTCAATATGGCCCATCGCGGCTTCTGCGGCAGGGTCAAGCAGACTGTCAGAAACGGGATAACCCGACACCGCCTGTAGGCTCAGGGGCGTGATAAAGGCTTTTGCCGCTTCGGTCATCGCCACGCGGACGTCGGCGCCGCGTTCGCGTAAACGACGCACCAGTTCAGGGGCTTTATAGGCAGCAATGCCGCCGCTCACGCCGAGAACGATTTTTTTGCCAGCCAGGCTCATCATGATCTTTCCTGTTGGATTGCACCAGAAGGCGGACATTTTATCACAATCCTGAATCCCGTCGTGCAGTTGCCCGTAATTCACTTTGCGAGGCGCTACGCAGGAGTGAAATACGGGCGTCGATTCACCTCAGGAACTATGCCACCATGAGGCGTGCTTAAGGAGGTGAACGTATGGATGCGCCGGAACGTTTAATGCCCCGGGAAAAAATGTTGAAGTCAGGAATTGGTTCGCTGACGGATGTTGAACTGCTGGCGCTCTTTTTACGTACAGGAGTGCCAGGAAAAGATGTGATGGCTCTGGCGCATGAAACGCTGCAACGCAGTGGGTCGCTCTATGGGTTGCTGTCTGCGGATTTCGCGCAATTTCGCGGTACAGGTATCGGTATCGCTAAGTATGCGCAGCTTAAGGGGATTGCCGAACTGGCAAGGCGCTATTACAAGGCGCGCATGATGAAGGAAAACGCGTTGTTGAGCCCGGAAATGACGCGTGAGTTTCTGCAAAGCCAGTTGGCGGGGGAAGAGCGGGAGATCTTCCTGGTGATCTTTCTGGATGCCCGGCACCGGGTGATTAAACACAGCCGTCTTTTTTCCGGCACGCTGAATCATGTCGAGGTGCATCCGCGCGAGATTATCCGCGAGGCGATAAAATTAAATGCTTCTGCGGTGATCCTTGCGCATAATCACCCCTCGGGGTGTGCAGAACCGAGCAAAGCGGATAAACTCATCACCGAACGTGTCGTAAAATGTTGTCAGTTCATGGATATACGAGTACTGGATCACCTTGTGATTGGGCGCGGAGAGTACGTTTCTTTTGCCGAACGTGGTTGGATTTAGAACACTTCGCGCGATCCATCGGGATCTTTGTCTGTTCGGGACTTGAGCACATCGCTTACACAGCGTATACTACGCCACCTTTGAGAATCTCGGGTTTGGCATTTGGGCCTGGCAATCGAGAGTTCACAATGAACTGCGATAACCAGGCTGAGAAGCCTGACGAGGCGCCAATACCCCATACGAAGCTCGAGCTAATTTGATTTTTGGAGAATAGACATGTCCCGAGTCTGCCAAGTTACTGGCAAGCGTCCGGTGACCGGTAACAACCGTTCCCACGCACTGAACGCGACTAAACGCCGTTTCCTGCCTAACCTGCACTCTCACCGTTTCTGGGTTGAGAGCGAGAAGCGTTTTGTCACCCTGCGTGTATCTGCTAAAGGTATGCGTGTAATTGATAAGAAAGGCATCGAAACAGTTCTGTCCGAACTGCGTGCCCGTGGCGAAAAGTACTAAGTACTTAGAGGAAATAAATCATGGCTAAAGGTATTCGTGAGAAAATCAAGCTGGTTTCTTCTGCTGGTACTGGTCACTTCTATACCACCACGAAGAACAAACGTACTAAGCCGGAAAAACTGGAACTGAAAAAGTTCGATCCAGTTGTCCGTCAGCACGTTATCTACAAAGAAGCGAAAATCAAATAATTCTCGCTTTGATGTAGTGAAAAACCTCGCTTCGGCGGGGTTTTTTGTTTTCTGGCCGTCCCCATATTAATGAGACCTGAAACAGAGCCGGAGACGTTATGCCTGAATTACCTGAAGTTGAAACCAGCCGCCGCGGTATTGAACCACATCTGGTTGGGGCAACCATTCTGCATGCTAATGTGCGCAATGGACGTCTGCGCTGGCCGGTATCGGAAGAGATCTACCGCCTGAGCGATAAACCCGTACTCAGTGTTCAACGCCGCGCGAAATATTTGCTGCTGGAGTTATCGGATGGCTGGATCATCATTCATCTGGGAATGTCGGGCAGTTTGCGTATCCTTCCTGAAGAACTTCCCGCTGAAAAACATGACCACGTTGATCTGGTGATGAGCAATGGCAAAGTCCTGCGCTACACCGATCCTCGCCGCTTTGGCGCCTGGCTGTGGACGAAAGAGCTGGAAGGGCATAACGTGCTGGCGCATCTCGGCCCGGAGCCGCTGAGCGACGATTTTAACGGAGCCTATTTGCAGCAGAAATGTGCGAAGAAGAAAACGGCAATTAAACCCTGGCTGATGGATAACAAACTGGTGGTGGGCGTGGGAAATATCTACGCCAGCGAGTCGTTGTTTGCGGCTAGCATCCATCCTGACCGTCTGGCGTCGTCATTATCGCAGGCTGAGTGTGAGCTGCTGGCCCGCGTGATTAAGGCCGTTTTACTGCGTTCCATTGAGCAGGGTGGTACAACGTTGAAAGATTTTCTGCAAAGCGACGGTAAGCCGGGCTATTTTGCTCAGGAGTTGCAGGTTTACGGACGTAAAGGGGAGCCGTGCCGGGTTTGCGGTACGCCGATCGTTGCAACTAAACACGCGCAACGGGCGACGTTCTACTGCCGTCAGTGTCAGAAATAAGATGGATTGCAGGCCGGATAACGCGCTGACGCGCCATCCGGCAAAAGCGTTTTACTTCAGCTTATCCATCAGGGCCTGATGAACGTTCTCCGGTAAGAAGTGGGTAACGTCGCCCTGATGGCGCGCCACTTCTTTTACCAGCGAAGAAGAGATAAAAGACCACTCTTTTGAAGGCATCAGGAAGACGCTTTCAAGCTGCGGCATTAAATGGCGATTCATGTGCGCCAGCTGCATTTCATATTCAAAATCAGCCACGGCGCGCAAGCCGCGAATCAAAATATTGGCCTTCTGAATGCGCGCGAAGTTGGCCATTAAATCGCTGAATCCCATGACTTCCACGTTGCCGAGGTGCGCCGTCGCCTGTTGCGCCAGCGCTACACGCTCTTCAAGGGTAAACATCGGTTTTTTGCTGGGGCTGGCGGCAATGGCGAGGATAACGTGATCGAACATCTGCGTCGCGCGCGTCACGATATCAATATGGCCGTTGGTGATCGGATCGAAGGTTCCTGGGTAAATCGCCCGTTTTTGCATGACAGCCCTCAATGCGTTTTCGGTGGCAGGTAAGGTTCCAGCAGTTGTAACAGACGCTGTAGCGCACCCTGGTTTTGGTACAGCACTTCAACGGCGTGTCGACCGTAGAAATTACGATAATCCGCGTCGGTCAGTAAAGACGAAACCTCTTTTACCAGCGTAGTGGCATCGGTTACGGTAATCAGCCCGCTTGCTTGCTCCAGTCGGGCGCAAATATCTTTGAAGTTAAAGGTATGAGGACCCATCAATACCGGTATCGCGTGTGCGGCAGCTTCCAGCGGGTTATGTCCTCCGCGTTCAACCAGCGAACCGCCGACAAATGCGAGATCCGCAATACCATACAGTAGCATTAATTCGCCCATTGTATCGCCAATAACAACCTGGGTACTGGCGGACGGCACCTCTCCTGAAGAACGCGTGGTATAGCTGAGCCCTGCCTGGCGCACGAGGTTAATCGCATCCGGGAACCGCTCTGGATGGCGAGGAACCAGAATTAGCAACAGGTTAGGGAATTGATGCAGCAATGCCTGATGAGCGGCGATAACAATGCTCTCTTCGCCGTCATGCGTACTGGTGGCGATCCACACCGGGCGGTGCGGCGCCCACTGGCGACGCAGTGTAACCGCTTTTGCAGCAAGCTGTGGCGTCACGGAAATATCAAATTTCAGACTGCCGGTGACGGTGAGCTGGTTATTTTTCGCACCCAACGCGATAAAACGCGCGCCATCTTCTTCATTTTGCGCCGCGATTAGCGTAATGCGGCGCAGCAGTCTGCGAACAAATTTCCCCAGCTTTGTATAGCCAGCAGCCGACCGGGCGGAAAGGCGCGCGTTGGCGATAACCAACGGAATATGACGTTTATGCAGCGCGGCAATCAGGTTCGGCCAGAGCTCGGTTTCCATAATCAACACCAGTTTAGGGTCAACTTTATTCAGGAAACGGTTGAGCGCATCGGGCAAATCATAAGGAAGATAGACGTGCTGAACATCGCTGCCGAATGCAGACTGTACGCGCTCTGAGCCGGTAGGCGTCATGGTGGTGACGGTAATCGGCAAATCAGGATAACGGTGTCGCAGGGCGCGAACTAAAGGAATTGCCGCCAGTGTTTCACCCACAGAGACGGAATGCAGCATGATCCCGCCAGGTTTAAGCGGATGACGGTAAAAACCGTAACGTTCGCCCCAGCGTTTACGGTAGGCTGGCGCTTTACGTCCACGCACCCAAAGCCGTATCCAGATCAAGGGCTGAATAAGGTAGAGAAGGGCGGTGTAAAGCAATTCGAGCATAGTAAATAGCTGACTGATGGATGTGCTGGGGATTCTATGTATTTAGCCTGGGCTTTACCATCATTTTTATCCTTGTTGCACTAAAACACCTGAATTGACAATACATTATTTGCGGTAGGTGTTTTTCTCCAGATACATCAAAACAGGCTGTTAACGCCGAATAACGCGTGAAATTGTGCTCTGTCCTTCAGTAGTAATGGTTTACATCTTATTGTTTTGAAATTAAAAATTAACTTTTTGCTTAAAAAACATTCATTTCGGTTCGGGAGCTAATCAATGGTATACTACTGCGCAAATTCAGGCAGCCATCAGCCTTCAGGGCGCCGGGAATATGGAGGGTAGTCTTTGTTTGCAGACAAGGATTACGGCGCTTTTACCTGCCTGGCCTGGGATGTTTGGCGACGTAACGCGGATATTATTGCATGACCATTGCTTTTTGTTTGTACAAATATTTTCCCTATGGCGGGTTGCAGCGTGATTTCCTGCGAATAGCGCATACGGTTGCGGCGCGTGGCCATCATGTTCAGGTATTGACTCAACAGTGGCAGGGCGAACGTCCCTCCGACCTTGAAATTATCCTTGTTCCGGTGACTGCCAGAACTAATCATGGAAAAAATGAGCAGTATTATCAGTGGGTTCAGAGTTACCTGAGCCAACATCCCGTCGATCGCGTCGTTGGGTTTAATAAAATGCCCGGGCTTGATGTCTATTATGCGGCAGATGTGTGCTACGCGGAAAAAGTCGCCCGTGAAAAGGGTTTCTTTTATAAGCTGACCAGTCGTTATAAGCACTATGCAGCTTTTGAAAAAGCGACCTTCCAGCAAGGTGCTCATACCGAGCTTTTGATGTTAACAAATAAGCAAATCGGTGACTTTAAGCATCATTATCATACTGAGGATCGCCGTTTTCATATTTTGCCGCCAGGGATATACCCGGACAGGAAATACAGCCAGCAACCTGAAAACAGCAGACAGATTGTCAGAGAAAAAAATGGCATTGGGTTAGATCAGTTCCTGCTTTTGCAGGTAGGTTCGGATTTTAAACGCAAAGGCGTACCAAGAACGTTACTGGCGGTAGCTTCTTTACCTGAAGCAATACGTCAACGTACGCGATTGATGGTTGTCGGGCAAGACAAGGCCGACCGGTATCAGGCCCAGGCGCGTCAACTAGGGATTGAGAAGCAGGTGCAGTTTTTTTCAGGGCGCGATGATATCTCAGCGCTGATGTCTGCTGCTGATTTGCTGCTTCATCCTGCCGTTCAGGAAGCGGCCGGAATCGTATTATTAGAGGCGATTGTCGCCGGGCTACCCGTGCTGACCACCGAAGTTTGTGGATATGCGCACTATATCAATGCTGCGCAGTGTGGCGTTGTTATACCGGAGCCTTTTGCACAGGAAGTCCTGAATGCTTCCCTCTGCGATGCGCTGGAGAAAGGTGAGCAGCGAAGTGAATGGGCAAGTCATGCAAGACACTTTGCCGATACAGAAGATCTCTACAGTCTGGCTGATAAAGCGGCTGATATCATTTTAGGTTTTGAGAATGATTGAATTAAAAGAGCCATTCGCTACGCAGTGGCAAGGTAAAGATCCGTTTGTCGAAGTAACGAAACTGGACGGAGAGGTTTTCCGCGCTCTGGAGACCCGGAGGACGCTGCGTTTTGAGATGATGGGTAAAGGGTATTTCCTGAAATACCATCACGGAACCACGCTGAAAGAAGTGCTAAAAAACCTCATTTCCTTGCGTATGCCCGTTCTTGGCGCGGATCGCGAGTGGCTGGCTATTCACCGTCTGCAATCACTGAATGTTGATACCATGACCGGCGTCGCGTTTGGGCAAAAAGGGTTTAATCCGTTGCAGCGGACATCGTTTATCATCACGGAAGATCTCTCGCCGGCAATAAGCCTTGAAGACTTTTGCGCCAGGTGGAGTGAAGAACGTCCTGATCTCACCTTAAAACGAACCATTATCACCCGACTGGCGGAGATGGTGGGGAAAATGCATCGTGGCGGGGTGAATCATCGGGATTGTTATATTTGCCATTTTTTACTACAGCAACCATTACCGGCTGATGTGGCTGATATAAAACTTTCCGTGATTGATCTGCATCGCGCGCAAATTCGTCGCCGGGTGCCGCGTCGCTGGCGTGATAAGGATCTGATTGGACTCTATTTCTCCTCACTCGAAATTGGCCTGACCTCGAGAGATATTTATCGTTTTTTACGCGTTTATTTCTCGATGCCACTGCGTGAAATTCTTCGCAAGGAAGCCAGTTTGCTTGAGCAAGCGGCGGCGAAAGCACAAAAAATCAAACAAAGAACGATAAGAAAAGCGTTATAAAATCACATACAGGGTTTGAGGTGATCTCATCATGAACATTGATTTTGAAAACGTAATAATTCAAAAAAAGGTTATCGACAACGCTACACACCAGAAAAGCAAAAAGTTGAATATTGCATATGGTGTAGATCGAAATTTTTTATTTGGCTCTGGAATTTCAATGACATCAGTGTTGGTGAACAACCCTGATATTGATATCCATTTCTATGTTGTGACGGACTATGTTGATGATGAGTACCTGGAAAGCGTGGAACGACTCACGCAAATGTATGGTACAACGGTAACGGTCTTAGTTTTTGATAATGAGGCGTTTCGCAAGTTGCCGAGTACTAAAGCATGGACCTATGCGATGTACTATCGCTATTTTGCGTTCGAGTATTTAAGTCGTGAACTGGATTCTGTGCTGTATCTGGATGCCGATATCGTTTGTAAAAATTCGCTGCGGGAACTGACGGATATTCATTTTGCCGGAGAATATGCGGCTGTTGTTAATGATATTGATCGAGTACGTTTAAAATCCGGGCAGAGACTGGGTATTCCTGAGTTAGCTCGTGACTATTTTAATTCAGGGGTGGTATTCGCTAATCTCCATGTCTGGAGAGAAAAAAAACTGTTATCCAAAGCCTTTGAAGTTTTGCATGAGCGTCAGAAAGAACTGCTTTATTTTGACCAGGATATCCTGAATATCTTATTTGTTGGGCATGTGATCCTGCTGAGGCGTGATTTTAATTGTATTTATGGCGTAGACCAGGAACTGAAGAATAAAAATGAATATCGTTATCAGGACTTTATCACTGAGAGTACGGTATTAATTCATTATGTCGGCGTGACAAAACCGTGGCATACGTGGGCTAACTATCCGGTTTCTAAGTACTTTATTGAGGCTTATAAAAAATCGGCATGGGCCGAAAAATCGTTACTCAATGCAAATACGGCAAAATTATATAAGCGTAAGTCACGCCATGAAAGGATACAGCGAAAATATATTCGTTCTATATTTAGCCATATAATGTACATTAAAAATAAGCTACACGGCGCTAAAGTGCATTGAGTGGCTTGTTGAAAATAAATTTAAATAGGTGTAGTGAATGATTTTTGATTGCCATCAGTCTATAAAAAAGATACTTGATTTTAATCAAGCACCAGCCGGGGAAAGTCCACAGCTCAATATCGCCTGGGGTGTTGATAAAAATTTCATGTTTGGCGCCGCGATTTCGATGACGTCAGTGTTGATACATAATAAAGACATCAATATCCATTTCCATCTTTTTACTGATTATGTGGATGATGATTATCAACAGAAAATAAGTATGCTGGCGCAGCAATTCTCTACTAACATCTCAATATATGTTATGGATGCCGAGGGGCTAAAGGTATTGCCCAGCGGTAATGCCTGGTCTCATGCAATGTATTTCCGCTTTATCGCATTTGAATATTTAGGCGAAAAAGTTGATTCACTCCTGTACATTGATGCAGACGTGATATGTAAAGGCTCACTTGTTGAATTGAGTCATCTCAACCTTGATGAGCATGTTGCTGCGGTAGTAAGGGACGTCGATGATAGTCCTGCCAGAGATATTGAGAAAAATAGTGATTATTTTAACTCTGGTGTGATCTATGCGAATCTTAAAAAGTGGAAAGAGCAGAACTTTATTGGTGCTGCATTTGATATCCTCCTGGATAAAAATCAGAAACTCTCTTTCCCCGATCAGGATGTTTTAAATATTCTTTTCTTAAATAAAGTGATCTTTTTACCGCGTATCTACAATGCGATATATGGTATAAAACAAGAGTTAAAAAGCAAAGATATATCACGCTATAAAGAATATATAACGGCAGATACCATTCTTATTCACTATATTGGGGTAACTAAACCCTGGAATTCCTGGGCAAATTATCCGTCTGCACAGTATTTTGTGGAGGCATGGAAGGCTTCACCATGGGCGAATGTGCCGTTGTTGCCTGCCAGAACGCCAAAGCAGTATAAGAAGAAGTCACGTCATGAAAGGCTACAGGGTAAATATATTTCTTCAATTATCAGCTACATAGGCTATCTGGCCGAAAAAGTCAAAGGTAAGTAAAAAAGCTCCCCGAGGGGAGCTTTTTTTAATGAATCTTGGTTTTGAGGTACTTTGCGTACCATTTTATGGCGGTAAAATAATTACCTTTTTTTGCCGCCTGACGGGAGTACACCCGATAATCTGTAGGTCTCATGCGAGGGGCATAAGAGCGTAACTCTGCATTCCGCCAGGGCGTGAAATGGTGGTAGAAAACATAAAGCTGTTGCGACAGCCCCGTATGTTCTTTATACCACGGCTTTCTTCCGCCCGTAAAATGAATGATTCTTGGCAGCGTGTCACTGTGATAGAAGAAATTTTCTTTCTGTTCGTCAGTAAACCAGTTAAACAGGAAATTCCAGCGGTTATCAATAAACGTAATATTTCCATTCATTGCAATGTTGAGGGCATCCTGATCAAAGTAAGGCAATGATTTTCCTTGCTCAAATAACACGGTATTTGCTTTATGCTCAATGTCATGCTTAATCCAGTTCGCGACATTAATATAGAGGAAACCAGCGTTAAAATAGTGATCGATGCTCAGCCCTAATCGCCGGGCGTGTTTATTATCATGAATGTTGAGAGAGTCATGGCTGACGGCGCAAACAACATCATCAATATCAACGCTATTAATCTCACTGAGTGAGTCAAAGCATAGCGTATCGGCATCAAGATAGATAAAACGCTCTACTTTGTCTTTAAGTAAACGGGGCACAGCCAGACGCATATAAGTTGAGCGATTGAGATGTTTTATCGCAAAATCATTGTTATATTTTTCAATATCAGCCTTATCGATCGTGATAACCTGAATTTTATTGCTGGTCGACTGTAGCTTCGCAATATCTTCATCACTGACATCATAGACAAAGACAAAAAATGCGAGAGATTGCTCAGGGTTATTCATTATGACAGACATAATGGATACGGCAACATACTCCAGATAATTAGCATCTGTGCAGTAGGCAATATTAATTACGTTAGTTTTATTATCCATTTACGCTGTCTCATTTCCTTCAACCGGGTTGCTATCATGGAGCACAGTGTCGATAGCGTCAATAACTGCGTGTTCTGGTATCCAGGTCAGGTATTTCCGGGATCTGTCCAGTTCTGCCCGGGTCGGCATTGGATGATAATCACCTGCCCAGATCAGCGCAGCTTTATCTGACCAGGGTTTCCACTGTTGATAATTTGTGGCGCCAAACAAACATACCTGCGGCGTACCTAATGCGGCAGCCATATGCATGGGGGCGGAGTCCACGCCGATATACAGTACTGCATGATCGATTAACGCCGCCAATTGCAGGAAAGTCGTTTTACCTGCCACCGTCAGGTCTGGTGGTGATTGACACAGTCCGGCGATACGCGCTACCTGCTGCTGTTCTTGTACTGCGGGCCCACAGGTCAGGTAAACATGCAGACCGCGTTGCTGCAAATAATCTATGACATGTGCAAATTTCTCGTCATCCCAGCACTTAAACGACTGTCTTGCAGTGGGTTGAATCACAACGTATTTTTGCGTGGGAAGCGCGGGAAGCTGAGTCAGTAAATATTGATAGTCACTCTCGCGATAGCAGAGCAACATCTCTTTTTTGAGCTCGCTTTCACTAAAGTCGAGGCCTTTTAGAATGGATAAGTTTTGCTCAACAATATGAGTTCCGGTTGTTGGTGTGACCTTTGTAAAAAGGCAATTCCACTGCTTCTTGTCCCTTTTAAAGGCAATAGAGGGGCGGCGTAGGGAAGCGATAAGTGCGCCAATAGGCCATTGCTCGGTTAAGTTGACAATAAGGTCATAGTGGTTTTTTTTCAGCTGGCGGCGTACCGATATATAATTTTTAATGGTTTCCAGCAGACCTTTCTTTTTTTCAATAAGGTAAAAGTTGTTGATTCTCTCATCAGCAGCTAAAATTGCCCTGGTGTCTTTATAAAGAAGAAGATCAATTTTTGCGTGCGGATAACGTGCCTGGAGACTGGCAATAACAGGGGTAATGAGCAGAACATCGCCATAAAACTTAAGCTTGCAAATAAGAATTCTTTCTACTTTATCAAACATATTAACTTTCCTTGCTAACAAATAACATTTTGCAAGCGTTTATGGCTTTAAATCGTATTTTTGAAATAAAACGATCAATGTGTGGGTACTTCATTTTATAAATAACTTTTCTTTTAACGATGCTTGTATCACAGCATGTCAGTGCATCTTGAATGTCACTGATCATATCTTCTTCGTAGCGATAATAACCTTTCTTCTTGCGCAGCAACTTGCGTCCTTCAAGGAAGCAGTTAATGATCATTAATGTGGCTACAGTTCGTTTTTCATCATTTTCTTTTATATAGTCACACATTTTACGCATGGCGAAGAAAATATATTGTGCATCATTTTCAAGAATATTCTCGGTAATGCTCCGATCGTTTATTCGATAATAATATAGCTTGTTATCTATTTTTAAGATCTTATGGCATTTAAAGTATTGAAATGGACAAAAAATAATGTCCTCATAACGATGATGTTCTTCAAAGCGGTCTTGCCCAATAATGTCACGGCGAAAGAATTTTGTTACAAGGTGCCATTGACCCGCACGGAAAGTGGGTAATAACTGCGTTAAATTTTCATCAGTTAACGTGATTTCACTCTGTTTTACTGCATCCGGCTTATCTTTTTGGCATTGATAGAGATTATTAATGTCACGGGTTAAGTTGAATTCAACGATATCATATTTCTCTTCTCTTAATTTAGGGAGAAGAACCGAAAAATAATCCGGGCTAATAATGTCATCGCTGTCAACAAAGCCAATATACTTCCCTGTCGCATGTGAAAGCCCGACGTTGCGGGTAATCGCAACACCATGATTTTCCTGGTAGATGTATTTCACGTTGTTGCAATGATGTTCGCGATAAAACGCATTTATGCGTTCTTCAGTCAAATCCGTTGAGCCATCATTAATAATGATTACTTCTACCTCATTAGTGATGCCCTGATGTAAAGACGCCAGCGTATCCGTAATGAATTCGGCATTGTTGTATGCCGGTATAATAATGCTCAGCAAATAATCTGAAGCGTTAATCATGGCATAACTCTCTCATCGTGCCTGGTGTCAGCATCATCGCCGCGCATAATGCCAGCATACTGCTCAGAGTTTCACCTTTGGCGTATAATAATAAGTCGCTTAAACCATAGATAACTATAGCACTGGAAATGATGAATAACAGAGGGCTACGTTGTGTATAAGCTTTTAAAAACATCGCCAGATACAAAAAGAGCAGAGCGATGACGCCAGAAATCCCTTTAAGAGAAAAAGTATCAATGAATTCGTTATGCAAATGGATGTCGACGAACCCAAGTGCTCCTCTTAACGAGGTATCCTGTCGGGCAAAATCCCGCATTCCAGCATCGCGTTGTTCAAGTGATTGGCCCCAGTAGTGGTTTTTTCCAGCATCAATACCCGCCCGTTGCATCGCGAGTCGGGCGCCAATCGAGGTATTACTGTTCTTCTTACTGTAAGAATGCATATCGGTTACGAAGCTGTTATAGCGCTTTTCAATCACCGATTTTAAAGGGATTGCCGCCAGCCCCGCGAGAACAATAAAGGCCAGTAACGTACGCAGCAAAACGGTACGGTTATGCCGATAGTGTAAGAAAAATAGCCCTATGCTCAGAACCGGATAGACCAGAATGGCGGCGCGGGTTTGCGTTATAGTGATAACCGCCAGTGATACCAAAAAGTGTAATAAATAGAGCAGGATTGTATGCTTCAGCCGCAAGTTGATGATGGCCTGGGACGCAAGCAATGCGACAAACGTCAACGCATAAGCCGCTCCTGTCGGATGTTCAAAACCCAGTTCGACACGGTAGTTAAGCGGATCTGGTGAGGTGAGGAGTTGATAACCCGCAAAAAGATACAAACCAACAGCCGTCGCAATCACCCAGTAGCGGGTTATACGATCTTTCATCGCACATGCGATTGGCGATTGCAGGGCTGTGACAATCAATGCGGCAAAGATCATCACTTTACCGCCGTTCTGGTATGAGCGATAAGCGCCAGTAAAGGATGAGCCCGGTTCTTTAAAGATCTCAACCCAAATAATTTGTACTAAACCGAAGAGCAGCAGCATCACGGGTAACAGCAGGTTTTTCTTATCACTCAGAAGTGACTTGCTGTGTTTACCGATAATCGGTAGCGACAGAACCGCACATGCAATAAAAACTTTTAAAGCTTCGTCTGGATTGATCAGCAGCATCGCCAGGGTCGTCAGGCACCCGGCATAAAATAAAAAATAGATAACGTTAAACGGATTATTTTGCGTGCTGCGGATAAAGCGAGAAAACGTGTGTCCACGAAGCATGATTAATCTCTTTAAAAGTTATAGCAAATTAAAATCAAGCAATGATACTTTGACGGCATCCGCACTCAGAGTTGACATCTTCCCTGAATGACTCTTTTGCGCGCACTGATTCTTCCCATATCCCCCAATCAGTCCCGGATCGGTCGGGCCATACAGCGTGATATTAGGTCGATCAAGGGCGGCGGTTAAATGGCTAAGCCCGGTATCAACGGACACTACAAATTTTGCCCCCGCCAACTCGCGTGCGACCTCTTCCAGACTCATTCGTGGTAAAACATCCACATAATCAAATCCTTCCGCTAATCTTTTTGCCCGTGCTTCTTCATGGGTCGCACCCCAGGGCAGCTTAATGCGTACACCCGCATCACGCAGTTGGCCGATCAGATCTCGCCAGTTTGCTTCCGGCCAGTGCTTATCGTCTCGGGTGGTCGCGTGTAAAAATACCGCATATTGCCCTGCGTCTGCATTCAGATTGCTCAGGAAATGTTGCGCAATCGCATAATCGCCCTGGGACTGTGGCTTGCTGTACCCCAGGCTTTTGGCGAACAGCTCGCGGGTGCGTTCAACGGCATGCTGCGCTTTAGCGATGTGATGCTTTCGGTTGTAAAACAGGCTGGCCAGGGGCTCCCGGGCCGTACTCCAGTCCATGCCGTGCTTTACGCCGCGTCCCAGTCTTGTGACCAGCGCAGCGCTTTTTACCAGCCCCTGGGCATCAATAATCGCATCGTATTGCTGTGCCTGTACGGCATCGCGAAAGGCTTTACGTTCAGCTTTGATGGGCGCGGAAAACCAGGCCTTACGCCAACGGCGAATAGCGACGGGAATCACGCGATTGACAGCATCGTGCCAGGATGGAATTTGCGCGAATCCTTCTTCTACCACCCAATCAAACTGAATACCCGGGATGACTTGCTGTGCGTCAGTCAGTGCGGGCAATGTGTGTAACACATCCCCCATTGATGATGTTTTGACTATCAGAACCCGCATCCGTCAGGCTTCCTCTTGTAATAACAGACTATTGAGTTCTTCCAGGACACGCGTCGGCGTGATGTCAATCAGGCTCTGATGATACCCTTCCGCAGCATCCCCTTTGCGCACCTTGTGATAACCCGTAATCAGACGGATAACCCGCGCTTTATGCGAAAGTGGGGGAGTAAAGTCCGGGCTGCTGGGGCCGTACAGCGCGACCAGCGGACGGTTCAGCGCAGCGGCGACATGCATTAAACCAGAGTCATTCGTGACAACGGCTTTGCAGGCAGATAGAAGGATAACAGCTTGTTCCAGCTGCGTTTCTCCCGCCAGATTGCGGCACCAGGCCTGCTGCTCAGTATTCAGTGTAGCCAGAATTTCATTTCCGGCGTCATGATCTTTTGCTGAGCCAAACAAGACGATCTGGTGGCCTTCATCGATGAGCTGCTTTGCCAGTTCCGCATAGTGATAATGCGGCCAGCGTTTCGCCGGGCCAAATTCCGCGCCGGGGCAAAAACCGATCATCGGACGTTCAGCGGAAAGAGAAAATTCGTTGCAGATGAGGGACTTTTCGCCCTCGCTCACCTGTAGCTGCGGCCATAACAGAGGCTGCGGCAGATCCTGGGCAGTACGCATAACGCCTTTGTCGTAGGCCAGTGCCACATAGCGTTCCACCATTAATGGCCAGGCCTCTTTATCTAACACGCGCGCGTCGTTGAGCAGGCCGTAGCGCATCTCGCCGCGCCAGCCGGTGCGATGCGGAATGCCGGCAAAGAAAGGAACGAGTGCGGATTTAAACGAATTCGGCAGAACATAGGCGCGGTCATAGCGCTTTTCACGCAGACGATGACCGAGCTTGCGCCGCTCGCCAATTTCCAGCGCCCCGTGGCCAAGCGGCATGGGGATCGCGTCGTTGACCTCCGGCATACGCGACAATAACGGGCGGCACCACGCGGGCGCCATCACGTCGATTATCGCCTGGGGATAGCGCGCCTTGAGCGTGCGATAGAGACTTTGCGACATCATCATGTCGCCTACCCAGGACGGACCAATCACCAGTATTTTCATGTTTCTTCTTACGCGTCGCGATTCAGCCAGGCCATATACTCCGTTACGCCTTCGGCAACGGTCTTGAACGGTTTGTCATAGCCTGCGGCGCGCAGATTGGTCAGATCCGCCTGCGTGAACGCCTGGTAACGGCCTTTCAGTTTTTCTGGGAACGGAATGTACTCAAGGTCGCTTTTCTTGTGATAAGCCAGCGCGGCATCCGCCACGGCCTGGAAGGATTCCGCGCGCCCGGTGCCCAGGTTAAAGATGCCGGACACGCCGTTTTCCCAGAACCACAGGTTTACATCAGCCACGTCGCCGACGTAGACAAAATCGCGTTTGAAGTTTTCGCTGCCTTCAAATAGTTTCGGCGTTTCACCGTTGTTGAGCTGAGTATTCAGATGGAAAGCGACGCTCGCCATGCTGCCTTTATGGCCTTCACGCGGTCCGTAAACGTTGAAATAGCGGAAACCTACAATCTGCGAGCTGGCTTCAGGCAGGATCTGGCGTACATACTCGTCGAACAGGAACTTAGAGTAGCCGTAAACGTTCAGCGGTTTCTCATATTCCCGAGACTCAATGAAGTCAGAGGTGCGACCGCCGTAAGTTGCCGCAGAGGAGGCATACAGGAACGGAATGTCACGTTCCAGGCAGTAGTGCAGCAGCTCTTTGGAGTATTGATAGTTGTTGTCCATCATATACTTGCCGTCCCACTCGGTGGTGGAAGAGCAGGCGCCTTCGTGGAAAACCGCTTCGATATCGCCGAACTCTTCTCCGGCCATAATCTGGATCAGGAAGTCTTCCTTATCCATATAGTCAGCAATATTCAGGTCCACCAGGTTGACGAACTTGGTGCCGTCTTTCAGGTTGTCCACCACCAGGATATCGGTGATGCCTTTATCATTCAGGGACTTAACGATGTTGCTGCCGATAAAGCCCGCGCCGCCGGTAACGATGATCATAACTGTAACCTTCGAATTATGGAGTCAGAGACAATCTCAGACACGAATACTTCTTATCATATCACTACACGGCCCAGGCTTCAGCCATTCACCGATAAGCTGTGCGGGTACGCGTGATTTATGCTGCATTTTCAAGAAGTGATGATGCGTCATCTCGTATCAATGTATAGCTTTGGGTAATATGTGCTGAAATTTGCCCAGTCTGGAGAATCGCAATGCGTGGGGATTTTTATAAGCAGTTAACCAACGATCTGGAAACCGCCCGTGCGGAAGGATTGTTTAAAGAAGAGCGCATTATCACGTCTGCGCAGCAGGCGGACATCACCGTGGCAGACGGAAGCCACGTCATCAACTTTTGCGCCAACAACTACCTGGGGCTGGCTAACCATCCCGAACTGATTGCGGCAGCAAAAGCGGGAATGGATTCTCACGGGTTTGGCATGGCTTCAGTGCGCTTTATCTGCGGCACTCAGGACAGCCATAAACAGCTGGAGCAAAAACTGGCGGACTTCCTCGGTATGGAAGACGCTATTCTGTACTCTTCCTGCTTCGACGCCAACGGCGGCTTGTTCGAAACCCTGCTGGGCGCAGAAGATGCGATTATCTCGGATGCGTTAAACCACGCCTCGATTATTGATGGCGTTCGCCTGTGTAAAGCGAAGCGTTTTCGCTATGCCAACAACGATATGCAGGAACTGGAAGCGCGTCTGAAAGAGGCCCGTGAAGCTGGCGCTCGTCATGTGCTGATCGCCACCGACGGCGTGTTCTCGATGGACGGCGTTATCGCCAACCTGAAAGGCGTCTGTGACCTGGCAGACATTTACGGCGCGCTGGTGATGGTTGATGACTCCCATGCTGTCGGTTTTGTCGGGGAGAACGGTCGCGGTTCTCACGAATACTGTGACGTAATGGGACGCGTGGACATCATTACCGGTACGTTAGGCAAAGCGCTGGGTGGGGCATCTGGCGGTTATACGGCGGCGCGTAAAGAGGTGGTAGAGTGGCTGCGTCAGCGTTCCCGTCCGTATCTGTTTTCTAACTCCCTGGCGCCTGCCATTGTTGCGGCCTCCCTTAAAGTGCTGGAGATGGTTGAGGCGGGGAGCGAGCTGCGCGATCGCCTGTGGGCGAATGCGCGTCAGTTCCGTGAGCAAATGTCCGCTGCGGGCTTCACGCTGGCTGGCGCCGATCACGCTATTATTCCAGTGATGCTGGGTGATGCGGTAGTTGCGCAGCAATTTGCCCGAGAACTGCAAAAAGAGGGGATTTACGTGACCGGATTCTTCTATCCGGTTGTTCCGAAAGGTCAGGCGCGTATTCGTACCCAGATGTCTGCGGCGCATACCCCTGAGCAAATCACGCGTGCGGTTGAGGCGTTCACACGTATTGGTAAACAACTGGGCGTTATTGCCTGAGGATGTGAGATGAAAGCGTTATCCAAACTGAAAGCGGAAGAGGGCATCTGGATGACTGACGTTCCGGTACCGGAAGTCGGGCATAACGATCTGCTGATTAAAATCCGTAAAACAGCCATCTGCGGCACTGACGTTCACATCTATAACTGGGATGAATGGTCGCAAAAAACCATCCCGGTTCCGATGGTGGTAGGGCATGAATATGTCGGCGAGGTGGTCGGTATCGGTCAGGAAGTTAAAGGCTTCAGGATTGGCGATCGCGTTTCCGGCGAAGGCCATATTACCTGCGGCCATTGTCGTAACTGTCGCGGTGGCCGTACGCATTTGTGCCGCAATACTCTGGGTGTCGGTGTTAACCGTCCCGGTTGTTTTGCGGAATATCTGGTACTTCCGGCGTTTAACGCCTTTAAGATCCCGGATAACATCTCCGATGATTTAGCCTCTATCTTCGACCCCTTCGGCAATGCCGTACACACGGCGCTGTCGTTCGATCTGGTCGGTGAAGATGTGCTGGTTTCCGGTGCCGGCCCGATCGGCATCATGGCGGCGGCGGTAGCGAAACATGTGGGCGCGCGTCATGTCGTGATCACGGATGTGAATGAGTACCGTCTGGAACTGGCGCGTAAAATGGGCATCATCCACACGGTGAATGTCGCGAAAGAGAATCTGACCGACGTGATGGCTAATCTGGGCATGACCGAAG
The DNA here is from genome assembly GCF_030333525.1 of Citrobacter sp. CK188. NCBI lineage: Bacteria > Pseudomonadati > Pseudomonadota > Gammaproteobacteria > Enterobacterales > Enterobacteriaceae > Citrobacter > Citrobacter sp. CK188. Next base: position 148,598 of record NZ_JAOWFU010000001.1, read on the forward strand.
GGTTTGACGTCGGCCTGGAGATGTCCGGTGCGCCGCCTGCGTTTCGCGCCATGCTGGATACCATGAACCACGGCGGTCGTATCGCGATGCTGGGGATTCCACCTTCAGATATGTCTATCGACTGGACGAAGGTGATCTTCAAGGGGCTGTTTATTAAAGGTATTTACGGTCGTGAGATGTTTGAAACCTGGTATAAGATGGCGGCGCTGATTCAGTCTGGCTTGGATCTGTCTCCGATCATCACCCACCGTTTCTCCATCGATGAGTTCCAGAAAGGCTTTGATGCGATGCGTTCAGGCCAGTCAGGAAAAGTGATTCTGAGCTGGGACTGATAGCATCCTGCTGGCGGCCAGGTTTTCCCGAACCTGGCCGTAAAATGGCGTTTTTATTTTCCGCGCATCTTGCGGGATAAGCGTCTGAATTTCTCTTTAAGCTGAATAAGTTTATAAACCAGACCCTGACCTTCAATATTCATATGGTATTTATTTTGTAATACTAAAATATCATTTGCCTGGCAAATTTTCAGACTTCCTTTGCAGGATAAGTCGATGATGCGCAATTCCCCGGAAGGTGTGCGGATAAAGTTTCCGGCATGAATATCATTGGAGGCCAGACCTGCCCGGTGCAGTTGCTGAATACACGCCTTAATATCTTCTTTATTGCTTTCATTAATATCATTTAATGGCTCCCCTTCAATATATTCATGAAGGGTATACACATCATAGCACTGGCGAAAACGTGTTTTCTCGGCCACACAGTAGAGATCGGCGGTACAGGCACGCACTTGTGGCGCCAGGCTGTCCAGTTTTTGGATCAGCCGAGAATAAAAAGGCCCGGAGAGAAAATTCTGAATCTTTTTCTCAAATCGTGGGTCTATTTCGCGATCGTTTTTGATGATGAACTTCCGTGACCGGTATTCAACAAGTTCTACGCTGCGGAATTCGTTGCCGCTGTTCAGCGGTTTGCCACTGATTTCGTTATTCATATACTTATCCATCAGGGACTTAAGGTCTTTATTTTCCTCTTTGTAATAGACCGTATAGCCCTTTTCATGTGTCTTACTGATGGTCATCACTTCCCTCAAGATAAGTATTCTAAATACGTATAATACGAAGGCGTAGTATACATGGTGAGGCTTCTCATCTGTAGGGTGTTTTGTGCGCCTTAACCATCATCTCCACTGGACTTAATAATTTCTTAATGAAAGCACGGTAGAAAGGGCCAATGTATTAAAGACTGACGGGCCATTCTATGAAAAGCAGCACAAGTACACTGAGTGTTATTATTCCGTTATACAATGCGGGTAATAGCTTCCAGGCATGCATGGAATCTTTGATTGCACAAACATGGAATGCGCTGGAGATCATCATTGTTAACGACGGGTCTACCGACAACTCCGTTGATATCGCAAGGCATTTTGCCGATACCTATTCACATGTTCACCTGTTGCATCAGGATAATGCAGGCGCGTCCGTGGCCCGCAACCGGGGGTTGGCCGCGGCGACCGGCGACTACGTTGCTTTTGTCGATGCCGATGATTTGGTGTATCCGAACATGTATGAAACGCTGATGACCATGGCGCTACAGGATGACCTGGATGTGGCGCAGTGTAATGCAGACTGGTGCATTCTTGAGACGGGGCATACCTGGCCATCCATCCCCACGGATCGCATTCGGTCGACAGGGGTATTAACCGGCCCGGACTGGCTGCGTATGGGGCTGGCTTCACGCCGCTGGACGCATGTTGTCTGGATGGGCGTTTATCGGCGCGCCCTTATTGAAAAACACGCGATTAGCTTTGTTCCAGGATTACATCATCAGGATATTCTGTGGACCACGGAAGTGATGTTCAATGCCACGCGCGTACGCTATACCGAACAGGCGTTGTATAAGTATTTTCTTCACGATCAGTCTGTTAGCCGCCTGAAACGACAAGGTGAGCGTAATCTGCATTACCAGCGACACTACATTAAAATCACGCGTTTATTAGAAAAGTTGAATAGTGATTATGCGGATCGCATTCCCGTCTATCCTGAATTTAAGCAACAAATTACCTGGGAAGCGCTGCGGGTGTGTCATGCGGTGCGTAAGGAGCAGGACACGCTTATTCGCCAGCGGATGATCGCCGAAATATTTGCCTCTGGCATGTATAAGCGCATGATGCTTAACATACGAAGCGCGAAGGCGGCTTATCAGGCGCTGTTGTGGTCGGGTCGGTTATACCGGTGGCGTGATAAAACGGCCTCGCACCACCGCGTTGCCCGTAAAGCGATTAATCCGCGTTAGCGTTCTGGGGGGCAGCGATCTTGCCCCAGCCTTGCCACTGATGCCGGAAGTAGTTCACCATCGTGCTCTGCGTAATGCTTTCGCTTAACACGCTAAAGAACCGGCTGGCGTAGACAGGTTCTAACGGTTTCTTCGATTTACACACCTTCACGCCGCGGAACGGATTTCGCGGCGAATCCGGCGTACCGTTTTTCGGCGGCGTCAGATTTGGCGTAGAGGTATCTGTCTGCGGCTCGTTGAGCAGGCTGCTCGGACGCACCAGCGTAATATCCGCAGGCAGGTTATAGACCATCTGCTGAAGGACTCGCACCGTTGATGGATGCGGGTGCCCAATCGCGATAGCGGACCCGTTGCGACGGGCTAACTCAATGGCGCGATTAAACTGGCGACGAATATCCGCTTCGTTCTGCGTATCATCAAGGAACACTTTGCGCTTAATCACCTTCACGCCCGTCCCGGAGGCGGCACGCATCGCCTGACTGTTGCCAATGGTCATGCTGTCGAGGAAGTAAAGATTATAACGCTCCAGCGCCTGCATCACTTTTTGCATGCCAAACAGGCTGGAGGTCATCGCGCTGCCCATGTGGTTGTTGAGACCCACGGCATACGGCACCTTATTCACCGCATCGCGAATAATGCGTTCAATTTCGTCGCTGCTCATCTCCGGGCGCAGCGTATCTTTCTCCAGCGGCTGCTTGCTCAGCGGCGCCATCGGCAGATGGATCAGCACCTCATGCCCGCTGTTGTGCGCTTTGGTTGCCATTTCACGGGCATGTGGGGCATTGGGCAGGACGGCAACGGAGAGGGCGGACGGCATCGCCAGCACCTGATTTTCATTGTGCGGACGATAACCAAAATCGTCGATTACGATGGCGAGTTTGCCAGCAAAAACAGGGGAGGCGAATGCCAGCAGGCTGGCGAGTGAGAGTATTGTGCGACGAAAGTGAGGCAAAACTTATCTTCCCAACCACGGCTGTGGATTGACGGCCTGACCCTGGCGACGAATTTCGAAATAGAGTGACGGTCGGCCCTGACCGCCGCTGCTGCCTACAAGCGCAATAGGCTGGCCTGCGCGAACCTGTGTGCCAACGCTGACCAGTGCGCTCTGGTTATACCCGTAAAGGCTCATATCGCCTTTACCGTGTTCCACGACGACGACCAGACCGTAGCCCTGCAACCAGTCCGCCAGAATCACCCTACCGTCCGCAATTGCTTTGACTTCAGTACCTTCAGACGCACCGATAACCATCCCTTTCCAACGTAGCTCACCTTGCAGCTGTTCGCCATAACGATGCAGCGTTGGGCCGCGAACAGGCCAGAATGCCTGGCCGCGCGGTGAACCCAGACCGCCGGTACGGGACATCAACGATTTTTCGCTTTCGGTTGGTTTGTAGGTTGTGCCTTTGCGGGTGGCTTCCTGCTGACGATTGCGCACCGCCTGCGCTTCGCGGGCTTCTCGCTCCGCCCGGGCTTTGGCGGCCGCCTCTGCGCGCGCGATGCTGTTGCGCAGGCGGGATTCGTTCGCTCGCAATTCACTTAACTGCTGTTGCCCCTGCTGGATTGACGACTCAAGACCGGCGATCGTTTTCTGACGCTCATTACGCGCCTGCTCCAGCTTCGCCTGTTGGGCGCGTTGTTCATACAGCAGCGTCTGTTGCTGGCTCTGTTTCTCTTCCAGCGCCGCTTTCTGAGACGCCACCTCTTCACGCGTCTGTTTCAGTTCGGCAATGGTGTCCTGGCGCGCCTGGTTCAGATAACCGAAATAGGCCTGTAAACGCTGCCCGCGCTGGCTCTCTTCACCGCTAAGAATGAGCTGAATCCCCGTATGCTCGCCCTGGCGAAACGCTGCATCCAGCTGCGCGGCAAGGCTGCGTTCCTGAATGGCTTTTTGTTGTTCCAGCTTCGCGATAGACGCGTTCATTGCGTCGATCTGCTTATTCAACTGGGCAAGGGTATTCTGGGTTTCACGCAGTTTACGCGCGGCGGCGGAGATGGCCTCTTCCTGCGTTTTGAGCTGTGCGAGCAAACTGGAGCGTTGCTGCTGTTGCTGGCGTACGGCGCGCTCTTTGGCGGCGATATCCGCCTGGATGGATTTGAGCTGATCGCGGTCATCCGCATGGGCGGAAAAGGCGCACAACAATACGCCAGCGCTCAACACGCTGGCGTAAATCATGGGCCTGACTGAAAACCTGCGTGGTTTCACGGCCCGTGTAATGGAATTAAACGCCTTTCCCCTCATGGGGAAGGATTATTCCACGATGAACAGCGGCTTACCAGTCATCTCTTTCGGGATTTCCATACCCATCAGCGTCAACATCGTCGGTGCGATATCAGAAAGTTTGCCGCCTTCGACCGCTTTTACGCTTTTCGCGCCGACATAAATCAGCGGAACCGGCAGGTTGGTATGCGCGGTGTGCGCCTGACCAGTGGATGGATCGCGCATCTGCTCGGCGTTGCCGTGGTCTGCGGTGATCAGCAGTTGGCCGCCAACGGACTCAACCGCTTTAGCAACCTGCTCAACACAGTGATCCAGCGCTTCAACCGCTTTAACCGCCGCTTCCATCACGCCAGTGTGACCGACCATATCACCGTTCGGGTAGTTACAGATGATGGTGTCATACTTGCCGCTCCCGATAGCCGCAACCAGTTTTTCGGTCAGTTCTGCGGAACTCATTTCCGGCTGTAGATCGTAGGTCGCCACTTTAGGCGAGTTGATCAGGATGCGTTCTTCGCCTGCAAACGGTTCTTCTACGCCGCCGTTGAAGAAGAAGGTGACGTGGGCGTATTTTTCCGTTTCGGAAATGCGCAGTTGGGTTTTGTCGTTCTTCGCCATCCACTCGCCGAAGGTGTTTGCCAGCGATGCCGGTGGGTAAGCCACGGCGGTTTTGATATCAGCGGCGTACTCGGTCAGCATGACGAAGTTCAGATTAACCACTTTCTTACGGGCGAAGCCGTCGAAATCAGCATTCACGAACGCGCGGGTAATTTCGCGGGCGCGGTCAGCACGGAAGTTCATGAAAATCAGCGTGTCGCCGTCTTCCATCGCGGCATCGGCCTGACCTTCCGCACGAATGACAGTCGCTTTCACAAATTCGTCGTTTTCGTCACGCGCGTAAGCGGCCAGCAGGCCAGCAACGGCGGTATCGGCCTGGAACTCACCCTGCGCCAGCGTCATCAGGTCATAGGCCTGCTCAACGCGATCCCAGCGGTTGTCGCGGTCCATTGCATAGTAACGACCAATAATGGACGCTACGCGGCCTTTGCCCAGCGCGGCAAACTTGTCTTCGAATTTTTTCAGCGAGGATTCCGCGCTGCGTGGCGGGGTATCGCGGCCATCAAGGAAGGCGTGCAGATAAATTTTCTCTGCGCCGCGTTCTGCGGCCAGTTCGACCATCGCCATGATGTGATCTTCGTGGCTGTGCACGCCGCCCGCAGACAGCAGGCCCATAATGTGCACGGCTTTACCGGTATTTTTCGCCTGATCGACCGCCGCCGTCAGTACCGGGTTAGCGAAGAAGGTACGTTCTTTAATTTCAACATCCAGGCGCGTCAGATCCTGATACACGATACGGCCCGCGCCCAGGTTAACGTGACCCACTTCGGAGTTGCCCATCTGACGGTCCGGCAGACCCACTTCCAGACCGGAAGCGTCGATCAGGGTATGCGGACGTTTTGCCCACAGAGCATCCATTACCGGGGTTTTGGCATTCAAAATGGCGTTATCCTGGCTGTCTTCACGGTAGCCATAGCCATCCAGAATCACCAGTACCATAGGTTTTTTAGAAACCGACATTGCGACAACCTCACACTCAATAGACAAAATAATTGCGTAATTTTACTACAGCTGAATCGATAAAATAGCCTCAGAAGATCAAAGAATGGGGCAGAGAGCGAGCCGGGGACGGCGCGGATCGACGTTTTTTTTCCGTAGCGCCCCGCAAAAATGCAATCCATTGCACGCTCTGGCTGTATTTGCGCCAACGCGCAGGTATACTCCTTTCCTGGTTTTTTAATCACTGAGTCGGGAGTTGTTACCCCCCATGCAAGAAATTATGCAATTTGTTGGCCGCCATCCCATACTGAGTATCGCCTGGATTGCGCTACTGGTGGCGGTGTTGTTCACCACTTTCAAAGGCCTGATGTCTAAAGTTAAGGTTATTACTCGCGGCGAAGCGACGCGTCTTATCAACAAAGAAGACGCCGTTGTGGTGGATTTACGTCAGCGTGACGACTTCCGCAAAGGCCATATCGCGGGCGCGACTAACCTGCTGCCGAGCGAAATCAAGGCCAACAACGTTGGCGAGCTTGAAAAGCACAAAGATAAGCCTCTGATCGTGGTTGATGGTTCCGGTATGCAGTGTCAGGAATCCGCAAACGCACTGATCAAAGCGGGCTTTGAGAAAGTTTTTGTGCTGAAAGAAGGCGTTGCGGGCTGGAGCGGTGAGAACCTGCCATTAGTGCGCGGGAAATAACGCGTTACTCAACACGGGAGATAAGTCATGGCCAACATCGAGATCTACACCAAAGCAACCTGCCCGTTTTGCCATCGTGCAAAAGCGCTGTTGAGCAGTAAGGGTGTGAGTTTCCAGGAACTTCCGATTGACGGCGATGCCGTAAAACGTGAAGAGATGATCAAGCGTAGTGGCCGCACGACGGTTCCGCAGATTTTTATTGATGCACAGCACATTGGCGGCTGTGACGACTTGTATGCGTTGGATGCACGTGGTGGACTGGATCCCCTGCTGCGTTAAAACATGCCGCAAGTATTTTAAGGACAACACTAAAGGGTTTTCTACACATGTCAGAACAAAATAACACCGAAATGGCTTTCCAGATCCAACGTATCTACACCAAGGATGTGTCTTTCGAAGCGCCAAATGCGCCGCATGTTTTCCAGAAAGATTGGCAGCCAGAGGTTAAACTTGATCTTGATACGGCGTCTACTCAACTGGCAGATGACGTATACGAAGTGGTACTGCGTGTTACCGTAACGGCTTCCCTGGGCGAAGAAACCGCTTTCCTGTGCGAAGTTCAGCAGGGCGGCATTTTCTCCATCAGTGGTATTGAAGGAACTCAGATGGCGCATTGCCTGGGTGCATACTGCCCGAACATTCTGTTCCCGTATGCCCGCGAATGCATCACCAGCCTGGTTTCACGCGGCACGTTCCCGCAACTGAATCTTGCGCCGGTTAACTTCGATGCGCTGTTCATGAACTATTTACAGCAGCAAGCTGGCGAAGGTACTGAAGAACATCAGGATGCCTGATGAACCAAAGTAATGCTTCAATGACTGTGATCGGTGCTGGCTCGTACGGCACCGCTCTTGCCATCACCCTGGCGAGAAACGGCCACCAGGTTGTCCTGTGGGGCCACGATCCTAAACATGTCGCGACCCTTGAGCGAGACCGCTGCAACGTCGCGTTCCTCCCTGATGTGCCTTTTCCCGATACGCTACGCCTTGAAAGCGACTTAGCCACCGCGCTGGCGGCCAGCCGTAACATTCTGGTGGTGGTGCCAAGCCATGTCTTTGGCGAGGTGCTGCGACAGATTAAACCGCTGATGCGTCCTGATGCGCGCCTGGTCTGGGCGACCAAAGGTCTGGAAGCGGAAACGGGGCGCCTGTTGCAGGATGTCGCCCGTGAAGCGCTGGGCGATGACATCCCGCTGGCGGTGATATCCGGCCCGACGTTCGCTAAAGAACTGGCGGCGGGTTTGCCGACGGCAATTTCTCTGGCGTCGACGGACGAAACCTTCGCGGATGATTTGCAGGAACTTTTGCACTGCGGTAAGAGTTTTCGCGTCTACAGCAACCCCGATTTCATCGGCGTGCAGCTGGGCGGTGCGGTGAAAAACGTGATTGCGATTGGCGCAGGCATGTCTGACGGCATCGGTTTTGGCGCAAACGCACGTACCGCGCTGATCACGCGTGGGCTGACGGAGATGTCGCGTCTTGGCGCGGCGCTGGGGGCCGATCCGACTACCTTTATGGGAATGGCGGGTCTGGGCGACCTGGTTCTGACCTGTACCGACAACCAGTCGCGTAACCGTCGTTTTGGCATGATGCTCGGTCAGGGCATGGATGTTCAGAGTGCGCAGGACGAAATTGGTCAGGTGGTTGAAGGCTACCGTAATACAAAAGAAGTTCGTGAGTTGGCGCACCGTTTTGGTGTCGAAATGCCAATAACCGAGGAAATTTATCAAGTATTGTATTGCGGAAAAAACGCGCGCGAGGCAGCATTGACGTTATTAGGTCGTGCACGCAAGGACGAGCGTAGTCGCCACTAGCCGTAAGGATCTGTTTTATTAAATGACCCGGCCCGCGAAGAACGGGCCGGTCGTTAGCCTGATACCTGGAGTCAGCAATGTCATGTGAAGAACTGGATATCGTCTGGAACAATATTAAAGCCGAAGCCCGGGCTCTGGCGGACTGTGAGCCGATGCTGGCCAGTTTCTACCACGCGACGCTACTCAAGCATGAAAACCTGGGCAGTGCGCTGAGCTATATGCTGGCGAACAAACTCGCGTCTCCGATTATGCCTGCCATCGCCATCCGTGAAGTGGTGGAAGAGGCCTACGCCGCCGACCCGGAAATGATCGCCTCTGCTGCCTGTGATATTCAGGCGGTACGCACCCGCGACCCGGCGGTAGACAAATACTCGACGCCGCTTCTGTATCTGAAAGGCTTCCATGCTCTCCAGGCCTACCGTATCGGCCACTGGTTATGGAATGAAGGCCGCCGCGCGCTGGCGATATTCCTGCAAAATCAGGTTTCTGTCACCTTCCAGGTCGATATTCACCCGGCGGCGAAAATTGGACGCGGCATTATGCTCGATCACGCGACGGGGATTGTGGTCGGTGAAACGGCGGTAATCGAAAACGATGTCTCGATCCTGCAATCGGTCACGCTTGGCGGGACCGGGAAAACCAGCGGCGATCGTCATCCCAAAATTCGTGAAGGCGTGATGATTGGCGCCGGGGCGAAGATCCTTGGCAATATCGAAGTGGGGCGCGGCGCGAAGATTGGCGCGGGATCCGTGGTCTTGCAGCCTGTACCGCCACACACCACCGCAGCGGGCGTTCCGGCGCGGATTGTCGGCAAGCCCGACAGCGATAAGCCGTCAATGGATATGGATCAGCATTTTAACGGGATTCACCATACGTTCGAATACGGCGACGGCATCTGACTTTATGCCCGGTAGCGCTGTGCTTACCGGGCCTACCAGATCCGTAGGTCGGATAGGGCGTCAGCCGCCATCCGACAAAAATCAACTACGCAATACCGCGCCAGGATACCCCAACTGGCGCCATGCCTCATACACCACGACCGACACCGCGTTCGACAGGTTCATGCTGCGGCTGTCCGGCATCATTGGAATACGAATTTTTTGTTCTGCGGGCAGCGCGTCGAGAATGGTCGCCGGTAAACCGCGCGTTTCCGGGCCAAACATCAGGTAGTCCCCATCCTGATAGCTCACCGCGCTATGGGCAGGGGTGCCTTTGGTGGTCAGAGCAAACAGACGCAGTGGGTTTTCGGCGGCGACAAAGGCGGCGTAATCGTGATGGCGCTGTACGGCGGCAAACTCGTGATAGTCCAGCCCCGCGCGGCGCAGACGTTTATCATCCCATGTGAAGCCCATCGGCTCGATAATATGCAGACGAAAACCGGTATTGGCGCAAAGACGAATAATATTGCCGGTGTTTGGTGGGATTTCTGGTTCGAATAATACGATATTCAACATGCTTAACTGCCCCCTTAAGTGCGGGGGGCAGAATAGCAGAAAATACGTTCACCCTCACCCTGTAGTAGGCCTGATAAGCGTAGCGCCATCAGGCTCCCTGATGCACATTACATTGTCGGATGGCGGCTGACGCCTTATCCAGCCTACGCCGCATCACCCTGCGATAGTGGCGCCAGCGCAGCCGGAACAGACTTACCGAGTTCCTGCACCAGCGAATCACGGCTGATCTCGCTGATTGATTTTGCGCCGGTCAGCGTCATGGCGACCTTCATCTCTTTTTCGATCAGATCCAGCAGGTTCGCCACGCCAGCCTGACCCGCCGTCGCCAGCGCGTACAGATACGCACGGCCAAGCAGTACGCTATCGGCTCCAAGCGCAATCATGCGTACCACGTCCAGACCATTACGAATTCCGCTGTCCGCCAGAATGGCGATATCGCCTTTCACCGCGTCGGCAATGGCGGGCAGGGCGCGGGCGGAGGAGAGTACGCCGTCGAGCTGGCGGCCGCCGTGGTTAGAGACCACGATGCCGTCAGCGCCAAAGCGTACCGCGTCGCGGGCGTCTTCGGGATCGAGGATCCCTTTGATCACCATTGGGCCGTCCCAGAATTCACGGATCCACTCCAGGTCTTTCCAGGAAATCGACGGATCGAAGTTGTTCGCCAGCCAGCCGATGTAATCTTCCAGCCCGGTCGGTTTGCCGAGGTAGGCAGAGATATTGCCCAGATCGTGCGGACGACCGTTCAGGCCGACATCCCAGGCCCATTGCGGATGGGTCGCAGCCTGCCAGTAGCGGCGCAGGGCGGCATTCGGGCCGCTCATCCCGGAGTGGGCGTCACGGTAACGCGCGCCAGGCGTTGGCATATCGACGGTAAAGACCAGCGTGGAGCAGCCCGCCGCTTTGGCGCGCTCCAGCGCGTTACGCATAAAACCGCGATCGCGCAGGACGTACAGCTGGAACCACATCGGGCGTTTAATCGTCGGCGCGACTTCCTCGATGGGGCAGACAGAAACGGTGGAGAGGGTAAACGGAATCCCTTTCGCATCGGCGGCGGCGGCGGCCTGAACTTCACCGCGACGCGCATACATTCCGCACAGGCCAACCGGAGCCAGTGCAACCGGCATCGACAGCTTTTCGTTAAACAGGGTGGTTTCCAGGCTCAGGTCGGACATATTCTTCAGCACGCGCTGGCGGAGCGCCACCTCTGACAAGTCTTCCACGTTACGACGCAGGGTATATTCCGCATAGGCGCCGCCGTCGATGTAGTGGAACAAGAAAGGGGGCAGAATGCGTTGGGCTGCGGCGCGATAATCGCTGGCTGCTGAAATGATCATGCTTTGTTCTCCCTGGAAATCTCATTATGGTCACCGGGCAGGCGGGTAATACGCGCCTGGCGGGCCTGGTCTTCATCAAATCGTTTAATGGTGGTGTGGACGAAACTGAGGTGCGCCATCATGGCTTTACGTGCGCCGTCGGCATCACCGGCCAGAATGGCGTCCATCACCGCCTGATGTTGTTCCGTCAGTTTTGAAAACACCGGCGGAACGAGATACATACGCTGGCGGCTCTGCTTCACGGATGATTGCAGGACATCAAAGAAGCCGCGCATGGTCTGCAACAGCACGACGTTGTGCGAGGCCTCCGCAATCGCGAGATGGAAGCGAACATCCGCCTGGGAGGCGAGGTCCGGGTCTTCACTGAGCGTGGCGTCGAAGCAGAGCTTAATTTTCTCTTTATCAGCGGGCGTGGCGCGCATCGCGGCGTGCCAGGCGGTGCTGGCTTCAATGGCGTGGCGGGCTTCCAGAATGTCGAAGCTGTAGTCCGGGTCGTTCGCCATCAGCGTTTTCAACGGCTGAACGATATTCTGTTCGGACCAGGTTTCATGCTGCCAGCGAACGAACGTTCCACCGCCCCGGCGGCTTATCAGCACGCCTTCACTGACCAGTTTCGCCAGCGCCTCGCGCAGAGAATTGCGCGACACGCCCAGTTGTACGGCCAGCTGGCGCTCGGCGGGCAACTTCATACCCGCCTCCAGCTGTTGTTCTTCAATCAGCGCCCGCACACGAGAGGCAACCTCGTCTGACAGGCGTTTTGGCATCACAATCACGGAATCATCCAGGTTAAGACATAGGCCTGAAGTGTGGTAATCACACCCACCATGCAGGTGAAAATCAGGCTGTGTTTAACGGTAAAGCGGAACAGGTCGGACTCTTTCCCTACCAGACCCACTGCCGCACAGGCAATGGCGATAGACTGCGGAGAGATCATCTTACCGGTTACGCCGCCGGTGGTATTCGCCGCCACCATCAGCACGTCAGAGACGCCGATTTGCTGGGCGGCCGTCGCCTGCAGGGCGGCAAACAGCGCGTTTGATGAGGTATCAGACCCCGTCAGGAATACGCCCAGCCAGCCAAGGAACGGCGAGAAGAAGGTAAAGGCGCTGCCCGTATGCGCCAGCGCTAACGCCAGCGTAGAGGAGAGCCCGGAGTAGTTAGAGATAAACGCGAATGCCAGTACCATCCCGATGGAGTAAATCGGCAGCGCTAACTCTTTCAGCGTGCTGCCAAATGTCTGGATTGCGGCAGACGGTTTCATTTTCAGCCAGACGACGGACAGCAGCGCAGCGAACAGAATGGCCGTACCGGTAGCGGAGAACCAGTCGAACTTATAGACCGCAGCGTAGGCGGTTGCTTCATGCACCACCGGCGGCATACGGGCAACCAGCTTATCGAGATGCGGAACCGGAATATTAATCACCCAGTCGTACAGCGCGCCGCCTGGGGCAAACATCGCTTTAAACGGCGGGACGCTCCAGAGGGTAACGGTCGCTGTCAGGAACAGGAACGGCGACCATGCGCGAACGATTTGACCAACCGTGTAATGGGTGCGGTCCAGCGTCTGATCGACCTGTGAAGCGCCCATATCGCCAAAGCGGAAAATACGTACCGGCTGCCAGCGTTTCAGGAACAGCGTCAGACAGACCAGCGAGACCAGCGACGAGATGATGTCCGGCAGTTCCGGGCCGATAAAGTTAGAGCTGAGGTACTGGGCGATAGCAAATGAACCACCCGCCACCATCACCGCAGGCCAGGTCTCTTTCACGCCGCGCCAGCCGTCCATAATCGCCATAATCCAGAACAGTACGATAATGGTCAGGAACGGCAGTTGACGGCCGACCATCTGGCCGATCTCAAAGCTGTCCAGCCCGGTGACCTGACCGGCCACCAGAATCGGAATCCCCATCGCGCCAAACGCGACTGGCGCGGTGTTGACGATCAGGCACAAACCCGCCGCATACAGCGGATTAAAGCCCAGGCCGACTAGCAGAGCCGCAGTAATCGCTACTGGCGCGCCAAAGCCCGCTGCCCCTTCAAGGAATGCCCCGAAGGAAAAGCCGACGATCAGCATTTGCAGACGCTGGTCAGGGGTAATCGACAATATTGATGACCGGATGATGTCGAATTGCCCGGTTCTGACAGAGATTTTATAGACAAAGACGGCGGCGATAATGATCCAGGCAATCGGCCACAGACCATAGAAGAAGCCATACACCACCGCAGCCAGAGCGTTATCCACCGGCATTTTGTAAAACAGCAGCGCGACAGCCAGCGCGATTGCGACCGTCCAGGAGGCGGCGATGTAGCCTTTCAGCTTGAGCTTAATCAGCGCGAAGAAAAAGAACAGGATCGGAAGCGATGCGATCAGGCTGGAAATCCAGATGTTACCGGCCGGATCGTAGTTTTGTTGCCAGAGATTCATTGCAGGTCTCCTGAGGGTCACACGCATAATGCAATGAGTCTTTTGCTCATCTCTTTGTCACATTATGTGTAAAAGTGGCCCTGCCAATATTGGGATGTAGGGGTAATGACAATGAATGGTTAATCAAATGTTGCTTATTGGCAACGCTAGTGTAGGTGAATTTTAATGAACTGTGAACCAGTGATCGGATTAAGGGATAATTGGTTGGGCCAATTGAGGGAGGGGAGGGAAAAGGCGAGCCGGGCAAGCGTGTGCGTACCCGGCAGAAGGTTAAAACTCGGTTTTTGCGAAACCGGTCATCTCTTTCAGACCCATTTCACGGCCTAATGCCGTCATTGGGTGGACGACAACCAGACCGCGCACGCTTTTCTTCAGCTTGCCCATATCGGCCTGTTCTTTTTTAGTAATCGCGCGGCGAAACGGCAGGTTCATCAGCTTTTGCGCTTCTTTACTCAGCTTCTGGCTGTGAACGTCACGCAGGCGCACGATCTCGGCTTCCAGCGTGGCTTTCTCTTTTTCCAGCTCGGCATATTTGTCAGCGGCATCGACAAGGGATAGCGAGGCCTGCTGGTGGCGGATGGCGTCCAGGCGATCGCTCAGACGTTTAATTTCGTTTTTTTCGACTTCTTTCATGGGATAGCTTCTGATGGAACCAGGATGAATTTTCTATAGTATGCGCGCAGAGCGGGATTATTCACAACTAATGGGATAAAAATAATCAAATAAGGCAAGTATTATAATGCTAATTGATTGTGTAACGTCTTGATTTAATACTTATTTAATAAACAAAACGTGATGTTAACGGTTTCTGTATGGTGGTTTGCGATTAAGCACGTTTTCCTCAATAGAAAACCCTGTCTGAGCCTAAACTAAAATTAGCGGCCGCGCATTCCCCGACGCGGAGAATACATGGAGATATCATCATGGTTAAAATAGGTGACAACGTTCCGCTTCTTATTGATAAGGCTGTAGATTTTATGGCTTCGAGTCAGGCATTTCGGGAGTATCTGAATAAAACGCCGCCGCGCGATATGGTTCCTGATGAGGTGCCGAAGGCAAATGCGCAGATGTACCTGCAACGTCTGGAATATTATCGCCAGCTCTATCAGCCGCAGCCGGAAGAAAAACAGTAAGTGGTTGACGGTCTATTTTTGAAAGGCTTTTTTTAAGCTGATTTTAGAAATCAGCTCGGTCAGGGAAAGCACCATCGTTGAGCGTACCGCTTGCTGGTAGCGCTGAATTTGCATGGCGTATAAACCCGGGTCAGAGGTCTCAAAATGCGGCGGCGGCGGTAACGCCGTCACGCAGTGTAGTTCGCCAAACGGCCCGAGAATTTCGTCGTCGGTGAACGCATATTCATTACCGTCGTGATTCAGTTCTTCACGCAGCGCCATCAGCAGTTCCGCATCTTCGTATTCAGGGCGACTGAGTACCCCCAGACCGTAGATCAGTTTCAGACGTACCGAGAGATCGCCCAGCGGTCCATCGCCGTCGAGCAACGGTTCCACTGCGTATTTCACCGCATAATCGTCTTTGCGAAACACCTGAAGTACCAGAATATTCACCGCCTCGGTGAGTAACTCTACGGCGGTGATGAGGAAACTTCGTACGGTTTTGCCAGCATTCAGACGCTCAAGCACGCGGTTTTCAAAGGCCTGGGTTTGTTCCATTATTGCCTGCATATCTGACAATCTGTCATTCGGGCGCAGGATGACCTGCGCCGTATTTTGCCTCATTTGGTCGCGTTGTATGCGTTAACCGCCTCCGCTACCACTTCGCTGTTTACATCCAGCCCGGAAATTTGCGCCAGCGCTTCCTGCGGCCCTTTCTCTGCGATCAGCGCAGCCAGTTCCTGGGCCTGCGGATCGTCTTCGCTGGTAAAGTGCATCGCGGCAGCGATACCGTTGACCAGGTTAACGTGCGGCAGGCCGTATTCCAGCGTGCCCAGTAGCGGTTTGATCAGACGGTCGCCCGCACTCAGTTTACGCAGCGGCTGGCGGCCAACGCGCTCAACGTCATCTTTCAGATACGGGTTTTCAAAACGACCGAGGATTTTCTGAATGTATGCCGCATGTTTGTCGGCATCAAAACCGTAGCGTTTGATCAGCACCGCGCCGCTCTCTTCCATCGCCCCTTTTACCACAGCGCGGATTTTCTCATCGAGAATCGCGTCACGGATGGTCTGATGACCGGTTAATTTTCCGAGGTACGCGGTTATAGCATGCCCGGTGTTCAGCGTGAAGAGTTTACGTTCGACAAATGCCATCAGGTTATCGGTTAATTCCATACCTGGAATATCTGGCAGCGCGCCTTTGAACTGCGTTTTATCGACAATCCACTCGCTGAAGGTTTCCACGGTGACTTCCAGCGGGTCGTTCGTGGCGGAGGCAGAAGGTGGCACGATACGGTCGACGGCGGAATCGACAAAACCGACATGCTGTTCAACCCAGGCTTTGTCTTCATCCGCCAGGGCGTTCATCACATGACCTTTCAATTGCGTGGTGCCGCGCACCATGTTTTCGCAGGCAATGATGTTAAGCGGCGCTTCAATCCCCTGCGTTTTACGTTTAACCAGGCCTTTGGCGATGGCCGGAGCAATGCGTTCCAGTACCACCGGCCCAACGGCGGTGGTGACCAAATCGACCTGCGCAATCAGCTCAACCACGTCATCGCTGATGCTGCTCACGGCATTAACGCCGGAAACCGTATCAACCTGCTCATTTTCACCCACCACATGAACCTGATAGCTATGACGGGCATTCAGGGCGTCGAGCACGACCTGGTTTACATCCGCGAACGTCAGTTGTATCCCCGCGTCAGCCAGCAGTTTGCCGATAAATCCACGACCGATATTACCTGCGCCAAAATGTAATGCTTTCATAGTGTTAACCTTCATTAATGTTTTTACCCGAGAGGGCTGGGGTGAGGGACCGCATGGCTTCCCCCCTCACCCAAACCCTCTCCCTTGCGGGAGAGGAAACCGTACACCGCAGGCCCGGTAGCAGCGCCACCGGACATGATGCCGGATGGCGGCGTAAACGCCTTATCCGGCCTACGGGAACTGCACATCGTAGGCCCGGTAAGCGCGAGCGCCACCGGGCAACGGACTTACTTACGACCGGCCAGCAGTTCCAGCACTTCATCCACGCTGGTGGTATGCGCCAGACGCTCGATCACGGACTCATCATCCAGCGCGTTAGTCAGGCTGGTGATGACCTGGATGTGCTCGTTGTTACGCGCCGCGATACCAATGACCAGGCGGGCGATATCGTCTTCTTCTTCACCGAAGCGAACGCCTTCCGGGTACTGGCAGAACACCACACCGGTTTTCAGCACGCGGTCTTTGGCTTCCACGGTGCCGTGCGGTACGGCGATAGACTCACCCAGATAAGTCGGGGTCAGTTTTTCACGTTCCAGCATGGCGTCGATGTATTCTGGCTCAACATAACCGCCTTTCACCAGTTGCTCGCCCGCAAAGCGAATGGCTTCTTCTTTAGTGGCGGCTTTACGACCCAGGAAGATGTTTTCTGCGCCCAGCTTGAACAGGTTGTTATCCCCTTCATCAAAGCTGTCTTTCAGATGATCGCGTACTTTCTCTTCGTTGGTGTTGTGGCGCTGCGCGGCAACCAGACGTTCGGTCAGGCTGGTGTACAGTCCGCTATCCAGGAAGTTGGTCAGCGAAATGTGCTGCGCTTGCGGAACCTGGCGCATGGCGCGCTCGGTCAGGTCACGGTGAGTGATGACCAGGTCGACATCCGGCGGCAGGTTGTTGATCGCGCTGTTGGTGACGGAAATCTGGCTCAGACCCGCATCCTGAACTTTTTTACGCAGTACGCCCGCACCCATTGCGCTGGAACCCATACCGGCATCACAGGCAACGATGATTTTACGTACATGGCTCAGGTCGTTGGTCACATCGCCAGCGGACAGCGCGGATGCGCCTTTAGATTCCGCTTTCATGTCCTGCACGCGACGGGTTGCCGCGTCGATATCATCATCTTCTTTCACTTTGCTGGTTTTCAGCAGAATGGAGGCAATGATGAAGGAGACCGCCATAGCAGCGATAATCGCCGTGATGTTAGCGAAGTAGGCGCCTTTTGGCGTCATCGCCAGTACCGCCAGGATAGAACCCGGAGACGCCGGAGAAACCAGACCGCCGTTCAGGATGGTCAGCGTAAACACGCCAGTCATACCGCCGAGGATAACGGCCAGGATCAGACGCGGGTTCATCAGCACGTACGGGAAGTAAATTTCGTGGATACCGCCCAGGAAGTGGATGATTGCCGCACCGCCAGCAGACTGTTTTGCGCTTCCGCGACCGAAGAACATGTACGCCATCAGGATACCCATACCCGGGCCTGGGTTAGCTTCGATCAGGAAGAAGATGGATTTACCCAGCTCATGGGACTGCTGAATACCCAGCGGCGAGAAGATACCGTGGTTGATCGCGTTGTTGAGGAACAGGATTTTCGCCGGTTCAACGAAGATAGACGCCAGCGGCAGCATATCATGGACAACCATGAAGTTAACGCCGGCTGCCAGCAGTTTGGACAGGACTTCAACCGCCGGGCCAATGCCGAGGAACGCCAGAATCGCGAGGATCATCCCGATGATGCCAGCGGAGAAGTTATTCACCAGCATTTCGAAACCGGATTTGATCTTACCGTCTACCCAGCTATCGAATTTCTTGATGCAGTAGCCGCCCAGCGGGCCTGCGATCATTGAGCCGAGGAACATCGGCATGTCCGCACCGACGATAACGCCCATCGTGGTGATAGCACCGACCACGCCGCCGCGCTCGCCGCCTACCAGCTTACCACCGGTATAACCGATCAGCAGCGGCAGGAGGTAGGTGATCATCGGACCAACGAGCTTTGCCAGCGTTTCGTTAGGCAACCACCCTGTTGGAATAAATAATGCGGTGATAATACCCCACGCGATAAACGCGCCGATATTTGGCATCACCATATTGCTGAGGAAACGACCAAAGCTTTGCACCTTGATCTTAATATCGGATGACATAAAAACACCCCTTCTTATGTTTGCTGTCGCGCAGGCTCGAAGCCCGAGGTTTGTTAATGTAGCGGCAGAGGTAGCCGGACCCTGTAGATAGTGCGAAATCTGGCACTGAATCGTTCAACTGTCCAGTTGCTGGCTTGTTGTGTGATTTAGATCACATGAATATAGGGTAGATGGTGGTTATTGATGTGATATTGATCACAAAACAGCTGTGTAAAAAAACAACAAACCCGGAATCACCGATGGAAATAGCGTTTAAATGTGAACTGTTTCACATTTTTGATTTGAGGGTTTGTTGAATTTTTGTGATCTAAATCACAAGATATTTTCATCCGAAACCTGTGTGGTGTGATCTTAAGCAGATTCCGCCTCATGCTTCATTCTGATGTGTAATTGAGCAACCTCTCGCCGTGCAAAATTATCTTTTGGTTTGATGGCGAAAATGGCGGACTCGAATTATGTTCAAAATATCGGTGGAATCGTAATACGCCGCCTGTCATTTAACACTCTTATTAGCGTGAAGCCGGAGCAGGTATGTTTCTAAATTATTTCGCGTTAGGAGTATTGATCTTTGTTTTTCTGGTGATTTTTTATGGAATCATCATGATTCATGACATCCCTTATCTGATCGCTAAAAAACGAAACCACCCCCATGCTGATGCTATTCATACTGCTGGTTGGGTCAGCCTGTTTACGCTGCATGTTATTTGGCCGTTTCTGTGGATTTGGGCCACGCTTTATCAGCCCGAACGGGGCTGGGGCATGCAAGCGCATGTTTCACCGCAGGAAAAGGAACCTGAGCCGGGGCCAGAACCGGAGCCTGACCCGGAACTTATCGCCTTGTCGAAACGTGTGGAAGCGCTGGAGCGAAAGCTGGCTGAGGTACAGTCCCCTGATATTCCCCCGTCGGAGAGCTAATCATGGATCTGTTGATTGTTTTGACCTACGTAGCATTAGCCTGGGCGGTATTTAAAATATTCAGGATTCCGGTGAATCAATGGACACTTTCCACGGCGGCATTAGGCGGGGTATTTTTAGTTAGCGGACTTATATTATTAATGAACTATAACCACCCCTATACTTTTACGGCGCAGAAAGCGGTTATTTCTATTCCCATTACGCCGCAGGTAACAGGTATTGTGAGTGAGGTAACGGATAAAAATAATCAGCTGATTAAAAAAGGCGATGTTTTATTCAAAATCGATCCTGTGCGGTATCAGGCGCGGGTCGACAGGTTACAGGCTGACCTGGTCACGGCCACGCATAATATACATACCCTGAAGGCGCAATTAGCGGAGGCTCAGGCCAATACCACGCGGGTGTCCGCAGAACGCGACCGCCTCTATAAGGATTATCAGCGCTATCTGAAAGGCAGTCAGGCGAGGGTGAATCCGTTTTCTGAAAGCGATATCGATAACGCGCGGCAAAACTATTTAGCGCAGGATGCGATGGTAAAAGGTTCTGTTGCTGAGCAAACGCAGATCCAGAGCCAACTGGACAGCATGGTCGATGGCGAGCAGTCGCAAATCGTCAGCCTGCGGGCGCAACTGGCCGAGGCGAAATACAATCTTGAACAGACGGTTATTCGCGCGCCGAGCAATGGCTATGTGACCCAGGTGCTTATCCGGCCCGGTAGCTATGCCGCCGCGCTGCCGCTGCGCCCGGTAATGGTTTTTATTCCCGAACAAAAACGGCAAATTGTCGCCCAGTTCCGGCAGAACTCATTATTACGTCTTGAGGCGGGAGATGAGGCCGAAGTGGTGTTCAATGCGCTGCCCGGCCAGGTATTCCAGGGCAAGTTGTTGAGTATTTTACCGGTCGTGCCCGGCGGTTCTTACCAGGCGCAGGGAACATTACAGTCCTTAAGCGTAACGCCGGGGATGGACGGCGTGCTTGCGTTGATTGAGCTGGAGCCGAATAGCGATGTGGATGCCCTGCCTGACGGCATTTACGCCCAGGTTGCGGTTTACTCCGATCACTTCGCCCATGTCTCCGTGATGCGTAAGGTGTTACTGCGCATGACCAGCTGGATGCACTATCTTTATTTGGATCATTAAGCGGGTCGTCACCTGCTTTTTAGTAAAAATGCCTGATGGCGCTATGCTTATCAGACCGACAGAAACAATGTCTGCAATGTGTAGACCGGATAAGGCGCTTGCGCCGCCATCCGGCAAAACTAAGGCAAGATTTATTGATACCACTTTATTTTTTGTTGGCAAAAAGGACACGGCATGAAACTCATCGGCAGCTATACCAGCCCTTTTGTGCGAAAGATTTCGGTTTTATTGCTGGAAAAGGGCATCACTTTCGAATTTGTGAATGAACTTCCCTACAACGCGGAAAACGGCGTGGCGCAGTACAACCCGCTTGGCAAAGTCCCCGCGCTGGTGACGGATAAGGGAGAGTGCTGGTTCGATTCCCCGATAATCGCCGAATATATTGAGTTACTGGATATTGCTCCGGTGATGATTCCGCGTGAACCGCTGGCCTCACTGAAAGTACGGCAGATTGAAGCGCTGGCGGACGGCATTATGGATGCCGGTCTGGTTTCCGTGCGTGAGCAGGCGCGCCCGGCGGCGCAGCAGTCTGAAACGGAACTGTTGCGCCAGCGCGAGAAAATCAACCGTAGCCTGGACGTGCTGGAAGGCTATCTGGTGGACGGGACGATTAAGACCGATACCGTGAATCTGGCAACCATCGCCATTGCCTGCGCCGTGGGCTACCTCAATTTCCGCCGCGTGGCGCCGGGCTGGTGCGTGGACAGACCGCACTTAGTCAAACTGGTGGAAACGCTCTTTCAACGCGAAAGCTTTGCCCGCACGGAACCGCCAAAGGCTTGATGCGTATTATGTCCGCCTGAGCAAACTCACGGTACAATCCCCCTCATGTCGATATCCCTCTCCGCACCGGAGGGGGCCACCAACAGCCAGGCCTTTTTCATGACAACCGAAACGCGTTCACTCTACAGCCAGCTTCCTGCTATCGATCGCTTACTGCGTGACAGCACTTTTCTCTCTTTACGTGACACCCACGGGCACACCAGGGTGGTGGATCTGCTTCGCCAGATGTTGGATGAAGCAAGGGAAGCGATTCGCGATACGCAGGCGCTGCCCGCGTGGTGCGAGAACTGGGCGCAAGAGGTGAATATCCGGCTGGCAAAAGAGGCGCAAAGCGCGCTGCGTCCGGTGATTAACCTGACGGGAACGGTGCTGCACACCAATCTGGGGCGTGCGCAGCAGGCGGAAGAGGCGATTGACGCGGTGACGCAGGCAATGCGCGCTCCGGTCACACTGGAATATGATCTGGATGGCGCCGGGCGCGGGCACCGCGATCGGGCGCTGGCGGACCTGTTATGTCGCATTACCGGGGTGGAAGACGCCTGTATTGTGAACAACAACGCGGCGGCCGTGTTGCTGATGCTGGCGGCGACGGCGAACGGTAAAGAGGTGGTGGTATCGCGTGGCGAACTGGTGGAGATTGGCGGCGCGTTTCGTATTCCTGATGTGATGCGTCAGGCGGGCTGTACGCTGCATGAAGTAGGCACCACCAACCGGACTCACGCGAAAGATTATCGTCAGGCGGTGAATGAAAACACCGGCCTGTTGATGAAAGTGCATACCAGTAATTACAGTATTGAAGGCTTCACCAAAGCGGTGGATGAGGCAGAGCTGGCCGCTATTGGGCTGGAGCTGGATATCCCGGTGGTGGCGGATCTGGGCAGCGGTTCGCTGGTGGATCTCAGTCAGTACGGCTTGCCGAAAGAACCGATGCCGCAGCAGCTGATTGCCGCAGGTGTCAGCTTGGTCAGCTTCTCTGGCGACAAGCTGCTGGGCGGGCCGCAGGCCGGGATCATTGTCGGCAAGAAAGAGATGATTGCGCAACTGCAAAGCCACCCGCTGAAGCGGGCCCTGCGTGCCGACAAAATGACGCTGGCGGCGCTGGAGGCAACCCTGCGGCTTTATCTGCACCCGGAAGCGCTGGCGGAGAAACTGCCGACGCTGCGGCTGTTAACCCGCAGTGAAGCGGCGATTCAGGCGCAGGCGCAGCGGCTACAGGCGGCGCTTGCCGCACGCTTTAGCGCGGAGTTCGCGGTAAACGTGATGCCTTGCCTGTCGCAGATTGGCAGCGGTTCGCTGCCGGTTGATCGGCTGCCCAGCGCGGCGCTGACCTTTACACCGCATGACGGGCGCGGAAGCCGTCTTGAGGCGCTGGCGGCTCGCTGGCGCGCGCTGCCCGTCCCGATCATTGGCCGAATTTACGATGGTCGCCTGTGGCTGGATATCCGCTGCCTTGAAGACGAGACCCGGTTTATGGAGATGATGTTGAAATGATTATTGCAACCGCCGGACACGTTGACCACGGAAAAACAACGCTATTACAGGCGATTACCGGCGTGAATGCCGATCGCCTGCCGGAAGAAAAAAAACGCGGTATGACCATCGATCTGGGGTATGCCTACTGGCCGCAGCCGGATGGCCGCGTACTGGGATTTATCGACGTTCCCGGTCATGAAAAGTTTCTCTCCAACATGCTGGCGGGCGTGGGCGGTATCGATCATGCGCTGCTGGTTGTCGCCTGCGATGACGGCGTGATGGCGCAGACCCGCGAGCATCTGCAAATTTTACAACTGACGGGCAATCCGCAGCTTACGGTTGCGCTGACCAAAGCCGACCGGGTGGACGAAGCGCGAATCGAAGAGGTGCGGGAAGAGATTCTGGCGACGCTGGGCCATTACGGGTTTGCCGACGCGACGCTGTTTGTCACCGCCGCGAATGAAGGGCGCGGTATTGAGGCATTGCGCGAGCATTTACGGCAGTTGACGGGCCGCGCGCATCCCGGCCATCAGAGCTTTCGCCTGGCGATCGATCGCGCGTTTACGGTGAAAGGCGCAGGGCTGGTGGTGACCGGTACGGCGCTCAGCGGCGAAGTGAACGTTGGCGATACGCTGTGGCTGACCGGTGTGAATAAGCCCATGCGCGTGCGCAGCCTGCATGCGCAGAATCAGGCGACTGAACACGCTCATGCCGGACAGCGTATTGCGCTGAATATCGCGGGCGATGCGGAAAAAGAGCAGCTTAACCGTGGCGACTGGCTTCTCTCTGACGTACCGCCGGATGCCTTTTCACGCGTCATCGTTTCGTTAGAACATGCTGCGCCGCTCGTGCAATGGCAACCGCTGCATATTCACCACGCCGCCAGCCATGTCACCGGACGTATTTCCCTGCTGGAGGACACGCTGGCGGAACTGGTGTTCGATACGCCGCTATGGCTTGCCGATAACGACCGGCTGGTATTACGCGATATTTCTGCCCGTACCACGCTTGCTGGCGCACGTGTGGTGACGCTCAACTCGCCGCGTCGCGGTAAACGTAAACCGGAATATCTGCAATGGCTGTCGGCGCTGGAAAACGCCAGGGATGACAGCGCCGCGCTGGCGACGCATCTCGAACGCGGCGCGGTGAATATTCCTGATTTCGTGTGGGCGCGGCAGCTCAACGGCGACGGTATGCGCCAGCTTATTGAACAGCATGGTTTTATTCAGGCGGGTTACAGCCTGTTGAACGCCCCTGTCGCCGCGCGCTGGCAGCGTAAGATTCTGGATACGCTCGCGATGTACCACGAACACCATCGCGATGAGCCCGGCCCGGGGCGCGAGCGTTTGCGGCGTATGGCGCTCCCGATGGAAGACGAAGCGCTGGTGCTGCTGCTTATCGACCGTATGCGTGAAAGCGGCGTGATTCACAGCCACCACGGCTGGTTGCATTTACCGGATCACAAAGCCGGTTTCAGCGACGAGCAGCAGGCCGTCTGGCAAAACATTGAGCCGCTGTTTGGCGATGACCCCTGGTGGGTGCGCGATCTGGCGAAAGAAAAGGGCGTGGACGAGCAGGTTATGCGGCAGGTGCTGCGACAGGCGGCACAGCAGGGCATGATTACCGCGATCGTGAAAGATCGTTATTACCGTAACGATCGGATTGTCGCTTTTGCGAACCTGATCCGCGAACTGGATCAGGAGAGAGGCTCGACCTGCGCCGCTGATTTTCGCGATCGGTTGAATGTTGGACGAAAACTCGCCATTCAGATTCTGGAATATTTTGACCGGACAGGATTCACGCGCCGTCGCGGAAACGATCATTTATTACGCGATGCGTTATTATTTCCGGCAAAAGAATGATACGAATTATTAAAATAGAAAATGAATTAATACAATTGTTTTCTTGAATTATATAAAGCACAGCAGGCGATGAACCTAATGTGCTTTTTTATATTTTATAATGGGAAAATAACAACAGCGATCATATTTTCACGACAGGTTCATCCGTATGCTGCCAGCCTTATTTCAGTAATTAAGGATGGTACAATGGCTGCTTCAACATTTTTTATTCCTTCCGTGAATGTAATCGGCGCTGGTGCATTAAAAGAAGCAATGAATACTATGGCGGAATATGGTTTTCGCCGTACATTAATTGTCACGGATAGCATGTTGACAACATTAGGCATGGCTGGAGATATTCAGAAAGCGTTGCAGGAACGCGATATTTTCAGCGTTATTTATGATGGCACGCAGCCGAACCCGACCACCGAAAACGTGGCTGCCGGGCTGAAACTCCTGAAAGAACACGGGTGCGATAGCGTAATTTCGCTGGGCGGCGGCTCCCCGCACGACTGCGCGAAAGGCATCGCGCTGGTGGCGGCGAACGGCGGCGACATCCGCGACTATGAAGGCGTGGATCGCTCCGCGAAACCTCAGCTACCGATGGTTGCTATCAACACGACGGCGGGAACGGCATCAGAAATGACCCGCTTCTGCATCATTACCGACGAAGCGCGCCATATTAAGATGGCGATTGTGGATAAACACGTTACGCCGCTGCTCTCCGTGAATGACTCTTCGTTGATGATGGGGATGCCAAAATCGCTGACCGCCGCGACCGGCATGGATGCGTTAACCCACGCCATTGAAGCCTATGTTTCTATTGCCGCAACGCCGATTACTGATGCGTGCGCGCTGAAAGCCATCTCTATGATTGCGGAAAACCTGGCGATTGCCGTGGAAGAGGGCAGCAACGCGCAGGCGCGCGAAGCGATGGCCTATGCGCAATTCCTGGCTGGTATGGCGTTTAACAATGCTTCTCTGGGCTATGTCCACGCGATGGCGCACCAGCTCGGCGGCTTCTACAATCTGCCGCACGGCGTATGTAATGCGGTGCTGTTGCCGCACGTTCAGGTATTTAACAGCCAGGTCGCGGCAGGCCGTCTGCGTGACTGTGCGGCTGCGATGGGCGTTAATGTAACCGGGATGAGTGAAGCCGACGGCGCGAAAGCGTGCATTGACGCTATCCGTCAGCTGGCGCAGCAGGTCAACATTCCAGCGGGTCTGCGCGACCTGAATGTGAAAGAAGAAGATATTTCCGTGCTGGCGACCAATGCGCTGAAAGACGCCTGTGGCCTGACCAACCCTATTCAGGCGACCCACGACGAGATCATGGCGATTTACCACGCGGCGATGTAATTGAGTGATTGCCGGATATACGCATCGTGTCATTCCGGCGTCATGCCCGATGGCGCTGCGCTTATCGGGCCTACACTGTGCTGTAAGGTGAAACGGCTTAAACATCCGCTTGTCTATATCGTGACCGCAGTCGTAAAGCAGTAAAAGGCTGGCGAAGATTTCGCCAGTCCCGTCTAACCTTTGTAGTACCCCTACAGTAAGGAGACGGTCATGACCAATAATCCCCCTTCAACGCGTATTCAGCCCGGCGAGTATGGTTTTCCTCTGAAATTAAAAGCCCGCTACGACAACTTTATCGGCGGAGACTGGGTCGCACCGGTAGACGGCGAGTATTACCAGAATCTGACGCCGGTGACCGGGCAACTGCTGTGTGAAGTCGCCTCTTCCGGCAAAAAAGATATCGATCTGGCGCTGGATGCCGCGCATAAAGTGAAAGAACAGTGGGCGCATACGTCCGTGCAGGATCGCGCCGCAATTCTGTTTAAGATTGCCGATCGCATGGAGCAAAACCTGGAACTGCTGGCAACGGCGGAAACCTGGGATAACGGCAAACCCATCCGTGAAACCAGCGCTGCCGACGTGCCGCTGGCGATCGACCATTTCCGCTATTTTGCGTCCTGTATCCGCGCACAAGAGGGCGGTATCAGCGAAGTTGACAGCGAAATGGTGGCCTATCACTTCCATGAACCTCTGGGCGTGGTGGGGCAGATCATCCCGTGGAACTTCCCGCTGCTGATGGCGAGCTGGAAAATGGCCCCGGCGCTGGCGGCGGGGAACTGCGTGGTGCTCAAACCTGCGCGTCTGACGCCGCTTTCGGTTCTGTTGCTGATGGAAATCGTTGGCGACCTGCTCCCGCCGGGCGTGGTCAACGTCGTGAACGGCGCGGGCGGAGAGATCGGCGAATATCTGGCGACGTCGAAGCGGATCGCGAAGGTGGCGTTTACCGGTTCGACGGAAGTCGGGCAACAGATCATGCAGTACGCGACACAAAACATTATCCCGGTAACGCTGGAGCTGGGCGGTAAGTCCCCCAATATTTTCTTCGCCGATGTGATGGATGAAGAGGATGCGTTTTTCGACAAGGCGCTGGAGGGCTTTGCGCTGTTTGCCTTTAACCAGGGCGAAGTTTGTACCTGCCCGAGCCGCGCGCTGGTACAGGAGTCCATTTATGAGCGCTTTATGGAGCGGGCCATTCGTCGCGTCGAAAGCATTCGCAGCGGTAACCCGCTCGACAGCGTTACGCAGATGGGCGCGCAGGTCTCCCAGGGCCAACTGGAAACCATCCTCAACTACATTGATATCGGTAAGAAAGAAGGCGCGGATGTGTTAACCGGCGGGCGGCGCAAGCAGCTGGAAGGAGAGCTGAAAGAGGGCTATTACCTCGAACCGACCATCCTGTTTGGTAAGAACAATATGCGCGTCTTCCAGGAGGAGATTTTTGGCCCGGTGCTGGCGGTGACGACCTTCAGGACGATGGAGGAAGCGCTGGAACTGGCTAACGACACCCAGTACGGGCTTGGCGCCGGAGTCTGGAGTCGTAACGGCAACCTGGCGTACAAAATGGGGCGCGGTATTCAGGCGGGACGCGTATGGACCAACTGCTATCATGCTTACCCGGCGCATGCTGCGTTCGGCGGCTATAAGCAGTCGGGGATTGGCCGCGAGACCCACAAAATGATGCTGGAGCATTATCAGCAAACCAAATGTTTGCTGGTGAGCTATTCCGATAAACCGCTGGGGCTGTTTTAAGCGCCGTATAACCACGTTGCCGGATGGCGGCTTCGCCTTATCGGGCCTACGGAAAACCGCACATGTAGGCCCGATAAGCGTAGCGCCATCGGGCAGATTTGCCGGAGAGAGTGAAGCCGCTGTTCGGTCGTTGGGAACCCGGCGCAGCATTATTAACTGTAATTTGAGATAAATATATAATATTTAATTGTCACATGCACCGGCCCTGTCTATTTAGCTTATACTGCTAATCGTTTGTCTTTAGTAATTACATTAATTTATACAAATATTTTTTTCAGCTATTAAACCTATACCCCATCAGAAAGGTGTGGGAAAAGAGTTGTGTCGGTTAACTATTGAAAATAAATTGCTTTTTTTTACACTTGAGGCTTACACAATAATCAAGGAGGAGGTGAACATGAGCAGGTATCTCTGGTTTAGCTCAACGTGAGTATCTAAAGTATGGAATATCAGTTACATGGATTTATGATTGGCAGGGAAATATTCCTTGATATTAACGAAGCTCGAATTTTCCGGCTGCCGGTTAATAAAATGGATAGCGTCATCTCTTTCTGTGGAGTGTTTTTTAATCGGACAATGCTCCATCTGTTTGTTTACCTTTTGGTCAATGCACGTTCTCAATATGTCTCAAAGGATGAATTACTCATCAACGTTTGGGAAAAAAATGAATTATGTGCTTCCACGCAGCGTTTATCTAAAGTCGTCAAAAATCTAAATAATAAATTAAGTCTGCTGGGGCTACCGAAGAATTCAATTGTCTGCGTGAAAGGAAGTGGGTACATACTGGCACTGGATGATATTCAACCGCTTTATAGTGTGGTGGACAATGTAGATTATCAATACCGATATCGCTGAGGTCAGTAACCGTTTATTCCGTAGCGTGATGTCGCCTTCGGATTCTTACCCTGGACGTTTTACGCCCAGGGATTTTTTTATTGTCTTACTGCCCGTAATAGGCGTTCGCGCCGTGTTTACGCAGATAATGTTTGTCGAGCAATTCTGGCTGCATATCCGGTAGCTGCGGCGTGAGCTGGCGCGAAAACAGCCCCATATAGGCGCACTCCTCAAGCACCACGGCGTTATGCACGGCGTCAGCGGCGTCTTTCCCCCAGGCGAATGGCCCGTGTGAGTGGACTAATACCGCCGGGATCTGCATTGGGTTCAGACCGCGTTCTTCAAAGGTTTTGATGATTACCTCGCCCGTCTGGTATTCGTATTCCCCTTTAATTTCCTCCACGGTCATCAGCCGGGTACAGGGGATTGCGCCATAGAAATAGTCGGCATGCGTGGTGCCCCAGGCGGGCAGGTCAAGACCCGCCTGTGACCAGATCGTTGCATGGCGGGAATGGGTATGCACAATTCCGCCGATCTGCGGATAACGACGATAGAGCGCCAGATGCGTCGGCGTATCGGACGAGGGCTTTTTGCTGCCTTCAACGACCTTGCCGCTGGCGATCTCCACCACCACCATATCGTCGGCGGTCATGACGTCATATTCAACGCCGGAAGGTTTAATGACCATCAGTTTTCGCGTTTCATCTACGGCGCTGACGTTACCCCAGGTGAATGTCACCAGATGGTGTGCCGGAAGCGCCAGATTGGCTGCCAGCACCTCGGCTTTTAACTGCTCTAACATGTGAATCCTCCTTCCTGCATACGCGCTTCTATCCAGCGCCGCGCCTGGATAATTTCCAGCACCGGCTCTTTGGCCTTTTCCGTCCACATCTCAATCAAAAACGCGCCACGGTAGTTCAGCTCATGCAGCGTTTTGAAGATGCCTACAAAATCCACGCACCCTTCGCCGAACGGCACGTCGCGGAACTGACCGGGGCTGTTCTCTGTCACCGGCTGCGTGTCTTTCAGGTGGATGGCGGCGATGCGGTCAATACCGAGCTTCAGCTCAGCGGCGACGTCGTTGCCCCAGGCGCTGAGATTGCCGACATCCGGGTAAACGCTAAACCACGGCGAGGCGAGCAGCGCGTCCCATTTTTTCCATTTGCTGATGGAGTTCATAAAGGCGGTGTCCATGATCTCCACCGCCAGCATCACCTGCGCCGCTGCGGCTTGCTCCACCGCCCACGCCAGCCCTTCGGCAAAGCGTTGTTGCGTACCTTCGTCATGTTCTTCGTAATAGACGTCATAACCCGCCAGTTGAATGGTGCGGATACCCAGATCGCGCGCCAGGTGAATCGCTTTGGTCATGATGTCGTGCGCCCGCTGGCGTACGGCCTCATCGCGACTGCCGAAGGGAAAGCGACGATGCGCGGACAGGCACATTGACGGGATGGCCACGCCGGTTTCCAGCATGGCGGTCACCAGCGACGCCCGCTGCGTGGGGCTCCAGTCCAGGCGCGACAGGCGTTCGTCGGTCTCATCCACCGACATTTCGACAAAGTCAAAGCCGCAGCTTTTCGCCAGCACCAGGCGCTCCGGCCAACTGAGGTCTTTTGCCAGCGCTTTTTCATAGATACCTAACGGATGATTACGCATGCTGCTCTCCCCAGATGGCGTTAATTTGCGCGTGGAACCCGGCAGCAACCTGTGCCGGATGCGCCGCCCCTGCCAGCGCGCGCCCGGCGATAAATGCTTTGACGCGAATATCTTTAAACAACGGCAGATCGGCAGGCGTAATGCCGCCGGTAATCGACAGCTCCAGGCCAATGTCAGAAAGCGCCTTCATTCGTGCCAGATCCGCGTCTCCCCACTGCTGTCCGCTGGCCTGCGCGTCGCGCCCACGGTGGTAAATCGCCTGGCGCACACCGGTGCGATACCACGCGCGGGCATCGTCCAGCGTCCAGTTGCCGAACAGCTCCATTTGAATTTCACTGCCGCAGGATTGCGCGACGGCATGGCCTTTCTCCACCGTGGCGAGCGGTGCCGCACAGATAATCGTCATCCAGTTGGCGCCTGCGGCAAAAGCCTGCTGCGCGAGCGTTTCGCCCGCATCGGCCACCTTCCAGTCGGCAACGATGATTTTATCCGGGCACTGGGCGCGCAGCGCTTTCACCGCGCCAAGCCCCTCGGTTAAA
Organism: Citrobacter sp. CK188; assembly: GCF_030333525.1. Lineage (NCBI taxonomy): Bacteria > Pseudomonadati > Pseudomonadota > Gammaproteobacteria > Enterobacterales > Enterobacteriaceae > Citrobacter > Citrobacter sp. CK188. The sequence goes on from NZ_JAOWFU010000001.1 coordinate 179,692, forward strand.
CAGAGGATGGTGCCAGCCTCAACGATATCGACGTGGTCCTGTAACAGGGCGACATCGCGAAGCGCCGCCTGAAGGTTGGTGTGGTCGAGCGCCAGTTGCAGTAATGGTCGGCTCATAATGCGTGCTCCTTAATGCGGGCGTGGTAGCCCTGTAATGCCTGAATCAAATCCTGGTATTGGTGGTATTTGCGCTGATAAAGACGGTGCGCGGCCATGTCGGGCATCAGCGTGCGTACCGGGTGCCGTAAGGCGTGCTGAGCCTCGCTGAAACTGCGGTATACGCCGGTGCCGACGCGGGCGGCGAGCGCGGCGCCAAAGCAGCCGGTCTCTTCAACCTGCGGCAGTTCGATGCGCAGGCCGCTGACATCCGCCAGCATCTGCATCCAGACGTCGGAGTGCGCCGGGCCGCCGGTTACGCGCAGGGTGTGCGCCTCAGTAAAGCGTTCGCGCATACGGTTGAGATGGGTCATGTGGCTGAACACCACCCCTTCGTAAATGGCCTGTAGCAGATGCGCGCGGGTATGCAGCGCCTGCATGCCGTAAAAGCCGCAGGTCATCTCCAGCCCGGCATTGCTGCCGTACAGAAACGGCAGGAAAAAGAGTTCGCCGCTCGCTTTCGGCAGGCTGGCGACGGCCTGGTTGATCTCGTCAAAAGAGAGTTCGCCCCACTGGGCGGTAAACCATTCAAGATTGCCGGATGAGGTAGGGCTGGCTTCGTGAACGATGTACTGCCCGTCGTTGACGTAGCGGCCATAGACATAAGGGTGCGCTTCGTGGTCGCGCAACCCCTCGGTGATCCCGCTGGTCACCGCCCAGGTGCCCATCACCGCGTTGAGGGTAAATTCATCTTCAATACCGGCGCAGAGCGCGGTGGAAACCACGTCAAACAGACCGCCGACGACGGGCGTGCCCGCCTTCAGACCGGTGATGGCGGCTGCCTGAGCAGTGATCTCCCCGCATATTTCGGCTGACCCCATAATGGGGGGCAGCGCATCGTCGATTTCACTGATGCCCAACCATTGGGTCAGGCGCGGGTCATACTGCCCGCTGCTCATGTTGTAGAGGTTGGACTCAGAAATGTTGCTCTCTTCGCACCCTTTTATGCCAGTTAAGCGCCAGCGCAGATAGTCATGCCCCATCATCACGCAGCCAATTTGTGCGTAACGTTGAGGGTCGTTATCTTTAATCCAGCGCAGCAGAGAAGCGGGATGCCCGGTCCATAGCGTCTGACGGGTAACGGGGTAAAGCTGTTCAGGAATGCCGTCCTGCTGCCAGCGCTGGACAATCTTCAGCGCCCGGCGGTCGGAAGAGAGAATGGCGCTGCCCAGCGGCTGCTCCTGCCTGTCGAGCAGAAACAGTCCTTTACCCTGAGCGGAGATACCGACACCTTTAATTTGCTCGCCGGAGATGCCTGTACGCTGCAAAAGCCCGGTAATGGTGGCTGCACACTGTTGCCAGAGCTGGTGCATGTCGCGTTCGGCGTAACCCGGCAGTGGCGTTGCCGTCTGTAACGACTGCCGGTTGATCCCATGCTCATGACCTTTGGCGTCATACAAACCGGCTTTCAGATAAGTACCGCCACAATCGATGCCCAGCCAGAAGGCCTCTTTCTCTCTCATCTTTCATGTCTCATTTTTGCCGGATGGCGCCACGCTTATCCGGCCTACGGGTTTTGTAGGCCCGGTAAGCGCTGCGCCCCGGGCATGGTGTTACGCGGCGTGTTTACGCGGACTCATTGTCTTTGCCGGTGTCGAACCCGCATCGCATTTCGCGGGCAGCAACAACGCCAGCAGCGCGGCCAGCGCCAGGGAGATCGCCAGGCAATAGACGCCCGCATCTTTGCTGTACAGCGTGATCAGTACGCCAACCGCGTAGGGGCCGCAGAAGCCGCCGAGGTTGCCAAGCGCGTTGATAACGCCGCGTGCGCCGCCCGCCATCTCGGCGCTGAACAGACGTGCCGGGATCGTCCAGAAAACGCCCGCCGCCGATTGCAGGAAGAAGCCGCAGCCGACCAGCGCGGCATAGGCCAGCCAGATTTGGTTTTTCAGCGCCACCGACAGGAACATGCACAGGGCGAAGCCAATCAGCGGCAGGCAGACAAACAGTTTGCGTTTACCCGTGCGGTCGGATAGGAAAGAGAACAGGAACATCCCGGCGATCGCGCCGACGTACGGCAAAATGGCGAGCATGCCGACTTGCCCCATGCTGCTGTGGGTCAGCTCTTTGAGGATGGTTGGCAGCCAGAGGGTGTAACCGTAAATCCCGGTCTGATAGAAGAAGTTCAGGGCGATAAGTTGCCACATGGTTTTGTCGGAAAGGACCGCGCTGAGAGAGGCGTTTTTGACTTCGCTTCCGGCAATGGCTTTCTGTTCTGCGGCGAGGGTTTCCACCAGATAGTTTTTTTCCGCCCCGGAGATCCAGCGGGCTTCCTGCGGCCGGTCATAAATGGTGTACGCCCACAGCACCAGCACGACGAGAGAGAGCAGACCTTCAATAATGAACAGCCAGCGCCAGTCGAGTACGGTGATTATCCAGCCGGAGAGCGGGGCGGTGATAATCCCGGCAATCGGCACAAACATAATCACAATGGCGTTCGCACGACCGCGTTCAGCATCCGGGAACCAGTTGCTGATCATCGTCAGTACGACGGGCAGCATGCCGCCTTCCGCCACACCCAGTAAGAAACGCAGGGCAAGCAATTGATACTGGTTGGTGATTAAGCCTGTGAGGACGGAAATGACCGCCCAGGCAACCAGCGACCAGCCGATAAATTTCTTGCCGCTGCCGTGAACGGCGATTTTGCCGCCGGGAACCTGTAAGAACAGATAGCCGATGAAGAAAATCCCGCCAGCCAGACCGGCCATAGTGGCGGAAATACCTAATTCGGCATCCATTCCGCCAGGCATCGCGAAAGCAATATTCACGCGGTCCATATAAGAAATAATACAGGTAATCAGAATGGGCGGAATAATTCGCAGCCAACGCTGACGAGGTATATCTTTTTCTGTAGGGCGAGAGGTCATATTCATCTTCGTATTCTCGTAAAGTAAGTATTCTGGCGATGAAAAGTAAATTATTTAATGCCTGATGACGTTTTGCTTATCAGACCTACGCCGCCATCCGGCAACGTCTTATTATTTGGCGTTATTTAATGCCGTAATGCCGTCGCGTAATATCGCTACGCGGTGACTGACGTCGGCATTAGCGTTAATTTCCAGTAACTTAATACCCATGAATTGCAGAACGTCTGTTCCTGCGCAGGTCAGTAATTCACGGGCATGTTCTTGCGTCATCATGCTGTCAGGGCAGAAAGGCGCGAAAGGCGCATGTAAATCCTGCCATTCGCCGTATTCACCGCTTTGCGTTGTACCGGAGAACATCAGCGCGCCGAGTTTACCGGCCTGTTTTACCTGCTGCGTATGGGTTAGTGGCAGGGTGGTGTTGCGTCCTTCAATGGCGGAACGCGCCCAGTTAATGCAAACGCTGATGTCGTAGTCGGCAATTACCTCCAGCACGTTGTCCAGAGGCAGGAATCCTTTGCGCGGCGCGGCGCTGGTCATCGCGTCGCAGTGTTCCAGCACCAGGTCGCACGGCCAGTCCCAGCCAGCGATCTCTTTCACTGAACGGGCAAATGCGTCCGTTGCCTGCGCGACGTTTGGGTTATCGGCCAGCGGTGCGGCGTGCAGCTCAAGCGCGATCACTTTCCCGGCGCTTGCCGCGTTGATTGTCGTGATCTTCTGGTAAAGGTGGCGATAGTACGCCACACAGGCCTGACGCTGATCTTCATTGCTGGAGGCCAGCCCAAAGCCGCGGTTTTCACCGCGACGGCGCATGGTTTCCATAATCGCCGTCACGACGATTTGCCAGTTGCCTGGCGTATGGCGCAATAACCACGCGTCGCCGAGTGGGTGAAGATGTTCAAGGCAGGGTTGCTCCAGCCCACGAATATCAGGAGTATCGGAGAGTTGCCGCCAGAATTCCTTCTCTTCCTCTTCACTCTTTTGGTGAAATGAGGGTGCACAGGGATACGCACCGATAATATAACCGGTATTGTTCGTTTTCATGTTGTGCTCCAAAGATAACGTTTTATAAAGCGGATATTGCCACTTTAACGACGATTTTCCGTATGGGTGTCGCGACCGTTTTATTGCAGCCAGGGCGATGAACATCCTGCGGGAAAAAAATAGCGTAGCTTCCCGGAACCATTTCAAAGAAAGATTCATGTTCACTGTCGTGATAGAAAATAATATCGCGCTGTTCTAATAACGATTCGCTGATTTGGTTATTACCGGTGTCGATGGCAACCCCTATTTTTTCTTCACCCCAGGCGAGAAACTGAATATCCAGATAACGGCGATGAACTTCTGGACGGTTTTCAGCCGCAGTGCGGGTGGTTAAATCAATTATCTGGGCAAAAATATTTTTGCCGTCGATTTCCACCACCCCAGGGTTCAGCGTGCGAAAGTCGGTGGTGCGTAAGAAATCGAGCGCCTTTTCAATCGCGTCTGGCAGACGACACGGATTGGGCTGTGCGATATGTCCAAATATCATGCTATGCCTCCTTACAGCGCCTGGATTTTGGCCCATACGCTGTCATCGACGGTGATGCCGTTGCGGCGATTCTCATCCCGCAGCCGGGTAAATTCGTGGCCTGGCAGACGGATTGCCACGTTCTCATCGGCGCGCTCGGCGGTGGTGACGAAATCCATAATGCGCTGGAGTTTGGCATCGCGCGTGGCGCCATCAATCAGCTTATCGACCTCAATAGCGATGAAGATCTGCGAAACGCCGTATTCGTCGCTGTTTTCCTGGGTAACTTCGGCAACGGAAGCGCCGTCGGAAAGCAGGGTGGCGATCATATCCAGCACAATCGACAGACCTGACCCTTTCCAGTAGCCCATCGGCAAAATGCGGCGATTTTTTTCGATCACGCCAGGTTCTTTGGTCAAATTTCCTTCATCGTCGAACCCGCCGTCTACCGGCAGCTCACGTCCCGCCAGCCGGTTCACCTCTAACATGCCGTAGGAGAACATCGACATCGACATATCGATCATGGTGATTGGCGATGAAGGGATGGCGACGATCAGCGGGTTCGTGCCAATGCGGCACTCTTTTGACCCCCACGGCGGCATCACGGCGATAGAGTTGGTCCAGCAGATGCCGATGTAGCCTTTTTCCGCCGCCTGCCAGCCGTAGCTGCCGCCGCGCATCCAGTGGTTGGCATTGCGTAACGCCACCAGGCCGATGCCGTGGTCGGAAGCCAGTTCAATGGCGCGATCCATCATTTTTTTCGCCGTCAGATTGCCGATGGCTCGCTGAGCATCCCACTGCTCGATGGCGCCAAGGCTGGTGATGCGCTGCGGTCTGGCATCAGGAATGATGTCGCCATTATCCAGTTGCTGAATGAAACGGGGAAAGCGATTCACGCCATGCGAATAGACGCCGGATTCTGTAGTACGGGCAAACATCTCTGCACAGGCGTCAGCCGTTTCCACCGCAACGCCGCGCGCCAGCAGCACCCGATTGAACGCCTCTTTTAACTGCTCAAAAGTTACTTTCATTCCTGCTTCTCCCGTTTATTTTTGACCGCTTTTTTATCTTTAAATTTCACTATGCGAAATCTGATTTCAAATATAGCGATCAAATTTTGACAGATCAACGGGGTGGTCTATTTTTTAAAATCATCAAAATCAAATAGTTGTGTTTTTTCGGTTCAGATCGTGAACTGAAACACACTTTGCGCTACCATCAGAGCGCGACGAAAAGGGGAGCGGAAGCGATGGGCATAAAAGAGAGCGAAATGACGCAAGAAAAAGAGAGGCCAGCCGGTAGTCAGAGCCTGTTCCGTGGTTTGATGCTGATTGAGATCCTCAGTAACTACCCGAACGGATGCCCGCTGGCGCACTTGTCTGAACTGGCAGGGCTGAACAAAAGTACCGTGCATCGACTGCTACAGGGGTTGCAGTCCTGCGGGTATGTCACCCCCGCGCCTGCCGCCGGAAGCTATCGTCTGACCACTAAATTTATCGCTGTCGGGCAGAAAGCCCTGTCATCGCTGAATATCATTCATGTGGCTGCGCCGCATCTTGAGACGCTGAATATCGCTACTGGCGAGACCGTCAACTTCTCCAGCCGTGAAGACGATCATGCCATCCTGATCTATAAGCTGGAGCCGACCACCGGCATGCTGCGCACCCGCGCCTATATCGGTCAGCATATGCCGCTGTATTGCTCTGCGATGGGGAAGATTTACATGGCGTTCGGCCATCCTGACTATGTGGAAACCTATTGGGAAAGCCACAAGGATCAGATCCAGCCGTTGACCCGTAACACCATTACCGGGTTGCCGGCGATGTATGACGAGCTGGCGCAAATTCGTGAAAGCGGTATGGCGATGGATCGCGAAGAGAATGAGCTGGGCGTTTCCTGCATTGCCGTGCCGGTGTTTGATATTCACCATCGGGTGCCATACGCCATCTCTATTTCGCTTTCGACGTCCCGGCTCAAGCAAATCGGCGAGAAGAATCTGCTCAAGCCCCTGCGTGACACCGCGCAGGCGATCTCGAATGAGTTGGGTTTTACCGTGCGCGATTAAGGCAGGCGCCCGGAAGATGATGGGCATCTGACAAAATTTAATCGTTTCCCTCGTCGGATCAAAGCAGCGATCGCGCCCTCTCTGGCACTCTGGGGTTTTACGCAGGTGGAGAGGGCAATGAACCGATTTATCATGGCGGATGCGGCGAAATGTATCGGCTGTCGTACCTGTGAGGTTGCCTGCGTAGTGGCGCATCAGGAGAACCAGGACTGTGCGGCGGTGTCGTCCGGGGAATTTGTCTCCCGCATCCGGGTCATTAAAGACGATGCGTTTACCACGGCGGCGGCATGTCGCCAGTGTGAAGATGCCCCCTGCGCGAACGTGTGCCCAACGCAGGCAATTCGTCGCGATCATGGGCACATCTTCGTGGAACAAGCGCGCTGTATCGGGTGTAAAAGCTGTATGCTGGCGTGCCCGTTCGGCGCGATGAACGTTGTGTCGCGAACCTCACGCGTACAGGCGATTAAATGCGATCTTTGCTGGCACCGTGAAACGGGCCCGGCATGCGTGGAGGCTTGCCCGACTGACGCGTTGCAGTGCCTTGATGTGGAAAACGTGCAGCGACAACGACTGCACGCGCAACCCGTCTGAGTGTCACCCCGGTCAGGCGATGACCGGGGGGGCTGTCAGCCTTCGCGCCAGGCGCGCTCAACCTCTTCAGCAAGAATTTTCACCCCTGCCTCAATTTTTTGCGGATCGGGAACGTAGTTCATCCGCATGCACTGATGCGTATGCGGCCAGGGTTTGTCCAGCCCCGGGAAGAAGTAGTCGCCGGGAACCATCAATACGCCGCGTGCTTTCAGACGCTGGTACAGCAATTCAGTTGAAATCGGCAAATCTTTGAACCACAGCCAGAGGAAAATAGCGCCTTCCGGCTTATGGATCAGGCAGCGATTTTCCGGTAAATACCGGCGAATGGTCGCGATTGTCTCCAGTACGCGCTGGTAGTAGAACGGTTTTATTACCGTTTCCGACAGGCGCAGCAGGTCGTTACGCTTAATCATTTCGCACATCATTGCCGGGCCAATACCGCCAGGTGACAGGCTGATAATGCCGTTCATATTGGTGATGGCGGTGATGATTTTTTCATTGGCGATAATGATGCCGCAGCGGCTGCCGGGCAGCCCCAGTTTAGAGAGGCTCATGCACAGGATGATATTCGGATTCCACAGCGGGCGCGCTTCGCTGAAAATAATGCCCGGGAAGGGAACGCCGTAGGCGTTATCGATCACCAGCGGGATGCCGTGCTGATTGGCAAGGGTATCCAGCTTCATCAGCTCTTCGTCGGTAATCACATTGCCTGTTGGGTTAGTCGGGCGCGACACGCAGATCATGCCGGTCTCTTCCCCGATGCGCAGATGTTCAAAATCAACGTGGTATTTGAACTGACCTTCCGGCAATAGCTCGATATTCGGGCGAGCGGAAACGAAAAGATCCTCTTCCAGCCCGGAATCGGCATAACCAATGTATTCCGGTGCCAGCGGGAACAGCACTTTTTTAGTCGTCCCGTCGGCGCGGCGTCCGGCGAAGAGATTAAACAAGTAGAAAAACGCGCTCTGACTGCCGTTTGTTAGTGCAATATTCTGTGGTTCGATATCCCAACCCAGATTCTCACGCAGCAGCGACGCGAGCGCTGTCAGTAGCTCCGTTTTTCCCTGCGGACCGTCATAATTACAAAGCGCATCAGTGGCTTTGCCGTTTTCCAGCATTTCGCCCAGTAGCGAATGGAAGTAATTCTGCATTTCCGGGATTTGCGCTGGATTACCCCCGCCGAGCATGATTGCGCCGGGCGTGCGTAAGCCGTCATTGAGGTCTTCCATCAGGCGGGTAATGCCTGAATGGCGGGTAAATTTGTCGCCAAAAAGTGAGAATGTCATAGCAGGTGGTCTGTCGAACTCATTATCAAAGTGGCTAACCATAGCGCTACCTATGGCAGGGTGCAAATCAGGCGTTAACGCCGTGGGTGATGCTTTATGCTGAAGATTTTTATCTGGCTGGTGTTTTGTTTTGATGAGACGTCCGGCGGATGGGCACGCCGGACGTCAGGCAGGATTAAGGGCGACCCGCCCAGACGACCATGACCTTATCGCCGTCGTGCTCGCGCACAAAACCGTACCCCTGCTTCAGCGAGAGCGTGGTTTGCTTACCGGCGCCGATGGCGGGGTGTCTGGCGCGGAACTGGCTGATTCGCTGCCAGTGGGCAACGGTGGCGGCGGATTTACCGTTGATATCCTGCCAGTTCATGTCAGAACGGGTGCCTTGCAGCGGATCGGAACCCGTCGGGCCAAAGGGACGTGCGGATTCGTCGCCATAAAAGATCTGTACGGCGCCGGGCGCCAGCAGCAGAAGCTCTGCGGCCTTATCGCCGCCTTCCCGAAAGAGGCGCGTGTCGTGCGAGGAGAGATAACTCAGCACGTTGAAATCCTGTAATTTCTCTGCCATTTGCTGCCAGGTGGCGTCCATATCCGCCAGACAATCGACCGCTTTTGCCGCCTGCTCCTGGTAGTCAAAGTTGATCATCGCATCAAAGCCGTGGCGGTAATAATCACTCTGCATGACGCCGTGGCCCCAGGCTTCACCAGTCATCCAGAAAGGCGCGTCGTCCAGCGTCTTTTCCGGGTTGGCCTGTTTCCACTCGGTCAACGCCGCGCTGGCCTGGGTTTTCAACTGCTGCCAGGCCGGAAGTTCGACGTGTTTGGCGGTATCTACGCGGAACCCGTCGATGCCGTAATCACGCACCCACTGACTGAGCCAGTGGGTCAGATAATCCCGCGGCGTGTAGCCCTCAATGGCTTTTGCATGGGTATCCGGTTTGTTTTTATAGAACACCGGCAGGCCGGAAGGGGTTGTGGATTCCGTTTTAATATCGGGCAGGAAGGCCAGCGACATGGTCAAACCGTCAAAGCCTGGATTGTCATAATCGCCAATATCCGTGCGAATCCATTCTTTCCCCCACCATGCTTCCCATGCCGCTTTGTCGCTGAAGTTGATGTAGTCATTAAAGCTGTGCCAGCTTTGCCCGGCGGCGGGCTTCCAGTCAGTCCAGCGTTCGCCCAGCGTCTTTTTCAGCTCATCGCCTTGCAGATACAGCGCGCCAAACCGGAATGTCTGCATGTCCGCCAGCGTGGCGTAGCCCGTGTGGTTCATCACCACATCAAACAGAATACGGATGCCGCGCTGGTGTGCGCCATCGACTAACGCGCGAAGGTCGTCCTCGCTGCCCATATTGGCGTCCAGCGTGGTCCAGTCCTGGGTGTAATAGCCGTGGTAGGCATAATGCGGGAAATCCCCTTTCGTACCGCCGCCGACCCAGCCGTGGATTTGCTCGAACGGCGCGCTGATCCACAGGGCATTCACCCCCAGGTGTTGCAGATAGTCCAGCTTGTTTGCCAGTCCGCGTAAATCGCCGCCATGAAAGGTGCCAATCTCCTCCATGCCATCTTTGTGGCGGCCATAGCTTTGGTCATTCGTCGGATCGCCGTTCTGGAAACGGTCTGTCAGCACAAAGTAGACCGTCGCGTTATGCCAGTTGAATGCGGCGGGCGCGTTGGTTTCCGCGCGTTCAAGCAACAAAAGCCCGTTGCTGGTCGCGCCGGGTTGTAGCGTAATCTGACCGTTCTTAACGGTAGCGGTTTGCTGGCTGTAGTAATCGCGCACGATCGCGCCTTCCGGGAAGGTGTGACTCACCTCCAGGGTCAGCGGCGAGCCGTTCCACGTCGGGCACTGGCGCACCGTGCTGGCGACGGGATCGGCGGTGCTTTTTATCGACAGCGTCAGCGTTGGCGTACCGGAGCGGGTATCAATCTCCAGCGAGTAGTCGCCGTCTTTAAACCGTCGCCACTGCGGCGGCGTGCCTTCACACGGTTTGAGCGACAGCATCTGATTAAGTTTTATGGCATCAGCAGGTTGCCAGCACTGTTGGTCAATATGCAGCGTCAAAGGGCGCGTACCTTTCGTCAACGCGGCATGGCTGACAAACTTACCCGTACCTTCCGCCGTAAAGGGCGGGAATCCCTGAGATGTCCATGATGAGGCGAATACGATGCCGGGCATGAGCGCCAGCGCAAAAGCGGTAAGTTTCATTACGCTTTCCTTATTGCTGCGATTTTAGCCAGTATGCCGTTGAAAGATAGCGGATAACTCATCCCTCTGGCGTATTCCGCCAGGCTGAGGCGCGAGGGTGAGCGATCGTGCGCAGAAAATAGCCATGTTTTGCGATAACCACCACATTTTCTTCGTATTAATAGCGTTCTTCGCCATTATTGCGTGACAGGGTTTCGGAATTGGACTATTCCTTGGGGTGCTCTTGACGGTTATTTTTGATATGATTTGAGATTCATCTCTCATTTTTTTGAAAAATATAAGGCGTTGGAATGTATAAATCCGACCAGGAGACCTAATGATATTGACGCCCATACGACGATATGGGGCAATGATTCTTATGTTACTCACCGTAGTATTTTCGGGTGAGGTGCTGGCGAAGGCGCACACGACAACAACGAGTCAAAAGTCCCACGTAACCAAGACAGGTCATAAACAGGTAAGCAGTAAACAAGAGTATTCTCGCAATAGTGCAAAGAGTAGTTCACTTCCTGATTTGCGAAAATACCCTTCCGGAACACCAAGGAAAAAAGCGTTTCTCCGGACGGTTATGCCTTTTATCACCAGTCAAAATGCTGCGATTACTGCGGATCGTAACTGGCTGATTTCAAAACAGTATCAGAACCGCTGGTCGCCTTCTGAGCGTACGCGTATGAAAGATATCGCAGCGCGCTACAAGGTAAAGTGGTCTGGCAACACGCGTAACATTCCGTGGAATACCTTGCTGGAACGCGTAGACATCATCCCGACCAGTATGGTTGCGACGATGGCGGCGGCGGAAAGCGGCTGGGGAACCTCTAAACTGGCTCGCAACAACAATAACCTGTTCGGCATGAAATGCGGAAAAGGGCGTTGTACCAATGCGCCGGGTAAAGTGAAAGGTTACTCGCAGTTCGGCTCGGTTAAAGAGTCGGTTAACGCGTACGTGATTAATCTGAACACGCATCCTGCTTACTCGTCTTTCCGTAAGTCTCGCGCCCAGTTGCGTAAGGCGGATCAGGAAGTTACCGCAAGCGCGATGATTCATAAGCTGAAGGGTTATTCGACGAAAGGGCAGAGCTACAACAACTATCTGTTCGCGATGTATCAGGATAACCAGCGTTTAATCGCCGCGCATATGTAATGACCCGATTTTGTAGGCCGGATAAGACGCTTGCGCCGCCATCCGGCACAAACGCCCGGTGGCGCTTCGCTTACCGGGCCTACAAAAGACTCCGCTACAACAACACTTCACTGTACCGATCGCGGTACTCTTTTGGCGTCGTGTCATACTCCTTTTTGAAAACAGAATAGAAATATTGCAGGGATGGGTAGCCGCACATCTGTGATATTTCGTTAATCGGCAGCGTGGTTGAAATTAATAGGCTGCGCGCTTTTTCCAGTTTTTCAGCATGAATAACGGCGTGAATGGTCTCCCCGACGTCTTCTTTAAACCGTTTCTCCAGGTTCGAGCGGGAGATACCGACCGCGTCCAGCACCTGATCGACTTTAATACCTTTGCAGGCATGGTTACGGATGAAATGCATCGCCTGTATGACGGCCGGGTCGGTCAATGAGCGGTAGTCCGTCGAGCGACGCTCAACGACGCGCACAGGCGGAACCAGAATACGTTGCAGCGGCAGCACTTCCTTATCCAGCAGGCGGTGTAGCAGTTTTGCTGCCTGATAGCCCATCTGCCTGGCTCCCTGAGCGACCGATGACAGCGCGACCCGCGACAGATAACGGGTCAGTTCTTCGTTATCAATACCGATGACGCACAGCTTTTCGGGAACCGGGATATGCAGATGCTCGCAAACTTGCAGCACATGTCTCGCCCGGGCGTCGGTAACGGCGATAATCCCGGTTTGCGGCGGCAGGGTTTGCAGCCAGTCCGCCAATCGGTTTTGCGCGTGCTGCCAGTTTTCCGGTGCGGTTTCCAGCCCCTGATAGACCACGCCACGGTATTTTTCTTGTGCAACCAGTTGGCAGAATGCGTATTCACGCTCGGCCGCCCAGCGCTTGCCGCTGGAGGCGGGCAGGCCATAAAAGGCGAAGCGATTGATCCCTTTTTCTTTCAGGTGCAGAAAGGCGCTTTCCACCAGAGCGTAGTTATCGGTGGCGATATAATGGACGGATGGATAGTGTGCAGCAAGGTGGTAAGAACCGCCGACGCCGATAATGGGCACATCCACATCGGCAAGCGCCTGAGCAATGTCATCGTCATCGTAGTCGGCAATGACGCCATCGCCCAACCACTCTTTGATGTTATCAATTCGCGCGCGGAAGTCTTCTTCAATGAAGATATCCCATTCCGATTGCGATGCCTGTAAATATTCACCCACGCCTTCCACTACCTGACGGTCGTAGGCTTTATTTGCATTAAATAACAGTGTGATACGGTGGCGTTTCTCAAACATAGTTCTTTCCCTGCTGAATCAGTCATAAAGGACAATGCCGGTACGTGTTGACCGGCATTGAGCATGACCCCTTTTCTGGAATTCAGGAACGACGTTTAGTTGCTGAGTCCATCCATACTGCCAGTAACAAGATCGCACCTTTCACGATGTACTGCCAGAATGTGGGCACGTCCATCATACTCATTCCGTTATCAAGAGAGGCCATAATAAACGCCCCCATGACGGCGCCCGCGACGCTACCCACGCCACCCGCCAGGCTGGTTCCGCCGATCACGCAGGCGGCAATCGCGTCCAGTTCGGCAATGTTCCCGGCGGAAGGCGATCCGGCGCCGAGGCGCGAACTGAGTATCAGCCCTGCAATCGCCACCATCAGGCCGTTGATGGCGAAAACCGCCAGTTTGGTTCGCTCAACGTTAATGCCGGAGAGACGAGCGGCTTCCAGATTGCCGCCAATCGCATAAATTCTCCGGCCAAACGCCGTTCGCGTCGCCATAAACATACCGCCAAGCAGCAGGAATACCAGCAGCAGTACGGGCGTTGGAACGCCGCGATAATCGTTCAGCAGCCAGATTGCGCCCAGGACAATGACGGCGGTCAGCGCCTGGCGACCGACTACCGCAGTAGAAGCCGGGGTGCTAAGCGCCAGAGCCTGCCGACGCATACGCCCGCGCCATTGCCAGCCGATAAACGCCATTAAGCTGATGGCGCCTATTGTGAAGCCCAGACCGTTGGATAAGTAGCTCTGACCAATCTGCGACATCGCCGAGCTGGTGGGCGAGACGGTCGTACCATTCGTGATGCCAATGAGAATGCCACGGAAAGCCAGCATCCCGGCCAGGGTGACGATAAACGAAGGGACTTTCCGGTAGGCGACCCACCACCCGTTCCAGGCGCCGAGCAGTAAACCCAGCGCCAGCGTGACAACAATCGTAAGCGGCAATGGCCAGCCCAGCCAGACGTCGCAGATTGCCGCGACGCCGCCTAATAGCCCCATCATTGAGCCAACGGAGAGGTCGATTTCCGCAGAGATAATCACGAAAACCATCCCCACGGCCAGAATACCGGTGATCGCCGTCTGACGAAGCAGGTTGGAGACGTTGCGCGCGCTCAGGTATGCGCCTTCCGTGGTCCAGGTAAAGAACAGCATGATCACAATAATCGCCGCGATCATGACGAACACCTGTAGGTTCAGTGATTTTAACCCAGGAAAACCGCCCGTCAGAGGGGCTGAGAGTTTCACTTCAGACGGATTGTTTTTCGACATGATATTCGCTCCTCAATGCGGCTTCCATCACCTGTTCTTGAGTCAGGTTATGATTCACCAGGTTGGCTTTCAGTTTTCCTTCGTGCATCACCAGGATGCGATCGCTTAATCCAAGAACCTCGGGGAGTTCCGACGAGATGACGATGACAGCAATACCTTGCTGAACAAGCTGGTTAATGAGTTTGTAGATTTCATATTTCGCGCCGATATCGATTCCTCGGGTGGGTTCATCGAGGATGAGAATACGCGGGTTCAGCAGGAGACAGCGCGCCAGTATGGCCTTTTGTTGGTTCCCGCCGCTAAGGCGCCCAATCGCTAAATCAGGCGAGGATGTTTTCACTTTCAGGCGTTGCAGCGATTCCAGAATGCATTTTTGCTCTGCGGCATCGTCAAGATGGCTTATCTTCCCGGTGAACCGATCGAGCGCCGCCAGCGTGATATTTTTCCCGACGGCCATAACCGGCACAATGCCGTCGCGTTTCCTGTCTTCAGGCACCATTGCAATGCCATGAGCGATCGCTTGCTGGCAATGACGAATATCCACGGCCTGATTATCGATCATGACCTTTCCTTCCCAGCGCCCGGGCCAGACGCCGAACAGGCATTGCACTAACTCCGTGCGGCCCGCGCCGACCAGCCCTGCAATGCCGAGAATCTCGCCCCGTTTCAGCGAAAAGGAGACATCATTGACGCGTTTGATGTGACGGTTGACGGGGTGCCAGGCGGTAAGGTGCTCAACGCGCAAAATCTCCTCCCCGGTAGCATGTGGCTCATTAGGATAGAGCGCCGTCAGCTCGCGACCGACCATCATGGTGATGATATCGTCTTCTTCCATTCCGGCGGCTGCGCGGGTGCCAATATGTTGGCCGTCGCGGATCACGCAGATTGTGTCCGAGATAGCTTTAACTTCATTGAGCTTGTGTGAGATATAAATACACGCAATATCATGCTGTTGCAGATCGCGAATAATTTCCAGCAGCACGGTGGTTTCTTGTTCCGTGAGGGAGGCCGTCGGCTCATCGAGAATCAGCAGCCGAACTTGTTTATTAAGCGCTTTGGCAATTTCTACCAGCTGTTGTTGCCCCAGGCCCAGGTCGCCCACGCGGGTATCCGGTGAGATAGACAAGCTGACCTGATCTAACAGCTTCTGGCAGCGTAGCGTCATCATGTCGTAATCAAGAATGCCGTTACGGGTGATTTCGCTGCCCAGGAAGATATTTTCCAGCACGGTTAAGTGTTTAACCAGCGCTAACTCCTGGTGAATAATAGCAATGCCCTTACGTTCGGTATCACGAATATGGCTGGCTTGCAGTGTTTCTCCCGCAAACAGAATTTCACCTTCATAAGAGCCATGAGGGTAAATACCGCACAGCACTTTCATTAACGTTGATTTACCCGAACCATTTTCACCGCACAATGAAACGATTTCCCCGGCATTAAGCCTGAGGCTGACGTTATCAACTGCCTTCACTGCGCCGAAGGTCTTGGTAATGTTTTTCATTTCAAGTAGATAGGGCATAACTACTCCACATAAGCCAATGCGAGAACCCGGCATGGAGGGTTTGACGCCCTCCGCTGTTGTAGAGGGCGCAACGTTTACAGATCACTCTTTTTGTGGAACCCGTCTTTAATCACGGTTTCGTCAATATTGGTTTTATTAACATCAATTGGAGTAAGCAGACGGGAAGGGACATCTTTCAGACCGTTATTCAGCGTGGCGTCGGCCTTAGGTTGTTGCCCGTTACCCAGCTCGACGGCGATCTCGGCGGCGGTATTCGCCAGTAGCGTGATGGGTTTATAAACCGTCATGGTCTGCGTGCCTGCGACAATACGTTTAATGCCCGCAAGGTCGGCATCCTGACCGGAAATAGCGACTTTTCCCGATAATCCCTGAGCGCTGAGCGCCTGAATCGCACCGCCTGCGGTTGCGTCATTGGAAGCGACAACCGCGTCAATTTTGTTATTGTTTGCGGTCAGCGCATTTTCCATAATTTTCAGCGCATTTTCAGGCAACCATCCGTCCACCCATTGATCGCCGACGACGTTAATTTTTCCTGAGTCGATATAAGGTTTTAATACTTTCATTTGCCCGGCGCGGAACAATTTTGCATTATTATCTACCGGCGAGCCGCCCATCAGGAAATAATTCCCTTCAGGCACTTTATCGACCAACGCCTGAGCCTGTAATTCGCCGACTCTTTCGTTATCAAAAGAAATATAAAAATCGATGTCGGCATCATTTATCATGCGGTCGTACGCTAATACTTTTATTCCTTCTTGTTTCGCTTCTTTTACGACATTGCTTAATACTTGCCCGTTATAAGGAATAATGACCAGAACATCAACGCCACGGTTGATCATGTTTTCAATCTGCGACATTTGGGTTTCTTCATTACCATTGGCAGATTGTACAAATACTTTTGCGCCGAGGGACTCGGCCTTGCTCACGAAAATATCGCGATCTTTTTGCCAGCGTTCCAGACGTAAGTCATCGATAGCCATACCAATTTTAACTTCTTTGGCATGTCCCGTTATGCTGGCGAGCAGGAGTGAAGTGCAGACGGTGAGTAAGATGTTTTTTATCTTCATAATCGTGATGCCTTTTGTTAGAGGGAACAGCGGTAAAAGTAACAATCACAGCGTGAGACGTAGCAGATTTTTAGCAGTTAATACGCGGAAGGCAATTATAGATTTTTATCTTGCAGTTACGATTTTTGGTTTATTTCGGGAATTATGACCGAGATCGTACTTTTAATGACGCATTACGCCCGTTACATTTCGTTGTTGATGAATAACCATTTTTTGCAGACGGTTACTTTTATTTTGCGAGGCAGCGCACACTTACGAATTATCTAAATAGCAGAGTGAAATAACATAATTGAGCAATGTGAATCGAGTAACCAATATTACGCCATTACCCATCCCTCGCCGTATTACCTGATTATGGAGTTCATTATGCAGGCTTATTTTGACCAACTCGATCGTGTTCGTTATGAAGGCCCTAAAAGCACTAATCCGTTAGCTTTCCGCCATTATAATCCAGATGAAATCGTACTGGGTAAACGCATGGAAGATCATCTGCGTTTTGCGGCCTGCTACTGGCATACCTTCTGCTGGAACGGCGCGGATATGTTTGGCGTAGGCGCGTTCAACCGTCCGTGGCAACAGCCCGGCGATGCGCTGGAGCTGGCGAAGCGCAAGGCGGATGTGGCGTTTGAATTTTTCCATAAGCTGAACGTGCCTTACTACTGCTTCCACGATGTGGATGTTTCGCCGGAAGGCGCCTCGCTGAAAGAGTATAAAAACAACTTTGCGCAGATGGTCGATGTGCTGGAGTCGAAGCAAGAACAGAGCGGCGTGAAGCTGTTATGGGGCACCGCGAACTGCTTTACCAACCCGCGTTACGGCGCCGGGGCGGCGACGAACCCGGACCCGGAAGTCTTCAGTTGGGCGGCGACGCAGGTGGTGAACGCGATGAACGCCACGCACAAACTGGGCGGCGAAAACTACGTTCTGTGGGGGGGCCGTGAAGGGTATGAAACCCTGCTGAATACCGATCTGCGCCAGGAGCGCGAGCAGATTGGCCGCTTTATGCAGATGGTGGTGGAACATAAACATAAAACAGGTTTCCAGGGCACGCTGCTGATCGAGCCAAAACCGCAGGAGCCGACAAAACACCAGTATGACTACGATGTGGCAACGGTTTACGGCTTCCTCAAGCAGTTCGGCCTGGAAAAAGAGATCAAGGTGAACATTGAAGCCAACCACGCTACGCTGGCGGGCCACTCTTTCCATCATGAGATTGCGTCCGCCATTGCGCTGGGCATTTTTGGTTCTGTGGATGCCAACCGTGGCGATGCGCAGCTGGGCTGGGATACCGACCAGTTCCCGGTAAGCGTCGAAGAGAACGCGCTGGTGATGTATGAAATCCTGAAAGCGGGCGGTTTCACGACCGGCGGCCTGAACTTTGACGCGAAGGTTCGTCGCCAGAGCACCGACAAATACGATCTGTTCTATGGTCATATTGGCGCGATGGACACGATGGCGCTGTCATTAAAAGTGGCAGCGCGCATGATTGAAGATGGCGAACTGGATAAACGCGTGGCGAAACGTTATTCCGGCTGGAATAGCGAACTGGGCCAGCAAATTTTGAAAGGCCAGTTATCCCTGAGCGACGTCGCGCACTATGCTGAACAGCGTAATCTGGCGCCGGTGCATCAAAGCGGCCATCAGGAACTGCTGGAAAATCTGGTGAATCATTATCTGTTCGACAAGTAATCGCCATTGCGCCGCGTTTAGCCAACGCGGCGCATCGATAAAGGAGTGGTCACGATGTATATCGGGATAGATCTGGGCACGTCCGGTGTGAAAGCCATCCTGCTGAATGAGCAGGGAGACGTGCTGGCCTCGCAGACGGAGAAACTGTCCGTCTCTCGCCCGCATCCATTATGGTCGGAGCAGGATCCCGAACAGTGGTGGCTGGCGACGGATCGCGCCGTAAAAGCGCTGGGGCGAGAGCATTCATTGCGTGATGTAAAGGCGCTGGGGATTGCCGGGCAGATGCACGGTGCCACGTTGCTTGATAAACACCAGAAGGTGCTACGCCCGGCGATTTTATGGAATGACGGACGCTGTGGTGAAGAGTGCGCGCTGCTTGAGCAGCAGGTTCCGCAGTCTCGCGCCATTACCGGCAATCTGATGATGCCCGGCTTTACCGCGCCAAAACTGCTGTGGGTTCAGCGCCATGAGCCGGATATCTTCCGCCAGGTTGCAAAGGTGCTGCTACCTAAAGATTACCTGCGTCTGCGTATGACGGGGGATTTTGCCAGCGATATGTCGGACGCGGCGGGAACGATGTGGCTGGATGTCGCAGCGCGCGACTGGAGCGACATCATGCTCAACGCTTGTCAGCTAACCCGTGAGCACATGCCCGCTCTGTACGAAGGCAGCGACATCACCGGTACGGTGTTGCCTGAGGTGGCGCACTCCTGGGGGATGCCTGCGGTGCCTGTTGTTGCAGGGGGCGGAGATAACGCGGCGGGCGCGGTGGGCGTGGGAATGATCAATGCGGGTCAGGCCATGCTGTCGCTGGGAACATCAGGCGTCTATTTTGCGGTGAGCGACGGTTTTCTCAGTAAACCAGAAAGTGCGGTACACAGTTTTTGCCACGCGCTGCCCGAACGCTGGCATTTGATGTCCGTCATGCTGAGCGCGGCATCCTGCCTGGACTGGGCGGCAAAATTGACCGGTCAGGCGTCTGTTCCCGCGCTGATTGACGCGGCACGCCAGGCGGATGATAACGCGGATGCCGTCTGGTTCCTGCCTTATCTTTCCGGCGAACGCACGCCGCATAATAATCCACAGGCGAAGGGCGTATTCTTTGGCCTTACGCATCAGCATGGCCCCGCAGAGCTGGCGCGGGCGGTGCTGGAAGGCGTCGGTTATGCGCTGGCGGATGGCATGGATGTTGTGCATGCCTGTGGCGTGAAACCCGGCAGTGTGACGCTGATCGGCGGCGGGGCGCGAAGTGAATACTGGCGACAAATGCTGGCGGATATCAGCGGGCTACAGCTTGATTACCGTACCGGCGGAGATGTAGGCCCGGCATTGGGTGCCGCGCGTCTGGCGCAAATTGCGATGAATAAAGAGCAACCATTATCTGATTTATTACCGCAACTTCCGCTGGAGCAGGCTCATTTCCCTGATGCTGAACGCCATGCGCGTTACCTTGAACGTCGCGAAACGTTCCGCCGCATTTACCAGCAGTTATTACCGCTCATGTCTTAATCCGCTATTCCTTCCGGCAGTGGCCGGAAGGAATTCTTATTTCATATTGATTGCCTCGATATATATCGAAATCAATATGTGTGTTTTCTGATTTTCACGTTATTGTCCGGTTATCGTCTTTTCCATTCTTATTTCTTGTCTTAATGTGAATCGGCAAAGCATAAGGAGAGTGATATGGACGATAAGGTTGTGCGCAGGAAGCGTCTGGCCGGTTTAATCATGCTGGCGGGCGGTGCGCTGGTCTATCTGACAGGACTGTGGCCTGCTTGCCACTCGTTGAGCGACAAGGGCTATTTTTTTGCGATAATGGTGATGAGTGGCTTTCCCCTGTTAATACGCCAGGAGCCGACGGGAAATGAGCGTCTGCTCACCCGGTGCAAATATCTGTTACTTCTCGCCGCAGGTATGCTTTTTGTCGGTCTATGGAATATTGATTTACCGGTCGCCGTCAAAGTGATGTGCCTTCTGGGGCTGGGCGTAAGTCTGTTGGGTACGGATATGTACGCCACGTATTCTGATGACGAATAAGGGCCGGTCAACTGACCAGCCTGCGCGTATCAATCTTCTGTAGCAATATCGACAGCAGCAAACTTCCGGCCAGGGTGAGGGTAAAAATCCATACGATATCCAGCGGCGGCCAGCGTTTAAACTCCACGCCATTCGTCCGTAGCGCATGGATTATCAGCGCGTGAAACCCGTAAATACCGAGTGAGTGGCGGGAAATCAGCGCCAGCCCGGGAACCGTGCGCGTATTCAGGGTATTTTTGACCAGCGTGAGCAGCGACGCGGCGCAAATAAACACCATTGGGCCGCAATAGACGTACCAGGTATCGGCAAAATTTCCGCGCCAGTTGAGTTCATGTAGCGTTCCGCGCGAAATAATCAATACCGCCGTAATGAAAAGCGCGGCGCTTATCCAGGTCAGCGAACGTTTTTGTGTCTCCATCATGCCAATCGCCCGACCCAGCATGCCATAGAGGATGTAGTAAAACGTGTCGCCGGTGATATACAGGTTAACGGGGAGCCACTCAAATCCGCCGATTTTTTGCGACACGGTATTGGGGTTGGCGACAACGCCAATGACGATCATCAGCACCAGCAGCATTTTGCCGCTGACGTTTTTAACCTGTATTAACGGCGATACCAGGTAGATCACCGCGATCGCGAAGAAAAACCACAGGTGGTAGAACACCGGTTTTTGCAGCAGGTTTTTCAGCGATAGCTCTGCGTTAATCGACGTAAAAAGGGTGATATATACCAACGCAACGGCGCTATAGAACAGCAGGCAGAGCGCAATGCGCAGGAAATGTCGCGGCTGGGCGCTACGTTCGCCAAAAAAGAGATAGCCCGAGATCATAAAAAACAGCGGTACGCTGACGCGTGAGGCGGAGTTCAGGACATTGGCAAAATCCCAGCTAAACGGATTGATGCTTTGCGCATTGGTGACGTACCAGGTGGTGGCGTGGATCATTACGACCATTAAACAGGCGATCCCTCGCAAATTATCAATCCAGTATATTTTGGGTTGCATCAGTGCCTCTGCTTCCGTTTTAAATAGGGTCTGACTTGTTTATTGGCGCGGTATCTCACTGGAATATTCTGAGTTTTTACGCTAAAGCTTGTGATGGCTCAGCGAGATTCGCAAAATGCGCCTGTCTTTTGGGTAAACCCTAACCTTAATAATAATAAGAGCGGCCGGCAAATAAGGCGGTAATAAAAATGATGATGAAGTCTGTTTTTCCGGCGCTGTTAACCCTCCTGCTGGTGGGATGCGCGACGACGGCGCAGCCGGTTCAGAAGGCGCAGAAGGTCAACGTAAACCCGGAACGCTCACTGGATATGGAAGCATTGTGCAAAGCGCAGGCGGCGCGGCGTTATAACACCGGCACGCAGAAAATTGATGTGACCGGTTTTGAGCAATACCAGGGTAGCTATGAGATGCGCGGCAATACTTTCCGCAAAGAGAGTTTTGTTTGCTCTTTTGACGCAGAAGGGCAGTTTTTACATCTTTCCATGCGCTAAGTTCCCCCTTTTTCCCGTTTCGTACTGTATATCTTGCGGTCAGCGGGTATACTGATCCCTTCCTTTAAATCCACACGTATCCAGCACGAAATAATATGCAAAAGTTTGATACCAGGACCTTCCAGGGCTTGATCCTGACCTTACAGGATTACTGGGCTCGCCAGGGCTGCACCATTGTTCAACCATTGGACATGGAAGTCGGCGCGGGGACTTCTCACCCAATGACCTGTCTGCGCGCGCTGGGGCCAGAGCCGATGGCGGCTGCCTATGTGCAGCCTTCTCGTCGTCCGACCGATGGTCGCTATGGCGAAAACCCGAACCGTTTACAGCACTACTATCAGTTCCAGGTGGTGATTAAGCCATCGCCGGATAACATCCAGGAGCTGTATCTCGGTTCTCTGAAAGAGCTGGGGATGGACCCGACTATCCACGATATCCGTTTCGTGGAAGATAACTGGGAAAACCCGACGCTGGGCGCCTGGGGTCTGGGTTGGGAAGTGTGGCTGAACGGCATGGAAGTGACTCAGTTCACCTACTTCCAGCAGGTTGGCGGTCTGGAGTGTAAGCCGGTTACCGGTGAGATCACCTACGGCCTGGAACGTCTGGCTATGTACATTCAGGGCGTAGACAGCGTTTACGACCTGGTCTGGAGCGACGGCCCGCTGGGTAAAACCACCTATGGCGACGTGTTCCATCAGAACGAAGTGGAGCAATCCACCTACAACTTCGAATACGCCGATGTGGATTTCCTGTTCACCTGTTTCGAACAGTATGAGAAAGAAGCACAGCAACTGCTGGCGCTGGAAAACCCGCTGCCGCTGCCTGCTTACGAGCGTATTCTGAAAGCCGCCCATAGCTTTAACCTGCTGGATGCGCGTAAAGCCATCTCCGTTACCGAGCGTCAGCGCTACATTCTGCGCATTCGCACCCTGACCAAAGCAGTGGCAGAAGCTTACTACGCTTCCCGTGAAGCCCTTGGCTTCCCGATGTGCAACAAAGACAAATAAGAGGCGGCCATGTCTGAGAAAACTTTTCTGGTGGAAATCGGCACTGAAGAGCTGCCACCAAAAGCCCTGCGCAGCCTGGCGGAGTCCTTTGCTGCGAACGTTACTGCGGAGCTGGATAACGCTGGCCTCGCACACGGCAACGTAGAGTGGTTCGCCGCACCGCGCCGTCTGGCGCTGAAAGTGGCGAATCTTGCTGCTTCTCAACCCGATCGCGAAGTTGAAAAACGCGGCCCGGCGATTGCCCAGGCATTTGACGCGGAAGGCAAACCGAGCAAAGCGGCGGAAGGCTGGGCGCGAGGTTGCGGCATCACCGTGGACCAGGCTGAACGTCTGACCACAGACAAAGGCGAATGGCTGCTGTATCGCGCGCATGTGAAAGGCGAAAGCGCAGAAGCGCTGCTGCCGAACATGATTGCCACCTCTCTGGCGAAACTGCCGATTCCGAAACTGATGCGCTGGGGCGCGTCTGACGTTCACTTCGTGCGTCCGGTACACACCGTAACGCTGCTGCTGGGCGACAAGCTCATTCCGGCAACGATTCTGGGTATCCAGTCCGATCGCGTCATTCGCGGCCATCGTTTTATGGGCGAGCCGGAAATCACCATCGACACTGCTGACCAGTATCCGCAAATCCTGCTGGAGCGCGGTAAAGTTGTTGCTGATTACGAAGCGCGTAAAGCGAAAATCAAAGCCGATGCAGAAGAAGCGGCGCGTCAGATTGGCGGTAACGCTGACCTGAGCGAGAGCCTGCTGGAAGAGGTCACTTCGCTGGTGGAATGGCCGGTGGTGCTGACGGCGAAATTCGAAGAGAAATTCCTCGCGGTGCCGTCTGAAGCGCTGGTTTACACCATGAAGGGCGACCAGAAATACTTCCCGGTTTACGCCGCAGACGGCAAACTGCTGCCGAACTTTATCTTCGTGGCGAACATCGAATCTAAAGATCCGCAGCAAATTATCTCCGGTAACGAGAAGGTGGTGCGTCCGCGTCTGGCAGATGCCGAGTTCTTCTTCAATACCGACCGTAAAAAACGTCTGGAAGATAACCTGCCGCGTCTGCAAACCGTGCTGTTCCAGCAACAGCTGGGTACGCTGCGCGACAAGACCGACCGTATTCAGGCGCTGGCGGGCTGGATTGCTGAACAAATTGGCGCGGATGTTAACCACGCCACCCGTGCGGGCCTGCTGTCGAAATGTGACCTGATGACCAACATGGTCTTTGAGTTCACCGACACGCAGGGCGTCATGGGGATGCACTACGCGCGCCATGACGGCGAAGCGGAAGATGTGGCTGTCGCGCTGAACGAGCAGTATCAGCCGCGCTTTGCCGGTGACGACCTGCCGTCTAACCCGGTTGCCTGCGCGCTGGCGATTGCCGACAAGATGGACACGCTGGCGGGTATCTTCGGTATCGGTCAGCATCCGAAAGGCGATAAAGACCCGTTCGCGCTGCGTCGTGCCGCGCTGGGCGTGCTGCGTATCATCGTTGAGAAGAACCTGAATCTGGATCTGCAAACGCTGACCGAAGAAGCGGCGCGTCTGTACGGCGACAAGCTGACCAACGCGAATGTGGTTGATGACGTTATCGACTTTATGCTCGGTCGTTTCCGCGCCTGGTATCAGGACGAAGGTTACACCGTGGACACCATTCAGGCGGTTCTGGCGCGTCGTCCGACCCGTCCGGCGGATTTCGATGCCCGTATGAAGGCCGTGTCGCACTTCCGCACGCTGGAAGAAGCCTCCGCGCTGGCGGCGGCGAACAAACGTGTGTCCAACATTCTGGCGAAGTCCGACGAAGTGCTGAACGATCGTGTCAATGCGGCAACGTTGAAGGAACCAGAGGAAATTGCTTTGGCTCTGCAAGTTGTGGTTCTGCGTGACAAACTTGAACCCGTGTTTGCTGAAGGTCGTTACCAGGAAGCGTTAGTCGAACTGGCTGAGCTGCGTGAACCGGTCGATACGTTCTTTGAAAAAGTGATGGTGATGGTTGATGACAAAGATCTGCGCATCAACCGCCTCTCTATGCTGGCGAAACTGCGCGAGCTGTTCCTGCAAGTAGCGGATATTTCCCTGTTGCAGTAAGTTCGTCGCAATAAAAAAACCTGCCATCTGGCAGGTTTTTTTATGGGGAAAAAGGTAAAAAAAATCCCCGCCGATTGGCAGGGATCTTCAATTCTGAGCTTATAAAGCTAAGATTACAGGCTGGTTACGTTACCAGCTGCCGGGCCTTTAGCGCCGCTTTCGATGGTGAAGGAAACTTTCTGACCTTCATCCAGGGATTTGTAACCGTCGTTCTGGATAGCAGAGAAGTGTACGAACACGTCTTTGGAGCCATCGTCAGGAGTGATGAAGCCGAAGCCTTTATCAGCGTTGAACCATTTTACGATACCAGTCATTTTACCGGACATAGTGTATTACCTTTTAAAAAATAAGTGTGCCTTTCGGCGATATGGCGTGCTTTACAGATTTTTTAAGCGTTAAGGAAATGCGCACTACGAGGGGTATCAACGGATAACTCTTGAAGGGGACTGCCTTACTAAACTGCTTTAATGGTCTGTACGTCAAACCGTTGGACGCATTAACTCATGTAACGCTTGTGGATGCAACTTTTATTTTACTTCTTTCGGGTAAGTCTGTCGGGAAACGGCCCCTTAACAGGACCGTTAAACGAAAAAATCAGGCAATAATCTATTTCATCAACTGCTTACTTAAACCTGGGTTGGCCTGGATCAGGCGCATCAGATTTAACTCGGTACTCGACGGTTTTACCCGTCTGGATTCCCATTCCTGCACCATGGCAACGGTTACGCCCATCGCCCGGGCAAAATCATCTGTTTTTAGCCCGGTTCCTCTTCGTAACTGTTCAAACTCTGTAAAAGGGTTGGGCTTGTTTGTCAGGATAATCGTCTGCGATACATCTTTAAAAACAATTTGTTCCAGACTGCTCAGCAGTTCAAACATAGGATCTTTGTATTCCATTGAGAACTCCTATAAATCACACAGCGGGATCGTGAATTTCATCGAAGCTCATTAAGAATAGTCGGGAAACGTGAAGCCGGTTGGAAGCGGCAAAGAAGTGGATTCGTTTCAGCGCATTCCGGTCAGGATCGCGCGTTGGCTAAGGATCTGAAAAAGGCCGACATATCGGATCGACGGCGCGCAATTGTAAAGATAACAAAAATTTTATCACGTAAAAAAGCTGGCCGTTTCTTCGTATAATATTCCACGGCAAGATTACGCAGAAAGGGTATCTTGCAAGGCTGTCCTGGACTATCCTTGTCAGCGTCAGGCACGCGGCATCGTTGTGCGCATTTTTGGGTGAAAGGAGTATTAAAATGGCGACAGGTAAGTCCTGCTCTCGCTGGTTTGCGCCTGTTATGGCGTTATTAATGGTAGTTAGCCTGAGCGGGTGTTTTGATAAAGAAGGTGATCAGCGTAAAGCGTTTATTGATTTCCTGCAGAATACTGCGATGCGTAGCGGGGAGCGTCTGCCGACGTTGACCGCCGATCAGAAAAAACAATTTGGTCCGTTCGTGTCTGATTATGCGATCCTGTATGGCTATTCGCAGCAGGTGAATCAGGCGATGGATTCCGGTCTGCGTCCGGTTGTGGATAGCGTCAATGCGATCCGCGTTCCTCAGGACTATGTCACTCAGCGCGAGCCGCTGCGTCAGGCAAATGGTTCTCTGGGCGTGCTGGGTCAGCAGTTGCAGAATGCGAAATTGCAGGCAGATGCCGCGCACAGCGCGCTGAAACAGTCCGACGACCTGAAACCGGTCTTTGATCAGGTTTACAGTAAAGTGGTGACGGCGCCTTCGGAGGCGTTACAGCCGCTGATTCCGGCTGCGCAAATTTTCACGCAGCAACTGGTGCAGGTCGGCGACTTTGTGGCGCAGCAGGATACGCAGGTGAGCTTTGTCGCGAACGGCATTCAGTTCCCGACGTCACAGCAGGCCAGCCAGTACAACACGCTGATTGGGCCGCTGGCGTCTCAGCACCAGGCATTTAATCAGGCCTGGACCACTGCGGTAAACGCGATCCAGTAACGCTGTTTATGCCCGATGGCGCTGGCGTCGATCGGGCATACGGCTAAGCAACGTTGTAGGCCGGGCTGGGCAACGCCGCCGCCCGGCCATTTATTATCCTGCGACCTGCGGGTTCACGCAGTTCTTCTCCACCTTGCCTTGTAACGCATCAATTAAGTTATCCACCGCGCAGGCGGCCATGTTGTAGCGCGTCTCATGGGTGGCGGAGCCGATGTGCGGCAGCGCCACAACGTTCGGCAGCGACAGCAGCGGCGAATTGACCGGCAGCGGTTCTTGTTCAAACACATCCAGACCCGCCGCATGAATTTCACCGCTTTGCAGGGCGGCAATCAGCGCGTTTTCATCCACGACCGGGCCGCGCCCTGCGTTAATGAAAATGGCGGAGGACTTCATTTTGGCAAACTGCGCCGCGCCAAACAGGTGATGCGTCTCTTCCGTCAGCGGCAGGATCAGGCAGACAAAATCCGCCGCCTGTAACAGGGTGTCCAGATCGCAGTACCGGGCGTTGAAGCGTTCTTCCGCCTCAGGATGATGGCGGCGGGCGTTGTAGAGAATCGGCATGTTAAAGCCGAAGTGGGCGCGTTGCGCCAGCGCAAGACCAATGCGCCCCATCCCGACAATCCCCAGCGTTTTGTGGTGTACATCAGTGCCAAACCAGTCTGGCCCGATGCTTTTTGTCCATTCCCCCACTTTGACGCGTTCGGCCACTTCCACCACGCGGCGGGCGGTGCTTAGCACCAGCGCCATTACCGTATCCGCAACGGTTTCCGTCAGCACGGTCGGCGTGTGCATCAGCAATACGCTGCGCGCGTTGAGGGCAGCCACATCAAAATTGTCATAACCCACGGAGACGGTCGATGCCGCGCGTAGTTTCGGCATCTTCTCCAGCAGTGCGCTATTGACGGTTTCGCTGGAGCCCAACAAACCTTCCGCGCTGGCGAAAGCCTGGGCGTGTTGTTCTACCGTTTCCGGGCGAAGATTTGGCACCTGCGTGACGGTGAAATGTTCTTCCAGGCGATGCAGTAAATCGTCAGGTAACGCTTTGTAGAGAATAATGGACGGCTTCATGCGGATCTCCGTGAGTTAAGGTTTAAGCGTGGCGTGCGCCAATCGGTAATTGCTGATTGTTAGCAGGCTTAACAATTAAAGTTAGCCATACTGAGGCGAAAAGCGCCACCCCCATAAAAATGTACGAGGCGGCCGGGCTGCCGGTTGCGCCGTTGAGATAGCCGACGAACCATGAACCAAAGAAAGAGCCCAGCGCGCCCATACTGTTGATCAGCGCCATTGCGCCGCCCGCGACGTTACGCGGCAGCATTTCAGGAATAATGGCGAAGAATGGGCCATAAGGGGCATACATCGCCGCACCGGCGATAACCAGCAGGGTATAAGAGAGCCAGAAGTTGTTCGCGCCAACGGCCCATGAGCCGATAAAGGCAAAGGCGGCAATCAACAGCAGCGGCCAGACGAACAGTTTACGGTTTTGCAGTTTATCGGATGCCCAGGAGACAACGATCATCGCGATCGTCGCCGCCAGGTATGGCACTGAAGAGAGCCAGCCGACTTCCACCATGCCCATATTCGCGCTGCCGCTGCGGATGATGGACGGCAGCCACAGAACAAACCCGTACACCCCGATACTCCAGGTGAAATACTGCATGCACAGCAGGATGACGTTGCGTGAGCGGAATGCCTCGCTGTAATTGCGTACCGCTTTGATGCCCTGCTGCTCTTTTTCCAGCTGCGCCTGAAGCGCGGCTTTTTCTGACTCCGTCAGCCATCCGGCCTGTGACGGTTTATCTTTCACCAGCACCCACCAGAAGAACGCCCAGATGATGGCGGGGAAGCCTTCAATAATGAACATTTCACGCCAGCCGAGCGCCTGAATCAGGTAGCCTGAAACCACAGACATCCACAGCACCGTCACCGGGTTGCCGAGAATCAGGAACGTATTGGCGCGCGAACGCTCTGACTTTGTGAACCAGTTGCTGATGTAAATCAGCATGGCGGGCATAACGGCCGCTTCCACGACGCCGAGAATAAAGCGGATGGCGGCAAGCATTGGGATATTACTCACCATCCCGGTCAGCGATGCGCATGCCCCCCATAAAATCAGGCAGATAAAAATTAGTTTACGTACGCTGCGACGCTCGGCGTACACCGCGCCTGGGATCTGGAAGAAGAAATAACCGAGGAAGAACAGGGCGCCCAGCAGGGAGGAGATCCCTTTCGTGATGCCGAGGTCTTCGTTAATCCCCGCTGCGGAAGCGAAGCTGAAGTTTGCGCGATCCAGGTACGCCAGGCTGTACGTGATGAACACGATAGGCATGATGTACCACCAGCGTTTTGCTGCATTTGTTGAGCTTGTCATAGGCCTGCCTCTGTCACTATGCCGCCGCTGTATGTAGGGTACAGGGGGCTGTTATCATTGCGTGAAGTTTATTCGCCTAACGCTTCACGAGTGGGTAATCCTTCGCTGTCGCCCTGAACCTGAATCGCCAGCGCGCCAATTTTATTGCCTCGCGTCACTGCCTGATGCAGCGTGCGGCCTTCCAGCAGGGCGCTGATCACGCCCACGGCAAAGCCATCGCCCGCACCAACCGTATCGACCACATTGTCCACTTTCACCGGTGCGACGCAGCCTTGCTCGCCCTCAGCGGTTTTGTACCAGGCGCCATCCGCGCCGGTTTTCAGCACCACCGCTTTCACGCCGTGGCGCAGATAAAAATCGGCAATGCCCTCAGGCGTTTGCTGTCCGGTTAATATCATTCCCTCTTTCAGACCGGGCAGCACCCAGTCAGCCTGGAAGGCGAGGCGGTTAAGTTTTTCCACCATTTCGGCTTCGCTTTTCCACAGCACCGGGCGCAGATTCGGATCGAATGAAATCGTTTTGCCCTGCGCTTTCATGGTGCGGGCGGTATGCGCCAGCAGTTCATAAGAACTGGCGGAAAGCGCCGCCGCAACGCCGCTTAAGTGCAGATGACGTGCGCCGGAGAAGTACGCATCGTGGTAATCGTCCACGGAAAGGTGGCTTGCAGCGGAACCTTTACGGAAATATTCCACAATGGGATCGGTTCCATTTTCGACTTTAGATTTAAGCTGAAAGCCGGTTGTGTAACGTCCGTCCAGCGTGACGCCCTGCGCATCAATCCCTTCTTTTTCAAGCGACTTAAGGACAAAACGGCCAAAACTGTCATCACCGACGCGGCTTACCCAGCCGACGTTTAACCCCAGGCGCGCCAGGCCGGTCGCTACGTTAAGTTCGGCCCCGGCGACGCGTTTGATAAATGCGTCTACGTCCGCGAGATCGCCCGTTTGCGTGGCGACGAACATCGCCATCGCTTCACCAATCGTGATGACATCCAGAGAATTTTTCATGCGTTACTCCTCACGTAACAAATCGACGTAGCGACGAGTCACCGCCGTCAAGTCTTGCCCTTCCAGTGGGAACTCAATACCGCGCGGTACATCAACAGGCAGCGCGTTCAGCAGCGCCAGCCAGCGGGGGTCGGCGTCATCCGGCGCAACGGCGCGGAAACTGTCGTGATGGGGCGTGGCGGCTTTAACGTGGATATAGCCGACGGCGGGCGCCAGGTAACGTGCGGCGTCTTCCGGCGAGTCGCCTACCCACAGCCAGTTCCCCATATCAAACGTCAGTCTGATGGGCAGGTTCTGTACCTGACAGGCGGCATTGAAGCGTTGCATCGGGCGCAATTTCCCGCAGGCGGTTTGATCATTTTCCACCACCAGCGCCATGCCGCTGCTCTCCAGCCAGTCACGCAGGGTGTCGAGCTGATCCTGGCGTTCAAAATGACCCAGCGACACTTTCAGCCACAGCGCTTGCAGCGTACGGGCTTCCTGTAACAGGTCGGGAAGGTGGGGGTTGAGGCTGCCATCCTCCAGGAACAGCGGTTCCGGCGCGGAATAGCAGGCCAGCAGGCCGAAAATGTCAATGGCGGCCGCCAGCAGCGGGAGCGCGTTAAGCTCGGCGTCAGTGAACATTTCACGGCGAATCTCGACGCCATCCGCCCCCGCTCCGGCAATGATGGGCAGCATCGCGGTTTGCCCGCCTGCGGCACGCACCTGGTCGTAGCCATAGGCGGCGGTGACCACCATAATTTTTCTTTGCATGGGAACTCCAAATCTATCGCTCTTGCTATTACGCTAGATGGAACCGGTTCCAAAGAAAAGTGCAGTGTGTCGAAATTATGATCACCATCACGAAGGAAAATTAGCGGGCGGTGGAGCCGCGAACGATCAGCTCGCCGGAGAAAACCTGCTCGTGAATCGCGTCGCTGCCCCCTTCAATGCGGCGTACAACCTGCTCGACAGCGGCAAAACCAATTTGCCAGGTCGGCTGTTTCAGCGTGGTGATGCCGACGCCTGCCAGCTCTGCCCATTCCAGTTCGTCAAAACCGAGCAGGCCGATGTCGCTGCCCCAGTTAAGACCAATGCGTTTGAGCGAACGGGCGACCTGCAATGTGAGCGCGCCGTTAGCGGAGATCACGGCTTTGCGCATCCCCCGGTGCTGCTGGTGAAACTGGCGCAGGGTGTTATCCAGTTGCGTATTTTCCGCCAGCGGCACCTCGGCGTTTTCCGCCACCACGCCAGGGTAACGCGCCAGCGTCGCACGAAATGCGTTCAGGCGCTCGCGGCGGGTATTGACCATACCGAGCGGTTCGCTGAGAAACAGGATCGCCTCGAACCCTTGCTCAATGAGATGTTCGGTGGCGGTTGTTGCCGCCTGGGTGTTATCCAGACCCACGACATCGCAGGCGAAATCAGGGATTTTACGGTCAATCAGAACCATCGGCAGCGCCGACTGTTGCAGGCGGTTCAGCCCCTCCTCGCGCATCCCGACGGCGTTCACCACGATGCCTTCCACCTGGTAGCTGCGCAGCAGATCCAGATAGTGCAGTTCCTGATCCACCTCATT
Source organism: Citrobacter sp. CK188 (assembly GCF_030333525.1). NCBI lineage: Bacteria > Pseudomonadati > Pseudomonadota > Gammaproteobacteria > Enterobacterales > Enterobacteriaceae > Citrobacter > Citrobacter sp. CK188. The sequence continues at coordinate 211,842 of NZ_JAOWFU010000001.1, forward strand.
GTTGGTGTTACAGACCAGGGGAGTGAACCCTTTCTCGCGGCAGGCGGCTTCAATGCCGCTCAACACGTTAACGGAATAGGGGTTGGTAATATCGGCGATGATCAGGCCAATCAGGCGGGTACGACCGCGTTTCAGGCCTCTGGCCATCAGGCTTGGGCGATAGTCGAGTTCGGCAATGGCTTTTTCAATGCGCGCCAGCAGGGCATCGGACAGCAAATGCTTCTCACCGTTGAGGTAGCGTGAAATGCTGGTTTTTCCGGTTTTAGCGGCTTTCGCCACATCGCTGATGGTTGCCCGTGTTGATTTGCTCATCGCTGATTTCCCTGAATTTGGTGACAACACCTTAACGCGAAAATCAACGATGGCAAGCGCTTCATGCCGGATAAGAATGTAGGCCGGATAAGGCGAAGCCGCCACCCGGCACAACGATTACTGCAACGGACTTAAGGTGATTTCCACGCGGCGGTTTTGCGCTTTACCTTCGGCGGTGCTGTTGCTGGCGATCGGGTTCGCCGGGCCCATGCCGCTGGTGCGGATGCGGTTGGCGGCAACGCCCTGGGTGAGCAGCGCGCTGGCCACGGAGTCCGCGCGCTGCTGCGACAGACGCATGTTCAGATCCTGCCCGCCGGTACTGTCGGTGTAGCCCACTACGTTAACGGCGGTTTTGTTGTACTCTTTCAGCACCATCGCCACGCCGGTCAGCGTGTTGGCGCCTGCCGGTTTCAGGGTTGCGCTGCTGCTGTCGAAGGTGACGTTATTCGGCATATTCAGGATGATGTTATCGCCACTTCGCGTCACGCTCACGCCCGTTCCCTGCATTTTGTCACGCAGTTTCGCTTCCTGTACGTCCATGTAATAGCCAACGCCGCCGCCCAGCGCCGCGCCTGCCGCTGCGCCAATCAGCGCGCCTTTGCCGCGATCTTTCTTGGAAGAGGAGAGTGCGCCGACGCCTGCGCCGACCAGAGAACCAATGCCCGCGCCAATGCCGGATTTACCCGCTTCGCGCTCGCCGGTGTAAGGGTTTGTTGTGCAGCCAGATACTGCCAGGGCGCCGCTCACGATAGCAGCAATGACCAAAACACGTTTTTTCATCTTAGTTCCTTAATGACTTTTTTATTTTTTCGCCACAGCGACGGTGGCGGTTGATTATGACGTGCGAACATGAAGAAAATTCCAGGGAAGACTCTTAAATTTGTAAGTAACATTGAGCGGCATAATAAATAAGCCGTCACACCTGCATCGCATTCAGGAGCGCATTTTGATCAACGCACCATCGCACTATTCGGTATTAACCGCCGCCCACTGGGGACCTGTCCGGGTCGACACTGACGGCGAGACGATTCTCGCGTCTCGCGGGGCGCTGCCCACTTCGCATCTCAATTCCCTGCAAACCGTCGTGCGCGACCAGGTTCACAGCCCTACCCGGGTGCGTTTCCCGATGGTGCGTAAAGGATTTCTCGCCTCGCCAGAGAAGCCACAGGGCGTGCGCGGTCAGGATGAATTTGTGCGGGTGAGTTGGGATGAGGCGCTGGATCTGATCCATACCCAACACAAACGTATTCGTGAAACATATGGGCCGTCCTCGATTTTTGCCGGTTCTTATGGCTGGCGCTCGAATGGCGTGCTGCATAAAGCTTCCACCCTGTTGCAGCGTTATATGGCGCTGGCGGGCGGGTATACCGGGCATCTGGGGGATTACTCCACGGGGGCGGCGCAGGCCATCATGCCGTATGTGGTGGGCGGAAACGAAGTCTACCAGCAGCAGACCAGCTGGCCGGTTGTGCTGGAACACAGTGACGTGGTGGTGCTATGGAGCGCCAACCCTTTGAATACGCTAAAAATTGCCTGGAATGCGTCGGATGAGCAGGGCATTGCTTACTTTGCCGCGCTGCGCAACAGCGGGAAACGACTGATCTGCATCGATCCAATGCGATCGGAAAGCGCGGCGTTCTTTGGCGATAAGATGGAGTGGATCGCCCCGCATATGGGGACTGACGTGGCGCTGATGCTGGGGATTGCGCATACGCTGGTGAAAAACGGCTGGCATGATGACGCGTTTCTGGCGCGCTGCACGACCGGTTACGAGACATTCGCCGACTATCTGCTGGGCGTGAGCGACGGCGTGGCGAAAACGGCGGAATGGGCCGCAGATATTTGCGGCATATCCGCCGCTAAAATTCACGAACTGGCGGAACTCTTCCATAAAAACACCACTATGTTGATGTCTGGCTGGGGGATGCAGCGTCAGCAGTTCGGCGAGCAAAAACACTGGATGCTGGTAACGCTTGCCGCCATGTTAGGGCAAATTGGCACGCCCGGCGGCGGTTTTGGCCTCTCGTACCATTTCGCCAACGGGGGAAACCCGACGCGCCGCGCCGCCGTACTGGCTTCAATGCAGGGCAGTCTGCCAGGCGGCACCGATGCGGTAGACAAAATTCCGGTGGCGCGCATTGTCGAGGCGCTGGAGAATCCCGGCGCGCCCTATCAGCACAACGGTATGAACCGCCATTTCCCGGATATCCGCTTCGTCTGGTGGGCCGGTGGCGCGAACTTTACGCATCATCAGGATACCAACCGTCTGATTCGCGCCTGGCAAAAGCCGGAACTGGTGGTGATCTCCGAATGTTTCTGGACCGCTGCGGCGAAACATGCCGATATCGTGTTACCTGCCACGACCTCTTATGAACGTAACGATTTAACCATGACCGGCGACTACAGCAACCAGCATCTGGTGCCGATGAAGCAGGTTGTGCCGCCGCGTGATGAGGCCCGTAATGACTTTGACGTGTTTGCCGAACTGAGCGAGCGCTGGGAAACGGGCGGTCATGCGCGCTTTACCGAAGGGAAAAGCGAACTTGAGTGGCTGGAAACCTTCTACAACATCGCCGGGCAACGCGGCGCCAGCCAGCAGGTGACGCTGCCGCCGTTTGCACAGTTCTGGGAAGCCAACGATCTGATTGAAATGCCGGAGAATGCGGCCAACGCGCAGTTTATCCGCTTTGCGGATTTCCGCCGCGACCCCGACGCGCATCCACTGAAAACGGACAGCGGCAAGATAGAGATCTACTCCCGACGAATTGCGGACTACGGCTATGCGGACTGCCCAGGACACCCAATGTGGCTGGAGCCGGACGAATGGCACGGCAATGCCGAACCCGGTCAGCTACAGGTGCTGTCCGCCCATCCGGCGCATCGTCTGCACAGCCAGCTTAACTACAGCCAGCTTCGTGAACAGTATGCGGTGGCGGGGCGCGAACCGGTTACTCTGCATCCGCAGGATGCGCAGACGCGGGGCATTGCCGACGGCGACACGGTGCGGGTCTGGAATCACCGAGGACAAATTCTGGCGGGCGCGGTGGTGACGGAGGGCATTAGACCCGGCGTTATCTGCATTCATGAAGGGGCATGGCCGGATTTAGAGGTGTCGGCTGGCGGCATCTGTAAAAATGGCGCGGTAAACGTGTTGACCAAAGATCTCCCCAGCTCGCGACTGGGGAACGGCTGTGCGGGCAACACCGCGCTGGCGTGGATTGAAAAGTATACCGGCCCTTCGCTGACGCTTACGGCGTTTAATCCGCCTGCCAGCCCATAATCCATGTCGGATGCTGTGTATCTTCCTGCCATGCGCTGTCTTCGATACGAAAACCCAGCGCATGGTAGAAATTCACCGCCGACTGATTTTTCTGGTAAACCTCCAGGCTGAGCGCGGTAAAGCGCTGCTGAACATGCTGCACCAGCGCCTTGCCAATCCCGCGGCGGATCGCGTCCGGCGTGACAAACAGCGCGCCCAAAAAGCGCGCTTCCATCACGCTGGCAAAGCCTTTCAGTAAACCTGCTTCTTCCCACACCCAGGTCTGCGCGGCGGGCAGGTACACGTCACGCACTATCGGTTCGCTTTCGCGCCAGTAGCGCGCTTCGATAAACGGGTGGGCATAGATCGTGCTTTCCATCCAGAGCGTCAAAATTGACGCCATATCGTCAGTCTGGGATTCGCGAATCATGCTGACCTCCAGGATGGCAGAAACAGCCCGTGATATGGTCGTTGACCAGCCCGCACGCCTGCATAAAGGAGTAGCAAATGGTGGTGCCGACGAACTTGAAGCCGCGTTTTTTCAGCGCTTTTGCCAGCGCATCCGACGCGGGGGTTGAGGTGGGGATCTCGCTCAGGCTGGCGGCTCGCGTTACCTGCGGCTGGTTTTCGACAAAAGACCAGACGAATTCAGCAAACGGTTCACCATTTTGCTCCATCGCGAGATACGCCCTGGCATTGCCGATGATGGCCTGAATTTTCCCCCGATGGCGAATAATGCCCGCATCCTGCAACAGACGCTCAACGTCGTCTTCCTGCATCGCCGCGACGCGGACGGGATCAAAGTGGTGGAAGTTTGCGCGATAGTTTTCCCGTTTCTTCAGCACGGTGATCCAGGAAAGCCCCGCCTGCTGGCCTTCAAGGCAGATCATCTCGAACAGCTTTTTGCCGTCGGTTTCGGGAATGCCCCACTCCTTGTCGTGATAGGCGATGTATAGTGGGTCCTGACTGACCCATCCGCAACGCTGCATACTCTTCCTCGCTGTTTTGACTACCGCAAAAATTTCATTCGGCCCGCCTTGACGCGCCAGCTAAAAAGACAATATTTAATACAGGGCTAATAAGCCCTGGAACCGCCAAACAATGACAATAATATCGCCGAATTCGGCTCTTCTCTGGAGTCGCGTTGATGATTATAAAAAAATGCAGTGGTCGCCAGGTGTGGTGCTGCCTGGCGAGCGTTATCGTCTGTGCAATTTTCACTAACACAGCATATGCCTGGCAACAAGAATATATCGCTGATGCCGTATCGGGTCATACGACAGAACGCTATACATGGGACAGCGATCACCAACCAAGTTACAACGATATTCTGGCGGAGCGGATTCGGTCCAGCCAGAATGCGCCTGGCCCTGTGCTGAGCCTGGCCGATCAAACGCCACTGGATGCGACCAGCGGCATGAGCATGGGCTGGAATTTTCCGCTTGCCGGGCGCGTGACGACCGGGCCGGTCGCCAGCCTGCATTACGACGGCTCAACCACCTCGATGTTTAATGAATTTGGCGACAGCGTGACGGCGCAGGCGCTGACCGACCCTCTGTGGCATGCCAGCGTCAGTACGTTGGGCTGGCGGGTGAATTCGCAGTTTGGCGAGATCCGTCCCTGGGCGCAAATCAGCTATAACCAGCAATACGGCGAGAACATCTGGAAAGCGCAGTCGGGGCTGAGTCGAATGACGGCAGCGGATCAGAATGGCAACTGGCTGGATGTGACGGTGGGGGCGGATATGCTACTGAACCCGCATATCGCGGCGTATGCGGCGCTCTCTCAGGCAGATAACAGCGCAAGTAATAGCGACTATCTGTACACCCTGGGCGTTAGCGCCAGATTTTAACGAGAATACGCACGTAATAAAAACAAGTTTTTTACAATTAAGTCTCTTTAATAACAAGACGTACAGCGATAGTAGGTACTAACTGACATTAAAAAAATCACGCCACGCAGTCTTTGTCTCGTCATTCATTCCGCAATCCAGGCATTTCATTCCGCTCTGATGGCATTTCATGCCGTTTTTCCCCTGCATAAAAAGCACTTCGTTATTGTTGTCGGCAGTGAATTTCTCCTTTGTTTATGCAGGAAGACTGCCATGAAAACTTCTGATTATCAGCGTACCCGTTGGCTGACGCTTATCGGCACCATCATCACACAATTTGCGTTAGGTTCTGTTTACACCTGGAGCCTGTTTAATGGCGCGCTCTCTGCGAAACTGGATGAACCCGTCAGCCAGGTGGCCTTTTCATTTGGCTTGTTGAGCCTGGGACTGGCGATCTCCTCTTCCGTGGCGGGTAAATTACAGGAACGTTTCGGCGTAAAACGCGTCACGATGGCGTCAGGTGTTTTACTGGGCATCGGCTTCTTTTTAACGGCGCATTCCAACAACCTTATGATGCTGTGGCTGAGCGCCGGGGTGCTGGTTGGCCTGGCGGACGGGGCGGGATACCTGTTAACGCTGTCTAACTGCGTAAAATGGTTCCCGGAACGTAAAGGGCTGATTTCCGCCTTCGCGATTGGTTCTTATGGCCTCGGTAGCCTCGGCTTCAAATTCATCGACAGCCAGCTGCTGGCGGCGGTCGGTCTGGAAAAGACATTTATGATCTGGGGCGCGATTGTGCTGGTGATGATTGTCTTTGGTTCAACGCTGATGAAAGACGCGCCGAATCAGGATGTTAAAGCGGTAAACGGGGTGGTGGAAAACGACTTCACCCTGGCGCAGTCCATGCGTAAACCGCAGTACTGGATGCTGGCGGTGATGTTCCTGACGGCCTGCATGAGCGGTCTGTATGTCATCGGCGTGGCGAAAGACATTGCTCAGGGGCTGGCGCATATGGATGTTGCTTCGGCGGCCAACGCGGTCACGGTGATTTCCATCGCTAACCTGTCAGGCCGCCTGGTGCTGGGCATTCTGTCTGACAAAATCGCCCGTATCCGCGTGATTACCCTCGGTCAGGTTGTCTCGCTGGTCGGGATGGCAGCGTTACTGTTCGCGCCGCTGAATGATGTGACGTTCTTTGCCGCGATTGCCTGCGTCGCCTTTAACTTCGGCGGTACGATCACGGTATTCCCGTCGCTGGTGAGCGAGTTCTTCGGCCTGAACAACCTGGCGAAAAACTACGGCGTGATTTACCTGGGCTTTGGGATTGGCAGTATTTGCGGGTCGATTATCGCCTCGCTGTTCGGTGGGTTCTACGTCACCTTCTGCGTTATTTTCGCTCTGCTGATCCTCTCTCTGGCGCTCTCGACCACGATTCGCCAGCCTCAGCGCCGCGTCTTTAAAGAGGCTCACGCCTGATTTTATTCATCATTTAACCACTTCCCGGCCTGGATATTTTTGTAAATATCCGGGCCGCTTGCTTATTCTTCCGACACTTTTACGCTTCCCTGTGGTCTACATACCCGCGCGTGTAGACTGTCTGACATCTGCTGTTACCGCATTTATCCACCTGCCCGGTCTGGAATGGCCTTTTGCGGGTGGTTTTTATCCCGATTTCCAGGGTTTGCTTGCATGAAATACATTAAATCGATGACGCAGCAGAAGCTGAGCTTCTTGCTTGCGCTCTATATCGGCCTGTTTATGAATTGCGCAGTGTTTTACCGCCGGTTCGGCAGCTATGCGCAGGAATTTACCGTCTGGAAAGGCCTCTCGGCAGTGGTTGAACTTGGGGCCACGGTTCTCGCCACGTTCTTCTTACTCCGTCTGCTTTCCCTGTTTGGTCGCCGCGTCTGGCGGGTTCTGGCTACGCTGGTGGTGCTCTTCTCCGCGAGCGCCAGCTATTACATGACCCTCCTGAACGTGGTGATCGGCTACGGCATTATTGCCTCCGTGATGACCACGGATATCGATTTATCGAAAGAGGTCGTCGGCTGGCACTTCATTTTGTGGCTGGTGGCGGTGAGCATTCTGCCGCTGGTCTTTATCTGGAGTAACCGCTGTCGTTACACCCTGCTGCGGCAGTTACGCACGCCGGGCCAGCGCGTTCGCAGCGTGGCGGCGGTGGTTCTGGCTGGGGTGATGGTGTGGGCGCCGATTCGTCTGCTCGACGTTCAGCAAAAGAGTGTTGAACGAACAACGGGTATCGATTTGCCGAGCTATGGCGGCGTGGTGGCGAACTCTTATTTACCGTCGAACTGGCTATCGGCTTTAGGGCTGTACGCCTGGGCGCAGGTGGATGAGTCGTCGGATAATAACTCGCTGATGAACCCGGCGAAGAAGTTTACCTATGTTGCGCCAGAAGGCATTGATGACACGTATGTTGTGTTTATCATCGGCGAAACCACGCGTTGGGATCATATGGGCATCTTCGGCTACGAGCGGAACACGACGCCGAAGCTGGCGCAGGAAAAAAATCTCGCGGCGTTCCGGGGTGAGTCGTGTGATACCGCGACCAAACTTTCGCTGCGCTGTATGTTTGTGCGCGAGGGTGGCGCGTCGGAGAATCCACAGCGTACGCTGAAAGAGCAAAACATTTTTGCGGTGCTGAAGCAGTTAGGGTTTAGCGCCGATCTGTATGCGATGCAGAGCGAAATGTGGTTCTACAGCAATACGATGGCGGATAACATTGCCTACCGCGAGCAAATCGGCGCAGAGCCGCGCAACCGGGGTAAGACGGTTGATGATATGTTGCTGGTGGATGAAATGCAGCGTTCGTTAGCGCAAACCCCTGACGGGAAACACCTGATCGTAATGCATACCAAAGGGTCGCATTATAACTATACGCAGCGGTATCCCCGCAGTTTTGCGCAGTGGACGCCGGAGTGTGTCGGCGTTGACGATGGCTGCACAAAAGCGGAGATGATCAACTCTTACGATAACTCGGTGAGCTATGTTGATCACTTTATTACCCGCGTGTTCGATCAGCTGCGCGATAAGAAAGCCATTGTGTTTTACGCCGCCGATCACGGCGAGTCGATCAATGAGCGCGAGCATTTGCACGGCACGCCGCGCAAGATGGCGCCGCCAGAACAGTTCCGGGTGCCAATGCTGGTGTGGATGTCGGATAAGTATCTGGAGAACCCGCAGCATGCGCAGATGCTTGCGCGCCTGCAACAGGCGGCGGCGATGAAAACGCCGCGCCGTCATGTGGAGCTGTATGACACGGTGATGGGATGTCTCGGCTACACCTCGCCAGATGGCGGAATTAACAAAAACAACGACTGGTGCCATATTCCGGCTGAACAGAATGCAGCGGTGCAGTAAGCGGTCTGCTGACTTTCTCGCCGATTGAATGGCATTTTCAAACTAAGGGATTGACGGGCGCGCACCTGAGCAGTAAGATGCGCCCCGCATTCGGTGATTGGCGCAGCCTGGTAGCGCACTTCGTTCGGGACGAAGGGGTCGGAGGTTCGAATCCTCTATCACCGACCAATTCAGAAAAGCCAGCCTACGGGCTGGCTTTTTGCTGCCTGGAATTCAGCATTGTAGGCCTGATAAGCGAAGCGCCATCAGGCAGGATCGGTCGCCCACTTTCGGTAACGCCGGATGGCGGCGCAGGCGCCTTATCCGGCCTACGGCTCAGCATTGTAGGCCTGATAAGCGCAGCGCCATCAGGCAGGATTGGTAGCCCACTTTCGGCAATGCCGGATGGCGGCGCAGGCGCCTTATCCGGCCTACGGCTCAGCATTGTAGGCCTGCGCCATCAGGCAGGATCGGTCGCTCATTTTCGGTAACGCCGGATGGCGGCGCAAGCGCCTTATCCGGCCTACGGCGATTTCGCCATTGGCAAAAAATGTGCATCACTTCTCACTGTTTGTTCACGTTTTTGTGACATATTCCATTGTCTTTTTTTATCTTTGCTTAAATTTTTTTTTGCGTTACTTATGGCTGAGCCCAGCATTTTCCGCTGTGCGTTTTAGCGTTCGTGATATTAATCGCTCAGATATGCAGCATTTCGTCAGAAATTTTTCACAATCTGCACAAACGTTAATCACCAAATGTTGCGAAATATGAAGCGATTAATTCTGGTGTTAACGGAGTAGCACAAATTTCCCTGCTGAAAATAGTCGTTTGAAGTTTTTTTAATCTTTGTTTGTGAATTCTCACCGTTGTTGTAAATCATGGTTGCCTGTATTGACGTTTTCACATTCTGTTGACAGATTGTAGGGCATGAGGGGCATTTCATGGAGAATCCGCACTGCAACTCAGGCGCTTATGTGAACGGAATCCCCATCCTCTTAACGCCGACCCGGCCGGGTAAAAAACAAAAAAGGCCAGGCGGTGCAAACCCACTGCAAAGGGTAAAACAACAACATCACATTTGGAGCAGAAGAATGAGTATTTCCTTGAAGAAGTCAGGGATGCTGAAGCTTGGTCTGAGCCTGGTGGCCATGACCGTCGCAGCAAGTGTACAGGCTAAAACTCTGGTTTATTGTTCAGAAGGTTCTCCAGAAGGCTTCAACCCGCAGCTGTTTACCTCCGGCACCACCTATGACGCCAGCTCAGTACCTATCTATAACCGTCTGGTGGAATTTAAAATCGGTACAACCGAAGTTATTCCAGGCCTCGCTGAAAAGTGGGATGTCAGCGAAGACGGCAAAACCTACACCTTCCACCTGCGTCAGGGCGTGAAGTGGCAGGACAGCAAAGACTTTAAACCGACGCGCGATTTCAACGCCGATGACGTGGTGTTCTCGTTCGATCGTCAGAAAAATGCTGAAAACCCGTACCACAAAGTGTCTGGCGGCAGCTATGAATACTTCGAAGGGATGGGTCTGCCAGACCTGATAAGCGAAGTGAAGAAAGTGGACGATAGCACCGTTCAGTTCGTGCTGACCCGTCCAGAAGCGCCGTTCCTCGCTGACCTGGCGATGGACTTCGCCTCCATCCTCTCTAAAGAATATGCTGACAACATGCTGAAAGCCGGTACTCCGGAGAAAGTGGATCTGAACCCAATCGGTACGGGGCCGTTCCAGCTGTTGCAGTACCAGAAAGACTCCCGCATTCTGTATAAAGCGTTTGATGGTTTCTGGGGCACCAAGCCGCAGATCGACCGTCTGGTGTTCTCCATTACGCCTGACGCGTCCGTGCGTTACGCCAAGCTACAGAAAAATGAGTGCCAGGTGATGCCGTACCCGAACCCGGCGGACATCGCGCGCATGAAGCAGGACAAAAACATCAACCTGATGGAGCAGGCGGGTCTGAACGTCGGCTACCTCTCTTTCAACACCGAGAAGAAACCGTTTGATGACGTGAAAGTCCGTCAGGCGCTGACCTACGCGGTGAACAAAGAGGCGATCATTAAAGCGGTTTATCAGGGCGCGGGCGTTGAAGCCAAGAATCTGATTCCGCCGACCATGTGGGGCTATAACGACGACGTTAAAGACTACAACTACGATCCAGAAAAAGCCAAAGCGCTGCTGAAAGAAGCGGGCCAGGATAAAGGCTTCACCGTTGAACTGTGGGCGATGCCGGTACAGCGTCCGTACAACCCGAACGCTCGCCGTATGGCTGAGATGATTCAGGCTGACTGGGCGAAGATTGGCGTACAGGCCAAGATTGTCACCTACGAGTGGGGTGAATACCTCAAGCGTGCGAAGTCAGGCGAACATCAGGCGGTGATGATGGGCTGGACCGGTGATAACGGGGACCCGGATAACTTCTTCGCGACCCTGTTTAGCTGCGCTGCGGCGAAAGACGGTTCTAACTACTCTCGCTGGTGCTACAAGCCGTTTGAAGACTTGATTCAACCGGCGCGCGCCACTGACGATCACAACAAGCGTGTTGAACTCTACAAACAGGCTCAGGTGGTGATGCATGACCAGGCGCCTGCGCTGATCATCGCTCACTCCACCGTGTACGAACCTGTGCGTAAAGAAGTCAAAGGCTATGTGGTTGATCCTCTGGGCAAACACCACTTCGAAAACGTCTCTGTCGAATAATTAAAAGCCAGGGGTGCCTGAGCACCCCATGCCCGGCGGCGCTGCGTTTGCACGAACCTACGATCGTAGGCCGGGTAAGCGCATCGCCACCCGGCGTAATGCTTTACCCCACGGCGGTGTATGCCGTGGGATAAGATTTGTGAGCAATACAGACGCACTGTCACCAGGCGGCGCGTCATTAGAGAGAATCCGGGTTATGTTGCAGTTCATCCTCCGACGTTTGGGACTCGTCATCCCCACGTTTATCGGTATCACCCTTCTCACCTTTGCCTTCGTCCATATGATCCCGGGCGATCCGGTCATGATCATGGCAGGTGAGCGTGGTATCTCTCCTGAGCGTCATGCTCAACTGCTGGCTGAACTCGGTCTGGATAAACCGATGTGGCAGCAGTACCTCCATTACATCTGGGGGGTGATGCATGGCGATTTGGGCATCTCGCTGAAAAGCCGTTTGCCGGTGTGGGACGAGTTCGTGCCTCGCTTTAAAGCGACGCTGGAACTTGGCGTCTGCGCCATGATTTTCGCCACCGCAGTAGGGATTCCGGTCGGCGTGCTGGCCGCCGTGAAGCGCGGTTCCATTTTCGATCATACCGCTGTTGGCCTGGCGCTGACCGGTTACTCTATGCCTATCTTCTGGTGGGGCATGATGCTGATCATGCTGGTATCGGTGCAATGGAACCTGACGCCGGTTTCCGGGCGCGTCAGCGATATGGTGTTCCTTGATGACTCCAATCCGTTAACCGGCTTTATGCTGATTGACACGGCTATCTGGGGCGAAGAGGGCAACTTTATTGATGCTGTCGCGCACATGATCCTGCCTGCGATGGTGCTCGGTACGATACCGCTGGCGGTTATCGTGCGTATGACCCGCTCCTCCATGCTGGAAGTGCTGGGTGAAGATTATATCCGTACCGCGCGCGCCAAAGGTCTCACAAGGATGCGCGTCATCATCGTACACGCGCTGCGTAACGCGATGCTGCCGGTCGTGACCGTGATCGGTTTGCAGGTAGGGACGCTGCTGGCAGGGGCGATCCTGACCGAAACCATCTTCTCGTGGCCTGGCCTTGGCCGTTGGCTGATTGATGCGCTGCAACGACGCGATTATCCGGTTGTACAGGGCGGGGTGTTACTGGTAGCGACGATGATTATTCTCGTCAACCTGCTGGTCGACCTGCTGTACGGCGTGGTGAACCCGCGTATTCGTCATAAGAAGTAAGGGGCCATCATGTCACAGGTTACTGAAAATAAAGTTATCTCTGCACCGGTGCCGATGACCCCGTTGCAGGAGTTCTGGCACTATTTTAAACGCAACAAGGGTGCGGTTGTCGGTCTGGCGTATGTCGTCATCATGATCCTGATTGCGGTGTTCGCGAACGTCATCGCGCCGTATAACCCGGCAGATCAGTTCCGCGATGTGCTGCTGGCGCCGCCTGCGTGGCAGGAAGGCGGCAGTATCGCGCACCTGCTGGGAACGGATGATGTCGGTCGCGATGTGCTGTCGCGCCTGATGTATGGCGCACGTCTGTCGCTGCTGGTGGGCTGCCTGGTGGTGGTGCTGTCGCTGGTGATGGGGATTGTGCTCGGCCTGGTCGCGGGTTACTTCGGCGGCATTGTTGATAACATCATCATGCGCGTCGTCGATATCATGCTGGCGCTGCCAAGCCTGCTGCTGGCGCTGGTGCTGGTGGCGATCTTTGGCCCCTCTATCGGTAACGCCGCGCTGGCGCTGACCTTCGTGGCGCTCCCGCACTACGTGCGTCTGACCCGCGCCGCCGTGCTGGTGGAGGTGAACCGCGATTACGTTACCGCTTCCCGCGTGGCGGGCGCAGGCGCGATGCGCCAGATGTTCGTCAATATCTTCCCGAACTGCCTTGCGCCGCTGATCGTTCAGGCGTCGCTCGGTTTCTCTAACGCCATTCTCGATATGGCCGCCCTGGGCTTCCTCGGCATGGGTGCGCAGCCGCCGACACCGGAGTGGGGCACCATGCTCTCCGACGTGTTGCAGTTCGCACAAAGTGCCTGGTGGGTCGTGACCTTCCCGGGTCTGGCGATCCTGCTGACGGTGCTGGCATTTAACCTGATGGGTGACGGTCTGCGTGACGCGCTCGATCCCAAACTGAAGCAGTAAGAGGTTCGAGATGGCGTTATTAAACGTAGATAAATTATCGGTGCACTTCGGTGACGAAGGTACGCCGTTTCGCGCGGTAGACCGCGTAAGCTACAGCGTAAATCAGGGCGAAGTCGTTGGTATTGTCGGCGAGTCCGGCTCCGGTAAATCGGTTAGCTCGCTGGCGATTATGGGGCTGATTGACTTCCCGGGCCGCGTGATGGCGGAAAAACTGGAATTCAACGGCCAGGACTTGCAGCGCATCTCTGAGAAAGAGCGCCGCAACCTGGTGGGCGCGGAAGTGGCGATGATCTTCCAGGACCCGATGACCAGCCTGAACCCGTGCTACACCGTAGGTTTCCAGATTATGGAAGCGATTAAGGTGCATCAGGGCGGCAACAGGAAAACCCGTCGGCAGCGGGCGATTGACCTGCTGACTCAGGTGGGGATTCCCGATCCGGCGTCGCGTCTGGATGTCTATCCGCACCAGTTGTCCGGTGGGATGAGCCAGCGCGTGATGATTGCCATGGCGATTGCCTGTCGTCCGAAACTGCTGATTGCCGATGAACCGACCACTGCGCTGGACGTGACCATCCAGGCGCAAATCATCGAACTGCTGCTGGAATTGCAGCAAAAAGAAAATATGGCGCTGGTGCTGATTACTCACGATCTGGCGCTGGTGGCGGAAGCCGCGCATAAAATCATCGTAATGTATGCCGGACAGGTGGTAGAGACAGGGGCGGCGCACGATATCTTCCGCGCGCCGCGTCATCCGTATACGCAGGCGTTGCTGCGCGCACTGCCGGAATTCGCGCAGGATAAAGCGCGCCTGGCGTCGCTGCCGGGCGTGGTGCCGGGAAAATATGACCGCCCGAACGGTTGTCTGTTGAACCCGCGCTGCCCGTATGCCACGGATAAGTGCCGTAGCGAAGAGCCGGATCTGAATCTGCTCGGCGACGGCCGCCAGTCCAAATGCCACTATCCACTCGATGATGCCGGGAGGCCCACACTATGAGTACGCACGAGGCCACCTTGCAACAGCCGCTGTTGCAGGCTATCGACCTGAAAAAACACTACCCGGTGAAGAAGGGGCTGTTTGCGCCCGAGCGCCTGGTAAAAGCGCTGGATGGCGTATCGTTCACCCTTGAGCGCGGTAAAACGCTGGCGGTCGTGGGCGAGTCCGGCTGCGGGAAATCCACGCTGGGCCGCCTGCTGACGATGATTGAAACGCCGACCGGCGGAGAACTGTATTATCAGGGGCAGGATCTGCTCAGGCACGATCCGCAGGCGCAAAAACTGCGTCGGCAGAAAATCCAGATTGTGTTCCAGAACCCGTATGGTTCGCTGAACCCGCGTAAGAAAGTGGGGCAGATTCTGGAAGAGCCGCTGCTGATCAACACCTCGCTCAGCAAAGAGCAGCGTCGTGAAAAAGCGCTGGCGATGATGGCGAAAGTCGGCCTTAAAACCGAGCATTACGATCGCTACCCGCACATGTTTTCCGGCGGCCAGCGTCAACGTATTGCTATCGCCCGCGGTCTGATGCTTGACCCGGACGTGGTGATCGCCGATGAACCGGTCTCCGCGCTGGACGTTTCCGTGCGCGCGCAGGTGTTGAACCTGATGATGGATTTGCAGCAGGAGCTGGGGCTGTCTTACGTCTTTATCTCGCACGACCTGTCGGTGGTCGAACACATTGCCGATGAGGTGATGGTGATGTATCTCGGCCGCTGCGTGGAGAAAGGGACGAAGGAGCAGATCTTTACCAACCCGCGCCATCCGTATACGCAGGCGCTGCTCTCCGCGACGCCGCGTTTGAACCCGGATGACCGCCGCGAGCGCATCAAGCTGACCGGCGAGCTGCCAAGCCCGCTGAATCCGCCGCCGGGCTGCGCCTTCAACGCCCGTTGCCGTCGTCGCTTTGGCCCCTGCACCCAGTTGCAGCCGCAGCTTAAAGATTACGGCGGTCAACTGGTGGCCTGTTTCGCCGTCGATCAGGATGAGAACCGACAGCAATAACTGTTGGTTATTGCCTCATAACCGGAGCCTTGTGCTCCGGTTTTTTTATATTCCTTTTTTGGCTCCACAATGTGAGTCCATCGGCAGAACATTATCCCATAGCGACTAGAATGTAAGCAGATTTCTGATTGCCACAGAAATATCTGGAGCCAACGTGGTCACGATACGCTGGGATATTAAAACAATCGATCGTCTGTCTATGGTTGAGGATGTCCTCAAGGAGTTTTCCTGCCGCGATATTAATATTATCTCCATGAAGGTCACGCCGGGTCGGATTCTGATTAAATCCTGGTGCCGCCATTTGCAGGATATTTCCAGCGTCCAGACCTGCCTCAATCAACATGCCGACATTATTAATGTCGCTTATCTCTCAGAGAATCTTTCTGAACTGGCCACGCCCGAACTGACGCGACCGCGCTATTTCTCCGACATTATCTGTAGCAGCCAGAGTATGCAGGTGCTGATTGAAAAAGCGCTAAAAATCGCTGACAGCAAATATACCGTCCTGATCCGTGGTGAGACCGGCACGGGTAAAGAGTTGCTGGCGCGCGCCATTCATAATTCCGGGCAGCGGCGCTTTTATCCATTTATCCCCGTCAACTGCTCAACGCTGCCTGAGGCATTGATGGAGAGCGAACTTTTTGGTTATGAAAAAGGGGCGTTCAGCGGTGCGGACGGCAGAGGGAAAAAAGGGTTGTTTGAAATGGCGGATAAGGGAACGCTGTTTCTTGATGAATTTGGCGAAATGCCGCTGAATTTACAGGCCAAGCTGCTGCGGGTGCTTCAGGACGGCGGCATCCGCCGCGTCGGCGGGGCGCAGGTGATTCCGGTTAACGCGCGTATTATTGTCGCCACCAACGCGAACCTGGAAGAGATGGTCGAACAGCGCCTGCTGCGCGCCGATCTCTGGTATCGCATTAACGTACTGACACTCACGATTCCGCCGTTGCGCGAGCGCCCTTCGGATATCACTTTACTGATTCGCCATTTTGTACAGAAATATGCCAAAGAGTTTCAACGGCGGCTGATACTGGACAAAGCCTGTTTTGAGTCACTGCGTCACCACCACTGGCCGGGCAACGTTCGCGAACTGGAGAACACCATTATCCGTCTGATGCTGATGTCAGAAAGTGATGTCATCACCTGCGATGATTTGGGGCTTTCAACGGTGTCACAAGCGTTGCCGGGGCATCCCGACCGCCCCTTCAAAGAGCAGGTGCAACATGCTGAGCGGCAGCTGATTGAGCAGATGGTGGAAGAGAATGTCTCCTCCCGGCATATCGCAAAAGCGTTGGGGGTTTCGCACACGACGGTGCTGAATAAAATACGCAGCTACCAACTGGAAGGGGTAAGTTAAGCGCCGCCAGGAGCCGACGGCGCCCAGAACGCGTTATTCAATCAGCTTCAGGAGCGGCGACAGGCACAGCAAAATCCCATACAGCAGAATCAGCCAGGTTTTCAGGCCGCGCAGTTTTTCCAGTTGCGTGACTTTATAGATCAGGAAAAAAGGGATGATGCACGACACAATGCCGTACAGCGGGCTGCCCAACTGGAAGAACACCAGCACCGAGACGCGGAACGATACCCAAATGACCAGCGTGATAACGATAAAGGTACAGATGCCAAGCGTCAGTACCAGCGGATTGATCTTCTCCACGTCGATAACCCGGCTCAGCACGTTGAGAATGATGCCCTTAATCGCTTCATGAAAACCCAGGTAAATACCGAAGAAGGCGGTGAGAACCGCAAAGATATTCAGTACCGTTGAGGTGAAATGAATGATCTGTCCGGGAATGACCTGCGCAGCCAATGCCAGAGCGGAGATATTCTGCTCAAAGGCGGAAACGGCTTCTTCGTGGCTGATGGAGAAGGTAAACGAAAACGAGAAGAACAGGATCACGGCAATCAGCGTGATATAGCTGATGCGGTGGGTACGAATGGCCATGCGCGTCGCCAGCACTCTGTCGGCTTCTCGTTTGCGGTAGGCAATGTTCATTGGGTTCAGCACCTGAATAAACACCGCCGAGAAAAAACAGAAGGGGACGGTGAGCAGCACATCGCGGAAGAAGACCGACGCCTGCGGGAAGGCCGTAATATTGCTGAAGTTCCAGTGCGGAATCATCGCGAAACCGAAGATCAGGATGATGCCTACTTTCACCACCACCATAGGGCCGGAGATTTTAAACAGCAGCTTTTCTCCACCGGAGGCGATAGCGACCAGTACGGCGAAGATCGCCACTTTATAGAGGATGGACTGCGAGAGATCGGCATCGGTCAGACCGAAGGTTTTAATGTACGACGCGCTGTCGAAAACCACGGATAAAGAGTAGATAAAAATGCCGTGGATAATCATCAAAAAGTAGATTACGCCGAGGAAGACGCCCCAGTTTTTCCCCAGGTAATGACTGATAATATCGGTGTAGTCATTACAGGTTTCACTTTCTGATAACGTCTTTAAGTAAATATCCTGCACGATATAGGTTGCGGGGTAGGCGATAATAAACGCGGTGATAAAGACCCAAATTCCTTTTAGCCCAATCTGTACCGGCATTAGCACCGTTCCGGCGCCAATGGCCATGCCGATACATAACAGCACCCAGCCAAAATCGTATTTCGTAAACGGTAGTTTTCCTGAGAACGCTGCGGTGGTCGCTTTACTGTTGCTTAATTGTAATGTGTTGTCCTGCATAGAGCCCCCTGCCCAAAATACGCGTCACCCCGGGAAGGATGATGCGTATAGCCAGGCCGTTGTGCCTTGATTCTCAACAGCCGGAGCCGACGCAGGCCAGCTCCGACCGTAATGGTCAGAATGTCGCCTTTCTGATGGCGTGTTCAAGGTCGTTAATAATATCTTCTGGATCTTCAAGACCCACAGAAAGACGGATAAGCCCGTCGGTAATACCTGCTTTAAGCCGTTCCTCTGGCGCAACAGGCGAATGTGTCATAGACGCAGGGTGCTGAATGAGGGTTTCGGTATCACCGAGACTGACCGCGAGGAGGCACAATTCTACCGAATTGATCATGCGTCTGCCAGCCTCCAGGCCACCCGCGATTTCGAAGCTGATAATGCCGCCGGGCAGGCTCATCTGGCGTCTGCCAAGTTCATACTGCGGGTGCGAAGGAAGCCCCGGATACCAGACGTGGGTGATCTTCGGATGGCTTTCCAGGAAACGGGCGATTTTCAGCGCGTTCTCGCAGTGGCGCTCCATGCGAATCCCCAGCGTCTTCACGCCGCGCAGCGTCAGCCAGGCGTTAAAGGGGCTCATGCAGCCGCCGGTGATATCCTTCAGCCCGATAAACCGCGCCTGATCGATAAACTCCTGCTTGCCGACGATGACCCCGCCAATAACATCCCCGTGTCCGTTGATGTATTTCGTGACGCTGTGAACCACGATATCGGCTCCCTGGAGCAGGGGTTGCTGGCAGTACGGCGACATAAAGGTGTTATCCACAACCAACAGCACGCCCCGCTGATGGGCGATCCCGGCGACCGTTTCGATATCGACCAGGGAGAGCGTTGGGTTGGCGGGCGTTTCGATGTACACCACTTTGGTTTCCGGGCGGATGGCTTCGCGGATCTCATCCGGGTTGGCGGCATTAACGAAACTCACGTCAATACCGAACTTCGGTATGCTGTGCGACAAAAATGCGTGCGTGCAGCCATAAATCGCGCTGGCTGAGACAATGTGATCGCCCTGCTCACAGAGCGTCAGCAGCGTGGTGGTGATGGCGGAAATACCGGACGCGGTCGCCAGCGCCGCTTCGCCTCTTTCCAGTACCGCCAGCTTTTTCTCCAGCGCGTCCGTCGTGGGGTTGCCCAGGCGGGTGTAAATGTACCCGGACTCTTCGAGCGCAAAGCGGGCGGCCCCCTGTTCGGCGCTGTCGAAAACAAACGTCGACGTCTGGAAGATTGGCGTACTGAGCGCGCCAGTTGAAGGATCGGGTTGTTGCCCCGCGTGAACGATCTGGGTGTTGAATCCGTAAGTACGACAGTCAGACATGATATCTCCTTTGATTCGGAACAGAACAGCTCACACTCAAATAGCAATCGCTGTGCCAGAAAAGGAGTTTTTATATATCAAAGAGTTAGTGGGTTTCGTTTTTTACGGGTCGTCAGAAAAGTTGCCAGCTGGCAAGAATCTTTCCAGCGTGTTGCGGCGCTTGCGCGAGTTTTGCCGGATGGCGACGAAAGCGTCTTATCCGGCCTACAAATCGGCATAATTTCAGGAGATTGTGCCTGACCTGTAGGCCTGATAAGCGTAGCGCCATCAGGCCTTTTTCGTTTACTGCGGATAAGGCACCCAGTCGCCGCCGTTCAGACGCACATACGGTTTACCCTGATACTGGATAACCACCGCGTTGGCGTTTTCAGCGACCGGCGCGGTCTGCGGCAACCCACGGGTGAGCTGATCCCAGTTGACGTTGTCTTCGACAAACAATTTGCCGTCAAGGGCGCGCACCACCAGTTCGGAAATCGCCAGGTAGCTGCTCGGCTGGTCAATCTCAATCGATGCGCCCTGATGAGGCGTTTTCATACCGAAGAATTTCACCGCTGCCGGTACGTTGGTGATAGACGGGCTGGGGATGTCGCGTAGCCCGGAAACCTGCATTCTGTCGCCTTTGAGCGCGCCGCCGTGTTCCGGGACCATCACCACCATCACTTTACGGCCCGATTTCTCCAGCTCGGTAAAGAAGGCGTCCAGCTCATCGAACAGCTTTTGCGCGCGAATTTTGTAATCCGCCGTTTTGCTGACGCCAGGGAAGTGGTTCCCGTCGTGCAGCGGCAGCGTGTTATAGAACGTTGCGCTACGCGAGTTCTGATCTTTCTCGGTGGTTTCCAGCCAGCGGTTGAGCACGGCGGTGTCGTCATAAACCGGAGAACCGTCAAAGCCCAGCAGCGTGACGGGCAGCCCTTTTTGATCCATCAGCTCCGTCTGCATACCGCCATTCTCACGCACTTCTTTCAGGAAGCCGCCGAATTCGCCGTTATGACCCATCATCAAATGCTGCGTGAAGCCCAGCTTCGACAGGTTATCAAACAGGTAGCAGTCGTTGCCTGCCGGTTGATACAGATTCGTGTGCGACGACTGGCCGCAGCTGGCGCGCAGCAGGCGGATCGCCGCCGGGCCGCTGTAGGAGGTGGCGGAGTTAAAGTGCTTAAACAGAATATCGAAATGCAACCATAACGGATGTGACATCAGGCCTGCGGCTTCAACATCAGACCACGAGAGGGAACAGATGTTGATCACCAGCAGTTCAAACGGCTGCGCATCGGCCGGCAGCGCCGTCGGGAACGGCGTTTTTCGTTTTTCTTCCGCGTTATAGAAAGTGTTCAACCACGCGTTCAGATTGGCTGAGGTCGGAGGCGCGGTCTGCGCCGGGATATCGCCGACCACCGGGGTGTCTCCTGCCGTTGCGACCGTCGCCGCCGCAGAGCCGCCGGTGGTCGTCACCGTGTCGGTCGGCTGGCCGCCAGGCCACAGTGTAAAGACTGGCCCTGTCAGCGTCAGCACGTTCAGCCAGATCATAATGGCGACAACAAAAAGAGTGACCCGAATCCACTGCGATAAAAACAGCCAGGCGACGAGCAGCACAAACACGGCGCCGATCATTTGCCAGTTGATAAAGCGAGTCACCAGATCGAGCATATAGTCCGCGCTAAAACCCGCGACCTGCGAGCCCTGACTGATAATGCTTTGTGGGCCAGGCAGCCAGGTGTCATGCCAGAAAAGCGCAAAGCCGATTGGGATAGCGACCCAATGGCGCAGACGGTGCAGGCTGAGTTTGGGGACTGGCATTAACAAAAAGGCCATGAAGACCAGGTTCTGCAACGGATGGAAGTTGAGATATCCCGCCCAGAGCAGGCCAAACTTTACCAGAAAGTAGAAATTCCAGCCCGCAAGGCCGCGCCAGTATTGCCAGAGTGGTGAAGGCATGGATGAGGTTTGAGTATGCTGAGTCATTTTTTGTCTGCCTTGACGTTTGTTGCACGGCGCAAGGTTCCGGCGGGTTTTACATAACGGGGTCTGGCGAATAACAGTCGGGCTGTGTTACGGATGCGGCGAAGCGAATGGCGCGCCAGATAGCCCAGAGGAAAAAAGATCAGCGCGCAAAAGACGATGATCTGGATGATATCGTTGACGTTCATCATTGTGGGCGCTCCACGCTGTCATCCAGCAGTCGTAAGGGTTCGGGAATACGTCGCCAGACCCGCCCGTCATGCTCGGCATTGAGCACAGGGTTCGGCCCCTGAGTCAGCGGCAGCGGTGTGCCCCACAGTTCAGGCGACAGCAGGCGCATTTGCACGAGTTCAGCGCTGATTTGGTTATCTTCGAACCAGACCATGCGGTTGGAAAAGATATCGCCGGTCGGCAGCGGGAAGATATGGTTCAGCGCAGTGTCCAGATCGTTGACCCGACAGAATGATAAAAACAGCACCAGCCGGTTGCCGCCGATAGTCATGATATCGCCGGTACGGTTTGGGCGGCAGAGCGTCAGCGCCTGCTCGATGCGGATACCCGGCACCGGGCGCAATGCGACCATCACGCCTTTCCCGTCAGCGGGCAGCAGCGTGTTGCTCATCATGTTATGTACGGCTTCGCAGAAGACGTCCCATGTCTGGAAACCGCGCAGCTTCATGGGCTGCGTCATCGACAGGAGTGTGGCGATCTCTTCCGGGACGTAGCGGCTGAATTGCTGTCCCTGCACGCTTTCAATCAGCGTCAGGCAGCGGGAAAGCGGCGCATTCCACGGAATAACCATATTCGCGCCGCAGCCTAACAGCAGTCGCTCGTCGGTCGCTCGCAAACTGGCGAGATTTTCGCGGACGATAATTTTCAGCGCGCTTCCGCGCTGGCGGCGCAGCGTATGGATATTTCGCGCCATGGGTTCGATTTGGCTATTTTGCGTCAGGGAGAAGATGATCGTCGCCGCCTGCGCAGTTCGCGCCTCGTTGAACAAGGTTTCGTTATTATCAAAAAGCGCCCAGTGTTCCGACAGCGGCGGAGCGCCTTCAAGAACGGCGATATTGCTGAGGATGCGTTTTTCGTCGCTGCGCGGCTGAATGTTCGCCTCTTCCTTGTGGGCCAGCTCCCAGTGCGCATCTTTATGGCGCAGCGTCAGTTGTTGCCGGGCGCTGACCCCTTTTTCGCTGCACCAGAACGCGATGTCGAACAGATGCTGGTCGCCCTGAAAACGTAAGCTGGCAAGGCCGAAAAGCGAACGATACTCCCCCATCAACAGGGAGAACTGTTTGTCATTATTATTTCCAGGGTTAATAACCAGAAGCGAACAGTGATGGAACCGGGTCCATTTATTCATTTTTTCCAGCCACTGATGAAGGCGTTCCCCTGATATATTTTGCCAGGCGTTATTCGCGCAAAGAAGAATGAAAAAGTAATGTGTAGGATCAACAGAACAAAGCAAATCGCGGGGCAAAAAGTATAACCCCTTTTCAGAATCCGGCATTGAAAATAACTGGATTTTTTCCGGGCCGTGAGATTCATCTAATTTGATTAATTCACCCGGATCGCTGCCCATACAAATGACCGCGACTTTCGCGTTCCCTGCCTGCGAGGCAATCGTTTGATTCACCAGGCTGATGGCATCTTCATTGCGATCAGCGTCAACCCACCAGACACCGCCGGCAGGCATGTGGCGTAGTTCATCCCATAATGATGAGATGCCGATAGAAAATACGGGGTCCACAGCGTCCCTCTTGTCGCTATTTTATCTGTTTATCAGTTTACTAGCGAAAGCTCAGAAATAAACCTAACATTGAAATTAAAACACATCAGATTTAGCATATGAATCAATTCGGCGGGCAGGAAGCCTTGCGACCTCGGTCATGGTGTTTTCTTTACTCTTACAGTTTGCGTAACGGAAAGGCGAGAAATGAACGATCCCCTGCATTGAAGATTAACAGTGAAGAGGGGGGGATGCTGCCAGAAAAATTGTCTGAAGCATGGTGAGTATATTCAAAAGGGACACAATACAGAATGTATAACAACAACGAACCTGACTCTCAGTTTGATTCAGCATTGGGCTATACCTTTCAAAATGATTTTCTGGCGTTAAGTCAGGCTTTCTCCTTGCCCGAAATAGACTATACCGATATTTCCCAACGCGAACAGCTGGCTGCGGCGATTAAACGTTGGCCTTTATTGGCTGAATTTGCGCAACAACCATCATAAGGGAGTCAGGGATGTCCATTCTGGGATTGCAGGGCGTGCGCGGCGGTGTAGGCACCACATCAATCACTTCGGCGCTCGCCTGGGCGCTGCAAATACTCGGGGAAAATGTGCTGGTCGTTGATGCCAGCCCCGATAACCTGCTGCGTATGTCATTCAATGTCGATTTTGCCCATCGCGACGGCTGGGCCAGGGCGCTGCTGGACGGTAAAGACTGGCGCGATGCCGGACTGCGTTATACCACCCAGCTCGATCTGCTGCCGTTCGGACAGCTTACGGTGGAAGAGCGGGAGAATCCTCAGGAATGGGCGGAAAAGCTGGGAGCTATTTGCGCTGGCCTGCGCGAACTGAAAGAGAGCCGACGCTATTCGTGGATTTTGCTGGATCTTCCCCACGGCGTCTCACCGCTGACGCAACAGTTGGTCAGTCTCTGCGATCATACGCTGGCGGTGGTAAAAGCGGACACCAATTGCCATATCCGGCTGCATCAACAGGCGCTGCCCACGGGCGCGCATATTCTGATTAACGATTTACGCATTGCCAGCCAGTTGCAGGACGATCTGTACCAGGTCTGGCTGCAAAGCCAGCGTCGTTTGCTGCCGATGGTGATCCATCGCGATGAAGCGATGGCGGAGTGTATGGCTTCGAAACAGCCGCTGGGCGAGTACCGTGGCGATTCGCTGGCGGCAGAAGAGGTGCTGACGCTGGCAAACTGGTGTTTGCTGCACTATGCGGGCAATCGCGCCCCTGCCGGGAGCGCATCATGAACATCCTGACCCGGTGGCTTCTCATTCCGCCGGTCGGCGCACGCCTGAGCGAGCGCTATCAAGGGTATCGCCGTCATGGCGCGTCGCCGTTCAGTGCGATGCTGGGCTGCCTGTGGGTGATTCTGGCGTGGACTTTTATTCCGCTTGAGCATCCGCGCTGGCAGCGCATTCGCGCGCAGCATAAAGCGCTCTATCCGCACATTAACGCCAACCGACCGCGTCCGCTGGACCCGGCCCGCTATGCCATTCAAACGCTCTGGTTGATGGCCTTCTCGCCGCGTAAAGAGAAGAAGGTCGAACCGCGCTGGCGGTCACTCTCCCGCCTGCTGGGCGTGCGCGGTCGCTATCATCAGTGGATGGACACGCTGCCCGACCGCGTCAGTAAAAAGACCACGCACCTGGAAAGCGAAAAAGAGCTGGGCCATCTTAGCAACGGGGTGCGCCGCTTTATCCTCGGCGTCATCGTCACTTTTTCCCTGATTCTGGCGATCATCTGTATTACCCAGCCGTTTAACCCGCTGTCGCAGTTTATCTTCCTGATACTGCTGTGGGGCGTCGCGCTGCTGGTGCGGCGGATACCGGGGCGTTTCTCCGCCCTGATGTTGATCGTGCTGTCGCTGACGGTGTCATGCCGTTATATCTGGTGGCGTTATACCTCGACGCTAAACTGGGATGACCCGCTGAGCCTGGTTTGCGGGCTGATTTTGCTGTTTGCGGAAACCTACGCCTGGATTGTCCTGGTGCTGGGGTATTTCCAGGTCGTCTGGCCGCTTAACCGCCAGCCCGTGCCGCTACCGAAAGAGATGGCGCAGTGGCCGACGGTGGACATTTTTATTCCGACTTACAACGAAGACCTCAGCGTGGTGAAAAACACCGTTTACGCCTCGTTGGGCATCGACTGGCCGAAAGACAAGCTGAGCATCTGGATTCTTGACGACGGTGGGCGCGAAGAGTTCCGCCAGTTTGCTCAGACCGTCGGCGTACAGTACATCGCCCGTACCACGCATGAACACGCCAAGGCCGGCAACATCAATAACGCGCTGAAATACGCGAAAGGTGAGTTTGTCTCGATCTTTGACTGCGACCATGTCCCGACACGCTCGTTCCTGCAAATGACGATGGGCTGGTTCCTGAAAGAGAAAAAGCTCGCCATGATGCAGACGCCACACCACTTTTTCTCGCCGGACCCGTTTGAGCGCAACCTCGGTCGTTTCCGTAAAACGCCGAACGAAGGCACGCTGTTTTATGGGCTGGTGCAGGATGGCAACGACATGTGGGATGCGACGTTCTTCTGCGGATCGTGCGCGGTGATTCGCCGTAAACCGCTGGATGAGATTGGCGGCATTGCCGTTGAGACCGTGACCGAAGATGCGCATACCTCGCTGCGCTTGCACCGTCGTGGCTACACCTCGGCCTATATGCGCATTCCACAGGCGGCAGGCCTGGCGACGGAAAGCCTGTCCGCGCACATCGGGCAGCGTATTCGCTGGGCGCGCGGCATGGTGCAAATCTTCCGTCTGGATAACCCGCTGTTCGGCAAAGGCTTAAAGCTGGCGCAGCGTCTGTGTTACGTCAACGCCATGTTCCACTTTTTATCGGGTATTCCACGGCTCATCTTCCTGACGGCGCCGCTGGCTTTCCTGCTGCTGCACGCCTATATCATCTATGCGCCCGCGCTGATGATTGCGCTGTTTGTGTTGCCGCACATGATTCACGCCAGCCTCACCAACTCGAAGATTCAGGGGAAATACCGCCACTCCTTCTGGAGTGAGATCTACGAAACGGTGCTGGCCTGGTATATCGCGCCGCCGACGATGGTGGCGCTGATCAACCCGCATAAAGGGAAATTCAACGTTACCGCGAAAGGCGGGCTGGTAGAGGAAGAGTATGTCGACTGGGTGATTTCCCGGCCCTATATCTTCCTGGTGCTGCTCAACCTGCTGGGGGTCGTGGTGGGCGTCTGGCGTTACTACTACGGCCCCGCCAACGAAATACTCACGGTGATCGTCAGTCTGGTGTGGGTTTTCTATAACCTGATCATTCTGGGCGGCGCGGTGGCGGTCTCTGTGGAAAGTAAGCAGGTACGCCGGGCGCACCGCGTTGAAATCTCCATGCCGGCGGCCATTGCCCGTGAAGATGGCCACCTGTTCTCATGCACCGTGCATGACTTCTCCGACGGTGGCCTGGGGATTCGGATCAACGGGCAGGCGCAGGTGCTGGAAGGGCAAAAGGTTAATTTATTGCTTAAACGCGGCCAGCAAGAGTACGTCTTTCCTACTCAGGTCGTGCGCGTGCTGGGCAATGAGGTCGGGCTGCAATTGCTGCCGATGACCACGAAACAACATATCGACTTTGTGCAGTGCACATTTGCCCGCGCGGATACGTGGGCGCTCTGGCAGGACAGCTTCCCGGAAGACAAACCGCTGGAAAGCCTGCTGGATATTCTGAAGCTGGGCTTCCGTGGCTACCGCCATCTTGCGGAATTTGCTCCGTCTTCCGTCAAAGTAATTTTCCGTTCTCTGACGACGCTGGTTTCCTGGATTGTGTCGTTTATTCCGCGTCGCCCGGAGCGGCAGCCGGATCAGGTGATGGCTCAACAATGATGATAACGCGATGAAAAGAAAACTTTCCTGGGTTTATGCAGTGGCTATGGGGATAAGCGCTTTCCCCACTTTCATGACGAATGCGACGCCTGCAACGCAACCATTGATCAATGCTGAGCCAGCGCAAGCGCCGACAGCGCCTGCGCCAGAAACGCCGGAGCAGCCGGTCGGCCAGGTAATGCCGGGCGTGCCGGGCGCCGATGCGCCCGTGGTGGCGCAAAACGGGCCTTCCCGCGATGTGAAGCTGACCTTCGCGCAAATCGCGCCGCCGCCGGGCAGCATGGTGCTGCGTGGCGTGAACCCGAATGGCAGCATTGAGTTCGGTATGCGCAGCGATGAGGTGGTGTCGAAAGCGATGCTGAACCTGGAATACACCCCGTCGCCGTCGTTGCTGCCGATCCAGTCGCAGCTGAAGGTCTACCTCAATGATGAGCTGATGGGCGTGTTGCCGGTCACGAAAGAGCAACTGGGCAAAAAGACGTTGGCCCAGATGCCGATCAACCCGCTCTTTATCACCGATTTTAACCGTGTGCGGCTGGAGTTCGTCGGGCACTATCGCGATGTCTGCGAAAACCCGGCCAGCAGTACGCTCTGGCTGGATGTTGGCCGCAGCAGCGTGCTGGATCTGACGTACCAGACCCTGCCGGTGAAAAACGATCTGTCGCACTTCCCGGTGCCATTCTTTGATCCGCGGGACAACCGCCAGGTTACGCTGCCTGTGGTCTTTGCCGGTTCGCCGGATCTGATGCAGCAGCAGGCGGCATCCATTGTCTCTTCATGGATCGGTTCGCGCGCAGGCTGGCGCGGCCAGCATTTCCCGGTGATGTACAACACGCTGCCGGATCGTAATGCCATCGTCTTTGCCACGAACGACAAGCGCCCTGATTTCCTGCGCGATCATCCGCCGGTAAAAGCGCCGGTGATTGAGATGATCAGCCACCCGGACAACCCATATGTGAAGCTACTGGTGGTCTTTGGCCGCGACGATAACGATCTGTTGCAGGCGGCGAAAGGCATTGCGCAAGGGAATATCCTGTTCCGTGGCGACAGCGTGGTGGTGGATGAGGTGAAGCCTCTGCTGGCGCGTAAACCTTATGATGCGCCGAACTGGGTACGTACTGACCGTGCGGTGACGTTCGGCGAGCTGAAAACCTATAAAGAGCAGCTCCAGTCCACCGGGCTGGAACCTGCGGCGATTTCGCTGTCGCTGAATCTGCCGCCGGATCTCTATCTGCTGCGCAGCAACGGTATTGATATGAACCTCAACTACCGCTACACCACGCCGCCGAGCAAAGACAGCTCGCGTATGGATATCAGCCTGAACGATCAGTTCCTGCAAGCGTTCAGCCTGAACAGCACCCAGGAAAGCAATCGCCTGCTGCTGCGTTTGCCGGTATTGCAGGGGCTGATTGACGGTAAAACGGACGTGTCGATCCCGGCGCTGAAGCTGGGGGCGATGAACCAGCTGCGCTTTGACTTCCAGTACATGAACCCGATGCCGGGCGGCTCGGTGGATAATTGCGTGACGTTCCAGCCGGTACAAAACCATGTGGTGATTGGCGACGACTCCACCATTGATTTCTCGAAATATTATCACTTTATCGCGATGCCGGACCTGCGCGCCTTCGCCAACGCGGGCTTCCCGTTCAGCCGGATGGCTGACCTTTCAGAAACCATTGCCGTGATGCCGAAAAACCCGAACGAAGCGCAGATGGAAACGCTGCTGGATGTGACCGGGACGATTGGCGCGCAGACCGGTTTCCCGTCGATTAACCTGAACATCACCGACGATAGCCGCCAGATTCAGGGTAAAGATGCGGATATTATGGTGATCGGGACAATCCCGGATGCACTGAAAGATGACAAACGCATCGACCTGCTGGTACAGGCGACGCAAAGTTGGGTGAACACGCCGATGCGCCAGACGACCTTCCCGAGCATCATGCCGGATGAGGCCGACCGCGCGCCGGATGCGAAATCCACCATCACCTCTGCTGGCGCGATGGCGGCGGTAGTGGGCTTCCAGTCGCCGTTCAACGACCAGCGTAGCGTGGTGGCGCTGCTGGCAGACAGCCCGCGCGGGTATGAACTGCTGACCGAAGCGATGAACGACAGCGGAAAACGCGCCGCTATGTTTGGCTCCGTGTCGGTGATCCGCGAGTCTGGCGTCAACAGCCTGCGGGTGGGCGATATTTACTACGTAGGGCATTTACCGTGGTTCGAACGCCTCTGGTACGCGTTATCGAATCATCCGGTGCTGCTGGCGATACTGGCGGCGGTTAGCGTCGTGCTGTTGGCCTGGGTTCTGTGGCGTCTGCTGCGCATTATCAGCCGTCGTCGACTCGATCCCGATAACGAGTAATCGATGATGAACGCGCTGCGTGGATGGATGTTAACTGCCCTGATGCTGGCGACCGTCAGCGTGCAGGCGGCCTGTACGTGGCCGGCATGGATACAGTTCAAAAAGGACTATATCAGTCAGGAAGGACGGGTGATTGACCCCAGCGACGCGCGCAAAATCACGACGTCGGAAGGGCAAAGCTATGCGCTGTTCTTTGCCCTCGCCGCCAACGATCGTCCGGCATTTGACCTGATCCTCGACTGGACGCAAAACAACCTGGCGCAGGGTTCCTTACAGGCGCATCTGCCTGCCTGGCTGTGGGGGCAGAAAGACCCCTCGACCTGGGAGGTGCTGGATGCAAACTCCGCTTCCGACGGCGATATCTGGATGGCCTGGTCGCTGCTGGAAGCCGGGCGCTTATGGAAAACGTCGCGTTATACCGACACTGGCGCCGCGCTGCTAAAACGCATTGCGCGTGAAGAGGTGGTAACGGTGCCGGGGCTGGGGTCAATGCTGCTGCCGGGGAACGTGGGTTTTGCGGAAAAGACGCGCTGGCGCTTTAACCCGAGCTATTTACCCCCGCAACTGGCGCAATATTTTACCCGCTTTGGCGCGCCCTGGACCACGCTGCGTGAAACCAATATGCGTTTGCTGATGGAAACCGCCCCGAAAGGGTTCTCGCCGGACTGGGTGCGCTATGAAAAAGACAAAGGCTGGCAGCTGAAACCGGAAAAAACGCTGGTCAGCAGTTACGATGCCATCCGCGTTTATTTATGGGCGGGGATGATGCACGACGGCGATCCGCAAAAAGCGCGGCTGCTGACGCGCCTGAAACCGATGGCGACGCTGACGACAAAAAACGGCGTTCCGCCAGAGAAGGTGGATGTCGCCAGTGGTAAAGCTCAGGGCGACGGGCCGGTGGGCTTTTCGGCTTCTTTATTGCCTTTCCTGCAAAACCGCGATGCTCAGGCGGTGCAGCGACAGCGCGTGGCGGACAATTTTCCCGGTAGCGATGCCTACTATAGCTATGTGCTAACGCTTTTCGGACAAGGATGGGATCAGCATCGTTTTCGCTTCACCGCTAAAGGTGAATTACTACCTGACTGGGGCCAGGAATGCGCAAGTTCAAACTAAGTCTCATCCATCTCATTTTGCCGGGTGGCGGTAACGCCTTATCCGGCCTACGGGATGCCGTTGATTGTAGGCCGGATAAGACGCTAAAGCGTCGCCATCGGGCAGTGCTCGGCCTGACGCTCGGCATCGCCTGGATGCCGTTCGCCGAGGCGGCGCCTTCCGCGCAACAGCAGTTGCTGCAACAGGTTCGGTTAGGCGAAGCCTCGCACCGTGAGGATTTGGTGCGCCAGTCGCTTTATCGCCTGGAACTGATCGACCCGAACAACCCGGAAGTGGTCGCCGCCCGGTTTCGCTACCTGCTGCGCCAGGGCGACAATGACGGGGCGCAGAAACAGCTCGACAGGCTTTCCCAGTTAGCGCCGAGTTCCAGCGCGTATCAGTCCTCCCGCACAACGATGATGCTTTCCACGCCGGAAGGACGCCAGTCCTTGCAGGAGGCGCGTTTACAGGCGACCACCGGTCATACCGAAGAAGCGATTGCCGCTTACGACGCGCTGTTTAAAGGTCATCCGCCGCAAGGCGATCTGGCGGTGGAATACTGGACGACGGTGGCGAAAT
This sequence comes from Citrobacter sp. CK188, assembly GCF_030333525.1. Classification (NCBI taxonomy): domain Bacteria; kingdom Pseudomonadati; phylum Pseudomonadota; class Gammaproteobacteria; order Enterobacterales; family Enterobacteriaceae; genus Citrobacter; species Citrobacter sp. CK188. Next base: position 243,018 of record NZ_JAOWFU010000001.1, read on the forward strand.
CTCCCGCGAGACGTAACGAGGCGATTAATCAGCTTAAAAGAATTAACGCCAGTACGCCGGGCAATACTGCCCTGCAAAACACGCTGGCGCAGTTGCTGTTTGACGGCGGGCGACGCGATGAGGGATTTGCCGTATTAGAGCAGATGGCGAAATCCAGCGACGGGCGCACGACGGCTTCTGCTCTCTGGTATCAGCAGATTAAAGATCTGCCTGCCAGCGACGCCAGCGTAAAAGCGCTGCAAAAATACCTGACGGTGTTTAGCGAAGGCGATAGCGTCAATGCCGCGCGCAGCAAGTTGAGTGAACAGCAGCAACAGCTTTCCGACCCGGCGTTCAGAGCCAGAGCGCAAGGCCTGGCGGCGGTGGAGGCCGGACAGGGCGGCAAAGCCGTAACGGAATTGCAGCAGGCGGTAAGCGCGGATCACCGCGACAGCGAAGCCGTCGGCGCGCTGGGGCAGGCCTATTCGCAGCGCGGCGATCGTGCCCGCGCGGTGGCGCAGTTCCAGAAAGCGCTTGCGATGGACCCGAACAGCAGCAGTCGCGGCAAATGGGAAAGCCTGCTGAAGGTAAACCGCTACTGGCTGGCGATTCAGCAGGGCGACGCCGCGCTGAAAGCGAATAACCCGGACCAGGCGGAACGCCTCTACCGGCAGGCCAGGAGCATCGACAATACCGACAGCTATGCCGTGCTGGGGCTGGGCGACGTGGCGATGGCGCGTAAAGATTATCCCGCCGCCGAGCGCTACTATCAGCAGACGCTGCGAATGGACAGCGGCAACAGCAACGCCGTGCGCGGCCTGGCGAATATCTATCGTCAGCAGTCCCCGGAGAAAGCCTCGGCGTTTATCGCGTCGCTCTCCAGTCGTCAGCGGCAAAGTATTGATGATATTGAGCGTAGCCTTGAAAACGACCGGCTGGCGCAGCAGGCCGAAGCGCTGGAAAACCAGGGGAACTGGGCGCAGGCGGCGGAACTGCATCGTCGCAGGCTGGCGCTGGACCCCGGCAGCGTCTGGGTAACGTATCGTTTGTCCCGCGATCTGTGGAACGCCGGGCAGCGCAGCCAGGCCGATGCGCACATGCGCGCGCTGGCGCGTCAGAAACCGAACGACCCGGATCAGGTGTATGCCTATGGGCTGTACCTCGCGGGCAACGATCAGGATCGAGCGGCGATGGCGCATATCAATAATCTGCCGCGTAGCCAGTGGAACAGCAATATTCAGGAACTGGCGGACAGGCTGCAAAATAATCAGGTGCTGGAAACCGCCAGCCGCCTGCGTGATAGCGGCAAAGAGCGGGAAGCGGAAACGCTGCTTCGCCAACAGCCCGCCTCTACGCGCATTGATTTAACCCTTGCTGACTGGGCGCAGCAGCGGCGCGATTATTCTTCGGCGCGCGCCGCCTATGATGCGGTTCTGGCGCGGGAGCCGGGTAATGTCGATGCCCGACTTGGCCTGACGGAAGTCTATATTGCGCAGGGCGATAACGCGGCGGCGCGGGCGGAACTGGCGAAACTTCCCGCCCCGGCGACCGGGGAGCCGCTGTCCATCAATATGCAGCGCCGTATGGCGCGGGCTCAGGCGCAACTGGGCGATACCGTCGCGGCGCAGAAGACCTTCAACACGATTGTGCCACAGGCGAAGTCACAGCCGCCTTCTATGGAAACTGCGATGGTGCTGCGCGACGCGGCGGGTTTTCAGGCGCAAAACGGCGAACCGCAGCAGGCGCTTGAGACGTACAAAGACGCGATGGTGGCTTCCGGCATTACGCCGACCCGCCCGCAGGATAATGACACCTTTACTCGCCTGACCCGTAATGACGCGAAAGATGACTGGCTAAAACGCGGCGTGCGCAGCGATGCGGCGGATTTATACCGACAGCAGGATCTGAACGTCACGCTGGAGCATGATTACTGGGGATCGAGCGGCACCGGCGGCTACTCCGATCTGAAAGCGCATACCACCATGTTCCAGGTTGACGCGCCGTTGTCAGATGGCCGGATGTTCTTCCGTGCTGACCTGGTGAACGTGGATGTCGGCAGTTTCTCGACCCGTGCGGACGGCACCTGGGATAAGAACTGGGGCACCTGTACGCTGCATGACTGTAGCGGCAACCGCAGCCAGTCTGATACCGGCACGAGCGTGGCGGTCGGCTGGAAAAACGAAACCTGGAGCTGGGATATCGGGACTACGCCGATGGGCTTTAACGTTGTCGATGTGGTTGGCGGCGTGAGCTACAGCAATGATATCGGGCCACTGGGCTATACGCTGAACGCGCACCGTCGGCCAATCTCCAGCTCTCTGCTGGCCTTTGGCGGGCAGAAAGACGCGCCGAGCAACACGGGCACAAAATGGGGCGGCGTGCGTGCGGACGGCGGCGGTGTGAGCCTGAGCTATGACAAAGGTGAAGCCAACGGCGTCTGGGCTTCGCTGAGCGGCGATCAACTGACTGGTAAGAACGTCGCGGATAACTGGCGCGTGCGCTGGATGACGGGCTATTACTATAAAATCATCAATGAGAATAACCGTCGCGTCACCGTCGGCCTGAACAATATGATCTGGCACTACGACAAAGACCTGAGCGGGTATTCGCTGGGGCATGGCGGTTATTACAGTCCGCAGGAGTATGTGTCGTTCGCCGTGCCGGTGATGTGGCGGCAGCGTACGGAAAACTGGTCGTGGGAGCTGGGCGGTTCGGTATCCTGGTCGCATTCACGCACCAAAACCATGCCGCGTTATCCGCTGATGAATCTGATCCCGACGGATTACCGCGAAGAGGCGGCCACGCAGACGAATGGCGGCAGCAGCAGTCAGGGCTTTGGTTATACGGCGCGGGCGCTGATCGAGCGACGGGTGACGTCTAACTGGTTCCTCGGAACGGCAATTGATATTCAGGAAGCGAAGGATTATACGCCGAGCCATTTCCTGCTGTATGTGCGTTATTCCGCTGCGGGATGGCAGGGCGATATGGATTTACCGCCGCAGCCGCTGGTGCCGTACGCGGACTGGTAAGCGCCGAACGCCTGATGGCGACGCATTCGCGTCTTATCAGGTCTACAACACGCGCTTGCGGCCACGCCGTCATCCGGCAAGGCGCTCTTTCGTAGGCCGGATAAGGTGGTTACGCCGCCATCCGGCAGTGTGCGCTTTCTGTAGGCCGGATAAGGCGGTTACGCCGCCATCCGGCACTGATGATTCGGAAAAGTCCTTTTCAGATACGGCCTCTCTTTATGTCTGCGCGATCGGGTATACTCTGGCGGCAGCCTGGGGATAGTCATGGAGAGTCAATTTGCGCGTCAGCCGCTCGTTAACAATTAAGCAGATGGCAATGGTTGCGGCCGTTGTCCTGGTGTTTGTATTTATTTTTTGCACCGTTTTGCTGTTTCATTTAGTACAGCAGAACCGCTATAACACGGCTACGCAACTGGAAAGTATCGCCCGTTCTGTCCGCGAACCGCTGTCCGCCGCAATCCTGAAAGCGGATATCCCTGAAGCGGAAACCATCCTGGCGCGCATTCAGCCTGCGGGCGTGGTCAGCCGCGCCGACGTGGTGCTGCCGAACCAATTCCAGGCGCTACGAATGAGTTTTATTCCTGAGCGCTCCGTCCCGGTGACGGTGACGCGTCTGTTTGAACTGCCGGTGCAGATCTCGCTGCCGGTCTATTCCCTTGAACGGCCAGCCAACCCACAGCCGCTGGCGTATCTGGTGCTCCAGGCGGACTCGTTCCGCATGTATAAGTTCGTGATGAGCACGCTCTCGACGTTAGTGACCATTTACTTACTTTTATCGCTGATGCTGACGGTGGCGATAACCTGGTGTATGAACCGCCTGATTGTGCATCCTCTACGCAAAATCGCCCGGGAGCTTAACGATATCCCGCCGCAGGAGCTGACAGGCCATCAGCTGGCGCTGCCGCGTCTGCATCATGACGATGAGATTGGTATGCTGGTGCGTAGCTACAACCTGAATCAGCAGATTGCCCAGCGTCACAGCATTGAGCAAAACGATCATGCGATGCGCTTTCCGGTTTCCGAGCTTCCCAACAAGGCTTTCCTGATGGGGCTTCTGGAACAGGTTGTGACGCGTCAGCAGACGACGGCGTTAATGATTGTCACCTGTGAAACGCTGCGCGATACCGCAGGCGTGCTCAAAGAGACGCAGCGGGAAATCCTGTTGCTTACGCTGGTGGAAAAACTGAAATCGGTGCTGGCGCCGCGAATGGTGCTGACGCAGGTAAGCGGCTTTGATTTCGCCATCATCGCGCACGGCGTAAAAGAACCGTGGCACGCGATTACGTTAGGTCAGCAAGTGCTCACTGTCATTAATGAACGGCTGCCGATCGAAAGCATCCAGCTGCGCCCCAGTTGCAGCATCGGGGTGGCGATGTTTTACGGCGACCTGACGGCCGAGGCGCTTTATGGTCGCGCCGTCTCCGCCGCCTTTACCGCCCGCCGCAAAGGTAAAAATCAGATTCAGTTCTTTGACCCGGCGCAGATGGAAGCCGCGCAGCAGAGATTGACGGAAGAGAGCGATATTCTCAACGCGCTGGATAACCACCAGTTCGCTATCTGGCTGCAACCGCAGGTGGAGATGTCCAGCGGTAAGGTCCTGAGCGCAGAAGCATTATTACGCGTGCAGCAGCCGGATGGCAGTTGGGAACTCCCGGAAGGGTTAATTGACCGTATCGAATCCTGCGGTCTGATGGTGACGGTCGGGTACTGGGTGCTGGAAGAGTCCTGTCGCCAGCTTTCCGCCTGGCAGGAGCGTGGCGTGATGATGCCGCTCTCGGTGAATCTTTCCGCATTGCAGCTCATGCACCCGAATATGGTGTCGGATCTGCTGGAGCTGCTAAGCCGCTATCGTATTCAGCCGGATACATTGATTCTGGAAGTGACGGAAAGCCGACGTATCGACGACCCGCATGCCGCCGTCGCCATCCTGCGCCCGCTGCGCAGCGCGGGCGTACGCATCGCGCTGGATGACTTTGGTATGGGATACGCAGGGTTGCGTCAGCTTCAGCATATGAAATCGCTGCCGGTCGATATACTAAAAATCGACAAAATGTTTGTTGAGGGATTGCCGGAGGATGACAGCATGGTCACGGCGATTATCCTGATGGCGCGCAGCCTTAACCTGAAAATGATCGCGGAAGGCGTGGAGACCGAAGCGCAGCGCGACTGGCTGGCGCAGGCAGGGGTGGACGTGGCGCAAGGTTTCTTGTTTGCCCGCGCGGTTCCGCCGGATGTGTTTGAAGAACGTTATCTGAAGAACGCGCAGCCTGATTACAAAACTTAAAAAAGGTCAGACTTGTGCGAGCCAGCTCAAAGTTTTTAACATTTTTGTTTCAATTATGATCCAGGTGCATTTCTGTCATGTTGTGTGGGTGTTATTTTAAGGCCGCAGGTTAACCATAACCTTACAAGACCTGTGGTTTTTACTTCAAGGACACCCTATGAAAACCTCTCTGTTCAAAAGCCTTTACTTTCAGGTCCTGACAGCAATTGCCATTGGTATCCTCCTTGGCCATTACTACCCTGAATTAGGCGCACAAATGAAACCGCTTGGCGACGCGTTCGTTAAGCTGATTAAGATGGTCATCGCACCGGTTATCTTCTGTACTGTCGTTACCGGCATTGCAGGTATGGAAAGCATGAAAGCGGTGGGCCGCACCGGTGCGGTTGCGCTGCTTTACTTTGAGATTGTCAGTACGATTGCGCTGATCATTGGTCTCATTATCGTCAACGTCGTTCAGCCTGGCTCCGGGATGAACGTCGATCCGGCGACGCTGGATGCTAAAGCGGTGGCGATCTACGCCGAACAAGCAAAAGACCAGGGAATCGTGGGCTTCCTGATGGATATCATCCCGGGCAGCGTCATCGGCGCGTTCGCCAGCGGTAATATCCTACAGGTTCTGCTGTTTGCGGTGATGTTCGGCTTTGCGCTGCATCGTCTGGGCAGCAAAGGCCAGCTGATTTTCAACGTGATTGAAAGCTTCTCGCAGGTCATTTTCGGCATCATCAACATGATCATGCGCCTGGCGCCTATCGGTGCTTTCGGTGCGATGGCCTTTACTATCGGTAAATACGGCGTGGGTACGCTGGTGCAGTTGGGGCAGCTGATTGTCTGCTTCTACATCACCTGTATTCTGTTCGTGGTGGTGGTGCTTGGCTCGATTGCCCGCGCAGCTGGCTTCAGCATTTTTAAATTTATTCGCTACATCCGTGAAGAGCTGCTGATTGTGCTGGGGACGTCCTCCTCCGAATCCGTGCTGCCGCGTATGCTGGATAAGATGGAAAAGCTGGGCTGCCGTAAGTCGGTGGTGGGGCTGGTTATTCCCACAGGCTACTCGTTTAACCTGGACGGAACCTCGATCTATCTGACGATGGCGGCGGTGTTTATCGCCCAGGCGACCAACAGTCATATGGATATCTTCCATCAGGTAACCCTGCTGGTGGTGCTGCTGCTCTCCTCGAAAGGGGCGGCCGGGGTAACGGGGAGCGGATTTATCGTGCTGGCTGCGACGATCTCTGCGGTGGGCCACTTACCGGTTGCGGGTCTGGCGCTGATCCTCGGTATCGACCGCTTTATGTCTGAAGCCCGCGCGCTGACCAACCTGGTCGGTAACGGCGTGGCAACGGTCGTTGTGGCGAAGTGGGTGAAAGAACTGGACCACAAAAAGCTGGATGATGTGCTGAATAATCGTGCGCCTGATGGCAAAACGCACGAATTATCCTCTTAATCTCACCTCTTATGCCCGCAGTCCCTTCCAGGACTGCGGGTGTTTGCGCATAATTGACCCCTGCACCCGAATCACTCAACATGTGGCTTCGGGATTTTTTCACTTCTGGCGTGACATTTTTATGTTCGCGCGGTCTAACACGAAGTGTTTTTAACGTCATATTCAGATAAGCCTTCCAGGCTGTCTTTTTATTACCAGGATTGTTGATCAGGGGTTTACATGCAGGGCACAAAAATTCGACTCTTAGCGGGCAGTCTGCTGATGATGGCTACTGTCGGCTATGTGCAGGCAGATGCGCTCCAGCCTGACCCGGCATGGCAACAGGGGACGCTGGCAAATGGATTACAGTGGCAAGTATTAGCTACCCCGCAGCGCCCAAGCGATCGTATTGAGGTTCGTCTGCTGGTCAATACCGGTTCGCTCACCGAAAGTACGCAACAGAGCGGTTTCAGCCATGCCATTCCCCGTATCGCGCTGACGCAAAGCGGCGGCCTTGACGCCGCGCAAGCACGTTCACTCTGGCAGCAGGGCTTTGACCCCAAACGCCCTGTGCCGCCCGTTATCGTTTCTTATGATTCCACGTTATATAACCTCAGCCTGCCCAACACCCGTAACGATCTGCTAAAAGAGGCGCTCTCTTATCTGGCGCATACCTCCGGCAAACTGTCCATCACGCCAGAGACGGTTGCGCATGCAGTCAATAGTGAAGATATGGTTGCCACCTGGCCTATGGACACCAAAGAGGGCTGGTGGCGCTATCGTCTGAAAGGGTCTGCGCTGTTAGGCCACGATCCGGCCGAGCCGCTGAAACAGCCTGTGGATGTAGAGAAACTTAACGCGTTTTACCAGAAATGGTACACCCCGGACGCGATGACGCTGATTATCGTCGGTAACGTGGACGCGCGTTCGGTTTCTGAGCAGATCAACAAAACCTTCGGCGAGTTGCAAGGCAAGCGTGAAACGCCTGCGCCAGTGCCGACGCTTTCCCCTCTGCGCGCCGAAGCTGTCAGCATTATGACTGACGCCGTGCGCCAGGATCGTCTCTCCATCATGTGGGATACGCCGTGGCAGCCCATTCGCGAGTCCGCCGCGCTGCTGCGCTACTGGCAGGCGGATTTAGCCCGTGAGGCCCTGTTCTGGCATGTTCAGCAGGCGCTCAGCAAGAACAACGCCAAAGAGATTGGTCTCGGTTTTGACTGCCGGGTACTGTTCCTGCGTGCGCAGTGCGCGATCAACGTTGAATCTCCCGGCGATAAGCTGAATCTGAACCTGGGGCTGGTGGCGCGTGAACTGGCGAAAGTCCGTGATAACGGCTTGCCGGAAGAGGAGTTTAACGCGCTGGTGGCGCAGAAGAATCTGGAGTTGCAGAAGCTGTTCGCCACTTATGCGCGTACCGATACCGATATCTTGATCAGCCAACGGATGCGCTCGTTGCAAAATCAGGTGGTCGATATTGCCCCGGAACAGTACCAGCGTCTACGGCAGGACTTCCTGAATAACCTGACCGTTGAGATGTTGAATCAAAACCTGCGTCAGCAGCTATCGCAAGATATGGCGTTGATTCTGCTTCAGCCGAAGGGCGAACCGGAGCTGAATATGAAGGACCTACAGGCAACGTGGGATCAAATCATGGCGCCAGTGACAGCAGCAGCAACAAGCGCAGAAACCGATGATGTCCACCCGGAAGTCACGGATATCCCGGCTGCGCAGTAGCAGTAGGCCGGATAAGGCGGTCACGCCGCCATCCGGCGAGAATATCATGCCTGATGGCGCTACGCTTATCCGGCCTACAGTGCGGTTATTGCGGCATCGCATCGCGCGGGATAATTGCCCCGCGATGCTGAATGACCGTGCTGGCGGTCAGGTGCCCGCGCTGTGCGGCCCCGGCAGCGTCGCCGCCGGTTAAACGTATTGCCAGATACCCGGCGCTAAAGGAGTCGCCCGCTGCGGTGGTGTCGATCACTTTCTCTTTTGGCAATTTCACCGCCGGAACGTCAATCACCTCTTCGCCTTTGATGGAAACCAGGCAGGAATCTGCGCCGCGTTTCACCACCACTTCCTGGACGCCTGCGTCGTGCGTGCGGGCAATGACCTCGGCAACCGGCTTTTCACCCCACAACGCGTCTTCATCATCCAGCGTCAGGAACGCGATATCCGTGCATTCCAGCATCTGCTGATATACCTGCTGCGTCTCTTCTTTGCTTGCCCACAGGCGCGGGCGATAGTTGTTGTCAAAAATGACTTTCCCGCCGTTGGCGCGGCATTCGCGCAGCAGCGACAGTAATTTATCGCGGCTGGACGGGCTTAAAATGGCAAGGCTGATCCCGCTCAGGTAGAGGTAGTCGAAGGTCGCCAGCTCTTCGCAGATTGCCGCAGACTGCTCGCTCTCCAGCCAGAATTTCGCTGCCGCCTCGTTGCGCCAGTAATAGAAAGTGCGTTCGCCAGTGCTGTCCGTCTCGATGTAATAGAGGCCCGGTAGACGGTTTTCCATGCGCTGCGTGAGGGAGGTATCGACATTTTCGCCTTGCCATGAATCCAGCATTTGCTGGCTGAAGCTGTCAGTGCCCAGCGCCGTCACGTAGTGTACGGACAAGGCCGCAGAATCGACCTGACGGGCGATGTAAACGGATGTATTCAACGTGTCGCCACCGAAACCGCGCTGAACGTCTGCGCCTTTCTGTGACAGCTCAATCATGCATTCGCCAATCACGGCAATCTTTTTGGACATAGTCGTGAACCTGCTCTGAAAAAAATTAGCGTTAGTGTGCGCTGTGGTGTATTCAGCGGTCAACTATATTAAAACATCGTTCCATTATTTTTTTGAGCCAACGCGTATTCTGTGTTGATTTTTGTCATGCTGTTTCTATTTTGCGGGGCGCTGAACATAAAGTTCTTTGCCAGAGCGCCGATAACCTTTGACGAGTCCGGGCAGTCACACTCTCATTAACAGGACATCTGAGATGATAAAGCAGGTTATCCAGCAGCTAAGCATTCCTGAGGCAAGCATTGAAAGCTTGCAGGAGCGGCGCTTTTGGTTGCAGTGCGAACGTGCTTACACTTATCAGCCAATCTACCAGACCAACGGGCGATTGATGGCCGTGGAACTGCTGACGGTTGTGGTACACCCGGATAACCCTTCCCGGCGCGTTGCCCCGGATCGCTATTTTGCCGAACTGGCGGTAAGACACCGCGTGGATGTGGTGAAAGAACAGCTCCAGTTTCTGGAGCAGAAAGCCGATTTTTTCATGCGTCATGACCTGCTGGCCTCGGTCAATGTCGATGGCCCGACGCTGATCGCGATGCGTCAGCAGCCAGAGGTATTGAAAACGATTGAGCGCCTGCCCTGGCTGCGATTCGAACTGGTGGAACATATTCGTTTACCGAAAGACTCTTCGTTCGCCTCAATGTGTGAATTCGGCCCGCTCTGGTTGGATGATTTCGGCACCGGCATGGCGAATTTCTCTGCCCTGAGCGAAGTGCGTTACGACTACATCAAAGTGGCGCGGGATCTGTTTGTGATGCTGCGCCAGACGCCGGAAGGGCGAAACCTCTTTACGCTGCTGCTGCAACTGATGAACCGCTATTGCCGAGGCGTTATCGTCGAAGGCGTGGAAACGCTGGAAGAGTGGCGCGATGTACAACGTTCGCCCGCTTTCGCGGCGCAGGGGTATTTTCTGTCGCGTCCTGTTCCGCTGGAGAACCTTGAACAGGTGATCCTGATGCTGTAATACCCGCTGTTTCCCGGAATGGCGCGTCTTTCACGCGGTATTCCAGGACGCAGCCTGCCTCCCTTTTCCGTCTGCTGGACTATCTTTAGGACTGGCAAGGAAAGAAGTGAGGAAGTAAAACATGACGAAAGCAGGCAAAATAACCGCTGCCGTATCAGGGACTTTGTTGTTGTTGATCGTCGTACTCATCGTCCTGATTGCGACATTTGACTGGAATCGCCTCAAACCGACCATCAACCAGAAAGTCTCTACAGAACTCAACCGGCCATTCGCCATTCGCGGCGATCTGGGCGTGGTGTGGGAACGTCAAAAACAGGAAACCGGCTGGCGAAGCTGGGTGCCCTGGCCGCACGTTCATGCCGAAGACATTATCCTCGGCAATCCGCCGGATATCCCCGAAGTCACGATGGTGCATCTCCCGCGCGTTGAAGCCACGCTGGCGCCGCTGGCGTTGCTGACCAAAACCGTCTGGCTGCCGTGGATCAAACTGGTGAAGCCTGACGCCCGCCTTATCCGCCTCTCGGAGAAAAACAATAACTGGACCTTCACTCTTGCGGCTGACGAGAAAAACGATCCCAATGCGCAGCCGTCCGCCTGGTCGTTCCGTCTGGATACGATTTTGTTCGATCAGGGGCGTATCGCCATTGACGATAAGGTCAGCAAAGCCGATATCGAGATCCTGGTTGATCCGCTGGGTAAACCACTGCCTTTTAGCGAAGTCACGGGAGCCAAAAGCAACAACGACAACAACGTGGGGGATTATGTTTTCGGCCTTAAGGCGCAGGGGCGTTATAACGGGGAACCGCTGACCGGCACGGGCAAAATTGGCGGTATGCTGGCGTTACGCAGCGAAGGCGCGCCTTTCCCGGTGCAGGCTGACTTCCGCTCGGGCAATACTCGCGTGGCCTTTGCCGGGGTGGTCAACGATCCGCTGAACATGGGCGGCGTCGATCTCCAGCTTAAGTTTTCCGGCGACTCGCTGGGCGAATTGTACGACCTGACCGGCGTACTGCTGCCGGACACGCCGCCGTTTGAAACGGACGGTCGCCTGGTGGCGAAAATCGATACGGAGACATCCTCAGTTTTTGACTACCGCAATTTTAATGGCCGCATCGGCGACAGCGATATTCACGGCTCTCTTGCTTACACCACCGGCAAGCCGCGCCCCAAACTGGAAGGGGATGTGGAGTCGCGCCAGCTTCGCCTGGCTGACCTGGGGCCGTTGATCGGCGTGGATTCCGGGAAGGGAGCGCAACAGTCGAAACGCGCCGAGCAAAGCAAGGGCGAAAAGAGCATTCAGCCTGCCGACAAAGTGCTGCCTTATGACCGCTTTGAAACCGATAAATGGGACGTGATGGATGCCGACGTGCGCTTTAAGGGCGGGCGCATTGAGCACGGCAGCAGCCTGCCGGTCAGCGATCTCTCTACCCATATCATCCTGAAAAATGCCGATTTACGTTTGCAGCCGCTGAAGTTTGGCCTGGCTGGCGGCAGCATTGTCTCCAGCATTCATCTGGAAGGGGATAAAAAGCCGATGCAGGGAAGGGCGAATATCCAGGCGCGTCGTCTTAAACTGAAAGCGCTGATGCCGGATGTCGAACTGATGCAGAAAACATTGGGCGAGATGAACGGCGACGCGGATATCCGGGGAAGCGGCAATTCAGTGGCGGCGCTGTTAGGTAACAGTAATGGCAACCTGAAGCTGCTGATGAACGATGGCGTGATCAGCCGCAACCTGATGGAGATTGTCGGCCTGAACGTGGGTAACTTTATTGTCGGGCAGATATTTGGCGACGATGAGGTACGGGTCAACTGCGCGGCGGCTAATCTTGACATCGTTAATGGCGTTGCGCGCCCGCAAATCTTTGCTTTTGATACGGAAAATGCGCTGGTTAACGTCACCGGAACCGCGAGTTTCGCCTCTGAGCAACTGGATTTAACTATCGATCCAGAGAGCAAAGGGATTCGTATTATTACGCTGCGTTCGCCGCTGTATGTGCGCGGGTCGTTTAAAAACCCGCAGGCGGGGGTGAAAGCCGGGCCGCTGATCGCGCGAGGCGCGGTCGCTGCGGCGCTGGCGACGTTAGTCACGCCAGCTGCCGCGCTTCTGGCGTTGATTTCCCCGTCAGAAGGCGATGCGAATCAGTGTCGGATGATTTTGTCGCAGATGAAGAAATGATGATAGTGCCGGATGGCGGTGTAAACACCTTATCCGGCCTACGGGTGATGGCGGTCAAATCACAACGACTGGTGGCGCGTTTCATGGGTCAACAGCAGCGCAATCAGCGTCAGGGCGGCCATTGACGCCAGATAGGTGCCGACCGCCGCCAGACCGTAGTTCCCCTGCAACCATGCGGCAATATACGGCGCTACGGACGCGCCAAGAATTGACGACACGTTATACGAGAAGGACGCGCCGGTGTAGCGAACTTCTGTCGGGAACAGCTCCGGCAACAGCGCGCCCATCGGGCCGAAGGTCAGCCCCATCAGACTCAGCCCCAGCAGCAGGAAAACGAATATCAATGCCGGATTACCGGAACCGAGCAACGGTTTAAAGGCAAACAGCGCGAACAGAATGATCATTGTCGTGATAATGACCATGCTCTTACGGCGACCAAAAGCGTCTGCCAGCAGGCCCGCAACCGGCACCATCACGCCAAAGCCGATCACCGCCAGCATCAACATCCACAACACTTCGTTACGCGGCAAACCGAGCCCCGCAGGGGCGGCTGCGGTACTGTACGTCATGGAATAGACCGTCATGATGTAGAACAGCGTATAGGTCGCCAGCATGATGAATGTCCCGAGTACCGTTACGCGTACGTGCCGGGTCAGCAGGGTGCCCAGCGGGATTTTCACCTGCTTTTTCGCCGCGGCGACCTTAGCGAATACCGGTGTTTCATGCAGCGAGACGCGGACGTACAGGCCGATAATGACCAGCACCGCAGAGAAAATGAACGGTAAACGCCAGCCCCAGGTCATGAACTGCTCATCGGTCAGCAGCCAGGAGAGGAGCAGGAACGTGCCGTTGGCGAAGAAGAAGCCGATAGGCGCGCCAAGCTGCGGGAAAGAGCCGTACAGCGCGCGCTTGCGCGGCGGGGCGTTTTCGGTCGCCAGTAGCGCCGCGCCGCCCCATTCTCCGCCGAGACCCAGACCCTGGCCAAAGCGCGCCAGCGCCAGCAGCAGCGGGGCGAAAATGCCAATGGTGGCATAGCCCGGCAGCAGGCCGATCACGACGGTGGAGATCCCCATCGTCAGCAATGACGCCACCAGCGTCACTTTACGCCCGACGCGGTCGCCGAAGTGGCCGAATAGCGCAGAGCCAATTGGACGCGCGACAAAGGCGATGGCGAAGGTGGCGAGGGACTGAAGCGTTGCCGCTGCCGGATCGCCTTGCGGGAAGAAAATATGAGGGAACACGATTACTGCGGCAGTCGCGTAAATGTAGAAGTCGAAGAACTCAATGGCGGTGCCGATGAGGGAGGCAACAACGACTTTGTTGCGCGAGTTTACCGGAACGTGTTCCTGTTCGTTGTCGAGTGTGGTGGCGGTTGCTTGCATAGTATTTTCTTATTTTTTGGCGAACGAACGGCCATATTACGCACAGCAAAAGCGACATTTCAATCTGTAACAAAGCGGGATTTTGCTCAAATAATGGTCAAAAAGGGGATAATGTTTAGACCTGCGATTTCACGTCTATGAAATGCTTCACACAATTTTAAACTTAGAGGATAAAACTGGTTTTAGGTTAAATAAAAGTTACGGCCTGGATTTATATGCTGCAATGCGTGCCGTATAAGGCGTAGCGACCTGCCGGGCGGTAGGCCGGATAAGCATCGCGCCATCCGGCATCAAATGATGAACTAGCGGTGGGTTTTCCCTGGCATACGCGGGTCGTCTTTGTATTCGGCGGTGGCTATCCAGGCCGCGCAAAACAGCGTCAGGCGGGCAAAGAAGTAGAAGAACGCCATCAGGCCAAGCACGGAACCGAATGCGGCGCCGGACGGAGATTTCACCAGGGAAGGCAGCGTGTAGGTCATGATGATTTTGATCACCTCAAAACCGATCGCGGCGATAAACGTACCGCGAATCAATGCCTTCTTGCGCGGTCGGTGGCGCGGTAGCCGCCAGAAAATCCAGAAGAACAGCAGGTAGTTGGCGAAAATCGAAATGGCCAGCCCAATCAACCGCCAGGCGGGTTTTAGCCACTCAATGCTGTCGAGATACAGCGCGGAGATAATCATCTGCTGCGCAGAACCGGCAATCGAGGTAATGGACAGCGTGATAATCAGCGCAACCAACAGCCCAATCAGCGAGACAAAATCGCGCAGGTATTTTATCCAGATTTTTTCCTGATCCTGCGGGGTGCGCTCCCACACGTCCCGCGACTGGGCGCGAATCGCTTCACGCAGGTTGCCCATCCAGTTGATCCCGGAATAGAGCGCAATGCCCAGCCCCACCAGGCCGACGGTGGTTCGCTGCTGAACGGCGGTGTTGATGGTGCTTTTCAGCGTGGACGCCAGCGTAGGATCGCTGACGTTCATCAGGATTTTATTGAAGATGTCCTCTAACAGCGTGGGATGTGACGCGAGAATAAAACCGGCGGCGGCAAACGACACCATCAGGACAGGGATCATCGACAGAAACGAGAAATAGGTGATAGCGGCGCCAAACTGGTTGCCCAGCCGATCGTTAAAACGCTCTGCGGCGCGGATCAGGTGGGCAATCACCGGCTGACGCTGGATTCTCGCTGCCGTCGTGGAGACCGTTTTGAGCGCCTGGGTGGCCTTGTTGTTTGTTTCTGGTTCGTCACGATCGTGCGTCTCCACTTTGGGCACCGGCGCATGGTCGAGTTCCTGAATAGGGCGTTTTACGTCTTTTTCCTGCGTCATCAGGTCGATAGTCCTTCTTTTGTTAACTCTCAGAACAGTATAGCGTGTCAGTCCACGTAGTCTTTCATTACGCCGGTCAGCCACTCCATAAACAGGTGCACCCGGCGGGAGAGGTTGCGGCGATGCGGGTAGAGCAGGGACACCGGCATTGGGTCAGCGCGATACTGCGGCAGGATCTCGATGAGCGTCCCGGCGCGCAATGCCTCACGAACGCCGATGCGCGGCACCTGAATGATTCCCAGCCCCGCCAGGCAGGCGGCATGGTAGGTCTCGGTGCTGTTGACCGTCAGAATGCCGCCGGTTTTAATCCACTGCGTGCCGTTTGCCGTTGCCACTTCGAAGCCTTGCGGACGCGTGCCCAGATTGACGGAATAATGAACCACCGCATGCGAAGCCAGATCGTCCAGACCTTCTGGGTAGCCAAAACGCGCCAGATACTGCGGACTGGCGCAGTTAATGACCGACAGCTTTCCCAACGGGCGGGCGATCAACCCGGAATCTTTTAGCACCCCGACCCGCACCACGCAGTCGAACCCTTCCCGTATCAAATCCACCAGGCGATCGCTGCTGCTGAGTTCCAGCTCAATACCCGGATACTGCTGTAAAAACGCGGGCAGGCGCGGTATCACCAGATTCTTAGCGACCCCAACCGGCATATCGACCCGCAGCTTGCCGCTGATGCTGGCCGGGTCGTGCTGGAACAAACCGTCCAGCTCGTCCAGGTTCGTCAGCAGATCTTTCGCACGTTCGTAATACACCATTCCGTCCTGAGTAAGCTGAACCCGCCGGGTGGTGCGGTGCAGCAACTGCGTGCCGAGGTGGTTTTCCAGCGCCTGTATCTGGCGGGATACGCTACCTTTAGGAAGGCCTGATGTTTCGGCGGCGCGGGAAAAACTCTCCAGTTCCGCGACGCGAATGAACAACTGCATTGCGTGAATTTTATCCATCGCGAGGTCCCGGTGTTGTTCTGAATGAAACAGTGAAGCGCATTTCGCTATATTTATTGTTTTTCTAACACCTAATAAGCTCTTTCTCAATCTTCACAACACCTGAAATGAGGTTTCTTATGACGCAACGTATCGCATTAGTGACCGGCGGCAGCCGAGGGCTCGGTAAAAACGCGGCGCTTAAGCTGGCGAGCAAAGGAATCGGGATCATTCTGACGTGGAACAGCAATGAAAAAGAGGCGCAGCAGGTCGTGCATGAAATTACGCAATCAGGCGGGAAAGCCGCAGCATTGCAGTTGAATGTCGGGGATATTTCGGGATTCCCGGCGTTTGTTGAAAAGGTGCGGGAAACCCTGAAAACGGAGTGGCAACGTGATTCGTTTGATTATTTATTGAACAATGCCGGAATCGGCATCAACGCGCCGTATTCGACCTTCACTGAAGCGCAGTTTGACCAGCTTTTGAACATTCAGTTTAAAGGGCCGTTTTTCCTGACTCAGGGGCTGTTACCCCTGCTGAAGAATGGCGGCAGGATCCTCAATGTGTCGACGGGGCTGGCCCGTTTTGCGTTGCCTGGCTACAGCGCTTATGCCGCGATGAAGGGGGCGATGGAAGTGCTGACGCGTTATCAGGCAAAAGAGCTGGGCGAACGCGGCATTACCGTGAACATTATTGCGCCGGGAGCCATTGAAACTGATTTTGGCGGCGGCAATGTGCGGGACAATGAACAACTGAATGCGTATATCGCGTCACAAACCGCCCTGGGACGGGTCGGTTTGCCGGACGATATTGGTGATGCCATCGCCGCGTTGCTCAGCGATGAACTGGGCTGGATGACCGCGCAGCGTATCGAAGTGTCGGGCGGCATGTTCTTATAATCAGGATGATAATATTAAGCGGGTGGTTTACACCCGCAACATTAATTTAGATTAAGGATAAACTTATTTCAGGAACGCTGTTTTATTCCTGACGTTAATTTTAATATTTCGCGATGACTGTTCATCGACTTCTCTTTATTTCCCTCGCCGCCCACAATAAATTTCTCAACCTTTGCGTTATAGTCACTGTAATGCCAAAAAAATCTGTTATATCTATCAAAACAGATAATTAAAATAATATTAAAAGCCTTCTTTATGATGGAGGGGCTTTTTTAGGGACGATCATGACGAATAACGCTTCGCAGGCGATGCATTCGCCTTTTGAACACTGTCTGGGCATCATCCGTCAGGCGTCAGTGGAGATCCTGCTGCTGCTGGGCGTACATGTTGCGGAAGGAAAAGAACCGCGCTGGTTTATGGAACAACTGGATCAAGCCCGCCTTAATTTAGGCGGCTGGAGCGTGGTGGCAAAAAAATTACATATAAACGATGCGCAACTGAGCCAGTTTATGCTGCATTTGCGACATCTCCAGCAGTATGTTCCGCAATATGACAGCGGGAAGGATGTCAGTGAAAACCAACTGCTTGCCGCCCTGCGTTTTGTGGCGTCGTTGGAACAACTGCGCCAGCGGCAGCCGCTTCTCACTTATCAGACTGATATTGATGCAGGCAATCAGGACGCGCAAATACAGGCCCGGCGTCAGCTGCGGGCGATTGAACTCACGCTGAAAGCGCTTATTTCGCAGGTGTGGCCGGATCGTCATCAGTTGAATAGCTACCTGAAGCTGCATTTTGGCGCCGATCGTCTGCGAGGCTGGTTAAAACTCAGCGAAGGACAGGATGCGCTCAGCGCGATGCTGTTCAGCGAGCTGGCATTGATGGTGGTCGATAAAAAGTCGTTTGCCCGTCACTATTCCGCATTTTTCAAAGACGCGTCTGCGCTGACGCTGTTTGTTGAGCCGCGTACGACCCTGCGTATGTTCCTTGAGGATTGCCGTCAGGCGCGTAACGGCATCATCGCCGGGCAGCCGCTCAGTTCCGTGCAGTTGTCGCTACTGGATTGTCAGTTCCGCCAGATCACCCGCTCGGTACAGCGGGCGTTTAATGAAAAACGCACCCGCATAAACCCGGCTTCGTTTATGGCGTCCGATGAGGGCGTGGTGGAGAAATTCTGGGAGGAGGCGCGAGAAAAAGACGCGCTGGCGGGGGGAGATAACCAGGAAATTGGCGAGAGTATTGAACCGCCTCACAAGCGACAGCAGCGGACGGCTGAAGAGCGTGAGCAGCTGATTTCCGGGGTGTTGTGGGGCGGGGTTGGCGCAATGGTGCTGGCGATCCTGGTGGGGGCGTTTTGGTTGTTCAGCTCGCCACCTCCTTCTGCCGCGCCCGTACAACGCGACGAGGTCATGCAGGATGACGCCCGGCTTGAGGCGCCCTCCGCGCGGGAAACCATGAGCCGCATGGGGATCACCTGGGACCCGTTTAATATGCGCTCGGCGATCGACCGTAATGATACGCGCGTTACGGCGTTGTTCTTACAGGGCGGGATGAACTGGCAGCTGGCCTGGACCGAACAGGCGTTTTCGACGGGCAACGCCGATGTGCTGCAACTGCTGCTGCGCTACCCTTCGCTGATGGATGAGGTAAAACCCTGCCGACGCTTCCTGACGTCGCTGAGCCACGCCATGCTGAACGGAGCGTCGCTGACGTCGCTGCATAAAAAGTATCTGCAAAGTTTTTGTACCGTTCCGGCGGTGGTGATGCGCCAGCAGCATGATATGGAGCAGGCCCGGCTGCGTGTTCAGGCCGAGCCCAGCGTGGAAAACAAAAAATGGTTAAAGATTCAGACCGCCATTTATAACGTGATTCGGTAACGCCGCTATGGTTCGCCGTATAAACCAATCAAACGGCGAACCACGCCATTGGTCCAGCCAAACCCATCCTGCAACGGATATTCCCCGCCGCCCCCTTCACGCGGCGTGCCGCAGGCAATATGGTACTTTTCGATCAGTTTATGGTGCTGCTGGTAAAAAATATTGACGGTTTTTAACCAGTTGCGGGCAATTTCATCCCCCAGCATATCGTCGCCGTACAGCTTGAAGCCCTGGATTGCCATCCACTGTAGCGGCGCCCAGCCGTTAGGCTTATCCCATTGCTCGCCGGTTTCATACTCCGTCGCCATGATCCCGCCAGGCGTCAGCAGGCGGCTGCGAACGGCGTTAGCGAGGCGGTCTGCCTGCTCGTGAGTCGCCATGCCGACGTACAGCGGCACGATACTGGCGGCGGAAAAGAGCGCCATTTGCTCGCGCCGCCAGTCGTAATCCCGATAGCAGCCATTCTCGTCATCCCACAGATAGCGGTTTACGGCGGCGCGGCGATCGCTGGCTTTCTGGCGAAATGCCGCTTCGGTTTCACGGTCGCCTTTCAGGGCGGAAATGTTGGCAATCGCGCTCTCCAGTTTGTAGAGGAAAGCGTTCAGGTCGATGGGGATGAACTGGGTTGTGCGGATGCTGGCCAGTCGGCTTGCATCGCGCAGCCAGCGTGATGAGTAATCCCAACCTGAGGCCGCACCGGCACGGAGATCCCGGTATACCTCATTGGCCGGGCGACCCGAATGTTTGGCGGTTTCCACATCCTCCAGCCACGATTCGTCGCGGGGGGTGTCGCGATCGTCCCAGTAGCGGTTGAGCAGGGAACCGTCCGGCATTCTGATGACGTGGCGATAGGCCTGGTTGAGCACCAGAGATTCCGCGCCGTCCATCCAGAAAGCGTACTCCATTTTCAGATGATCCAGATAGCGCCGCGCCCCGCGCACGCCATCCTCTTCGAACAGTTCGACCATCAGCGCAAAGACCGGCGGCTGAGAGCGGCTCAAATAATATGTACGGTTTCCGTTGGGAATGTGGCCGTAATTCTCAATCATCCACGCGAAGTTGTCCGCCATACATTTCAGCAGGTCTTCCCGGCCGCTTTCCGCCAGGCCCAGCATGGTGAAATAGGAGTCCCAGTAGTAGGTTTCGCTAAAACGTCCGCCCGGCACGATATAGGATTGCGGCAGCGCCAGCAGCGAGGACCAGGGAATGTGATCCTGCGGCTCACGCGTCAGCACCGGCCAGAGCTGATCAATATGCTCTTTCAGTGAATTTTCCGGGTTGGAGACATATTCGCTGGACCAGGTTTCCGGTAGCCAGAAGTGATTTTCAACAAAGCGCAGCAGGTCAAAGTCGCGGTGTCGTCTGACCTTACGGTAGCGGATCAGAATATCCAGCGGGTCCATTTTCGGCGCGCAGTCGGGGAAAGTTTTACTGTCGGCAAAAAGCCGGGATGATTGCACATGCTCGAACAGCTCAAGATAGCGATCGGCTGGGGTAAGGGCGTCGGAGGCGGGTAGCCCCTCAATCATCTCAGGTTCCGGTTCTGCCTCGATCATTTCATCCAGCTTTAACTCGCACGGATCCGTTTCATAAAGCAGATCGATTTCGATCGTTAATTCGTCGGATGGGGCGGGGTGTAATTTCTGGTTGAGCATAATGAGAAGGACCTCCGGATTGCGTCGTAAATGATACGGGTGTTGCCCGGCTGTCTATTAAGCGTAGACATTCGCTTCGGTATATGAGGTGCAAACTGTGCGATAGATCACGCTTTGTTAATGCATGAAAAAGAGTCTTTAAATATAGATTACTGATAATAATATAAAAAATATGGAATAGCCGTAACAGGAAGATTTTCACTTTCAGAACATTCGATTGCAACGAGTTATGAATACCGACGCCGAAAGACCCTTCTTATAATAGGGAAAAGCTATCTTATCGATAGTTTATCCCCATGTAATTGCTTGATACTTATCAAAAACCCTTCGCCTGTATTTCCTATGATGGCTATGTCTAATAAAGACATACGCCTGATTTATGTTCATCTTCTGGGTCATAATATCTCACTATAGTGAGGGTAAAATAATGAAAATCATTACCCGTCTTACCGCGATAGCCATAGCAGGCATTGCGATTTGTTATTTAGGATTATCTGGTTACGTCTGGTATCACGATAATCAACGTAGTAAAGAAGCTGATGTGCAAGCCTCAACGCTGGAAGACAATAATAAAATCCTGGGTTTTTTGCGGAAAAAGGGATGCGATTATTGTCATACCCCCTCTGCTGAACTGCCTTTTTATTCCTCTTTTCCCGTTGCTAAGCAGTTGATGAATTATGACATTCAACTGGGCTATAAATCTTTCAACCTTGAAGCAGTACGCGCCGCGTTGGTCGCGGATAAACCCGTCACGCAAAGCGATCTGAATAAGATTGAATGGGTGATGCAGTACGAAACAATGCCGCCAACGCGCTATACCGCGCTGCACTGGGCCGGTAAGGTCAGTGATACGGAGCGGGAGGAGATTCTCGGCTGGATCGCTAAACAGCGCGAGCGTTACTACGCCAGCGCGGATACGGCGGCGGCGCACCGCAATGAGCCGGTTCAGCCTGTCCCCGAAAAACTGCCGGTTGACGATCAAAAAGTCGCACTGGGTTTTACCCTCTATCACGATGCCCGTTTATCGGGTGACAGCACCATCTCCTGCGCGCATTGCCATGCGCTGAATGCGGGCGGCGTGGACGGCAGGAAAACCTCCATCGGCGTGGGCGGCGCGGTAGGGCCAATCAACGCGCCAACGGTGTTCAACTCGATCTTTAACGTTGAGCAATTCTGGGATGGTCGCGCGCCGACGTTGCAGGCGCAGGCTGGTGGGCCGCCGTTAAACCCGATTGAAATGGCCTCTAAATCCTGGGATGAAATCATTGGGAAACTCGATAAAGATCCGGTGCTAAAACAGCAGTTCACGGCGATATATCCGCAGGGCTTCAGCGGAGAAACGATTACGGATGCCATTGCCGAGTTTGAGAAGACGCTGATTACGCCAAATTCGCCTTTCGATAAGTGGTTACGAGGGGATGAAAATGCGCTGACGGCGCAGCAGAAACATGGCTATGAGCTGTTCAAAGAGAATAAATGTGCGACCTGTCACGGCGGTATTATTCTCGGTGGGCGTTCCTTCGAGCCGTTGGGTCTGAAGAAAGACTTTAATTTCGGCGAAATTACCGCTGCGGACATTGGACGTATGAACGTCACCAATGAAGTTCGCGATAAATTGCGTCAGAAAGTGCCCGGATTACGTAACGTTGCGCTGACCGCGCCGTATTTCCACCGTGGGGATGTGCCAACCCTCGACGGAGCGGTGAAACTGATGTTGCGTTATCAGGTGGGGAAAGAGATTCCGCAGAAAGATATTGATGATATCGTCGCATTCCTGGAAAGCCTGAACGGGGTGTATACGCCGTATATGCAAGGAAAATAAAAGAATGCCGGATGACGGCTGAGGTTCCTATCGGGCCTACGGAAAACCGCACGCGTAGGCCCGATAAGCATAGCGCCATCGGGCATGGTGCCAGATGGCGACGTAAACGCCTTATCCGGCCGACAGGATCGTCACACCATCCGGCGCTTATCGACGATTAACGCATTGTCACGAACTCTTCCGCCGCCGTTGGGTGAATCGCCACGGTGTTGTCGAAGTCTTTCTTGGTGGCGCCCATTTTCAGTGCGACCGCGAAGCCCTGCAACATTTCATCCATCCCGAAGCCGATGCCGTGAATACCGACAATCTTCTCGTCTTCGCCGACGCACACCAGCTTCATGCGGCAGGGCTGACGGTGAGACGTCACCGCAGTGTACATGGCTGTGAACGATGATTTGTACACTTTCACCTGGTCGTCGCCGTACTGTTCGCGCGCCTGTGGTTCGGTCAGGCCCACGGTGCCAATCGGCGGGTGGCTAAAGACCACGGTCGGAATATTGCTGTAGTCCAGATGCTCGTTCGGCTTGTTGTTGAACAAACGTTCGGAGAGACGACGACCCGCCGCCACGGCGACTGGCGTCAGCTCAACCGCTCCGGTGTTATCGCCCACCGCATAAATACCTTCCACGCTGGTATTCTGGAATTTATCGACGACGATGTACCCTTTTTCGTTGGTTTTCACGCCGGTGGCGGCAAGGTTAACGTTGTCGGTTGCCGGTTCGCGGCCAATCGCCCAAATCAGGCAATCCACCGTTTCGCTGCGACCGTCTTCCAGTTGCAGGGTCAGGCTGCCGTCGGCGTTTTTCACCACCGCTTTCGGGATCGCGTGGGTGTGAAGCGTCGGGCCTTCCGTGTTCATCACTTCAACCAGCGTTTCGGTGATCATCGGGTCAAAGCTGCGCAGCGGCGCGTGTTTACGCACGAACAGGTGCGTTTGGGCGCCCAGGCCGTTAATCACGCCAGCCAGTTCTACGGCGATGTAACCCGCGCCGACCACCGCAACGCGCTCCGGCAGCGCAGGCAGCGCAAAGAAACCGTCGGAGTCGATACCGTATTCCGTACCCGGAATGGACGGATGGCTCGGGCGACCGCCGGTGGCGATCAGAATGTGATCGGCGGTGATCGTTTCCCCATTCACTTCAAGGGTTCTGGCATCCACGAAGCGGGCGAAGCCTTTGATCACATCCACGTTATTTTTACCCAGCACGTTGTCGTACGAGGTGTGAATACGGTCGATATAGGCCGTGCGGCTGGCAATCAGCGTGTCCCAGTTGAACGCGTTGATGGTGGTGTCAAAGCCGTAGTCCGGGCCGTACATATGGATCGCTTCGCGAATCTGCGCGGCATGCCACATCACTTTTTTAGGGACGCAACCGACGTTGACGCAGGTGCCGCCCAGCTCTTTGGCTTCAATCAACGCACATTTCTGACCGTACATAGCGGCACGGTTAATCGAGGCAATACCGCCGCTTCCGCCGCCGATCGCGATGTAATCATAGTGTTTGGTCATGACCGCTCCTTCATGTTCATTGTAGGGCGAATGAGCGCAATGCCATTCGCCAAAATATTCGCGATTGTATACCTGGAATTAAAAGGTTCCACCGATGGCTGTGATTACTCTGGCACGATCCAGCTGACGGACGCGTGCCCGGTGCCCGCTGGAACCAGCTTGCTGTGCAGCCACGGCAGCACGTTGTTCATCTGCTGTTCCAGCTTCCACGGCGGGTTAATGACGATCATGCCAGAGGCGGTCATGCCGCGCTGGTCGCTGTCCGGGCGTACTGCCAGCTCAATTTGCAGGATTTTGCGGATTCCGGTGTCTTCCAGGTCGTGAATCATGCGTTTAATTTGCTGGCGTAACACCACCGGATACCACAGCGCATAGGTGCCGGTGGCAAAGCGCTTATACCCTTCGCTGATGCCGCTGACGACCGCCTGATAATCGGTTTTCATTTCGTAAGGCGGGTCGATGAGGATCAGGCCGCGACGCGAAACCGGCGGCAGTTTGGACTTCAGCTGCATATAGCCGTCGGCACGCTCCACGCGGGCGCGGCTGTCTTTTTGAAACTCAGAACGCAGCAGCGGAAAATCGCTTGAATGCAGCTCCGTCAGTTGCAGGCTGTCCTGCTCACGCAGCAGCTGGCGGGCGATGAGCGGGGAACCCGGGTAGTAACGCAGTTGCCCGTTACGGTTAAAGTGCTCTACCACGCCGATATAAGGCTCCAGCTCGGCCGGTAAATCGTCCTGCTGCCAGATGCGGGCGATCCCTTCCATATATTCACCGGTGCGTTCGGCGTGTTCGCCGCTCAGCTGATAACGGCCAGCGCCAGCGTGCGTGTCCAGATAAAGAAACGGTTTCTCTTTCTCTTTGAGCGACTCGATAATCAGGCTCTGAACAGTGTGTTTGAGGACGTCGGCGTGGTTGCCAGCGTGAAAGCTGTGGCGATAACTGAGCATGGGTAATTAAATTCCGCTGAAATAGACGATTTGTCACAGTTTACAGCAGAAAAGGGCAGATTACCCGTAGGCCGGTAAGCGCAGCGCTACCGGGTATTTTTCCGCTACGCTCGCCATTGAAATTCACTACACTTACCCCCATCTGAAACAAATATGCACAGCGCCGGATGCGCGCTTCATTCACCTCATTCAACAGGACAGCGCTTATGACCAATCCATTACTGACGCCTTTCTCGCTACCGCCGTTTTCCCAAATCCAGCCTGAGCATGTGGTGCCTGCCGTGACAAAGGCGCTGAATGACTGCCGTGAAAACGTGGAGCGGGTAGTGGCGCAGGGCGCGCCGTACACCTGGGAAAATCTCTGCCAGCCGCTGGCGGAAGTGGACGACGTGCTGGGGCGCATTTTCTCTCCGGTCAGCCACCTGAATTCCGTTAAAAACAGCCCGGAACTGCGCGAAGCCTATGAGCAGACGCTGCCGCTGCTGTCTGAATACAGCACCTGGGTTGGTCAGCACGAGGGTCTGTACAATGCGTACCGCGACCTGCGCGACGGCGACCATTACGCGACCCTGAACCTCGCGCAGAAAAAAGCGGTTGATAACGCGCTGCGCGATTTTGAGCTTTCCGGTATTGGTCTGCCGAAGGAAAAACAGCAGCGCTATGGTGAAATCGCCACTCGCCTGTCCGAGCTGGGTAATCAGTACAGCAACAACGTGCTCGACGCTACGATGGGCTGGACGAAGTTAGTGACTGACGACGCGGAACTGGCGGGCATGCCGGAAAGCGCTCTGGCCGCCGCGAAAGCGCAGGCGGAAGCGAAAGAGCAGGAAGGCTGGCTGCTGACTCTGGATATTCCAAGCTATCTGCCGGTGATGACCTACTGCGACAACCCGGCATTGCGTGAAGAGATGTATCGCGCCTATGTGACGCGCGCCTCCGATCAGGGGCCGAACGCGGGTAAATGGGACAACAGCCCGGTGATGGAAGAGATCCTCGCGCTGCGTCATGAACTGGCGCAACTGCTGGGTTTCGACAGCTATGCCTTTAAATCGCTCGCCACCAAAATGGCGG
This sequence comes from Citrobacter sp. CK188, assembly GCF_030333525.1. Classification (NCBI taxonomy): domain Bacteria; kingdom Pseudomonadati; phylum Pseudomonadota; class Gammaproteobacteria; order Enterobacterales; family Enterobacteriaceae; genus Citrobacter; species Citrobacter sp. CK188. Next base: position 269,078 of record NZ_JAOWFU010000001.1, read on the forward strand.
AAAACCCGCAGCAGGTGCTGGATTTCTTAACCGATCTGGCGAAACGCGCGCGTCCGCAGGGCGAGAAAGAGCTGGCGCAACTGCGCGCTTTCGTGAAAGCGACGTTCGGCGTCGATGAACTGCAACCGTGGGATATCGCGTACTACAGCGAGAAACAGAAGCAGCACCTTTACAGCATCAGCGATGAGCAACTGCGCCCGTACTTCCCGGAAAACAAAGCCGTGAACGGCCTGTTTGAAGTGGTACAACGCATTTACGGCATTACGGCCAGAGAGCGTAACGATGTGGATGTCTGGCATCCCGACGTGCGCTTCTTCGAGCTGTATGACGAAAACAACGAACTGCGCGGCAGCTTCTACCTCGATCTGTATGCGCGTGAGCACAAGCGTGGCGGGGCGTGGATGGATGACTGCGTCGGCCAGATGCGCAAAGCCGATGGCTCGCTGCAAAAACCGGTCGCCTACCTGACCTGTAACTTTAACCGTCCGGTTAACGGTAAACCGGCGCTGTTCACGCATGATGAAGTGATCACCCTGTTCCACGAGTTCGGCCACGGTCTGCACCACATGCTGACCCGCATCGAAACGGCGGGCGTTTCCGGCATCAGCGGCGTGCCGTGGGATGCGGTCGAACTGCCGAGCCAGTTTATGGAAAACTGGTGCTGGGAGCCGGACGCGCTGGCGTTTATCTCCGGTCACTACGAGACCGGCGAACCGCTGCCGAAGGAACTGCTGGATAAAATGCTGGCGGCGAAGAACTACCAGGCGGCGCTGTTTATTCTGCGTCAGCTGGAGTTTGGCCTGTTCGACTTTCGTCTGCATGCGGAATTTAACCCGGAACAAGGGGCGAAAATTCTGGAGACGCTTTCTGAGATCAAAAAACAGGTCGCCGTGGTGCCGGGGCCGTCATGGGGCCGCTTCCCGCACGCCTTCAGCCATATTTTCGCTGGGGGGTATGCGGCAGGTTACTACAGCTATCTGTGGGCCGATGTACTGGCGGCGGATGCCTTCTCGCGCTTTGAGGAAGAAGGCATTTTCAACCGCGATACCGGGCAGTCGTTCCTCGACAACATCCTGACTCGCGGCGGTTCGGAAGAGCCGATGGAGCTGTTCAAGCGCTTCCGTGGTCGTGAACCGCAGCTGGACGCGATGCTGACGCACTACGGCATTAAAGGCTGATAGCGTACGTGAAGATCTGCTTAGTTGATGAAACAGGCGCCAGAGACGGCGCCTTATCTGTTCTTGCCGCCCGCTGGGGGTTAGAGCATGACGAAAACAACCCGATGGCGCTGGTGCTGACGACTGCGCATCTGGAGCTGCGTAAGCGCGATGAGCCGAAGCTTGGCGGCATCTTTGTCGATTTTGTCGGCGGGGCGATGGCCCATCGCCGCAAGTTCGGCGGCGGTCGTGGCGAAGCGGTCGCGAAAGCGGTCGGCATTAAAGGCGATTACCTGCCGGATGTGGTCGATGCGACGGCGGGACTGGGGCGCGATGCTTTTGTGCTGGCTTCCGTGGGGTGTCGAGTGCGCATGCTGGAGCGCAACCCGGTGGTCGCGGCGTTGCTGGATGACGGTCTGGCGCGCGGGTATGCTGACCCGGAAATCGGCCCGTGGTTGCAGGAGCGCTTGCAGTTGATCCATGCCTCCAGCCTGACGGCGCTGACGGATATCACGCCGCGCCCGCAGGTGGTTTATCTCGATCCGATGTTCCCGCATAAGCAGAAAAGCGCATTGGTGAAAAAAGAGATGCGGGTGTTTCAGTCGCTGGTCGGGCCGGATCTTGATGCCGATGGTTTGCTGGCGCCAGCGCGCCAGCTGGCGACCAAACGGGTCGTGGTGAAGCGCCCGGATTACGCGCCACCGTTAGCGGATGTCGCCACGCCGAACGCGGTTGTCACCAAAGGCCACCGGTTTGATATTTATGCCGGTACGGCGTTGGTGGAGTAACGAATTGCCCGATGGCGCTTCGCTTATCGGGCCTACGGTTCAGTGCAGGGTACGCCGCCATCCGGCAAGGCTGACTAAACAAACGGCGCCAGCGGATCGGCAATCTCAAACGCCACGGCTCTGTCGGCCTTCGGTGGATAGATCAGCTCGCTGACAATCGACAGCTTGAGTTTTTTCGCTTCCGCACGCGTCAGTTTTACCTGCTGATCCCAGCCTTCGGTGTAGACCGCGCCCCATGCGCCAAGATCCAGACAGGTGACATAGTTTTCCTGACGATACGGCAGAGGAGCGACCTCCAGCAGGTCAGCGGCCGCGTTATTCCCGGCAAACTTGCCCAGCAGAATAGCGTGCTGGCAGGTCATTAACGCATGATTGCCTTTGTCATCGGTTGCGGCGTACGCCACATCGCCAGTGGCATAAATGTCATCGTGACCCACCACCTGAAGCTGAGCATTCACATGTAAACGCCCCTGACGGTCGCGTGGAGCGTCAATCTGCCCGGTCAGATCGTTCGCCTGAACGCCGACGGTCCAGATGACGGTTTGCGACGCGATGGTTTGCCCGTCTTTCAGCGTGATGCCCGTTGCGTCCACGCTTTCCACTTCCGTATTCACCAGCCACTCCACGCCCAGCTCTGCCGACGCTTCGATAATCACGTTGCGCAGTTCTTCGCTGTAGCGAGCGCCAGGCTGCGGGCCGCGTTCAACTACGACTACTCTGGTCTTAGCATCAGCGCCGAGAATATCACGTAAACGGCCAGGCAACTCCAGCGCCATCTCGATCCCGGTAAAGCCGCCGCCGCAAACAACAACGGTATTGCGCGCGTCGCTTTCTTCTTTGTTCGCCAGATCCTTCAGGTGCTGCTCCAGTACGGCGGCGCTTTCCAGTTGATCCAGATCGAACGCATGCGCATCTGCGCCCGTTACGAGTGAACGGTTAACGTGGCTGCCGCTTGCCAGAATCAAACGGTCGTAGCGATGTAAGTGCGTTTTGCCGGAGGCATCTGCCCAGCTCACCTCTTTTGAGTCGGGAAGGATCTGCGCAACCGTCCCGCGCAGGAAGTTGACGCCGGTTTCGTCGAACAGCGGTTGCAGGGGAGCGACCAGCGTCTGGACGGCATTTTCATAAAAGCGAGGGCGTACGCGAAGTTCGGGTTGTGGGGCGATAACGGTGATATCAATTGTGTCATTCTGGTGTTTATCTGCCAGACGGGCGGCGCTCAGCGCGGCCCACATCCCGGAAAAACCTGCACCAACGATCAGAATTTGTTTACGCATTTAGGTTGCACTCAATGTTAACGATGAAGTTATTTACTCGGATTTTATTGGTCGTAGTTAATGAATGCAATGTCATTTGTGCGATCCAGTGGAAAATGATCCAGATCTGTTGGTTATCATTATGATAAATAATGAATTAAATTTTAATTCCTGATGTGCTGTGGTTCTCTGTCTGGCAAGCGCCTGTCGAAAAAGCTACAATAACTCAGAATTATTTTGGCTGAGATAAGAGCATGGCATTCTACAGTTCCGGGGTTGAGTACGGCATCCATAGCCTGATGTGTATGGTGGACAGCAAAGGCGACGCCCGCGATATGAGCGTTCGCGAAATTGCTGACCTGCAAAGCGTGCCCTACGACTATCTGGCCAAGATTTTTACCCGTCTGTCGAAAGCGGGCCTGGTGCGCAGCATCGAAGGCAAAGGCGGTGGTTTTCAGCTCGCCAGGCCTGCCGAACACATCACGGTGCTGGATGTGGTCAACGCCATTGACGGTGACAAGCGCATCTTTGAATGCCGTGAAATTCGCCAGCGTCTGGCTGTTTTTGATGAGCAACCTCCGGCGTGGGCCTGCGAAGGTATCTGCGGCGTGCGCTCGGTAATGGACATGGCGCAGCAGCGTATGGAAGAAGCGTTAGGGCAGCATACCATTCTCGATCTGGCGCGTAAGATGTACCGCAAAGCGCCAGAGACCTTTGTGGTTGAAGTGCAGGAATGGATTGACGCGCGTAAAGGGTAAATGCCCGAACGCAGGCCGGATGCGGCTATGTCCGATAGCGCTGTGCTTATCGGACTATGTTGCGATTAGACTGTTTTGAAAAGATTAACCATCTCTGGATTACGCTCTATCACCCGAAGAACCTTAAGATAAGTTCCGGTAGGGATACGCCTCTTCTGCTCCCAGGCCTGAATCAGGGAAGATGAGACGCCTATTGCCTGTGCAAACTCATTCTGCTTCATATTGGCTTTCTTCCTGATAGCTTTGACATCTGGAAGTTCATATCGGGTGATTCGGGCAGCAGGTTTGCGACCCTGGCTGATTTCAACGGCCTCGCTTGCAGATTCCATCAGATCTTTAAAGAAATCGTTCATAACGAGCCCTCTTTTAGTTGGTGAATGATGGATTTGAGGGCGTTTTTTTCTTCGCCGCTCAGACTATCCTTTTTGTTCTTAGGGTAAGCCATGAAAAGCCAGATACGCCCTTCGCTATTTTGAAAATAGTAAATACTACGAATCCCGCCGCTTTTTCCCTTACAGTGGCTTGCTGGAGCAAAACGAACTTTCCTGCAACCACCTGTACCCTGAATTAAATCACCTTCCAGCGGGTTTATAATGAGCATTTCCTGAAATGCGCGATATTCATCCTCGGTGAGCAGAGCTTCCCGCTGGCGGGCAAAGACAGAAGTCTCAATAAATTCAATGTAGTTCATGGTCATGTCCGTCCATGATGACCTGTTTGTTTAAATTATACTCTTACATAGTAAGAGTTAACAGATAAAAAAACCGCGATGTTACTCGCGGTCAGAACTAAAAGTTGACGCTTATTTACTGCTATCCGGCGTATTAATCATCCGGTTCAACCACGGCACCATAATCGCCATCACAACGGTGACCGCCAGTGTGACGAGGCCTATTTTGCTGAACACGCCGGTGTAGATAGGCAGCGTCTGGAGCGGGTCGGTGATGTTTTCCGGTACGGCGGTGAAGGTTGCGACATAGCCGCCCAGCAGGAAAGCCGCCGCCTGCGTCAGGAACCACATCCCGAGAATAAAGCCCATCAGGTGCTGAGGCACCAGCGCGGCAACCATTGCCAGCCCCAGGGCGCTAATCAGCAACTCACCCAGACTCTGGAACAGGTACACCAGCACAATAAACCACGGTGAAGTCAGCCCCTGCGCATCGGCGAACCACATGCCTGCGGCGGCGGCGGTCAAAAAGCCCAGCGAACAGAGGAACATGCCCAGCGTAAACTTCATCGGCATGGTCAGATCTTTGCCTTTGCTCCCCAGACGCGTGTAAATCGCCGCCAGTACCGGGCTGGCAACCACCACCCAGAACGGGTTCAGCGCCTGGAAGCTGACCGGGTTAATGGTAAAACCGAGAATATCGTGATGTACGTTATTGATTGCGAAGAAATTCAGCGATGTAGGCATCTGTGCGTACAGAATATAAAACAGCACCGCTTCAAGCATCAGGATAAAAGCGACGAACATTTTGTTGCGTCCGGTTTTATCCAGACGAAACGCTTCACGGAAGAAGAAAATGATGACCACAATCGACAGGACGATCAGCACCAGGTTGGCGATTTTTACGTTATGCATCAGCCAGGCGCAGAGGAAAATCATGGCGACGGTGCCGATCAGTACGGCGAGCAGATTACGGAAGCTCAGCGGCTTATGGTCTGGCTCTGAACCGATATCTTTCACCATGCCGCGACAGGCGAAGTAGACCAGCAGCGCGACAATCAGCCCGGCGCCGCACAGGTTATAGGTAACGGCATAGCCGAATTTGTCGGCGATGACCGGGGCGAGGGAGAGCGACAGCAGCGACCCGATGTTAATCGACATATAAAACAGGGTGAACGCGCCGTCCAGACGGGGGTCTTTGGGCAGGTAACACTTGGACAGCAGGCTCGCAGGGTTGGCTTTAAACAGCCCGTTACCGACGGCAATCGTCCCCAGCGCGATAAAAATCAGGCTCGGTTTCAGTAACGATAATCCGGTCATGAAGTAGCCGATCGCCAGGACAATCGCCCCCAGTACCAGGGTACGCTTAGTTCCCAGCAGGTGATCGCCAACGTAGCCGCCAATGGATATCAGGCCGTACACCAGTGCGGCAAATGCGCCAAAGGTGATAAATGCCTGTTCCTGAGAGAAGCCAAGCTGTTTAACAAAGAAAACTGCCAGGATGCCCTGGACGCCGTAATAGCCGAATCGCTCCCATAATTCTACAAAAAAGATCATGAAGAACGGACGGGGTTGCTGTAGCAAGCCCGTAGGTGCAGTTGTATTCATATTCCTTCGCCTTTCAATGCCATCCCGAAAAGTATGAACGCGTATGCCAAAACGCGCCGAAAAAGTCTGACTCTGTTATAGACTGCGGTCATTAACCGAATGAATAGATTATTATAGAGATGGTTTTCGATCTAATTAGTTGATCACACTAATTATGATTTGTGGTCTGGAATGTTGTACTGGAATGTGTTCGAGGGAAGGCATAAACAAAAACGCCCGCATTGGCGGGCGCTGTGTATATCGGGCTGATGAATGCCTGGCCGGATAAGGCGTCAGCCGCCATCCGGCACAACAGAACTTACTCTTCTTCGTCGCGCAGCGGAACAATCAGCATGTCGACATGCACGGTATTAATCAGCTGGCGTGCTGAAGACATCAGTTTGCTCCAGAAGTCCTGATGATGACCGCAAACGACCAGATCCATATCGTATTTTTTGATCGCGTCAACCAGTACCTGACCCAGATCGCCGCTGCCGCTCAGGGTTTCGGTGATAGGATAACCGGCATTGGTGGAAAGTTCGGTCAGCGCATGGTGTGTTTCTTCAGAGATGCGTTTTTGCATATCGCCCAGATTCACGTCGATCAGGCCGGTGTACAGGTCAGAGTAATTGACATCAACGTGGATAAGAGAGACTTTCGCGTTGTAAGGACGCGCCATTGAAACCGCTTTTTCTACCAGAACTTTACTTTCCGGGGAAAGGTCAACCGCGATGAGAATGTGTTTGTAAGCCATAGTGTTACTCCTTCCATAAGTTGTCGATGACTAGCCAGCTAGCGTTTCTTGTGCCGCCGCGTCACCCGCGTCCTGCGAACTACAGCGCGGGGCTAGCCCAGCCGAGAAGTGAATGTAAAGACTATCCTTACATTATAGCGACCTGGATAATCCGTCAATCCGCCTTGCTTGCCAATCAGTTAAACAAAATTTTCAGTTAATTGCATTGATAGCGGTTAACCTTCTGGCAAAAAAATTAACTGATCTCCTACACTATTTAATAGAGCCGTTCGGATGCAGGGCACTGGCGTGAACGGTTTAGCAGGACTCTTTCACTGAACTGTCTGGCTGAGTATCGGGGGAGCGGTAGTCCCGGAGAGGAGCTCCGTGGGCGGGTCGCCGGGGAGGAGGTATGATAAGCACCGTCGCATTATTCTGGGCTTTATGTGTCGTTTGCATTGTTAATATGGCGCGCTATTTCTCATCGTTACGCGCGCTGTTAGTGGTACTGCGTGGTTGCGATCCATTGCTCTACCAATATGTGGATGGAGGTGGCTTCTTTACCTCGCATGGTCAACCCAACAAACAGATGCGTCTGGTGTGGTATATCTACGCGCAACGTTATCGCGATCACCACGATGATGAATTCATCCGCCGTTGTGAACGTGTTCGCGGCCAGTTCATCCTCACCAGCGCATTATGCGGTCTGGTGCTGATCAGTATGGTTGCGCTGTTGATTTGGCACTGAGCAAAAAAAGCGGGTCAGTTTCCTGACCCGCTCAATACGGTTGATTCTGCATTCCTTTGCCTGATGGCGCGTCGCTTTAAGGCCTACGTGCTGCGTTTTTGTAGGCCGGATAAGGCATCGCCGCCATCCGGCACGGTCGCGCTTAGATAATCTTCAGCGAGATCCAGTACAGCACGCCGGACAGAATAATCGCCGCTGGCAGGGTAAACACCCAGGCCATCAGAATGCTGGTGACCGTTTTGCGCTGTAGACCGCCACCGTCCACAACCATTGTCCCCGCGACGGAGGAAGAAAGGACGTGCGTGGTGGATACCGGCATACCGGTGTAGCTGGCGAGACCGATAGAGACTGCGGCCGTCATCTGCGCCGACATCCCTTGCGCATAGGTCATGCCTTTCTTACCAATCTTCTCACCGATGGTAGTCGCCACGCGGCGCCAGCCGATCATGGTGCCAATACCCAGCGCCAGCGCGACGGCCATGATTATCCAGATCGGCGCGTACTCAATGGTGCTCAGCATATCGGTTTTCAGTTTTTTCAGCAGACGCTGGTCGTCATTGCTTACGCCAGGCAGCTTCACGACTTTATCGGTCGTGTCGGAGATGCACAGCATAATGCGACGCAGCTGGCTACGCTGGTCAACGCTTAACGTGTCGTAGCTTTCCAGATTCGCCAGCATACCTTTCGCGCGATCAAGCGCATTGATGGTATTCGCCGGGTGGCAATGGAACTCTGCGGGTTCTGTCGCGCCCGGTTCCGGTGCGGGAATCAGCTGATCCACGCCGGTGACTTTTTTCAGCAGATCAGGGTGCTGCTGGAAGTACGTTTCGACGTTGTTGATGGCGTCGCGGGTACGGGTAATTTCATAGCCGGATGCGTTCATATTGACGACGAAGCCCGCAGGCGCCACGCCAATCAGAACCAGCATGACCAGACCAATGCCTTTCTGACCATCGTTAGCGCCATGAGAGAACGCCACGCCGATAGCCGAGAGGATAAGTGCGATACGCGTCCAGAATGGCGGCTTTTTCTTACCGTCTTTCTTTTCACGTTCAGCAGGGGTCAGGTGGATACGTGCGCGCTTTTTAGTGCCGCTCCAGTAGCGACGCAGCAAAAAGATCAGACCGCCAGCAAACACCAGGCCTACGATAGGGGAGACAATCAATGACCCAAAGATATTGATAACTTTAGGTATATTTAGCGCATCCACCACTGAAGTGCCGGTCATCATTGCATTGGTTAAACCGATACCAATGATGGCGCCAATCAGCGTATGGGAACTGGAGGCAGGCAGACCAAAGTACCATGTACCGAGGTTCCAGATAATGGCCGCCAGCAACATAGAGAACACCATAGCGAGGCCATGTGCGGAACCCATGTTAAGCAGCAAATCCGTAGGCAACATATGCACGATGGCATAGGCTACACTCAGACCGCCCAGTAGAACGCCAAAGAAGTTAAAGACCGCAGCCATAACAACCGCCAGTTGCGAACGCATCGCACGGGTATAAATCACGGTTGCCACTGCGTTGGCTGTATCATGGAAGCCGTTAATCGCTTCGTAGAACAGCACAAAAGCCAGAGCAAGCAATAATAAAAGCCCGGTATGTAAATCCAGGCCAGCAAACAAATGTAGCATAGGACGTTACGCCATTTTGAGGACATGAACGCGGCGCATTATCAGTGACTTTCGCGGCGCGGGCAAAGTGAAATATAGACTTTTTTTGATATAACGCCTGCTTAATGTCATGCCACTAAAGAATTATCTTATAGAATTCAATTAAATACTCATATCCATCGATTTTGGCGCTGGTGCGACCACTGAGGAATCTTTACAATTCACGCCCTGTTTTCAGAGAGGATCGCAAAGTGGAAAGGTTTGATGCCGTTATTATAGGCGCTGGCGCGGCGGGTATGTTCTGTGCGGCGCAGGCCGGTCAGGCGGGGCGCCGCGTGCTGCTCATCGATAATGGTAAAAAACCGGGGCGTAAGATCCTGATGTCCGGCGGCGGGCGCTGCAACTTCACGAATCTGTATGTCGAACCTGCTGCCTATCTGAGCCAGAACCCCCATTTCTGCAAATCGGCGCTGGCGCGTTACACCCAGTGGGACTTTATCGATCTGGTGGGCAAACACGGCATCGCCTGGCATGAAAAGACGCTCGGCCAGCTGTTCTGCGACGACTCTGCGCAGCAAATTGTCGATATGCTGGTGGCGGAATGCGCAAAGGGCAACGTGACGATGCGCCTGCGCAGCGAAGTGCTCAGCATTGCGCGTGATGACGAAGGGTTTACCCTGGAACTGAACGGCATGACGGTCGCGGCGAAAAAAGTGGTGATCGCCACGGGCGGTCTCTCCATGCCGGGTCTGGGCGCGTCGCCGTTGGGTTATAAAATTGCTGAACAGTTTGGTCTGGATGTCCTGCCGACCCGCGCCGGGCTGGTGCCCTTCACGTTGCATAAACCGCTGCTGGAGCAGCTTCAGGTGTTATCCGGCGTTTCGGTGCCTGCGGTGATCGCGGCGCAGGACGGTACGGTATTCCGTGAAAATCTGCTCTTTACCCACCGTGGGCTGTCAGGCCCGGCGGTTTTACAGATTTCGAGTTTCTGGCAGCCCGGCGAATTTGTCAGCATCAATTTGCTGCCGGAGGTCGATCCTGATGATTTCCTCAATGAACAACGTTGCGCGCACCCGAATCAAAGCCTGAAAAATACGCTGGCGATGCAGTTGCCGAAGCGCCTGGTGGAATGTTTACAGCAGCTTGGGCAGATCCCGGATGTTTCCCTGAAACAGTTGAACGCACGCGAGCAGCAAGCGCTGATTGAAACGCTGACCGAATGGCGCGTACAGCCTAACGGTACGGAAGGCTATCGCACGGCGGAAGTGACGCTTGGCGGCGTGAACACCGATGAACTTTCTTCGCGCACGATGGAGGCCCGAAAAGTGCCGGGACTTTATTTTATCGGCGAGGTGATGGATGTCACCGGTTGGCTGGGGGGCTATAACTTCCAGTGGGCCTGGTCGAGCGCGTGGGCATGTGCGCAGGCGCTGAGCGAAGGATAACGGGTTTGCCCGACCAGAGAGCGGTCGGGCGCAGTCGTCAGTTCAGGCCAAGAAAATACTGGGCGATTTTAAAATAGATAATCAGTCCGGTGCCGTCGATCAGCGTGGCGATAAACGGCGCAGAGACCACCGCAGGGTCGATGCCGATGCGCTTGAGCACCATCGGGATCACCGATGACACCACCGCGCTCCACAGCGTAATGCATACCAGCGTCAGGCTGACGATCAGCGTGATTTCCACGCCGATACCCATCATCCAGGCGCGCAGACAACCCGCCAGGCCCAGCGTTATGGCGATCAGCAGCGAGGTCGATGCCTCTTTGCGAATGACCCGCCCCATGTCGCGCAGCCGCACTTCGCCCAGTGCCATTGCGCGCACCAGCGTAGAGGTTATTTGCGTGCCGCTGTTGCCGCCGGTGCCAATCAGCAGGGGGATGAAGAAGGCCAGCGCAATCGCTGACTCCAGCGCCTCTTCGAAATGTTGCAGTACGCTACTGGTATAGGCTTCCGCCACAAACAGCAGCAGTAGCCACACAGAACGTTTCTTCCACAGCGTCCACGGGCTGATGTCCAGATACGGTTTCTCCAGCGGCAGCGTCGCCCCCTGGCGCTGCACGTCTTCAGTGACGTCATCTTCCAGAAGATGGGCAATCTCTTTTTCCATCAGGCAGCCGACCAGCTCGCCTTTATCGACGACCGGCACCAGATCGAGCTGGCGTTCGGTCAGCTCGGCAATGATGTGTGGACGTTCGTCGTCGGGTTTGACGCGAAACAGGCAACTGTCCATTAAGGCGTGGATAGATTGCGCCGTGTCGCTTGCCTGTAAAAGTTTCTTGATGGATAAAACCCCGCGCAGCTGTTTTTCCGCAACCACAAACACCTGGCCGGGAATATCATCTGAGGTGAGTTGCGACACAAAGAATTCACGCGCCTCATGAACGCTGAGATGATCCGGCAGCGTAATAAAATCGGTACGCATATATTGCGCGATAGCATCGCCGTCAAAAGCCGGAGCCGGGTGATGTGCGTTGCAAACGTGGATGGATGACATTGATGTAATTCCCTATAAAAAGCTCTCATAGGGGCGAACAAGACAGGATGAGCACAGGCAGATCCCTACGTCCTGGTTTTAGCACTGCACAACGTATCTGTCCGGTGTTTACGCCGTCAGAAGTTACCTTGGCAACACCTTGATTCGATGGATGCCTGTATTTCCCTGAGTGGTCTCTCTCGATACCAGCAGGGCGGTAACTTATATTTGTGCAGGAGCCTCGCCATAACGAGATCGATAAAATGAGCCGCCAGTATAGAGAATGTTAACCATTCACAATGTTTATAATTTAGATGGTTTATCAACGGTTGATATACCACATCGTCTCTCTGCCAATAAAAGCCAGCGAAACCCATTAAAGAATGAAGTGAATAGACATAACGGGTATTGGTGTTAGTATTTCATTGATAGTACATATGAGTATGCGTGTTTCATTTACGGCCAGGAACGCTGATGATGACAACATTAGTACCCGTTTTTCGAGCATTTCCGTCATTCACTTTCCTTTACGGCGAGCGCCGCGCTGACGCCTGCATGCCGTCTGGCCATTTTCTTTTTTTCCTTCTTATCCCGGATGGAATATCCCGCTGAACATGTGTTCGGGGGGGGTTGTGACACGCATTGTTGGCTAACAGGGATCACGGCGGGTCGGATATGGACAAAATAAAGCGTCATCTGGTGTGGTGGAGTGTTGGCATCCTGGTGGCAATAGCAGCCGTAGCGTGGTGGATGCTACGTCCTGCTGGCGTACCGGATGGCTTTGCCGCCAGCAACGGCAGAATTGAGGCAACAGAAGTCGATATTGCCACCAAAATCGCCGGTCGAATTGACACCATTCTGGTGTCGGAAGGGCAATTTGTGCGCCAGGGCGAGGTGCTGGCGAAGATGGACACCCGCGTGTTGCAGGAACAGCGGCTGGAAGCCATCGCGCAAATCAAAGAGGCTGAAAGCGCGGTTGCCGCCGCGCGCGCCCTGCTGGAGCAACGCCAGAGCGAAACGCGCGCCGCCCAGTCGGTGGTGAAGCAGCGTGAAGCCGAGCTGGATTCGGTCTCCAAACGTCATGTGCGTTCCCGCTCGCTGTCGCAGCGCGGTGCGGTTTCCGCTCAACAGCTGGATGACGATCGCGCCGCTGCCGAAAGCGCTCGCGCCGCGCTGGAATCCGCCAAAGCCCAGGTCTCTGCGACGAAAGCGGCGATTGAAGCGGCCCGCACCAGCATTATTCAGGCGCAGACCCGCGTAGACGCGGCGCAGGCTACCGAACGACGCATTGTGGCGGACATCGATGACAGTGAATTAAAAGCGCCGCGAGATGGCCGCGTCCAGTACCGCGTTGCCGAACCGGGAGAGGTGCTGTCTGCGGGCGGCCGGGTGCTGAATATGGTCGATCTCAGCGATGTCTACATGACCTTCTTCCTGCCGACCGAGCAGGCCGGCCTGCTGAAAATTGGCGGAGAAGCGCGCCTGGTGCTGGATGCCGCGCCCAGCCTGCGCATTCCGGCCACCATCAGTTTTGTCGCCAGTGTTGCGCAGTTCACGCCGAAAACCGTCGAAACCAGCGATGAACGGCTGAAGCTGATGTTCCGCGTGAAGGCGCGTATCCCGCCAGCGCTGTTACAGCAGCATCTGGAATACGTTAAAACCGGTTTGCCGGGTATGGCATGGGTGCGGCTGGATGAACAGCGCCCCTGGCCTGACGATCTGGCGGTGAGGCTGCCGCAATGACGAACCTGGCGCGTCTTCCCATTCCTACCGTGGCGCACCTTGACGGCGTGAGTCAGCATTACGGGGCAACGGTGGCGCTGAACAACATCACGCTGGATATCCCCGCTCGCTGTATGGTGGGGCTGATTGGCCCGGATGGCGTCGGTAAGTCGAGCCTGCTGTCGCTTATCTCCGGCGCGCGCGTTATCGAGCAGGGCAATGTGCGGGTGCTGGGCGGCGACATGCGCGACGCGACGCACCGCCGCGATGTCTGCCCACGGATAGCCTGGATGCCGCAGGGGCTGGGAAAGAACCTCTACCATACGCTGTCGGTGTATGAGAACGTCGATTTCTTCGCGCGTCTCTTCGGGCATGATAAAGCGGAGCGTGAAGCGCGAATTACCGATCTGCTGAACAGCACCGGGCTGGCGCCGTTTCGCGATCGCCCGGCGGGGAAGCTCTCGGGCGGCATGAAACAAAAACTGGGGCTGTGCTGCGCGCTGATCCATGACCCGGAACTGCTGATTCTTGATGAGCCTACCACCGGGGTTGACCCGCTTTCCCGCGCCCAGTTCTGGGCGTTGATCGACAGCATTCGTCAGCGGCAGACTAACATGAGCGTGCTGGTTGCCACGGCCTATATGGAAGAAGCCGAGCGTTTCGACTGGCTGGTGGCGATGAACGCAGGTGAAGTGATGGCGACGGGCAGTGCGCAAGAACTGCGGGACAAAACCGGCAGCGCCACGCTGGAGCAGGCGTTTATCGCCCTGTTGCCAGAGGCGCAGCGCCAGGCGCACAAACCCGTTGTTATCCCGCCTTATGATGCGACGCAGGAAGAGATCGCTATTGAGGCGAAAGATCTGACCATGCGGTTTGGCAATTTCGTCGCCGTCGATCACGTCAATTTCCGCATCCCGCGCGGAGAGATTTTTGGTTTTCTGGGATCGAACGGCTGCGGCAAGTCCACCACCATGAAAATGCTCACCGGGCTGCTGCCTGCCAGCGAAGGGGGAGCCTGGCTGTTCGGACAGTCGGTTGACCCGAAGGATATCGAAACCCGCCGCCGGGTGGGTTACATGTCGCAGGCGTTTTCACTCTACAGCGAGCTGACCGTGCGGCAAAACCTGGAGCTACATGCCCGCCTGTTCCACATCCCGGACGCAGAGATTCCGCAGCGCGTAGCGCAGATGAGCGAGCGTTTTATGCTCTCTGACGTCGAAGATATGCTGCCGGAGGCGCTGCCGCTCGGTATTCGCCAGCGCTTGTCGCTGGCGGTGGCGGTGATCCATCGCCCGGAAATGCTGATTCTGGATGAGCCGACCTCCGGCGTGGACCCGGTCGCCAGGGATATGTTCTGGCAGTTGATGGTGGATCTGTCGCGCCAGGATAAGGTGACCATTTTTATCTCCACCCACTTTATGAACGAAGCGGAACGCTGTGACCGTATGTCGCTGATGCACGCCGGAAAGGTGCTTGCCAGCGGCACGCCGCAGGAACTGGTAGAACGGCGGGGCGCTGCCAGTCTTGAAGAGGCGTTTATCTCCTGGTTACAGGAAGCCGCAGGGCCTGCGCCAGTATCACCGCTGCCGCCAGCGGACGCGCCAGACGCGCATAAAACGAGTAAACCGCCGCGCCAGGGCTTTAGTCTGCGACGCCTGTTCAGCTACAGCCGCCGTGAAGCGCTGGAGCTGCGTCGCGATCCGGTGCGGTCAACGCTGGCCTTGCTGGGGACGGTCATTTTGATGCTGATCATGGGCTACGGTATCAGCATGGATGTGGAAAATCTGCGCTTTGCCGTGCTCGATCGCGATCGGACCGTCAGCAGCCAGGCCTGGTCGTTGAACCTGGCGGGGTCTCGCTATTTTATCGAGCAGTCGCCGCTCACCAGCTATGACGATCTTGACCGACGTATGCGCTCGGGCGAGGTGGCGGTCGCGATAGAACTTCCGCCCAATTTTGGACGGGATATCGCCCGCGGCACGCCGGTGCAGATTGGCGTGTGGGTAGATGGCGCAATGCCCAGTCGCGCCGAAACGGTAAGGGGATACGTACAGGCGATGCACCAGAGCTGGCTACAGGATGTGGCGAGCCGTCAGCCGAATGCCAGCAGCCAGGGCGGGCTGATGACCATTGAAACGCGCTATCGCTACAACCCGGATGTGAAAAGCCTGCCAGCGATTGTGCCGGCGGTGATTCCGCTGCTGTTGATGATGATCCCGTCGATGCTCAGCGCCCTGAGCGTGGTGCGTGAAAAAGAGCTGGGATCGATTATCAACTTGTATGTGACGCCGACCACCCGCAGCGAATTTTTACTCGGTAAACAGTTGCCGTACATCGCGCTGGGGATGCTGAACTTCCTGTTGCTCTGCGCGCTGTCGGTGTTCGTTTTTGGCGTGCCGCATAAGGGCAGCTTCCTGACGCTCACCCTGGCGGCGCTGCTCTACGTCACCATCGCCACCGGAATGGGGCTGCTGATTTCGACGTTTATGAAAAGCCAGATCGCCGCGATTTTCGGCACCTCGATCATTACGCTGATCCCGGCGACGCAATTCTCCGGGATGATCGACCCGGTGGCGTCGCTGGAAGGGCCGGGGAGATGGATCGGCGAGATCTACCCGACCAGCCATTTTCTGACGATCGCGCGAGGGACGTTCTCGAAAGCGCTGGATCTGATGGATCTCTGGCCGCTGTTCGTGCCGTTGGCGATCGCCATTCCGCTGGTGATTGGCCTGAGCGTATTGCTGCTGAAAAAACAGGAGGGGTGATGCGCCGATTACGCAATATTTATAACCTCGGTATCAAAGAGCTACGCAGCCTGCTGGGGGATAAGGCAATGCTGACGCTGATTGTCTTTGCCTTCACGATTTCGGTGTACTCCTCCGCCACCGTTCTGCCGGGTTCGCTGCACTTTGCGCCAATCGCGATTGCCGATATGGACCAGTCTCAGCTGTCGAATCGCATTGTGAACAGCTTCTATCGCCCGTGGTTCCTGCCGCCGGAGATGATCACCGCCGATGAGATGGACGCCGGACTGGATGCCGGACGTTACACCTTTGCCGTCAATATTCCGCCCAATTTCCAACGGGATGTGCTGGCGGGGCGGCAGCCGGATATTCAGGTGAACGTCGATGCGACGCGCATGAGTCAGGCGTTTACCGGCAACAGCTATATCCAGAACATTATCAGCGGCGAGGTGAACAGCTTTGTGGCGCGTTACCGCGACAATAGCGAGCCGCTGGTCTCGCTGGAAACCCGGATGCGCTTCAACCCAAATCTGGACCCGGCATGGTTCGGCGGCGTAATGGCGATTATTAATAACATCACCATGCTGGCGATTGTGCTGACCGGCTCGGCGCTGATCCGCGAGCGGGAGCACGGGACGATTGAACACCTGCTGGTGATGCCGATCACCCCGTTTGAGATCATGATGGCGAAGGTCTGGTCGATGGGGCTGGTGGTGCTGGTGGTTTCCGGGCTGTCGCTGATGCTGATGGTGAAGGGGGCACTCGGCGTGCCGATTGAGGGCTCCATTCCGCTGTTTATGCTGGGGGTCGCGTTAAGCCTGTTCGCCACCACGTCTATCGGCATTTTTATGGGCACCCTGGCGCGTTCGATGCCGCAACTGGGGCTGCTGATGATTCTGGTGCTGCTGCCGTTGCAGATGCTCTCCGGCGGTTCCACGCCGCGTGAAAGTATGCCGCAGGTGGTGCAGGACATCATGCTGACGATGCCGACCACTCACTTTGTCAGCCTCGCGCAGGCGATACTTTATCGCGGCGCCGGGTTTGGCATCGTCTGGCCGCAGTTTCTGACGCTGCTGGCGATCGGCAGCGCTTTCTTCCTGATAGCGCTACTGCGTTTCAGAAAGACGATTGGCACGATGGCGTAAACATTATTGCCGGATGGCGGCTGCGCCTTATCCGGCCTGTGAACTACCAACGGAAACGATGTAGGCCGGGCAAGCGAAGCGCCCCCGGCAACGAAACGGGCAATCACTCTTCCTTCGGCAAACACTGCAAATGACCGTGGCGCACGCCGCGCTGGGCGATGACGTCATCGGCAAAATGCTGAACGTCGCCCATGTCGCCTTTCAGTACGGCGATCTCCAGACAGTCGTCGTGATTAATGTGTACATGCAGCGTCGCCACCGACAAATCATGGTGATGATGCTGAGTGGAAACGATGCGGCTGGCTAAATCGCGTTTCTCATGCTCATAAACATACGAGAGCACCGCGAAGCCCTGGGTGCCGTGCTCCTGCGTGGCCTCCTGCGCCAGCGCGCCGCGCAGAATGTCACGAATCGCTTCGGAGCGGTTGTTGTAGCCCCGGCGCTGGCTCAGGCTATCCAGCGTTTCGAGTAAATCGTCATCGAGAGTAATAGTGACACGTTGCATCTGAATTAAACCTTTTCTGTCGCGCGACGGCGCACGGGAAATGCGGGAAGTACCGCATTTTGTAACACACGCCCGGCGTCAGAGGAAAAGGTTAATGTGTCACCTACGGTTCGCGTCTCAACAATCTGCCCTTCATCCATCACCATTACCCGGTGGCAAAAACGTTCCACCAGACGTAAATCGTGGGTGATAAACAGACAGGCGGTGCCGAACTGCTGTTGCAGCTTTTTGAGCAGACGAATGACGCCCGCCTGCAATACCAGATCGAGGTTGGAGACCGCTTCATCCAGAATCAGTAATTTGGGTTCGACCGCCAGCGCCCGCGCCAGGCAGACGCGTTGTAATTGCCCGCCGCTCAGCTGTGGCGGACGTTTATCCAGAAGCGTGTCGTCCAGATCCACCGCCCGCAGCATCTCGCTGGCGCGCGCGATTTGCTCGGCTCTGGAAAGCGACAGCAAATGGCGCATCGGTTCACGCAGGATCTCGCGTACGGTTTTACGCGGGTTTACCGCGCTGATTGAGTCCTGAAACACCATCTGGATATCACGGCGAAACGCTTTTTGTCTGGCCCGGTTAAGCGTGGAGAGCGGCTCGTCCTGCCAGCAGACACGGCCCTGCGTCGGCGATTCCAGCCCGACCAGCAGGCGGGCAAGCGTGCTTTTCCCGCAGCCGCTACGCCCCAATAACGCCACGGTTTCGCCGCTTTTCAGGCTTAATGACACCTCTTTCAGCACCGTGTGATGCTGATGTTTGCCGCTGAGGTTAGCGTGCGCGTATTGATGGGAAATACCGCTTACCGTCAGTAACGTCATGAGGCTAACTCCATACCGTACAGCGCGAGATGCGCCGAAACCAGATTACGCGTCACGCTATGCTGCGGGGTGCGGAATAACGTTTCAACGTCACCCAGTTCTACGATCTTGCCGTTGTCCATTACTGCCACATCGTCCGCCAGTCGCGCGACGACGCCCATATCATGAGTGACCAGCAACATACCGGGCGCGCGGCTACGCATAATGCTTTCCAGGAGATCGAGGATTCGTGCCTGGGCGACCACATCCAGGTCGGTTGTTGGTTCGTCCGCGATGATGAACGGCGCGTCACACAGCAGCGCCATCGCAATCATCATGCGTTGCAGCATGCCGCCGCTCATCTCGAACGGGTAAAGCTTCAGCACCCGCGCGGCATTTTCCAGACCTACCGCCTCCAGCGCCGCGATAAGCGTGGCGTCATCCGCCGGTTTACCTGCCGCCAGGCAGGTTTCTTTTGCGTGGGCCGCCATCGTGTGCAGCGGATTAAAGGCGCTGCGCGGGTTCTGCATGATGGTCGCGACCTTAATTCCACGCAGCTTGCAGGGGGAAATCGGCTGACCATCGGCCAGAATGGCGCCCGCTGTCTGACGCACGCCTGCGGGCAGGATGCCCAGCGCCGCCGCGCAGGTCAGCGATTTACCGCTGCCGCTGCCGCCTACCAGCGCCAGTACGCGCCCGCGCCTGAGCGCTAACGACACGCCGTGCACCAACGGTCTGTCTGCTTGCAACACAATGTTTTGTAATTCAATTTGTTGTGGCATCAGTGGGCATGCTCCGTCACCAGATGAGGGTCGAGGTGATCGCGCAGGGCGTCACCCACCATGTTAAAGGCCATCACGCTGATAAACAGCGCCAGTCCCGGCCAGAACATCTGTAGCGGCTGAGTCCAGATATACTGGCGCGCATCGTTAATCATTACGCCCCATTCCGGCGTTGGCGCAGTGACGCCGAGGCCGAGGAATGACATCCCGGCGACGTGCAGCATCATATGGCCGATATCCAGCGTCGCCAGCACGAGCAGGGAGGGAATTACCGCCCCGGCCAGGTGGTCGATAAACACGCGCACATGCCCGGCGCCGGAAAGGCGCGAGGCGAGCACAAATTCACGCTGGCGCAGGGAGATCACCAGGCTGCGCACCATCCGCGCATACCAGGCCCAGTGCGACAGGGCGATTGCGATGATGACGTTGGTCAACCCCGTCCCCAACACGCCCACGAGGAAAAAAGAGAGGATGGAGGTCGGGAACGTCATAAAGATATCCGCGACGCGCATGGTGAACTGATCGACGCGACCGCCCATCAGCCCGGCGCTGCCGCCGACGATCAGCCCCAGCGCTAACACCAGCAACAAACAGGCGATTACGGAACCGAGCGAGACGCGGGTTGCCGCCAGCAGGCGGGAGAAAATATCGCGTCCCAGATGGTCGGTGCCCAGCCAGTGCTGGCTGTCCGGCGACAGTAAACGTGACGGTAAATCAATCGCCTGCGGATCGTACGGCAACCACCACTGGCTGGTGAGCGCGATGATCGCCAGCAAAGCGATAATGAGGAGCGCCAGGCGCACCGGCCAGCGTGCAGAGAGAAAAAAATTCACGAATGCGCTCCTTCATGGCGACGAATGCGCGGGTCCAGCGCGGCGTTCAGCAGGTCAACAATCAGGTTACAGACCACGAAAACCACCACCATAATGAGCGTAAAGCACTGAATGACCGGGTAGTCGCGGTTAAAAATGGCTGACACCGCATAGCGCCCGACGCCCGGCCAGGCGAAGATGTTTTCGATAATCATCGTGCCGCCAATCAGTTCGCCAATGTGCATCCCGACGGCGGTAATCATGGGTAGCGAAGCGTTACGCAGAATATGGCGGCGCTCGGTTTGTTTCGCGTTCAGGCCGCGCAGACGCGCCCATGTGACGTGGCGCTGACCGGCGACTTCCAGCATGCTGGCGCGCAGCAGGCGGGCGTTAATCGCCAGCGACATAAACGCAATCGACACCGCAGGCAGAATGATGTGCTGCCAGCCGCCGTAGCCCATTGCCGGTAGCCACTTTAAATACACCGAGAAGAACATCACCAGCAGGAAGGCGAGCCAGAAGTTGGGCATTGATACGCCGAGAAACGCGATCAGCCGCACGATGAAGTCCGGCAGACGGTCACGATGGCGCGCCGCCCAGATCCCCAGCGGTACAGACGTGAGCAGGATCAGCACCAGCGCCGCGCCCGCCAGCTGTAGCGTGGCGGGCAGAAAGTTCAGTACGTCCTCCAGCACCGGGCGCTGAGTGGCGAAAGAGATGCCAAAATCCAGATGCAGCGCTTTCCACAGCCAGGAGCCGTACTGCACGACCAGCGGTTGATCCAGCCCCAGCATAACCCGCGTGGAGGCGACCATCTCTGGCGTTGGCGGTAAGTTAGAGAGTCGCAGATAGTCGAGCGCCGGGTCGCCGGTGCCCATGCGCAGCATTAAAAAGATAATTACCGACGCGGCGAAAATCATCGGGATCAGCAGTAAAATGCGCCGCACAATATAACGCAGCATCAGGGTTTCACCGGGTTGATCTGTTCAAATGGGATCTCGGAGGTAATGGGCGCATAAGGAATTTTCCCCAGCTCGGGTTTCGCCACCACCATCATCGACATATAGCTGATGGGCAGATACACCGCATCGTTATGCAGACGCGTCAGGATGTCGCGATACAGAGACTTACGCTGCGCCTCATCGGTGGTGGTGAGCACCTCGCCAATTTCTTTATCAATTTGCGCTTTGTCCGGCAGCCCAAGCTGCGCCTGATAATCGGCGTGGGACGGTACGCGCATCGAGCTCATAAACGCATGCGGATCGTACGGCGCGCCCCAGGTGCGGGAGAAAATCATCCCAAAACGGCCATCGCGCATACGGGCATAAATACTGCTCTCTTCCTCGCCTACCAGCGACACATCGACGCCCACTTTGCGCATATCGGCCTGGATGATTTCCGCCATCGATTTGCTCAGCGCGTCGGTGCCGATATAGGCCAGCTCAACGTGCAGCGGCTGACCGGCTTTTTCACGAATGGTTTTCCCGGCAGGCAATGTCCAGCCCGCTTTTTCCAGCAGCGCATTAGCCTGTTGGGGATCGTACTGGCGTGGTTTCAGGCCAATGTCGGCGTAAGGCACGGAGGGGGCAAACAGCGTATCGGCGATCTGCTGGGTGCCGTACAGGGCATTATCGATCAGCGATTTTTTATTTACCGCATAGTTCAGCGCTTCACGCACCGCCAGCTCGTTGGTTGGCGCTTTGGCGGAGTTCAGCGCCAGCATGACGGTCTCAACCGGCGCGGAAAGCTGGGTACGGTATTCCGGCGTCTGGCTGAAACGGGCGAAGGTATCGAGCGGCAGCAGTCCTTCATTGCCATACAGCTGGTCAATATCGCCGGTCTCAAAGGCCACCGCACGGGTCGTCGGGTCCGGGATCACTTTAATCGTTATCTGGCGGATCGCGGGTTTCTCGCCCCAGTAGTGGTCATTGCGTACCAGCACGTCGTACTGGTTGAGCTTCGACGCTTTCAGAACCCACGGCCCGGTTCCGACAGGCGCTTTAATGCCGTTCATCGTTTCGTTGTTTTTAAACTGGGACGGGGCGATAAAGCGGAAAGGGCGCGGCAGGGCGAGTTCTTGCAGGAAAGGATAATAGGCGCTTTTCAGGGTGATTTGCAGTTCGGTTTTACTCAGCGCTTTGACGTCGGTGATTTGGTTCGTCAGCTCCAGCCAGGCATGGCGCTGGCGGTTATCAAGCACCGCGCGGAAGTTCTCTGCTGCGGCCTGGGCGTTAAACGCTTCGCCGTTAGAGAAGGTTACGTCATCGCGCAGCGTAAACACCCAGGTTTTGCCATCTGCCGAGTGGGTCCAGCTTTTTGCCAGCCAGGGTTTTACTGAACCATCCGCCTGATACTTCACCAGCGGTTCATACACCATGCTCTGGGCGAACATCTGGTTAGGCGTATAAAGGTGCGGATTTAGCGGCCCTACGTTTACCGGCCATGCGGTGGTGATCTCGTCAGGTGCGGCGGCATGCGCGAGGAATGACGCACAGGCCAGCAGCGCAAAAAGTGTGCGGCGTAGTCTGGACAAAATGGTGGCCCCGATTAAAAAGAGGTACGACTAAATGAGTATGACGATTCTAAAGATTCATCATACTTTTGACGTGTTCTGGATCAATAGTTGGGCGGTCAAAGGGAGAAGGTATACGAAAATCATATGGTAGCGGATGTTTTCTATGAGGAGATTATTTCACTCTGAAATATTGTGCCGTTCACTTTAGGTTCAGCATTTATCTGGAGCCTCGTCACCTGTGAACGTGCAAGGGAGGCTCGCCGCCGCCTCCCTTGCAACCCTGGCTCTCCGGCAAGGAAAATCGCCGCTGCGCGGTTTATTCGCCTTATTCCGTCTGCCT
>NZ_JAOWFU010000006.1:0-262 GCF_030333525.1 Citrobacter sp. CK188
TGAGAGACTCATACACACTTTACGTGTGTCGTTTCAATTTTCAGCTTGATCCAGATTTTTAAAGAGCAAATATCTCAAACATGACTCGCAAGTCAGTTTTGAGATACGGGGGCCGGCGACTTTCACTCACACAAACCAGCAAGTGGCGTCCCCTGGGAGGTCTGACCTCATCAGTTGAACGCTGGCGTCCCCTAGGGGATTCGAACCCCTGTTACCGCCGTGAAAGGGCGGTGTCCTGGGCCTCTAGACGAAGGGGACACTG
>NZ_JAOWFU010000007.1:0-506 GCF_030333525.1 Citrobacter sp. CK188
TAGGGGAACCTGCGGTTGGATCACCTCCTTACCTTAAAGAACCTGCCTTTGCAGTGTCCACACAGATTGTCTGATGAAAAACGAGCAGTAAAAACCTCTACAGGCTTGTAGCTCAGGTGGTTAGAGCGCACCCCTGATAAGGGTGAGGTCGGTGGTTCAAGTCCACTCAGGCCTACCAGATTTTCCCTGAATACTGCGTTGTGAAATGACTCACATACTTTAAGTATGCTTCGTCATTCCACGCCTTGTCTCAGGAAAAATCATCGGTAAGAGGTTCTGACTGTACTGTATGGGGCTATAGCTCAGCTGGGAGAGCGCCTGCTTTGCACGCAGGAGGTCTGCGGTTCGATCCCGCATAGCTCCACCATATTTTACTGCTCATATAAGAAAACTTCAGAGTGTACCTGAAAAGGTTCACTGCGAAGTTTTGCTCTTTAAAAATCTGGATCAAGCTGAAAATTGAAACGACACACGTAAAGTGTGTATGAGTCTCTCAAATTTTCGCA
>NZ_JAOWFU010000008.1:0-206 GCF_030333525.1 Citrobacter sp. CK188
GGGAGGATTCGAACCTCCGACCGCTCGGTTCGTAGCCGAGTACTCTATCCAGCTGAGCTACGGATGCATCGGGAAACTTACTTTATTGCAGATTTTGATACCGCTACTAAAGCCGTATCAAGTAAGAGATGGTGCATCCGGGAGGATTCGAACCTCCGACCGCTCGGTTCGTAGCCGAGTACTCTATCCAGCTGAGCTACGGATGC
>NZ_JAOWFU010000009.1:0-238 GCF_030333525.1 Citrobacter sp. CK188
ATGCGCCTCCACTGACACGGAACAACGGCACACAGGCCGCCGGGTCAGCGGGGTTCAGCGATGAACGCCGGCAGAGAAAAAGCAAAAATAAATGCTTGACTCTCAAGCGGGAAAGCGTATTATGCACACCCCGCGCCGCTGAGAAAAAGCGAAGCGGCACTGCTCTTTAACAATTTATCAGACAATCTGTGTGGGCACTCAAAGTGACATGGATTCTTGACGTCGCAAGACGAAAAAT